>NZ_JBDUUH010000007.1:0-285478 GCF_039939195.1 Foliimonas ilicis | reverse complement strand
CTATGAAGTGCAGCCGAATTCGCGCCTTTCGTGCCAGATAAGAGTGCGCGATGCGCTGGATGGGTTGGTTGTGCGTATCCCAGAGCGCCAGGGGTAGAGCCTTTCACTTTTAGATAGAAAAGCTGGCGGGACAGCGCCCCCCTCTGTCCTGCCGGACATCTCCCCCACGGGTGGGGAGATTACCTTGTCATTTAAAGCGCGGCACCAATTGCTGACGTTACAGAATGAAGAGGCGGAGAGTGGTGTCATCCAATCTCCCCACCCGTGGGGGAGATGTCCGGCAGGACAGAGGGGGGCGCCTCGCGATTCCATCAAAACAGGAAGCGCTCTAATTGGTCGCGCCTAGCCCGGAATACGGCCCGCCTCGATCTGCTTCAAACGATATTCCAGAAGCCGCATGATGCGGCTTTCGAAGTTTTTGCCTTCCACGCGGTCGAACTGAATCTGCGCGCGGTCATGCTTGGCCAGAATATCGGTCTGCTTGGCTTTCGCAGCGGTCGCCGCCTGTTCGCAGTTTCTGAAACGGCCGAGATTCTTCAGTGAATCTTCGAGTTCGCGCGCATGGTTCTTGGCGATGACGACATGACTTTCCTCATGGCGCTTGATGTCGGAAGACAGCGTATCCCAGATCAACCTTGTATCTTGCTCCGCGCGGTGGCGCTGACGCCATTTCGGCAGAAACATATTGGCCTTCACCGTCACATGTGCGTTGGCGATGCGGCAGCTTTTCTGGTCCTGCGAATAGCTGATCTTGGTCGTAAACTCCATTTGCGTCGCACCAGGATGGCGGCGTCCGGTGGTTTTGACCTGCGGACCGCGCTTTCCCAGCTCATCCTCGATCTCGGAAAGCGTCTTTCCGCCAATCGTGAAATAGCTGTAGGTCTTCGACAAGCTGGCCGCACTTGCCGGCACGGCGAGGCACGCTGCAAACGCCATTGTCATAAGAGACTGCCTGATAATCCGCGCTGCCGGCCACCTGGCGCGGTTTTCTGCGCTTCCGGTGCTCACGTACCAAACGTACGCTCCGCTCCGGTTCTCGAAAACCACTCCACATGACTCGGCAGGGCGAATTCTTACGCAGTCTCCAAGAACCCGTTTGAACATATTGCTTCGCTCCGTGCCTTGCTTTACGCCCGCTTGCAGCAAGGCTTTCGGATTTTTGCCGTCAAAGCATTGAATTTTCGTGACGAGCGACTTCCGTCTCTATCTTGGTGAATACGAACGGCGATGACCACCCCCAAATGGAAATTGGCGCATGGCCGCCATCTTTCACTCGGCCCTCGCGCCGTTGTGATGGGCGTGTTGAACGTGACGCCGGACAGTTTTTCCGATGGCGGATCGTTCGTCGATCTTGACCGTGCCGTCGCGCAAGCCCGCCGGATGGTGTCTGAAGGTGCTGCAATCATCGATGTCGGTGGAGAATCGACCCGTCCCGGTGCCGATCCTGTGTCTGCTGTCCAAGAGCAGGCAAGGGTGCTGCCCGTCATTGAGGCGCTGGCCGCCGAGCCGGATCTGCTGATTTCCGTGGATACGTATCGCGAGGAAACCGCACGGCTCGCAATTGCCGCCGGTGCGCATATCGTCAACGATGTGTGGGGCCTGCAACGCGAACCGGCAATCGCCCGGCTGGCGGCAGAAACGGGCGCCGGGCTGGTCATCATGCATACGGGACGCGAGCGCGAAAAGCTCAGCGACGTCATTGCCGATCAGTTTGCATTTCTTGGACGCTCGCTCGAGATTGCCCGCGAGGCGGGCGTTGGAGACGATCAGATCGTGCTCGATCCGGGCTTTGGTTTTGCCAAGAACGCCGATGAAAACCTTGACCTGATGGCGCGGTTTTCCGAACTCGCAGCGCTGAATTTTCCTTTGCTTGCAGGCACTTCGCGCAAGCGCTTCATAGGACATGTGACCGGTCGCGACGCTGAAGACCGCGACGCCGGGACCGCGGCGACCAGTGCGATCCTCAGACTGAAAGGCGCTGCGCTTTTTCGGGTGCACAATGTCGCAATCAACATGGACGCTCTTGCCTTCGCAGATGCTATGCTTGCCCGCGAACGCTTGAGCCTGGAGCCCTGACATCCGATGTATCTTATACGCATGAAAAACTGCGCCTTCTTCGCGCGCCACGGCGTTCTGGAAGAAGAAGGGCGGATCGGCCAGCGCTTCTATGTGGATGCGGAGCTATGGGTCGAGGCCGGTCGAGCGCTGACCGAAGATTCGATAGAAGATACAGTGGATTACGGCGTTGCCTTCACCGTAATTGAAAAGATCGTGACAGGTGAGCGCCAGTTTTTGATCGAGGCGCTGGCGCTGAAGGTCGGCAAGGCGCTGACCGAGCATTTCCCGCAGATCAAAAAAGCCAAGATCACGGTGCGCAAACCCAATGCGCCGGTGCCGGGTGTTCTCGATTACGTCGAGGTGACGGTTGTCTGGCCGGAATAAAGAACGCGCCTATATCAGCCTCGGAGGAAATCTGGGCGATCCGGCGGCCTCGATGGCGTCGGCGTTGCGGATGATTGACGCGGACGCATCATCGGAGGTGTTGGCGGTTTCGTCGCTTTATCGCACGCCGCCCTGGGGAAAAACCGATCAGCCGGATTTCCTGAACGCCGCCGCAATCATCGAAACTGCACTTGAACCCCGCGATTTTCTGGAATTCTGTCTCGAAACGGAGCGCCGTTTGAAACGAGTTCGCGAAGAGCGGTGGGGTCCGCGCCTGATCGATCTCGACATTCTGGCCTTCGGGGATCGTATCATCGCGGAAACCGGGCTGGAAGTGCCGCATCCGCGTATGTTGGAACGTGCTTTCGTGCTCGTTCCATTGTCTGAAATCGCGCCGGATTTCGCGGTCCAAGGCGTGTCGCTGAGCGATCACTTGTCAAAAATCGACCTCGCCGGCATCCAAAAACTGCCCGGCAAGGCCGATTGGTGGAAAGACTAGCCTATCCGGCGAAGCCGCCCGATTCCAGAAATGCTTGTTCTTCTTCCGTCGTTTCGCGGCCCATGATCTGGTTGCGATGCGGGAAACGGCCAAACCGCTGCACGATGTCGCGATGGCCGACCGCGTGTTTGACGAAATCGCCGCCAAGCGCGTTTGCCAGATCAACAGCTTCATATTGGTCCGCGATCAATTCTGAGTGCGAGAAGGGCAGGTAGAAGAATGAGCGGATTTCCGGCTCGACTTGGCTGTCTTGGCCTGCGGCAATCGCTTTTCGTGCATAATAGCGGGCCAGCGGGTCGGTCGCATACATGTGGCCGGTACCGCGAAAGCAATTGCGCGGAAACTGATCCAGCAGGATCATCAGCGCCAGCGAACCTTCGGCAGAGTCCGACCAATGGTCGAATTCGCGCCGCGCGGCTGAAAAATGCCTGCCCTGAAAGCGGTCGCGGAGCTTGCTATCGAAAATCTCGTCTTTCTCGAACCAGCTATCCGGCCCTGCCTCGCGCCAGAACTTTACGATCTCATCCACTGCGAGCTGGTCTGCTGTCGTCATAAAATGTGCCTTTCAAACGAATCAAAAAACATAGGCGGAGCCTTAGCGGGCACCGGCGAAAATGTCATATGGGCGTCCTAGTATAGAAAATCCATGACAAGAATTACGCAAATCCGGAGTGCATATCCGTCTAAAGTATAAGACATAAATTTTACCGGACACAATTCTGTTAAATACTCCCGTTTCGATTGCGATCAGCGGTTGTATCCTTTAGCCATTTATCTCCGGTTTCGCATAGTTGAGGGGGGCTTGCGGAAAACAGAATTTGAAAGGGAGGAATTATGCCGCAAGGTATGTTGTTTATTCTAGCGCTATTGCCGATCGCAATAGTTTTGGTCTTGCTCGTGATTATGCGGCGTTCGGCTAAATTTTCCATGCTGACGGCCTATCTCGTGACCGCCGTTCTCGCTCTCACTGTCTGGAATCAGTCGATCGGAACCGTTGCGGGTGCGACTATTAACGGCTTTGTCACCGCACTGACCCTTCTTTTCATCATCTTCGGCGCGATCCTGCTTCTGCAGACCGTTCAGGAAAGCGGCGCGATCCGCGCAATCCGCCAAGGTTTCATGGACTTGTCGCCTGACCGGCGAATACAGGCGCTGATCATCGCATGGCTGTTTGGCTCGATGATCGAAGGGGCCTCCGGTTTCGGCACGCCCGCTGCGGTGGCTGCACCACTTCTGGTCGCAATCGGCTTTCCGGCCATGGCAGCAGTGCTGGTGACGCTGATCATCCAATCCACGCCGGTTTCCTTCGGCGCTGTCGGCACGCCCATGCTGGTTGGTGTCACCACAGGGCTTTCTAATAATGAAGGCGTCGTTCAGAGCATCGCACCACTGACTTTGACGGAATATGTCGTTCAGCTTGCCGTCAATGTGGCGATGATCCACGCGCTTGTCGGCTTCGTCATTCCGTTGATCATGGTCGGTATGCTGACCCGCTTCTTCGGCGCCAATCGTTCTTTCAAGGATGGCTTTGCCGTCTGGAAATTCGCGCTGTTCTGCGGTTTTGCATTCACGGTTCCGTATTATCTCGTCGCACTCCTGCTCGGACCGGAGTTTCCGTCGCTTGTTGGTGGTCTGATCGGCCTGATGATCGTTGTCCCGGCAGCTAAGAAAGGCTTCCTGCTGCCGAAGGATCGCTTCGACTTTCCGCCGAGGTCCAAGGCGACCGAAAGCTGGTTCGGTGCGCTCGATTCGAATGCCGCAGCCGCTGCCGAGGCGGGTACGGATGGACGTTCCATCTCGCTGCTGCGCGCCTGGTCTCCCTATGTGATCGTTGCAGGCCTTCTCATCGCAACGCGCACGATTGCGCCGCTCAAAGCAGCGCTGACTTCGCCGGAGGCGACATTGGCGGTTTCTGATCTCTTCGGATCGGGCATCGGCGCCAGTGCACAGCTTCTCTTTTCGCCCGGAACGATTCTCATTCTCGCATCCGTGATTTCGTTCTTCGTCTTCAAGATGAGCGGCAAGGCGTATGGGCGGGCATGGTCGAATTCCGCGCAAACCATGATGGCCGCAGCACCCGCGCTCATCATCGCCGTTCCGATGGTGCAGGTTTTCATCAACACGAGTGAGGGCGGGCTGGAATCCATGCCGCTGGTGCTTGCCGAAACCGTCGCCAGTGCAACGGGAAGCATCTGGCCGCTGTTCTCACCACTGATCGGCGCGCTGGGTGCCTTCATCGCGGGCTCGAACACCGTCTCGAACATGATGTTCTCGCTGTTCCAGTTCTCTGCGGCAGAACAGATCGGCTTGACCGGTTTGGCAACCATCGGCGTGGTGGCGCTTCAAGCGGTCGGCGGCGCTGCTGGTAATATGATCTGCGTTCACAACGTGGTGGCAGCCTCAGCAGTCGTCGGCCTGACCGACCGGGAAGGGGACGTCATCCGCATGACGCTCATTCCGATGGCGTATTACACCCTACAGGCCGGTTTGATCGGTATGGCGCTGATCTATGGCGGTGTCTGGTGGGCCTTCGCGGTGGTCTGGCTGGCCGTTGTGCTTGTGGCGATGTACTTCAATCGTGGAGAGCCGCAGGCCAAGACGCAGACCGTGGCAGCCGAATAAGTCGCGGGCGGTCTAATCGGCGGCGGCGGGCTTTACCAGCACCGTCGCCGTTTCTTCGCTCATCGCACGACCGGGGCGCTTGGGCGGTGCCAATGGCGCAGGGATCGGCATGTTGCCTTTGAAGAAGCCCCGGCCCGCCGCAAGGCCGCCGACAAGCTGCGCATCGAGACGCGCATCGTCGCGCTCGCGAACATCCCGAATGGTTTCAGCCGCTTCTTCTTCGTCGATACCGAGCTTTCTCAAAGTCGCCTCGCCGAAGGAGAGTGCCGATTCGAAGGTTTCGCGAAGCTGATAATCGACGCCTGCCTGAATGAGATCCATCGCGATGCCGCGGTCGAAGGCGCGCGCAAGGACCGGCACCAGCGGGTATTCGGATTTCATCTGCTCGGCGATTTTCACCGCGATTTCGCCTTTGTCCACGCAGATCAAGACCGCGCGGGCGCGTCCTGCACCTGCGGCATGGAGAATGTCCAACCGCGTCCCGTCGCCATAATAGACCTTGAAGCCGAAAGTGGCTGCGGCCTGTATCATCTCCACGTCATTGTCGATGATCGACACGTCAAGCCCGCGCAGAAGCAGGGGTTGCGTTGCGATCTGGCCGAAGCGTCCGAAGCCGATGACGAGCACGCTGCCATGCAGATCATCGACGACATCGACATCTTCAAGCGACTGCTCCTCCTTTGGCGTCAAATAGCGCAGGCCGATGATGGCGAGCGGTGTCAGGACCATGGAAATAATGACGATTGCCGTCAGCAGCGAGTTGGCTTCGCCGTCGATGATGCCTGCGGTGGTGGCGGCGGAATAAAGCACGAAGGCAAACTCGCCGCCTTGCGCCATCACCACCGCGCGTTCGATAGCCTGCGCATGATCCGATTTCAGCAGACGTGCGATGAGATAAATGCCGAGCGCTTTCACGATCATGTAGGCGAGGACGTAGAACAGGACCATCTGCCAGTTGGCTGCGACGACAGAGAGGTTCAGGGACATGCCGACGGCAAGGAAGAAAAGGCCGAGCAGGATGCCACGGAATGGCTCGACGTCGGCTTCAAGCTGATGGCGGAATGTCGACTCGGATAGCAGAACGCCCGCCAGAAACGCGCCCATGGCCATTGAGAGGCCGCCCATCTGGAGCGCCAATGCTGAGCCGAGAACCACGAGGAGAGCAGCGGCAGTCATAACTTCGCGGGCTTTCGAATCCGCTAGAATGCGAAAAAGCGGATTAAGCAGATAGCGTCCGGCAACGACGAGACCGACAATCGCCCCGATGCCTATTCCGATATTGGTTAGCACGGTAATCCATGTCGTTTCGGGATGACCGGCAGCGACAGGCGCCAGGAAGGCAACGAGCGCAAGCAGCGGCACGATGGCGATGTCTTCCAGCAACAGGATCGAAATCATGCGCTGGCCGCCCGGAGACGACATCTCGCCACGTTCTTCCAAAAGCTGCATGACGATTGCCGTCGAGGTCAGGACGAAGCCCGCACCCGCTACAAAGGATTGAGCGAGCGGAAAACCGGTGAAATAACCGACGCCCGTCAGCAAAACCGCGCAAAACCCGACCTGAAGCACGCCCAGACCGAAGATTTCACGTCTCAGGCTCCATAGGCGGGATGGCCGCATTTCGAGCCCGATGATGAAAAGGAACATCACCACGCCGAGTTCTGCGACATGAAGGATCGCGCCGGAATCGTTAAAAATGCCAAGGCCGAACGGACCGATTGCGAGACCGGCGGCGAGGTAGCCCAGTATGGAACCCAGCCCGATCCGCTTGAAGATCGGCACCGCCACGACACCGGCAGCCAAAAGCGCTACGACCTGAATGAGTTCGCTGTTCGAGGCTTCGGCTGCCATGATTTTGTTTTCCGGGATCGGCCGCTGGGGCTGTGCTGAAAGGTCGGGCTGTTCCCAGCATATGCGCTTAGTGGCAGCACGAAAAGTGCGTTAGGGGAGGTTCCGGTTTGCTTGTTTCCGGCAGTTCCGGGATGACGCGGAAGGGCCGCAAAAGAAAAAGGCGCCCGCTTTGCAGCGCGCGCCTTCAAGAACTTGCGTATTTGGTCTTATTTGCTGGCGATGGAACCAACGGCTGCGCCATCGACGCGCTTGAGGTTCATGCCGATGACCGGGACCATCTGCTTCTCGACGCTGACGGAAACCGTCACCGTCATGCTGTTTTCATCGGGGATGCGAGCCTGCATCACGCCCTTGAGCTGATTGCGGTTGATGCCGAAAACGACCTTCTGGCCTTCGACGACGTTGCCCGACACGATGTCCAGGCCGCTACCGGCCGCGCCATCCATGAATTTGCCCTGATAGCCTGCGCGTCCCTTGCGTTCGACGGTCGCGCTCATTTTCTGCGTGAACATGCCGACGCGGCAGCCGCCGTCCAGCGTCATGCCGAGTTTGCCGTCCGGCGTCGAGCCGGTGAAGGTGCAGGTAAACTTCGTGCCCTTGTACTTTCCGGCGACGATCTCGCCAGGACCAACCCATTGGCCCTCGACGGATTTGAAGAATTTGCGGTCACGTTCCGAGCTTTGCGCGGAGACAGTGGTTCCGATCATCGCCGTTGCAGCCAGGGCGAACGGCAGGATTGCAGACAGAGTTGCGCGTTTCATCGAGGCACCCGACAGACTGGAAAACTGGAATACGATAGAAGCCGACCTTGGACAAGAATGGTTAACGGTTCGTCACCTTGTCTGGTTTTGTTCGTCGTTGCGGGGTGTCTTTCCACTGCTGTCTTTGGTTGCGAAAGAGGTGAGTGCGGACAGAAAGTCGCCCATTCCGGGGCGTTTCAACGCGGTAAAGGACAGAGGACGTGCGGTTTCCATGGCCGCGATGCCAATGCGCGCCGTCATCATGCCGTTGACGACACCTTCGCCAAGCTTGGCCGAAAGCCGTGCCGCAAGCCCATGGCCGACTATCTGCTGGACAATGCTGTCGCCTGCCGCGATCGATCCGGTGACGGCCAGATGCGCCAGAACGCTGCGCGCCAGCCGGAAGAAACCCAGTGTACCGGGACGCCCGCCGTAAAGCTCGGAGAGCCTGCGGATGAGCCTTCCTGCCTCGAAAACCACATAGGCAATATCGACCAGCGCGCGCGGGCTGACGGCAGTTACGAGCGAGACGCGTTTTGCGGCATCCAGAATCAGGATTTTCGCGCGCGCATCGAGCGGCGCCATAAGCTCGGCTTCGGCAAGCCGCACGAGGTCTGCGCCATCTATGATGTCATCGCGCAATTCTGACAGTGCACGCCGCCCGACTGCCGTTTCAGGTTTCGAGGCAACGAAGGCCGATAATTCATCGACGACTTTCTTGGCGCGTTTCGGATCGTCATGGGAAATCGCTTCCAGCGCCTGCGACCGCATTTTTTCGACCGATGCGAGGCGCGAAAGGGCGAGCAATTCGCGTGCGAGAATTACGATCAGCGTCAAGGCCGCGACTATTGCGGCAATGACAGCAAACCAACCCAGCCATTCGAAGCGGGCGAACAGATCCCGAATGAGCTTGTCGGCCCACAAGCCAAAGGCCAGCGAGAGCAGGATTCCGAACGCGCCGATGAAGATCGTACCGAGACCAGAGCGCTTTTTGGGCGCAGTTGCAGGCGGCGGCTCGGCTGTCGCAATGTCCGGCTCGTCGAAAACATCGATAGTTGCAGGTGTAACTATCGCCATTTCCGCTTTTAACGAGCGCGGACGCCGGACTGTTTCGGCCTTTGGTGCGGGGGTCGGCTTCTCCTCCGGCTCCAGCCGAAAGGAGGCAGGTTTACGCGGAGCGCTCATGCGAGGTGATCTCCGATAAGGAACTGAATCGCGCGGTCCAGCCGGATATGGGGCAGGGACAGCGTGATACCTTCGGCGGTCTTTTCGAGCTTGGGCGGACGAAAGCGCACGAAGCGGATGGCTGTGTTCTGATCGTCCGTTGTTTCTTCAAAAACTGAATCCGCTCTCGCCGGTAAATCACCGGGAAATATGGCTGTTTCGGTGTTTCCATCGAAGGTCTCGTCGCCGATGGTTTCGCCCTTCAGCGGCGTTCCAATGATGACAGGAAGCGTATCGCGACCCTGCTTCACAGTGCCTTCGCGCGTTGCGCGGATTGCGGCCATTGCCAGCACATCGACTTCCGCGCCGGTAAAATCTGCCCGCGCAACAGCACGTTTGGCGATACGCCGGACAATTGCCTGCAGCCGGTCGTGGCTTTCATGATGCAGATGGTCCGCCTTGGTCGCCGCAATCAGGATGCGGTCGATGCGGCGGGTGAAGAAATCGGTCAGCAGATTGCCACGCCCTTGGCGGAAGCAGGCGAGAATTTCGGTCACGGCACGCTCGAGATCCGCCACTGCGGCAGGCCCGGCATTCAGCGCCTGCATGGCGTCGATCAGCACGATCTGCCGGTCGAGGCGGGCAATGTGCTCGCGGAAGAAGGGTTTCACGACATGCGTTTTGTAGGCCTCGTACCGGCGCTCCATCATCGCGTGGAGCGAACCGGGCCGGGCCTTTTCAGTCAGGCGGGGAAGCGGGGCAAAGGTGAGTGCGGGCGAACCCTCCATATCGCCGGGCATGAGAAATCGGCCCGGCGGCAGCGTGGAAAGTGCGCGTTCGTCCAGCTTGCAGGCTTTCAGATATGCCGCGAAGCTTTCGGCCAGACTGCGGGCAAGCATTTCATCGGCGTCTGCGGATGGATCGATGTTTTCGACCAGCGCGCGCCATGCCGTCGAAAGGTCGTGGCGCACCGGAAAATCGGCCATTTCGACCGCTTCTTTTGAGAATTCCGCATAATTTTTCGCCAAAAGCGGAAGATCAAGCAGCCATTCTCCGGGATAATCGACAATATCGACCGAAAGTCTGCCGCTTGAGAACATGCGGTTCCAGCCGGAGGCGGACTCATACTGAATGGTCAGCCTGAGTTCCGAAATCGCGCGCGTGGAATCCGGCCAGATGCGCGAATTCAGCAGCGCGTCGATATGATCTTCATACTGAAAGCGCGGGACCGCATCGTCGGGTTGCTCTTCGAGAAAAGCGCGCGCGATGCGACCGGATTTTTGCGCCTCGAAAAGCGGAAGGCGACCGCCATGGATCAGATTATGGACAAAGGCCGAGATGAAGACCGTCTTTCCGGCACGAGAAAGTCCGGTGACGCCTATCCTGACGGATGGAGAAAACAGACCGGCAGTGCGGCCGGAAATCGTATCGAGCGCAATGCGCGCCTCATCGGTGAAACTTGTCAGAGACGCCAAATGTTGAACCCTGCCTGATGAATTTCAACAGGATATAGGCCGTTCGGTATGGTTTTGAAATGCCGGACGCGTTTTCCCCGGTTCTAGCTTCTTGCCGGCGTCAGGAAGGCTTCCAGACGAAAGCGGCCTCGCTCGGCCTCGGAGAGCGCACCATCAAATCGTAGAACGGCAAGACCGGACGTTGCGAAACCCTTGCGCAATGAGGCGGTCGCGGCCTGATCGTCTGATGCGGAAAGCGCGGTCGCGAGGTCCTCCAACACAGGATTGTGCCCGACCACGAGGATTGAGCCGCTGGCGCCATGTTCTCGAATGATTTCCAGATAACCCGCGGCATCCGCCCTGTAGAGTTCTTCCATATATGTCACGCGGCCGGTATCGGCGTGTTCGGCGACCGCCTGCAGGGTTTCGCGGGCGCGCGTTGCAGTGGAACACAATGTCAGGTCCGGGATGTATCCCATGGCAGTCATGGTCTCGCCGGTGGCTTTCGCATCTTCGATGCCTGATTTTTCCAGCGGTCTGTCGAAATCTCGCATGCCGGGCTTTGCCCAGCCGGCTTTGGCGTGTCTCAGGAGTAAAAGCCTGCTCAATTTTCTTTAACTCCCGATGCGCCGGACATTCCGACGATATGGCCGGCAAATCAGGCCATTCTCACGGCAAAGTAGCTGGCCGCAGCTTATCGTCCAATGATATGTGCGTAGTCTACATCAAAACGCCTTGGGCCTTTGCTTGCTTCGAATCTGAGTATCTGTTTTTCATTCCGGTATGATTCGGGCGGGGGCCTTAGAGGAAACGGTATAATGAGCACTTCCAAAAAAACCGAAATCTCGGAGATGAGGCCGAAGCTGACCGTCATCGGCGTCGGGGGTGGCGGCGGCAATGCGGTCAACAACATGATTGCCGAAGGGCTGGAAGGCACCGATTTCATCGTCGCGAACACGGACGCGCAGGCGCTTACCATGTCCAAGGCGCCTAAGCTGATCCAGTTGGGCGCGCTGGCCACCGAGGGATTGGGCGCGGGCTCGCTGCCTGAAATCGGGCAGGCCGCCGCAGAAGAAACCATCGACGAAATCATGGACCATCTGTCGGGCACGCATATGTGCTTCGTGACCGCAGGCATGGGCGGCGGCACCGGCACGGGCGCCGCACCCGTGATTGCGCGGGCTGCTCGCAACGCCGGAATCCTGACTGTTGCAGTTGTAACCAAGCCATTCACTTTTGAGGGCAAGCGCCGCATGCAAATGGCGGATCGCGGCATCGAGCTGCTCCGGGAAGCCGCCGACACCGTCATCGTCATTCCAAACCAGAATCTTTTCCGTATCGCGACTGCCAAGACCACGTTCGAAGATGCTTTCGGCATGGCCGACAAGGTGCTTCATTCGGGCGTGAGCTGCATCACGAACCTGATCGTGAAGGAAGGTCTGATCAATCTCGATTTCGCCGACGTGAAGACCGTGATGCGCGACATGGGCCGCGCGATGATGGGAACCGGCATCGGTTCCGGTGTCGACCGGGCGCGCAAGGCTGCCGAAGCCTCCATTGCCAATCCGTTGCTGGACGAAAGCTCGATGAAGGGCGCCAAGGGCGTGCTGATCTCGATTTCCGGCGGCATGGATATGACGTTGTTCGAGGTCGATGAAGCTGCGACGCGCATTCGCGAAGAGGTCGGCGACGACGCAGACATCATCGTCGGTGCAATTTTTGAGAAAGAGCTCGAAGGCCAGTTCAAGGTTTCGGTTGTTGCTACCGGCCTTGAAGCGCAGCCGCTTCAGGCCAATCCAGCGGTTGATGGGCGAGGGCAGCTTGCTCCCGGTCAGACAACGCACTGAAGCAGCAAATAGCAGCGATGCGCTGACGTTGGATTGTGAGCTGTCTACAATGGCGATCACGATCTGACGTCGCGTCAGTTGTTTTACTGGCCAAATCGTCGCGTTTGATCAATATTATACTGGGGTGAGCCTGTTTCGAACCGGAGTGTTTCGTCATGCGCCCAGTTCTTCTCTTGAATATCGCGGCGTTGGGCCTGCTAGGCACCGTATTGGCTGCTCAGGCAGCAGATATTGGCGAACCGGCGCCGATAGAAGCTGCTCCCATCGTCGAGCCGAGCTACGATTGGTATATCGCGGCCAGGATCGGCGCGGCGTTCAACCGCGATACGGATTTCAATGTTCTCGGAACGAATGTAAGCAACAGTTACGATACCGGATGGGTCGGTTCACTGGCTGTGGGCACCCAGTTCAACCTTGGCGGTTTGACGCCGAGAGGCGAAATCGAAGTCGGCTATTCGCAAAGTGATGTGGATTCCCATGATGTTGCAGGCGTGGGGACATTTGACGGCAATGCCGCTTCCGGCAAAACCAGTGTGACCTACGGCTTGGTGAACGGTTATATCGATTTCCTCGATGGTCCTATCAAGCCATATGTCGGTGCCGGTATCGGCGTGGGACACGTCAAATTCGACAATCATGGAGTGACGGGCGTCGGCACTGTGCTGGACGATTCAGGTACGGGCTTCGCATGGCAGGTCGGAGGAGGTGTCTCCTACGCCTTCACGCCGCAAATGACGGCTGACCTTGGCTATCGCTATTTCAACATCGAGAATGTCGAACTGACTTCTGTCGATGGCACCGATTCCGACGTGGATGTGCGTTCGCATCAGGTAACGATCGGTCTGCGCTATTCTTTCTAAGAGTCGGTTTGGAAATTCTACCCCCGCCGGTCTGAAATAGCTTTTTGAGTTCGAGAGGCGTCGGTGGGCGCTTGCGGCTTTGCGGTGTCCCGTTAAGCAATTTCTTTATTGGCTGGGCCTAGAAGTCCGGGCGTGGGGTGACTAAACCCTGCGGGACACCGTCGATCGCTGCCGCGAAATTCAAACGCAAACCAAACCGCGCCACTCGAAGGAAAGACGGCCGGTGCAGCGTCCAACGGTCAAATCTCGAAACAGGATATGAATATGAAAGCTGCTGTCTATCGCACAAACGGCGATCCAAAGGTCCTGACTTGGGAGGAAATCGCTGATCCGGAGGTCGGGCCGGCCACTGTGCTGATCCGCGTCGCCTGTGTCGCCATCCAGGGCGGTGACATCCTCAACCGCAGGAAGGTACCGCCGCCCAATGTCCCGCATGTCGTCGGCTATCAGGCTGCAGGGACCGTTGAAGCGGTTGGCAGCGAGGTTAAGGCGTTTAAAGTCGGCGATAAGGTCGCTGCCTTCGCCTTTGACGGAAGCCACGCTGAACTCTTCGCGACCGATCAAAGCTACGTCTACCCGGTTCCGCAGGAATTGGAGTTGACGACCGCGGCGGTGTTGCCCGTGGAGTTCGGAACCGCCAGCGACGGCCTGTTCGAGTTCGGTCGGCTGACGAAGGGCGAAACGGTGCTGGTGAGAGGTGCTGCTGGCGGCGTCGGCCTCGCTGCGGTGCAACTGGCGCACAGAGCGGGAGCCCAGGTTATCGCTGTCGCCGCGACGCCCGAGCGCCTGCGCAAGATCGCTGATTTCGGTGCCGACCACGGCATCGACTACAAGAGCGAAGACGTGGTGGCGCGGGTGCAGGAAATTACCGGCGGTCGCGGCGTTGATCTCGTGCTCGACATGGCGGGCGGGAACCCGATCTTCGATGCCTGTGCAAGGCGCGGGCGCTACGGCCTGATCGGGGCGGCAGGCGGCGGGGCAACTTCCGTCAGCTTCGAGGACCTGCTTTTGAAAAGCCTCACCGTCTTCAGCTTTATGTTCGGTCAGGAGATGGGTACGGAGCGCGTGCGCACTCGGATCGAAGAACTGATGCAGCTTGCCGTTCGCGGGGAGATTGTCATGCCGATCGCCAAGACGTTCAAACTGTCGGCCGCAGACGAGGCTCACTCCTTCGTCGAGTCAGGAAGCCCGGTCGGCCGTGTCTTGATGACGACGGCGCGGTGACGGAAGCCCGACTGACCAACCGGCTAAAGAGGGAGGCAATGACGACGGCCTCCTTCCGCTAAGCCTTTTTGGGTGGACCTATGGCTCGCCTTTTTCTTTTGACCACCGCTTGCCGTGTGGGCTTGAAACAATCTGCGATTATGGGCTTTCTTTCATCGGGCGTGGGTGATTTCCGATTGTTCACCGGTTATGAAGAACACCTGCTACGAACCGAGTGAGAACACGCATGAAGACGTCCATTGCTACCGTGTCGATCAGCGGCGATTTGCGCGAAAAGCTTGCAGCAATCGCGGCTGCCGGTTTCGACGGCGTTGAAATTTTCGAGGCGGATTTTCTGGCTTTCGACGGCACACCGGCAGAAGTGGGGCGCATGGTGCGCGATCATGGGCTGGAAATCACTCTGTTCCAGCCGTTTCGTGATTTTGAAGGCATGCCGCAGCCGCAAAGGGCGCGCGCTTTCGACCGAGCCAAACGCAAATTCGATCTCATGACAGAGCTTGGGACCGATCTGATGCTGATCTGTTCGAATGTCTCGCCCGCATCTTTGGGCGGCATCGACCGGGCGGCAGATGATTTTCGGGAACTCGGCGAAATCGCTGCAAAGAGCGGCGTGCGTGTCGGCTACGAGGCGCTGGCATGGGGCAAGCATATCCACGACCATCGTGATGCATGGGAGATCGTGCGGCGCGCGGACCATCCGAATATCGGGCTGATACTCGATAGTTTTCACACGCTTGCGCGCAAGATCGACGTCGATTCGATCCGTGCCATTCCCGGCGACCGCATCTTCATCGTGCAACTGGCGGATGCGCCGCTGATCGATATGGACCTGCTCTATTGGAGCCGCCATTTCCGCAACATGCCGGGCGAGGGTGATCTGCCGGTGACGGATTTCATGCGTGCGGTGGCCGCAACCGGATATGACGGCCCGCTGTCGCTCGAAATCTTCAACGATCAGTTTCGCGGCGGCTCGCCGAAATCCATTTCGGTCGATGGCCGCCGTTCGCTCATCAACCTCATGGACCGGGTACGCAGGCAAGAGCCGCAGATTGCGATCGACGTGCCGGACATGCCTGACCGGATCGCGGTTTCAGGGGTGGAATTCATCGAATTTTCCGCCGACGAGGCAGAAGCCAACGAGCTGGCCTCGATGCTGCGCGCGATGGGGTTTCGCCTTGCCGGAAATCACATCAACAAGGACGTCACCTTGTGGCGGCAAGGACCGGCTGAAAGCGGCATCAACATCGTGATCAATACGGAACGCGAGGGCCTCGCTCACTCGTCCTATGTCGTTCACGGCAGTTCGGCCTATGCGTTCGGGCTCAAGGTCGAGGATGCGGCTGCCACGGTCGAACGCGCGCGGGCGCTTGGTGCCGAGCCATTTGAGCAGCCCCACGGGCCGGGTGAGCTTTCGATCCCCGGAATACGCGGCGTTGGCGGCGGAGTGATCTTTTTCGTAGACGCAAAAAGCGGGCTCGAAAAAGTCTGGGACGTCGAGTTCACGCCTTCGGCCGAGCCTCAGGAAGATGATGCTGGTCTTATCGGCATCGACCATATCGCGCAGACGATGAATTACGAGGAGATGCTGACCTGGCTTCTGTTCTACACATCCATATTCCGTACGCGAAAATCGCCGATGGTGGATGTAGTCGATCCATCCGGTCTGGTGCGCAGCCAGGTTATCGAGGGCGAAGAGGGCTTGTTGCGGCTGACCCTGAACGGCGCTGAAAACCGGCGGACGCTGGCGGGGCGCTTTATCGCCGAGAGTTTTGGCTCAAGCGTCCAGCACATTGCGTTTCAAAGCAGCGATATTTTCGCCACGGCATCACGTCTGAAGGCACTCGGCTTTGCGACGCTGGAAATCTCGCAAAACTACTATGACGATCTTGAAGCGCGGTTCGGTCTGGAGCCGGAATTCACCGACCGCCTGCGTTCTGCGAACATACTTTACGACCGTGATGACCACGGCGAATATTTCCAGATGTACAGCCCGAGCTATGGCGAAGGCTTCTTCTTCGAAATCGTCGAAAGGCGCGGCGGGTATGCAGGCTATGGCGCGCCGAACGCGCCATTCCGGATTGCCGCCCAGAAAAGACTTGTCAGACCGAGCGGCATGCCGAGGATTTAAGCGACGTTTGGCCGTCTCTCCATTTGCAAAAGGGTCTGATTTAACGCGGCCTTAACGATAAAATGCAAATTTGAACTATGTTGAGTTTGGAATCAGATTGGCCGATGCGCCGTATGATTGCTGCGGTAATCGTGCTGGTTATGCTGGTGGTGGTGCTCGCCATCCAGCCATCCGCGCCCGAATTCATCAATCAGCCCGTTGCCGAAATCACCAACATCCATGAGCTGGATTCGGACGACGATATTCCTGTCCCGAATCAGGTTTCGCATCACGACAATTCGGCTGAAATGTTCGCTCTTCTAGGGTTCAATCTCGCCAGAGCGAAGGCGGCTGTGATTTTCTCCTGCCCTCAATGCGAGATCGATAGTGTCGCGATAGCGCTTAATCGTCCTCCGCAAACCGCCCGGTGCTGACGCACTGAGCGAAATTCTGGCGTAGAAAGCCAGACCCATTCCGCCCGGTGCCCATCCGTCGATCGCTCTGCCATCGACAGTTCACACCTTTGCGGAATCTCAAAATGTCCATCGCAGCGGCGCATGCGCGCAAATCCTGTCTTTACAATCCTGACCGCAAGCCGGGAGATGATCTCCATTTGTGCACCAACGGCCGGTACGCGTGATGAAGAAATTGTCCTTCACATTCACCGGCCGCCATTCCGGTTTTCGCATGCGCATGCAGTTCATGATCGTTCTGTTTGCGTGCCTGTATGCTGCGATCGGCGTTCGCCTGATCATGCTGGCCAATGCTGAAATGCCTGAAAGACGCGTCGCTGGAATGCCGCCTTCTGTTGCTCGGCCCGATATTGTTGACCGGAACAACACCACCCTTGCAATGGATATTCCGAGCGTTTCCGTCTACGCGGAACCGCGCCGCATACTCGATCTTGATGAAGCCGTGGAAGGCATAGTCAGAGTGTTCCCGGACTTGAACATGATGGATGTGCGCAGGCGTCTGAGCCGCGACAGCGGCTTTGCGTGGATCAAACGCGGTGTGACGCCAGCGGAGCGGGACCGTCTCTGGGCGCTGGGAATACCCGGCGTCGGTTTTCGCAATGAAACACGCCGATTTTATCCAAATGGCGTGACCGGCGCCCATGTTCTGGGTTCGGTCAATATCGACAACACCGGAATCGCAGGCATTGAACGGTGGATCGACGGGCAGGGGCTGCAGGATTTGCGTGAAGCCGGGCTGCAGATGAATCGCAATAGCCTCGAACCCATCGCCCTCAGTCTCGATTTGAGGGTGCAGCACGCATTGACCGACGAGTTGCGAAAAGCCGTGACACGGTTCGATGCTGTAGCCGGGGCCGGTCTGGTCATGGATATCACCAATGGCGAGATCGTCGCTTTGGCGTCTCTCCCGGACTTCGATCCGAATATCCCGGCGGATGCCTTGAAGACGGATCGCATCAACAGAGTAAGCGTCGGCACCTATGAAATGGGTTCGACATTCAAGGCCATGACAACTGCGATGGCCCTGGATTCCGGTCTGTTCAACATCAAATCCGTCATCGATGCCAGCCAGCCTCTGCGTTTCGGAAGGGCAAGAATACGCGACTATCGCGGCAAGAACCGTCCATTGAACATTCCAGAGACTTTCATTCATTCCTCGAATATCGCCATGGCCAAGATGGCGATGGATGTCGGTATCGAGAACCACAAGACGTTTTTGAGCCAATTGGGTCAGTTCGACCGTTTGCTGACCGAATTGCCTGAAAATGCGCGGCCAATCCTGCCAAGGCGTTGGAGCGAGATCAGCACCGCTACCGTCGCCTTCGGGCACGGCGTTGCTGTAACGCCGCTTCAGGCGAGTATGGGCGTTGCGGCACTCGTGAATGGCGGGCGCTTGATACGGCCGACCATAATCAAGGGCGCGCCATTGGAAGGCCGGATCATCGCGAGCGACGTGGTGACGCCTCAAACTGGAGAGGCAATTCGTTATCTTATGCGGCTCAACGCCGAGGTGGGTTCCGCCAGAAATGCGGATGTCGCCGGATACTTCATCGGCGGAAAGACCGGTACGTCCGAAAAAGTCGTCAATGGACGCTATTCGGGTGAAAGTGTTTTGACCGCATTCATGGGCATCGCGCCTGCCGACAATCCGCGATATCTGTTCCTGACGGTTCTGGACGAACCCAAGCCGCTTCCCGAGACACATGGTTTCAGGACATCCGGCTGGAATGCGGTTCCCGTCACCGGCGAAATCATGAAGCGAACCTTGCCGATGCTTCCGCTTCAGCCTTATGCGCAGCGCCCGGCTTCTCCATTCCCGGCAATGGTGCGTCTGGGGGCTTGGGGAGCCGAGCGCTTCGCGCCGATGAGGCAGCTCCCGCTTCAATCCGTTGCGGTCCCGACCGCTTCACCACCAAGATGAGCAGTCGGTCAGTCCTTCAATGTTGACGCAAGCATGTTCTTCAGCCGCTGCAAATCCTGAGGAGACCAGCCTTCCGGTTGGGTCACGGCTACCCATGCGTCCACATAATGTTCGGGAGCATAGACGTGGCCGTGTCCCATCGGTGTGCTGGTGGCGATCGCCATATCGAGGCTCAACTGCAGGAACGTCACAACGGGAAACCATCGCAGGCTCGGCGAAACGTCCGGGCCGCGTGGATTGCGCATCCAGGCTGGTGCGCGAAACAGAGAGTTCGGCTCGAAAAATGTAATCGGATCGCTGGCATATTGGAGGAAAACCACCCGCATCGGCCCCCAGGGCGCCTCGGCCTCGTCCAGATAATTATCCTGTCCGGTAAACCGGATGACCGAGCCGTCGCGAAAACGCGGCATCCATGCAGGTGAGCCTTCGTTCCTTCCCGCAGTGGCCTGTCTCCACGTACGGCTCGTGAAAGGCGGACCGGCCCACAGCGCTCCGTCGAACGGTTGCCCGACAATATCGAACAAATCGTAAGAAAGGTCGGAGTTCATTGCGCCGAGGCTCAGGCCGTGCAGATACAGTTTCGGACGGTCGTTTTCGGGCATCTGAAGCCAATGATCGTACACGACCCTGAACACCGCCTTGGAGGTCTCTGCGCCATAATCGGGTTCGACCATCAAAGCCAGCCAACTGGCGAGATATGAATATTGGACCGAGACGGTCGCCGTGTCGCCATGATGCAGATATTCCAGCGGCATATGGCTTGCAGGGTCGAGCCAGCCGGTCCCGGTCGGCGTTGCAATGACCACGACCGAGCGTTCGAAGGCTCCGACGCGTATCATTTCTTCAAGGGTGAGGCGCGCGCGCGTTTCGATGTCGTCGGCCGAATTGAGGCCGACATAGACGCGAATGGGTTCTTTCGCATCTCGTCCGGTGAAATTCGCAATCTCGGCACGGGTAGGAGCGGATGATATCGCCTCTCTGCCGGCACGCCCGAGATCTTCCCATCGCAGAACGGATTGCGTGCTGCCGGATTTCAGCGGGTCGGTCGGCTTGTCCTCTTCGTCCGATACCAGGGCGTCATATTGCTTGTAGGATCCGTCCAGGAGACGCAGGCCAGCCTCCAGGAAAACGCCGCTGCCCAATGACCAGAACAGCAGCGCCGCGAAAATGACCGCAAGAAGGTTCGACACCCGTTTGGGTGCGATTCTGTCGATCACGCGCGATAGATAGCCGAATGTCAGTTTGAAAAGCCGGCCGATCAAAAGCAAGGCGATTGCGACTGCGCAGGAGATGGCGCCGACGAAAAACGGCCTGATCGTATCGACGGTATCGAGCCCCATCAGAACCCGTATCGAGTTCTGCCAATGCGATGCCTGCCACAGAAACGCCAGAGCAATCGCCGCGCAGACCACTATTGCAGCCAGTGACACGAGCTTTTCTGCGCGCGGGTTCAGAAAATTCCGAAATCCCAGGAAATACCAAAGCGCGCGCAGCCCGACACCGATGCCGTAGCCGGCCGCGAAGGATGCACCAGACAAGACGCCTTGCAACGCCTCGCTCCGCGGCAGCAGGCTGGGGGTAAGAGATGCCGCGAAAAACAGCGTTCCAATTATCAATCCGCCGCCGCAAAAAGAGCCGTAAAATCTTCCGAGAAGCTGGGGGATTTTTATGAATGGCATTTAGCTGGTCCAGAGGTAGGCGGTACGATTGGGGCAAGACGTTATCATGCTTTGACCGATGAAAATCGGAAAGTGGCTCCTTTGTCGCTGTCAGTCGCGGAATGTACCGCGGATGAGATTGGACGATCTGCCATAAAATAAAAGGCGCCCTTTTCGGAGCGCCTTTTCTCGATCAAAATGGAAGGCCTAAGATCTTTCTCCGGAGGAAATCGTCAACTCATTCCAGTAGAAAGAAGATCTACGGAGCAGGCCAACACCGAAAGATACGTAGATGTCGATGGCTTATTGCAGCAAATCTAGATTGTCGACATGTCAAAGGCGTCTTGCCATTGCCTCATACTGCATTTCGTCCAGCCTGCATGCTGCCCGGTAAACCTGACTTCGAGCATTCGTTACCCTGGGGCTATCTCCCTCAGTGAGCCTGTAAGCTGACTGCAGTATCGTTTTCAGCCAATCAAAATCGATAACACTTCCGTTTTTCAGTCCTTGAATGCCCAACGCCAAGGCCGTAACTTCCTGTGTATCCACAGGGGCATTCAATGTCCCATTCAATGTCTCTTCATTAGCAATCCTCGCTCTGCCCGTTGGAGTTTGAAAGGCCGATGGGTTGCCGCTCTGCAAGCGGGAAATGGCGCTTTCTAATGTATTTTTATGAGTCGCAGCTTCCGATTTCAAAGTCTTGACGACATTGTCCAGCGGCAAGCCGGAGCTATGAGCGTAATAGAAGAGGGGCAGCCATTTGCGACCTGTATGAGCGGAATGCAGTAGATATTGCAGCGGATGCTCAACACGTTCCTGCTTGAGAAAATTCATGAGAACCGCTTCGTTTGTTACATTGTGGCGGACTTTTCGTTCGGGGCCAACCGACACGGGAGAGACATCGCCTATCAATTTGAGCGTAGGCGTGCCCTTTTGCTCACTGAATTCCCCTTCCCGGATAAACTGTAACTTGGGTAATAGCTCTTCTCCGATAAATAAGTTTCCCGACCTTCCGTCGACCTTTCCCGTATCCAAATCGAGCGTTGCTGCAGAACCGATCGCAACTCGTGACATCCGGCGCGCAAACTCCGCTACCGCCCTCTGTTCCCTCTTGGCAATTATGAGATTTATTTCAGCAGGCTTTGCGACGCGTGTCTCGCCGACATAACGATAGTATATTCCTCCTTCTTTAACTTCAGTATTGACGTTCTTTACAGCAATGATGGGGGGATGCTCGTGCTTTTCAACATGGATGACGCCTACAAGCGGTCCATCAAAATCTAAGATGAATTTTGTGAATTTTGGCACGGGTGCCAATGCACCAGCTAAACAGCGATTAATGTCTGCGGGATCAGTTTCAGCAAACGTCTCATCACGTAACCCTGTTACCTTCAGGGTTTTATCTTGCTGTTCCCGAACACCGAAAAATAGGTACCCTCCTTTGTTATTCGCCAACCCTGCTATCGATCTGAGCGGATCGGCAAAGCGTCCTTCTGGTTTTAGGCAAAAAGTTTCCTTGCACTCGGTCTCTTCGCCCTCATGGTGGACCAAAAACCAGCCTCCATTTTTCTGTTCAAACAGTGATAAAGCTACTTCGCCAATTGTAGGCTCGGCGTTTGGTGCTGCTGATTCACGGATCGCTCCGACCTCTGCCGGAGTAAAGTCGGCCAAAAACTGACTAAGTGCATCATCTGAGGCCGTAGGAACCTCTGAGCCATAAGTCCGACCTCCTATCTGAGATATGCGCCCTGAATTGACCGGCCTTTCTTGTCGATTAAAATAGAATTGAATATCTCGATTTTTCATTCGACGCGATAGCATCGCTTTGATCAGGCCGATTTCTTCATCTGTTATACTGCGCTTTCCCATATATCCCCCTGCCGTTAGCCATCTGTACTTTTGGCATGGGATGCGCATTCGTCAATTAGGATGCTGATGGTAATTTCCGAGGCCTATATGGACCTTACTCTCGATTGTCCGCCCCTTTGGCGCAAATGCCACCAACTTGCATTTGCAATATATGACCTGAGGAAGCCGCTACGCCGAGAATGCATGGAATGTGAGTACCAACATATATAAAACGATTTCAGAGACGTTCCGGCTGTGGAACTACTGGTCTGCCACCGCCTGAGCATGTTGTGGGTCTGAAAAGAGAAACGGCCCGCCGATGGCGAGCCGCTTTATTCATTTGAGCCATACTTTGGGTGCTTTGGGCAAAACTATAGGGTAACTGATATGCCGATCAGACGGTCAATGCCTTAGCTGCAACCACTCGTGCTTCCGCACGTATCGCATTTCTCGCAGGTGCCGTTTCGGACCATCGTGAAGTTCTGGCATTCCGAGCAGGAGTTGCCCGTATAGCCTTGCATCAGCGATTTTGCCCGGCGGTCGGCGGCGAGCGCCTTGGCGTCTGTGACTTCCTTGGCAGCAGCGTCGGTGAAGAGGGCGGATGCGGTTTCAGCGACGCCTTCATCATTGGCCACTTCCTTGGCGCGTTCTTCATAGTCGCGCTTGAACGCCGTTGCCTCTTCGACCAGTTCGGAAACGACCGGCTTGAGTGCCGTTACCGTTCCGCCTGTGGAGATCGAACGCACATTCGAGCCGGAATAGGCGGTCGGAGCGGCTTTTACCGGGGTGGTGGTCCCGGACGGGCTCGAACCCCCAAACCCTTTTGGCTCGTTGCTGGCACCGGATACTACTTTCAGTGGTGCGCCGCGGGTCAGGCCCTTGGAGAAGGCCTGCGCCCGGCCTTCCGAAATGCCGCGTCCAAGTGCGGTGTTCGAAAAGTCCGACGTGTCGACATGGGCGAGGTCGTTGCGGCCGAGATAGGAGACGGCTAGTTCGCGGAACACGTAGTCGAGGATCGACGTCGCGTTCTTGATCGCATCGTTGCCGATGACCATACCGGCCGGTTCGAATTTGGTGAAGGTGAACGCTTCCACATATTCTTCCAGCGGCACGCCATATTGCAGGCCAAGCGAGATCGCGATGGCGAAGTTGTTCATCATCGCACGGAAAGCAGCGCCTTCCTTGTGCATGTCGATGAAGATTTCGCCGATGCGGCCATCGTCGAATTCGCCGGTGCGCAGATAGACCTTGTGGCCACCGACGACTGCCTTCTGGGTGTAGCCCTTGCGGCGGTTCGGCAGTTTCTCGCGGTCGCGCACGACCTTCTCGATGATGCGCTCGACGATCTTTTCCGTGACCATCGCAGCCTTTTGCGCATTTGGTGCGGCGATCAGCTCTTCGATCATGTCGTCGGCGTCTTCATCGTCATCCGACAGAAGCGAGGCGTTGAGCGGCTGGGAGAGCTTCGAACCATCGCGATAAAGCGCGTTGGCCTTGAGCGCCAGCTTCCAGGAAAGCATGTAGGCTTCCTTGCAATCCTCGACGGTCGCTTCGTTCGGCATGTTGATGGTTTTCGAGATCGCACCCGAAATGAAGGGCTGCGCGGCAGCCATCATGCGGATGTGGCTCTCGACCGAGAGGTAGCGCTTGCCGATCTTGCCGCATGGATTGGCGCAATCGAAGACGGGCAGGTGCTCGTCCTTGAGGAAAGGCGCGCCTTCCAGCGTCATCGCGCCGCAAACATGGATGTTTGCCGCTTCGATTTCCTTTTTCGAGAAGCCAAGGGCAGGCAGCATCTCGAAAGAGAAGTCATTGAGCTGCTCGTCGGTGAAGCCCAGCACGTCCTTCGCGAAATCTTCGCCGATCGTCCATTTGTTGAAGACGAACTTGATGTCGAAGGCGCTTTTCAGTGCGGTGTTCAGCGTTGCGATCTTCTCGTCGGTGAAGCCCTTGGCTTTCAGCGAGCCGGGGTTGATGCCGGGTGCCTGGTTGAGATTGCCGTGGCCGACTGCGTAAGCTTCGATTTCGGCGATCTGGCTCTCGGTGTAGCCGAGCGTACGGAGCGCTTCAGGAACCGCACCGTTGATGATCTTGAAATAACCACCGCCTGCCAGCTTCTTGAACTTCACCAGAGCGAAGTCGGGCTCGATGCCGGTCGTGTCGCAATCCATGACAAGGCCGATCGTGCCGGTCGGCGCGATGACGGTGGACTGGGCGTTGCGGTAGCCGTGCTTTTCGCCGAGTTCGATGGCTCGGTCCCACGCAGCTTTCGCATGCTCTACGAGTTCTGGATGCTTCAAATCGGAAGCGACCAGCGGCACGGGATTGACCGCGAGCTTTTCGTAGCCCTCGCTCTGGCCGTAGGCCGCGCGGCGATGGTTGCGCATGACGCGCAGCATGTTGGCGGAGTTGCGCTCGTAATCCGGGAAAGCGCCAAGCTCGCCTGCCATTTCGGCGGACGTTGCATAGGAAATGCCGGTCATGATCGCAGTCAGGCTGGCGCAGATGCCACGGCCTTCAGCGGAGTCATAAGGAATGCCGGACGTCATCAGCAGGCCGCCGATATTGGCATAGCCGAGGCCGAGCGTGCGATATTCGTACGAGAGACGGGCGATTTCCTTCGACGGGAACTGCGCCATCATCACCGAGATTTCGAGCACGATCGTCCACAGGCGGACGGTGTGTTCGTAACGGTTGATGTCAATCGAGCCATCCTGATTTCGATATGTCAGGAGGTTGATAGAGGCGAGGTTGCACGCCGTATCGTCAAGGAACATGTATTCCGAGCACGGGTTCGATGCGCGGATGTCGCCAGCGGCTGGCGACGTGTGCCAGTCGTTCATCGTCGTGTTGAAGTGCAGGCCCGGATCGGCAGATGCCCATGCGGCGTAACCGATCTTTTCCCAAAGATCGCGTGCCTTCAGCGTCTTCATGACCTTGCCGTCCTTGCGGGCGGTCAGGTGCCAGTCGCCGTCATTTTCCACAGCGCGCAGGAAGTCGTCCTTCAGCGAGACGGAATTGTTCGAATTCTGGCCCGAAACGGTGAGATAGGCTTCCGAATCCCAATCCGTGTCGTAGGTTTTGAAGTCGATATTGGTGTAGCCCTGCTTGGCGAACTGGATGACGCGCTTAACGTAGTTTTCAGGCACCTGGTTCTTTTTGGCAGCCTTGATTTCGCGCTTCAGCGCCGTGTTCACCGACGGATCGAAGCAATCATCGTCCTGACCTTCACAATTGACGCAGGCCTTCATGATGGCGGTCAGATGCTGCTGGACGATCTTGGAACCGGTGACGAGGGCCGCAACCTTCTGCTCTTCCTTCACCTTCCAGTCGATATAGGCTTCGATATCGGGATGGTCGGCATCGACCACGACCATCTTGGCGGCGCGGCGCGTCGTGCCGCCCGACTTGATGGCGCCTGCTGCGCGGTCACCGATTTTCAGGAAGGACATGAGGCCCGACGAGCGTCCGCCGCCGGAAAGCTTTTCGCCTTCACCGCGCAGATGCGAGAAGTTGGAGCCGGTGCCCGAACCGTATTTGAACAGGCGCGCTTCGCGGACCCAAAGATCCATGATGCCGCCTTCATTCACCAGATCGTCGGCGACGGACTGGATGAAGCAGGCATGCGGCTGCGGGTGCTCGTAAGATGATTTCGACTTGGTGAGCTTGCCGGTGAAAGGATCGACATAATAATGGCCCTGGCCGGGGCCATCGATGCCGTAAGCCCAATGTAGACCGGTGTTGAACCATTGCGGGGAATTGGGTGCTACGCGCTGGGTTGCCAGCATGTAGGCGAGCTCGTCGCGGAAAGCGGATGCGTCTTCTTCGGAATTGAAGTAGCCACCCTTCCAGCCCCAATAGGTCCAGGTACCGGCGAGACGGTCGAAAACCTGGCGCGCATCGCGCTCGGAGCCGTAGCGTTCGTCTTCCGGCAGTTTTTCGAGTTCCGCCTCATCGGCAACAGAGCGCCAGAGGAAGGAGGGAACGTCGTTCTCCTCGAACTTCTTCAGACGCGCAGGCACACCGGCCTTGCGGAAATATTTCTGCGCCAGAATGTCGGCAGCGACCTGACTGAACTGGGCGGGCACATCGATGTCTGCCAGACGGAAGACGATCGAGCCATCGGGATTCTTGATTTCACTCACTGCCTTGCGGAATTCGATCTCCGCATAAGCAGACTGGCCTGCTTTGGTGAAACGCCGTTCGATCCGCATCGTCTTGTCCCTTCGGTTCTATATATAGCGCCTTTTGCGCGAAATCCCTCGTAGATTCCGCATAAAGGCCATGTCCGCCATGCCGGCGCGCACGATTGCTGCCGGCTCCGTTATCGCCAGCCCGGATATCGCCCGTTGGAAAGCCCTTGGAGGGGCTAAATCCAGCGATTTCCAGACTTTTGCAGAGCCTCGTACTGACGCCTTTTATGTGAGTCCTCACCGAGGCGAGTAATCACCTTATGTGGTATTCAATGATGTGCTGCAACACTAAATATAGTGTTAACGACACATTTTTTCCAGATCAGCATTTCTCACGCCAGACCCTGAAAAACGGCAAAAAACGACCGTTCCCGGTTGTTTGAACAACCAAGGCGCAATGCGCGAGAAAACTCACTGGGGACTGGAAACACCGGGCTCAAAACTTTTCCGGCAGTGCCTTCAACACAAGCACGGGTTCATAAAAGGCAAGTCGGCCTGAGTCGTCAAGGGTTCGTTTTTGTAGAATTTATGACCCACAACATCTTGTGTGCCGACTATGTGGATAACGGGGAGAAAACCAGACTTTTGAACAGGCTGGCAAAACCGAAAAAATATCAGGACATGAGGCCGATCGCATAAAAAATCAGCGCGGCCAGTCCGGCGGAGGCCGGAACGGTCGTCACCCATGCTGCGACGATGGTCGTGACATGCGCCCTGCGCACCAGCTTGCGACGAACTATTTCCTCGCCGGACATGGTCTGTTCTTCTTCATCGACAGGCTGCTTCTCGGGCAGCGCACCGCGCTCAGCGCGCCAGCGGGCAGCCTTGCGCTCCATGTATGATTTCCGGCGCTTGGAGCGCGTGGTGTACCATTCGCGGAAGAAACCGACCCCGAAGATCGCGCCGACTGCAATGTGGGTGGAGCTTACCGGCAGGCCGAACCAGGATGCGACGATCACGGTAAGTGCTGCTGACAGCGCCACGCAGAAGGCGCGCATCGGATTCAGCCGGGTGATCTGTTCGCCCACCATACGGATCAGTTTGGGTCCGAAAAGCATCAGTCCGAGCGAAATGCCGACTGCGCCGATCACCATCACCCAAATCGGTATCTGAACGACGGCGTCCGCATCGTTCGTCTGCACGGCATGAACGATCGCGGCGAGGGGGCCGACCGCATTGGCAACATCGTTCGCGCCATGTGCAAAGGAAAGCAGTGCGGCAGATATGATCAGCGGGATACGGAAAAGCAGCCGAAGGGATTGGTTCCGGTTTTCAAGCCCTTCCGATTGACGGCGAACGTAATAGTTCGAAACCAGCCATATGATCGCGAAAGTGATAATACCGACCATCCAGACGTGCAACGTATCCAGATCGATGATGCGTTTCAGGCCCTTGATCGAAAGATAGGCTGCGAAACTGGAGGCCATCACTGCGATCAGCAACGGTATCCAGCGGCGCGCGGCAGCGATCTTGTCGTCCTGATAGATCACCGCCGATTTGATGAAGGCGAGAAACAGCGCCGCGATGACGCCGCCCAGTATCGGCGAAATGACCCAGCTCGACGCGATTGTCGCCATGGAGGACCAGTTCACCGCCGACACCCCGGCAGCGGCAATGCCTGCGCCGCCAACGCCGCCGACGACTGCGTGCGTGGTTGAGACCGGAGCGCCGATCCATGTCGCAAGATGCACCCAGAGCGCCGATGAGATCAGGGCGGCCAGCATCAGCCTTATGAACACTTCAGGATCGGCAATGGTGGCAGGTGATACGATGCCGCTCGAAATCGTATCGACGACGTCGCCACCGGCAATGAGAGCACCAGCACTCTCGAAAACCGCCGCGATCAGCAGTGCGCCGCCCATGGTGAGCGCCTTTGCGCCGACAGCCGGACCGACATTGTTGGCCACATCGTTTGCGCCGATGTTCAGCGCCATGTAGCCGCCGATGGCGGCGGCCACCACAATGATGACGACACGCGGCTCGTCGAACATGTAGATCGAGGCGAAAATCGCGATCAGTGCGAGGAAGAGCAGGGCCAGCCCAGGCGCGATCAGGGAGCGTGCGACAAAGATCGAGGCTTCCTCGACATGCGCAAGCTTGTCGAGATCCTTGTCGAGCGTATCCTTGCGAATGGGCGTGTCGGTCATCTGCTATCCCGGGATTGTTCCGGGAGCACTATTCAATCGACAAGTCAGGAACAAGTCTTAAGCCGAAAACAACCGCTTCAGGCCGCGAATTTCCGTGGATTGACGCCAAAACCGTAGATCAGCTCACCCAAATCAGGTTCGCGCACCAGTCCTGCTGCCTGTTCTACCAGAAACCAATGGCGGGTCCGCTTTTTGCGTTCGGGCCATTTGGAGGCGACATCGGTTACTTCCATCGGGAAGACGCGGACCTCGCAGCGCCATGCGACGCCGGAAGATTGCGCTTTTTCGTAAAAGTAGCTGCCGGCAGGTGCATGTTCCATCGAACCCGAAAGGCCAGCTTCTTCCGCAGCCTCGCGCGCTGCCGCTTCGGGCAGTTTCTCCGGGCCTTCCGGCCAGCCCTTGGGCAAGACCCAGCGACCGGTGCCGCGGCTGGTGATCAGCATGATCTCGATGCCCTTGTCGGTCTGCCGCCAAGGCAAAGCCGCCGCCTGCACCCTGCAAGGCATGCCACCGAAAAGGCGGCGGATCCGTTCATGGATGCGCTTGCGTGCTGTGTAGGGGGCCAACATGGTCGAGACGTGCCTTTCTGGATATTTGCCGACTTACATTTATTACGGTTAATTGTGTGTAATAAAAGTAAAAAATTCATAAAACCGCGCCGAAACCGAATCGACTCCAGCAGCGCCTCATATAGGAATGATTTCTTCGATTGCGAGTTTTTGCAATCGGTTTGTCGGACGGCGGGTTTCTAGCCCTGATGGTCGTCCGCGATCGGCTTCTGATAGGTGAAGCCCATATCCCAAGGGAAATAAATCCAGGTATCCTGCGAAACCTCGGTCACGAAAGTATCGACCAGCGGGCGGCCCTTGGGTTTTGCATAAACGGTTGCGAAATGCGCTTTGGGTAGCATTGCGCGTACGATTGCAGCGGTCTTTCCGGTGTCGGTCAAATCGTCGACGATCAGCACATCCTTGCCTTCGTCCGTCAGCAAAGCCGGTGTGATTTCCTTCAAAACCTGCATCTGACCCTGCGATGTGTAGTCGTGATAGGAAGCGACGCAGACGGATTCGATGACGCGAATGCCCAGTTCACGCGAAATGATCGCTGCCGGAACGAGCCCGCCACGCGTAATGCAGACGATTGCTTTCCACTGGCCGTTTACGCCTGCAAGACGCCAAGCGAGGGCGCGAGCGTCCCTGTGGAATTGATCCCAGGAGACGGGAAAGGCTTTTTCTGGAAGGGACATTTTGCGCACTCCGGCTTTGTCGCGCCGGAGGCGCAGGAATGCGCGCGGAATTAATCGAAAAGCGGGGCTTTTGGCAAGTCCCACCCTTCAAATGTACGAAATGATTTTGATTCCGGCTCTATCGGGACAGCAAAGTCGCGATCGGCATCGATTGCAGCACCGAACGCGTGGTACCGCCAAACAGGAACTGGCGGAACCATGAATGGGTGTATGCGCCAAGAACGAGAAGATCGGCGTCTGTCTCTGCGATCCGGCTTTTGATAACCTCTTCGACCGAACTTCCGTCCGTTTTTTCGGTAACGACGCTGACCTTTGCGCCATGACGCGTCAACGCAGCCGCAATCTCTGTGCCTGCGGTCGCGCTGTCTTCCTCGTAGGAATCCGGCGGATCGATCACGAGGATTTCCGTGCGCTCGGCGTTTTCTATGAAGGGCAGGGCGTCGAATGTCGCACGCGCCGCTTCCTTGCTGCCGTTCCACGCAATCAGCACTTTGCGGAACGTATGGAGCGTCGGACCGGCATGCGGCGTGATCAGCACAGGCCTGCCGGCGTCGAACAGAAGCGCATCGACGTCGATCGCCACGCCGGATTCGCCTTCCGGGTTGGCCTGCGCGACGAGCACCAGATCGGCGCTGCGCGCACTCGACACACCGGAAATGGCGCTGTCGCCGGAAAAGCTTTCAAGGCTGCGCCATTCGAAGGGAATGCCGGTTTCCTGCATGCGCGTGTTGAACACGGATTGAAGCCGGTCGGCCCGTTCCTTGTTGGCTTCCACTGTTATCTGCAGGAATTCCGTGTCGGGAAAACCGACCGCCGAAGTGTAAGGCATCGGCAGAGCTTCGGAGTGCAAGCCTATGACATGACTATCGAAATCGCCGGCCAGACCGATAGCGCAATCGAGTACACGCTCGACATCGTCATTGGTCTGAATGATGGCCAGAATGGTTTTGAACGGCATAGCTCACTTCCTTTGCTCGTCTGCAAAACACAATGTTGCAGCGATCGGTTTTGTTCCGTTATGCAGCCTTTTCAAGGCCCTCGACCATGGCGGCAACCTCGGCGCGCGCCGCTTCAAGCGCTTCCGCAGAGCGTGCACGAACCACAAGCTCGGTCCAGTAGGTGCCGTCCAGATGTTTCGGGTATGAACCGATGATCGTATCGGGGTGCGCTTTCTGGATGTCTCCCAATGGCCCGCCGATCGTTCCTTCGCCGAACGGGCAGTGAATTGTCGCCGAAAGGAGCTTCGTGCCGGTCTTCAAGGTCGGCACGACCGCATCCAGCATCGCCTGGAAAATCGTCGGAACGCCTGCCATGACATGCACATTCTCGACCCTGAAGCCGGGAGCCAGTGAAATCGGATTGTCTATATGCTCGGCGCCGCGGGGCATGCGCGCCATGCGCTTGCGCGCTTCGGTGAATTCCATGCCGCGCTTGGCATAGCTCGCTTCGAGCAGGGCATAGGCCTTCGCATCGTACTCGCAGGGAACGCCGAAAGCCTTGGATACCGAATCCGCGGTGATGTCGTCATGGGTCGGTCCGATGCCGCCGGTCGTGAAAACATAGGTGTATTTTTTGCGCACCGCGTTCAGCGCATCGACGATCTCGTCTTCCTCGTCCGGTACGATACGCACTTCCTTGAGGTCGATGCCTATGGCGGTCATGATGTCGGCCAGATGGCCGATGTTTTTGTCCTTTGTCCTTCCAGAGAGGATTTCGTCACCAATAACGATCATTGCTGCAGTGATGATGTCGGCCATCGCAAACTCTCCAGAAACCAGACGTTTGAAATAGACCGGAGCCGCGCACGCGGCAATGGTATTCGTTTTGTGAACGATCTGTCTGCAAGTGCATTGTTTCCAATGAACGATAACAGCCCTAGATGGTTGTTACGAACCAAATAATTTCAAAAGGAACGGCAAATGGCGAAAGTTCTTGTGCTTTATTATTCGAGCTGGGGTCACACCGAGCAGATGGCGAAATCCGCGGCCGAAGGCGCTCGCGAAGGCGGTGCGGAAGTTTCCATCAAGCGCGTCCCCGAACTCGTTCCCCAGGAAGTCGCCAAGGCCGCTCATTACAAGCTCGACCAGGACGCGCCGATTGCCGATCCGCTTGAACTCGAAAATTACGATGCCATCATCGTTGCCACTTCAACCCGCTATGGCATGATGGCTTCGCAGATGAAGAATTTCTTCGACCAGACCGGCCCGCTCTGGGCAAAGGGTGCGCTCGTCAACAAGCTTGGTTCGGTCATGGTATCGACGGCTACCCAGCATGGTGGCCAGGAACTCGCGCTGATCTCCACGCAGTGGCAGCTTCAGCATCACGGCATGATCATCGTTCCGCTGTCCTATGCCTATCAGGGCCAGATGGGCAATGACGTTGTCCGTGGCGGCGCGCCTTACGGCATGACCACCACATCCGACAGCGACGGCTCACGTCAGCCGTCGGCACAGGAACTGGAAGGCGCAAAATTCCAGGGCAAGCGCGTTGCAGAGCTTGCAGTAAAGCTGCACGGCTAATTTTCATAACCAGTGTATTTTTTAATCGAAGCGGATCGTTGCAAAACGGTCCGCTTTTTTTGGCAAGCGGGCACGGATCGGGCGGCAGCTCTCGAGATATGATCTGTATTGACCCGCCAGGATTTCATAGCTAATTGAAGCTCCGTGCGGGACGACCCGCGCCGCTGATTACTATTCCGGGACGGCCCGGCCCACTCACAGGAGGGCCGGGCGATGGCCGGGCCAATCGAACAATTCGAGATCAGCAGGATCGTGCCGATTGAAATCGGCAGTATCGATCTGAGCATTACCAATTCTTCCCTCTACATGTTCGCGACGGTCGTTTTGGCGGCAGGTTTCCTGTTTTTCGCAACGTCGGGCCGCGGCCTTGTGCCGGGGCGTCTCCAGTCGTCTGCAGAACTGCTCTATGAGTTCATCGCCAAGACGCTTCGGGACAATGCCGGAGAAGAAGGAATGCGGTTTTTCCCGCTCGTCTTCTCCCTTTTCATGTTCGTGCTCGTCGCGAATATGATCGGCATGTTTCCCTATGCCTTCACGGTGACGAGCCATATCATCGTGACTTTCGCGCTTGCCATGCTGGTGTTTCTCACGGTCACGCTCTACGGCGCGTGGAGAAACGGGCTCAAATTCTTCCGGCTCTTCATGCCCGCAGGCGTGCCGCCGCTTCTTTCGCCCATTATCGTGCCGATCGAAGTGGTGTCTTATATTTCCCGCCCGGTAAGCCACTCTGTCCGTCTGTTCGCGGTGATGCTGGCCGGGCACATCACGTTGAAGGTCTTTGCGGGCTTCGTCGTATCTCTTGGTGGTCTTGGCACATTCGGCATCCTTGGGGCGATCTTTCCTCTATTGATGACGATCGCGCTGACCGCGCTTGAACTGCTGATGTGCGTGATCCAAGCTTACATTTTTACGATGCTGACTTGCATGTACCTCAACGATGCGTTGCATCCGGGGCACTGACTTTACATTTCACCAAACGAGGGGACGGCCTCTCATTATTCATGTTGAAACGTCCGAGACGGCTCGGCTTTGAAAGGAGGGCCATTCCATGGCCTGGATTTATCTCGTACTCGCTGGTTTGCTTGAAATCGTTTGGGCTTTCTACATGAAGAAGTCTTCGGGCTTCACCTTGCTTGTTCCCAGCGTCATCACCATTGTCACGATGATTGCGAGCTTCGCATTGCTGTCGATCTCCATGAGGTCGCTGCCGCTGGGAACCGCCTACACGATCTGGACAGGCATTGGTGCAGTCGGAGCGTTTACCCTGGGCGTTCTGGTGCTTGGAGAGGCCGCAACCCCGATGCGTATCGCTGCGGCGGCTCTGATTGTGAGCGGCATCGTGCTGATGAAACTTTCGAGCCCGATCGCATAAAGCGATTTGAATAAGCATCGGACCGAAAACCGAATTTCACTTTTCGGTCCGATGCTCTAAATTGACCCGATGAGTTTTGCCGCCGTTTTCAGTTCGCTTTTCACCGCAATCGTTCTCGTCGTGATTTTGATCGGCGGATATTTCCTGTTCGCCACGCGCCGCATCGCGTCGGAAGCCGAGCGGCTCGTGCCGGCGTCGGGCAAGTTCGTCACGGTCGATGGCAATCGTATCCACTATGTCGACGAAGGTGAGGGACCGCCGATCCTCTTCCTGCACGGGCTTGGCGCGCAGCTTCACCATTTCCGCTATCCGCTTTTCGAGAGTTTCGGCGCAGGCTACAGGCTGATTGCGCTGGATCGGCCAGGTTCCGGCTATTCGATCCGGGCGCGCGGTTCGACCGGCGGCCTTTCCGAGCAGGCACGGTTCATCCGGCGCTTTTGTGAGGAAACAGGCATCGAAAAGCCGCTCGTCGTCGGTCATTCGCTGGGCGGCGCAATCGCACTGGCACTGGCCGTCGAACATCCCGAAGCAATTTCGGGCGTGGTCCTGCTTTCGCCGCTCTCGCATATGTTTGAAGAAGTTCCGCCGGAGTTCAAGCCGCTCTACATCAAGAACGGTGCGAAACGCTGGCTCGTCTCGCATACGGTTGCCGTTCCGGCTTCGCTGAAGAATGCGGAAAAGACGCTGAATTTCGTGTTCGGACCCCAAGCGATCCCGAAAGATTATGCCATCAAGGGTGGCGGATATGCGGGGTTGAGGCCGAGCCATATTTTCGGAACCGCAAGCGATGTGGTGGCGGTAGAGCATGATCTTGGCCGGATCGAAGCGCGTTATGGCGAAATCGATATGCCTGTCGGCATCATGTTCGGCGGAAGCGACCGCGTTCTGGACCATAGAGTACATGGCAAAATGCTGGCCGAGACGATCCCGAATGCCGAGTTCGAATTGCTCGAAGGCGTTGGTCACATGCCGCAATACGCCGAAAAAACGCGTGTAATTGCGTTTATTCGGCGCTTTGCAGATCGTGTTTTCGGCAAAATCAGCGAAAAACTACCGGAAAACTCGTAGAGATTTCGCTTTTTAAGCTGTTTCCGTAGCCCATTTTTTCATGACGCTCGCGGAGCGCGCGAGTTGCGGCGGCGCATCGAATTTATGGCCGAGCGTTGCCGCTGCGCGCCACGGCCAGCGCGGATCGGCCAGCAAGGCGCGGGCAACTGCAACCATCTCGGATTTGCCAGATGTCACGATCTCGTTCGCCTGATGCGGATCATCGATCATGCCCACCGCTCGCGTCGGAATGCCAGCCTCGCGACTGACCTTTTCGGCAAGGTGAACCTGATAGCCGGGGCCGGTCGGGATTTTCTGAAGCGGGGAATTGCCTCCGCTCGAGCAGCAGATGTAGGAAAGCCCGGCTTCCTTGTAGGCGCGTGCGACCTCTACACCTTCCTCGACCGTCAGCCCGCCTTCGACCCAATCCGTAACGGAAATGCGTGCGCCGATCATCAGATCAGGTGCTGCCTTTGCCACTGCTTTTGCGACGGCAACAGGAAAGCGCATGCGGTTTTCCAACGATCCGCCAAACCGATCCGTACGCTTGTTCGAAAGCGGCGAGATGAATTGGTGCAGAAGATAGCCATGCGCGGAATGAAGTTCGATGAAATCGTAACCGACACGCGCGGCACGTTTTGCGGCTTCGGCGAAACGCTCGACCATCGCCTCGATTTCTTCTTCCGAAAGCGCATGCGGCGTCTGCCAGCCATCGTCATAAGCGACAGCCGACGCCGAAACGATTGGCCAGGGGTCCTGATCGGCAGTCAGCGGTCCGCCGCCTTCCCATGGGCGCTGGTTCGAGGCCTTGCGCCCGGCATGGGCAAGCTGAACGCCGAATTTCGTTCCCGGAATGGCGACGCGCTTGGCCGCGTCCAGCGTACGTTTCGCAGCGTCTTCATTGGCGTCGGAATAGAGGCCGAGGCAGCCGTGCGAGATGCGTCCGCGCCGTTCGACATCGGTCATTTCGACGGTGATCATGCCCGCTCCGGACATGGCGAGGTTCATCCAATGCTGCAAATGCCACTCCGTCGCCGAGCCATCATCGGCCGAGTATTGGCACATCGGGGCGACTGCTATGCGGTTCGGGAGTTCGAGATTGCCTAATTTAATGGGAGAAAACAGATCGGTCATGAAATCTCGGCCTTTTGCAAAGGTGTGTGCTGAGGTGCGGCCCGGATGGCCTGCGAATGACACATATGGTGCGGACGGCGGGACTTGAACCCGCAAGACCAGAGGTCGACAGATTTTAAGTCTGTTGCGTATACCGATTTCGCCACGTCCGCGAGCGATCAGAGCTTCCTGACGGAATCATATGACGGCTCTAACCCTTTGTTTTGTCGCATGATCGCATCCAAAAAGTCTGCAATTTTTTGCGATCACGCGGTCGCTTTTCAACTGTGCGGCATGTTTGGTCAATAGTTCGCGATCAATCTTCCTCGACGAACACCTCGTCGCGCTTCTTTCTGACGCTTGGCAGGAAAACGACGATCAGCACAGCAAGCGCGATGAAAAGCAGGGTCGCACTTATGGGCCGGCTGATGAAAGTCATCGGATCGCCGCGCGACAGGATCATGGCGCGGCGGAGGTTTTCTTCAAGAAGCGGACCAAGAACGAAGCCGAGGAGCAAAGGCGCGGGCTCGCAGCGAAGCTTGGTCAGCACGTAGCCGATAAAGCCGAAGAAGGCGACGGCATAGAGGTCGTAGACATTGGAATTGACGCTGTAGACGCCGATTGCGCAGAACGCCATGATGATCGGGAACAACATGTAATACGGGATCGTCAGCAGCTTCACCCAAAGCCCGATCAGCGGCAGGTTGAGCACGATCAGCATCAGATTGCCGATCCACATCGAGGCGATGATGCCCCAGAAAAGAGCGGGTTGTTCGACCGCGACGTTGGGTCCGGGCACGATGCCCTGAATGATCATTGCGCCGATCATCAGCGCCATGACCGGATTTGCCGGAATTCCGAGCGTCAGAAGCGGAATGAAAGAGGTCTGTGCGCCTGCATTGTTTGCCGATTCCGGTCCTGCGACGCCTGCAATGGCACCTTTACCGAATTCTTCCGGGTGTTTGGAAACGCGTTTTTCAACCGTGTAGGAGGCGAATGAGGCAAGGATCGCGCCGCCACCGGGCAGAATGCCAAGCACGGAACCAAGTGCCGTGCCGCGCAGGATCGGCCCTGCCATTTGCTTGAAATCGTCCTTGGTCGGCATGAGACCGCTGACTTTCGACATCAGGACCGAGCGTCCGCTCTCGTTTTCGAGATTGCGCAGGATTTCAGCCACGCCGAAAATGCCGACAGCGACCGCGACGAAATTCAGCCCGTCGGCATATTCCCGGATTCCAAGCGTGAAGCGGGGTGTGCCCGTGTAAATATCGGTGCCGACGAGGCCCAGAAGCAGGCCAAGCACGAGCATCGCCAGCGCCTTGATGACCGAGCCGTGCGCAAGTGCGACCGAGGACACCAAGCCCACGACCATCAGCGAGAAATACTCGGCGGCACCGAATTTCAGCGCAATCAGCGTCAGCGGCGGTGCGAAAATGGCAACCAGGAAGGTCGAAACGGTTCCGGCGAAGAACGAACCGATCGCGGCGGTGGCAAGTGCTACGCCCGCACGACCTTTTCGGGCCATCTGGTAGCCGTCGATGGCCGTTACGGCGGATGAGGATTCGCCCGGCATGTTGATCAGAATTGCCGTGGTCGAGCCGCCATATTGCGCGCCGTAATAGATGCCGGCCAGCATGATGAGCGAGGATACAGGCTCAAGCTGGAAGGTGATCGGCAAAAGCATGGCGATGGTCGCTGTCGCGCCAATGCCCGGCAGAACGCCGATCAACGTTCCCAGCAGAACGCCGATGAGACAGAAAAACAGATTCCATAGCGTGGAGGCGGTCGAGAAACCGAGCGCCAGATTGTCAAAGAGTTCCATCGCCTAAAACCTCACCCAAGGGCCGAAGCGCTGGAAGGGCAGCCCTAGCGCATAGCTGAAGACGACTACGGAGAAAATTGTCAGGCCGGCGACGAGCAAGAGGGCTACTCCGGGCTTCATGCGGCTGCTGGCGAAGGCCGCGATCAGGCCGGTGAAGAAAATTGCCGGAACGAAGCCAAGGCCGCGCACGGTCAGACCGAAGAAGATCGGCGCGAACAGGATGAATGCCATTCCGCGCCAGGCAATATGGCCGATCGGCTCCCCCTCGACGCGCAATGCCTGCACGAAGATGACGATGCCGAGGATGATCATGATGCAGGCGAGGACGAGTGGGAAATAGCCCGGTCCCATGCGGAACGCCGTGCCGATTTCCAGATCGAGCGATTGCATCAGGAAAAACAGGCCAGCCCCGACGAAAATGGCTCCGCAAAGCCCGTTTGAGGGGTCGATGGAGTAGGATTTCATGCCGTATCTACCTGTTTAGCGGTCAAGTTGTGACTAGCGGCCATGTTGTGCGTCCTTCGACAAGCTCAGGATGAGGAAGGTTCGTGCCTGTTAGTGCGTCCTTCGAGGCTCGCTTTGCTCGCACCTCAGGATGAGGGAGGTGGGCAAGGACGAAGGCGTTGTAGAGTCGAAAAGACTGAGTTCGAACGCACTTCATCTGACTTTTGACCGCAACTTTCCTCATCCTGAGGTGCGAGCAAAGCGAGCCTCGAAGGACGCACCGGATTGCTCCGATGCGTCTCGAATTATCAGTCGGCGTATTGGCCTGCGGCCTCGATCACGGGCTTCCAGCGTGCGATCTCGCTTTCAAGCTTTGCCTTGAGCGCGGCAGGCGTTGCATCTGCCTCGGACGAGGGCACAGTGCCGAGTTCGGCGAAGCGAGCGATGACGTTCTCATCCTTCAGGGCCACCTGAAGCGACTTTGAAAGGCGTTCGGTCACTTCGGCAGGGGTGCCTTTGGGGGCGTAGATGCCGTGCCAGATGCCGACCTGGAAGTCCGCCAGTCCGCCTTCGACGGCAGTCGGTACGTCCGGCAGGACGTCCAGCCGCTCGGCAGAGGTTACGGCGTAGGCCTTGATCGTGCCGCCCTGAATCTGCTTGGTTGTGTTGGTGGTCTGGTCGCACATGATGTCGACCTGCCCGCCCAGAAGGTCGGTCATTGCCGGACCTGTGCCCTTATAAGGGACGGTGACTAGCGGTGTTTCGATGGCGCTCATGAACAGCATGCCGCAAAGGTGCGATGCCGCGCCGATACCGGCATTGGCGACCGTTACCGTGTCCTTGTTGGCCTTGGCGTATTCGACGAGGCCCTTAAGATCGGTCGGTTCAAGGTCTTTGCGGGCGACGATGGTCATCGGAACGTCGGTAACGAGACCGACATATTCGAAATCGTTCAGCGTGTCATAGGCGAGCTTGCGGTAGAGCGTGGCGCTGGTCGCCATGCCGATGTGATGCAGCAGAAGCGTGTAACCGTCCGGGTCGGACTGCGCGACGCGGCCTGCACCGAGCGTTCCACCGGCGCCGCCGACATTTTCGACGATGACCTGCTGCCCGAGATCCTTCGACATTGCTTCGGCGACAAGGCGCGTGACCGTGTCGGTCGGACCGCCTGCCGCAAACGGCACGACAACTGTGATGTTACGTTCAGGATAGGTCTGTGCGTTCGCTGCAAAAGAAATGGACGCAGCAATCGTTGCGGCAGCCAGAGCTGCGACAAATTTCTTCATGAAGTCCTCCCATGGGCAGATTTGCCCGACTTATGTAGATCGGCCTGTCCGGCCGGTTCCTCCTCGTTCCTCAAGCTTTGCCGAAACAAAGCGCGAGGGCAGGCGATCATGCAAATGGACATGACTTTCGGTGTCAAGCGCAATACGACAATGGAATGATTGCGCAGACGACAAAACTGCGAATGAGACGTTTTGAAAGGCCTGAGAAATTGGGCAAGGCTGTATAAAAATTTGTATTGGAGCGATGACATGCCGGTAAGCGAAAACGGTTTCAACAAGCCTGCATCCTGGACGGACTCCGTCACCCGGCTGGTGGATGTGGCGACCGGGCGCAAACCGGCCGATCTTGTGGTTCGCAACGGGCGCTGGGTGAACGTCCATTCGGGCGAGGTCATACCGGCGACCGACATCGCAATCGTTGCAGGGCGGTTCGCCTATTGCGGGCCGGATGCCAGCCATGCCATCGGCGAAGGAACAAAGGTCGTGGATGCCGGCGGGCGCTATCTCGTGCCCGGACTTTGCGATGCGCATATGCATGTCGAAAGCGGCATGGTGACGGTAACGGAATTTGCGCGCGCCGTCATTCCGCACGGCACGACATCCATGTTCATCGACCCGCACGAGATTGCCAATGTGCTTGGTCTCGAAGGCGTTCGGCTGATGCATGACGAGGCGCTGGCCATGCCGATCAATGTGCATGTGCAGATGCCGTCCTGCGTGCCTTCCGCGCCGGGGCTGGAAAATGCCGGCGCGCAACTGACCGCTGCCGATGTTGCGGAGGCCATGACATGGCCGAATATCATCGGTCTGGGCGAGGTCATGAATTTTCCCGGTGTAGCGGCAAACGATCCGGTGATGGTTGGCGGCATCGCGGAAACGGTGAAGGCCGGAAAGACGGTTGGCGGACACTATGCATCGCCCGATCTCGGCCTGCCGTTTCATGGTTATGTGGCGGGCGGACCGGAAGATGACCATGAAGGCACGCGCGCCGAGGATGCGATTGCACGCGTCCGGCAGGGCATGAAGGCGATGCTTCGGCTGGGTTCCGCCTGGTACGATGTGGCCTCGCAGATCAAGGCTGTGACGGAGCAGGGCATCGATCCGCGCAACTTCATTCTGTGTACCGATGACAGCCATTCCGGAACGCTGGTGCGCGACGGGCATATGGACCGGGTGGTGCGCCATGCCATCGCGCAGGGGCTGAAGCCCATTACGGCCATCCAGATGGCGACGATCAACACGGCACAGCATTTCCGGCTGGAGCGGGAAATCGGGTCCATCGCGCCGGGGCGTCTGGCGGATTTCCTGATAGTTTCGGATCTGGCCGAAATGAAGATCGACGAGGTTTATGCGCGCGGCAACAGGCTGGCGAAGGGCGGTAAGCTCGAACTGGACATTCCGGCATATGATTATCCAGCCAGCGCAAAGAACACCGTAAAGCTCGGCAAAAACCTGACGGCGAAGGACTTCGACATTCCCGCACCCAAGGGGGCCAATGAGGTCAAGGTTCGGGTGATCGGGGTCATTGAAAATCAGGCGCCGACCAAGGCATTGGAAGCGTCTCTGCCGGTCGAAAACGAACTGGTTTCGATGGACCGCGAAAACGACGTCTGCCAGATCGCGCTTGTCGAGCGCCATCGCGGCACGGGCGGCGTGACCAACGCTTTCGTTTCAGGCTTCGGCTATCTGAAGAATTGCGCCATGGCCTCGACCGTTGCGCATGACAGCCATCACATGATCGTCGTCGGCACGAACAAGGCAGACATGGCGCTGGCCGCAAACAGGCTGGGCGAGGTCGGCGGCGGCGTGGTGCTGATTTCCGATGGCAAGGAGCTTGCGCTTGTCGAGATGCCGATTGCAGGCCTGATGTCGGATGAGCGTGCTGAGACGGTTGCGGAAAAGGCCGACAGGCTGACCGATGCGATGCGCGAAATGGGCTGCGATCTCAACAATGCCTACATGCAGCACTCGCTGCTGGCGCTTGTCGTCATCCCGGAACTGCGCATCTCGGATGTCGGCCTGATCGATGTGACGAAGTTCGAGAAGGTCGATCTTTTCGTATAGAGCAACCGGGCGGGTTACGGCCCGCCGACCGCTATGCGCAGCACTTCGATCGGTGTCGTTATGACGATCTCGGCCGCCGATGTGATGGTCTGGCCGATGCCGGTTCCCAGTTGGCCGATGCGGTCGGTTACCTGGCGGTCGTTTACGCCGAACGAATCGTCTTCGGCCAGGCGTTCGCCGAGCATGCGGATGAGGACGGGATTATCGGCGAATTTCGTGTGGTTCAGCGAGTCACCGGCCTCGACATTGCTCAGATCGACGACAGTCACGCCAAGCTTGGCGATTTCGGCTGCATCCTTGTAGCCGCCAAGGCGAGGGCGGTTGCCGGCGATGATGCTCGAAAGTTCAAGCGCGCGGTCGTCGCTTGAGAGAAACAGGTAAAACGGCTTATTCGGTATGCCGTAGCGATGCATCTGGCTCTTGAACACATCCACGTCGATGTCCGGTGACGCAAGCACGACATCACCCAGCTTGCCGTTCAAATCCTTGTCGTTGGTAATCGCGAGCTGGCGCAAGGCTTCCATCGTGACCCAGTTGCCCATGGAATGCGCGATGATGTCGATGCGTGTTGCACCCGACGCCGCCACCAGACGCAATGTTTCCTCAAGTGCGTCGCGCGCGGCGCTCGCGCTGTTCGTGTCGTAGACATAGTCGACCGTGCGCCCCCCCGAAGCCCAGGAAAACAGGATCGGCGTTCCGGCATAGCCGCTGTCATGGGCGATCTGTGTCAGGCGATATACCGCGCTGTCGAACTGCGTGCGGTAGCCATGAACGAACACAAGAGCACGGCCGCCGCGCTTGGCGATGTCGGCTTTCAAATCCTTGGTGAACGGCGTGGCGCCCTTATAGGCGGAGACTTCGTTTGCAAGGAAATACTTGGCGGGATCTGCGGGCTGGTTGCGCTTGCGGAGTTCGATCGAGCCGGGCCTGTGGATGCCGGGAACAGTCATATCGACCTTGGCGAAGCTGATGTCGGGCGACCGCTGGCCGGAAAAGACCAGACGGTAGTCATCGGCCTTGGCGCGGGTGGTCGCGACGAAAATATCGTGCCTGCCTGCGATAGCGGACGCTGGAGCTTCGAGGATCGGGTTTGCAATCAGCTCATGCGTCTGCTGTCCGGCGCAACCAGCCAGAAAAAGTGCCAGCGCCAGAACGCGCAGTCCGGTCGAAAACAGCCGATTTGTCATCAAGACGCCTTGCAGGTCACGATGTCCCTTGACCGTTCTCTAGCTGCTGATCGGGCGCTGGTCCAGCCATGGATGCCCAACACGGTCAGCGTCCCCAGAAGTGTGGCGTGAAGATCACTAGCACCGCAAGGATTTCCAACCGGCCAAGAAGCATTGCCGCCGAGCATATCCATTTTGCTGCGTCGGGCAGGGACGAAAAGTTTCCAAGAGGGCCGATGACCGGTCCGAGGCCCGGTCCGACATTGGTCAACGAGGTCAGCGCGCCGGTGACGGCGGTTATGAAGTCGAGGCCGGTCAAGCCGAGCAGAACACTGGTGATGATCCACAAAACAAGAAAGCACGCGATGAACAGGACGACTGCGCGCTGCATGTCGTCGGGTACGGTGCGGTCGCCGTAGCGAACGGGCAAAACCGTGTTCGGATAGATCAGGCGGCGCAAGCCGTTGGCGATCAGTTCGAAGACGATGAGAATACGGTACGCCTTGATGCCGCCGGTCGTGGAGCCCGAACAGCCGCCGAGGAAGGTCGCGAGGAATATGCAGAGAACCGCGAACGGCCCCCAAAGCGTGTAATCCTGGCTGGCGAAACCGGCGGTGGTGATGATCGACAGAAGATTGAAGGTGGATTGCGTGAGTGCTTCGAAGAACGGCACGCCGTCCGTCACGCGCAAATAGATTGCGACCGCGATCGCCAAAGCAATCGAATAGCCAGCGAAAACGCGTATCTGCGGATCGCGGATCGCATCGAAGCGTCCGCGAACGGCGAAGAGGATCATGATCGAGAACGGCAGTGCACCGATGAACATGAAGATGGAGCCGATCCAGAGGATAGCCGAATTGTTCGCATAGCGGATGAAGGATGTGTCATGGGTCGAAAAACCGCCGGTCGCAACCGTTGACATTGCGTGGTTGACGGCGTGGAAACCCTCCATGCCGGCAGCCGAATAGGCAATCGCGCAGGCAAAGACGAGCGCCGTGTAGATGCCGATCAGGCTCAATGTAAAGGTCTGGAAGCGCTCGAAGGGCCTGTCTTCAATGTCGGACGATTCGATCTTGAAGTAGGACACGCCGCCGATATTGAGAAACGGCAAAAGGAACAGGCCGAGCGCGATGACGCCCAGGCCGCCCATGAAGCTCAGAAGCGAACGCCACATCAAAAGGCCGGGTGGCGCGCTGTCCAGACTGGAGATGACGGTCGAGCCGGTGGTGGTGATGCCGGAAACGGATTCGAAAATCGCGTCCGTCAGGCTCATCTCCAGAGAAGAGGCGAGGAATGGCACGGTGCCTGCAATGGCCATCGTCAGCCACAGGAGATTGACCAGCAGGAAGCCGAAGCGGGTGTTGACCGGCGGAGGTCGGCCTTGCGTGGCCAGTGCCACGGCCAGCGCCAACCCGCCCATGAACACGGCAGAGAAGGCGAAGACCTTCCAGTCGTCATTGCCGTAATAAAGATCGACCGCTGCCGGAATGAGCATCGATATGGCGAGATAGATTGCGAAAATCGCGGCCACATGTGTCGCGGCTCGAATGGCTACCCTGTTCACCAGCGGACTCTGGACAATGCGACTTCCAACATTTTCCCGTCTGCGTTACCGGGCCGACAAGGCCGGACAGTGGCTTCGTGCGGACGAATATGCAATAGGCTGCGCGGGTTGAACAACAGGAATTGCGACTTCAGCCAGCCGGGATTTTGTAATGACAAGCTTTGCCGATAGCGTTGCCAACGCAACGGGCGCCATGCGCGAACTTTTTCCCGAAACGCCGCTTCAGGAAAACGCCTATCTCTCCCGCAAGACCGGCGCGCGCATTCTGCTGAAACGTGAAGATCTGACCCCGGTTCGCTCTTATAAGATACGCGGCGCCTTCAATTTCTTCCGAAAAGCGCTGTCGGCTGGAAACAAGGCCGAGCTTTTCGTCTGCGCTTCCGCAGGCAATCATGCGCAGGGCTTCGCCTTTGTCTGCCGCCATTTCGGCAAGAAGGGCGTGGTGTTCATGCCGGTGACGACGCCGCAGCAGAAGATCGAAAAAACCCGGCTTTTCGGCGGTGAATTTGTCGAAATCCGGCTGGTGGGCGACTTTTTCGACGATTGTTATCGTGCAGCCATCGCTTTCACGGCGGAAGCGGGCGCGCATATGGTGCCGCCTTTCGATCATAAGGACATCATCGAAGGGCAGGCGACCGTTGCAGATGAAATCGTCGCGCAGATGCCAGCGGGCAAGCAGCCGGATATGGTGATCCTGCCTGTCGGCGGCGGTGGACTTGCGGCGGGTGTCAGCCGCTTCATGACCGAGGCAGGCCTCAATCCTCGTTTCGTGTTTTGCGAACCTTCCGGCGCGCCGAGCCTTCATCAAAGCCTGACAACCGGAAAACGCATCAAGCTCGAAGCGGTGGACAATTTCGTCGATGGCGCATCCGTTGCGGAGATCGGACGCGAGCCGTTGAAACAGCTTCAGCGCTTTTCGGGCGACGACGTGCGGCTTATCCCGGAGAACCGCCTTTGCGCGACGATGATCGAAATCCTCAATGTCGAGGGCATCGTGCTGGAACCTGCCGGTGCGCTGGCCATCGATGCGCTGAAGGATTTTCCGCGCAAAGAAATCAAGGGAAAGACGATCGTTGTCGTCGTTTCGGGCGGAAATTTCGATTTCGAACGGCTTCCGGACGTCAAGGAACGCGCGCTTCGCTTCGAAGGACTGAAGAAATACTTCGTCTTCCGCTTCCCGCAGCGACCGGGCGCCTTGCGCAATTTCCTCGATCTGCTTGGACCCGAAGACGACATCACGCGCTTCGAATATCTGAAAAAATCAGCCCGCAATTTTGGTTCGGTGCTGATCGGTATCGAAACCAAGGATGCGAAGAATTTTGCCATCCTGAGCAAGCGCTTCCATGAAGCCGGATGGGCCTATCAGGATATCACGGACAATGAGACACTCGCGGGGCTGATCATCTAGGGTTCGTGAAATGACGTCATTCATAATCCTGTTTCGCGGTGTCGGTGGCGCGACTCAATTGCCGACCAAACCTTTGCGCGAGGTGCTGACCGAGGCCGGATTCGGCAATGTCCGCACTTACATCAACAGCGGAAACGCTGTTTTGACCTCCGACAAAAAGGCTGAAGAGGTCGAGCGCAAAATCGCGGTTCTCACGGCAAAGCATTTCGACTTCACCAAGGAAATCTTCGTCATCAGCAGCAAGGATTTCGACCGGATGGTCGAGAAAAACCCTTTCCGCGAAGAGACCAAGGAGCCGACAAAGCTTCATCTTTTCGTTCTCAAGACCGAACCTGAACAGGCTGCCATCGCGGCTTTGAAGGGGAAGGTCACTGAAACGGAAAATCTCCATATCGACGCGCACGCGCTCTATTTTCATACGCCGAAGGGTTTTTCGGACTCGAAGCTGGGGCCGAAAATCGACAGGATACTTGGCGTTGCGATCACCGCCCGGAACTGGAATTCGGTGCTGAAGCTGCAATCCATGGCGCACGAAGCCAGTTAAGCCGTTTTGCGCTGCACAATAATTCTGTTTGCGTTTTGCCGCGAATTGTCCCATATGCGCAGCAGGCGCTTGGGCCGGGTTTTTCCGGCTTTCCCGTGAGGGGACTGGTTGCGTCTGGTTCCACCATCCCCGAATGAGCGGAGATTGTGGAACGCTCACGGCAAAGATCGTGAGCACGACAGCGCAGCCGAGCGGGCAATGTAAGCCCGCCGCCTTGTCGTTTCATGAAAGAATTTATCGGACGGGTTGCGCCCCGTCGCGAGTTTTTGCGGCGATGTCCGCATGAAAGATGAAGAAATTGAATAATGATATTGAGGCGAAGCAAAAGGGTTTCGCCGAACTCGGCATCAGCGGCGCACTGCTGAAAGCCACAGAAAATGCGGGCCTCGTTGCGCCCAAGCCCATTCAGGAGCAGTCCATTCCAGCACAGATGGAAGGCCGCGACCTTTTGGGTATCGCACAGACGGGTTCCGGCAAGACGGCAGCTTTTGCCCTGCCTATCCTTTCCAAGATCATCGCACTCGGCACGAAGCGTCGCCCCAAGACGGCGCGTGCGCTGATCCTTGCTCCGACGCGTGAGCTTGCCGTGCAGATCGAGGAGGCCATTCGTCTGTTCTCCAAAGGCGCGCATGTTTCGACGGCGCTCGTGCTGGGCGGCGTTTCGCGCTTCCAGCAAATCAAGAAAATCGCACCGGGCGTCGATGTTCTCATCGCAACGCCGGGCCGCCTGATGGATCTGATCCGCGAAGGCGCAGTCGTTCTTGCCGACACCAAATGGCTGGTGCTGGACGAGGCCGACCGTATGCTCGACATGGGCTTCATCAACGATGTGAAGCGAATCGCCAAGGCGACCGCTCATGACCGCCAGACGGCTCTTTTTTCGGCAACCATGCCGGATGAAATCGCCGATCTTGCAAAGGGTCTTTTGAAGAACCCGCTGCGCGTCGAAGTTTCGCCGCAGAGCACGACCGCTGCCGAAATCAAGCAGAGTGTCGTTCTGGCCCGCACCAAGCAGAAGCGTCAGATCCTGTCGGCAATGCTGGCTGATCCGGCGATGAGCTCGGTGATCGTGTTCTCGCGCACCAAGCATGGTGCAGACCGCGTGACGCGCGATCTCGAACGCGACGGTTTCAAGGTTGCCGTCATTCACGGCAACAAGTCGCAGAATGCACGTCAGAAGGCCCTCAACGGTTTTCGTGATGGCTCGATGCGCATTCTGGTCGCGACCGATATCGCTGCACGCGGCATCGATGTTCCCGGCATCAGCCATGTCGTGAATTTCGACCTGCCGGATGAGGCGGAAAGCTATGTTCACCGTATCGGCCGTACGGGCCGTAACGGCGCGGACGGCATTGCGATCACGCTTTGCGATCCGGCCGAAGCATCGAAGCTGCGTCAGGTCGAGCGCATTATTCGTATGAAGCTGCCGGTTGGGGCAGATCATACCGGCGAGCCTGACCCGAAGCCTTCGCCGCGCGACAAGCAGGATCGTGTCTTCACGCCTGCGAATGACCGCGAGGAAAATCGCTCGAGCCAGAAGCCACGCGGCGCCAAGCCGGGCGGCAACCGGTTCGGAAACAAGTCTTTCGGCGGCAAGCCGGGTGGCGAGGGCGGCGACGCCAAGAAGCCTTTCCGCGGCAAGAAGCGTTTCGGCGCTCGCAAGCCTGCGGCGCGCGCGGCTTAAACCGGGCTAAAGCTTGGCCCAAGGCTTTGGGCTAATTGCGTGAATACCGACTTTAAGATAGGGGCGGCTATGCGGTGTCATAGCCGCCCTTATTTTTTCCGGGGGGAAGTTCATGGCCGGTATAGCGGCGCTGGCGATTGGCTACGTGCTTTCGCAATTCTACCGGTCTTTCATGGCCGTGCTTACCCCGATACTGACAATCGAGATCGGAATGACGAAAGCGGAGCTTTCCGTTGCTTCCGGTGCATGGTTCGCTGCTTTTGCACTTGCCCAGTTCGCAATCGGCGTGTCGCTCGACCGATGGGGGCCGAAACGTACGGCGTCGATCCTGCTCGGCGTCTGCGGCGGGGGCGGCGCATTGCTATTCTCGATGGCCGTCGAGCCGTGGATGGTCATCTGCGCCATGGCTTTGATCGGGCTGGGCTGCGCGCCGGTCCTGATGTCCATATTGGTTATTTTCGCGCATAATTATCCGCCGGCAAGGTTTGCCGTTCTGGCATCGTGGACGATCGCCTTCGGTACTGCCGGAAACGTCATCGGCGCTTCGCCGCTGGCAAATGCCGCGGAAGCCTTCGGATGGCGCTTCGTGCTGGTAATTCTTGCTGGCTTTACGGTGACGACGGCGCTTGCAGTCTATGCGCTGGTGCGCGATCCGCCGCGCGATCACGAAAATACGGGCAGTGGATTTTCCGGCTATGCGGAATTGATGCGGCTGCGCGTGCTTTGGCCGATCATTCCGCTTACCGCGCTGAACTATGCGCCCGCGACTGGAATACGAGGCCTTTGGGCCGGGCCATATCTCTCGGATGTCTATGGCGCCGACGTCATCCTGATCGGGCAGGTCACGTTCTTCATGGCGCTCGCAATGGTCGCCGGGTCGTTTCTATACGGGCCCATGGACGTGATCTTCAAAACCCGCAAATGGGTTGCCGTGGTCGGCAATACGGCAAGCCTGCTCGTGCTGGCCTATCTGGCATTCGTGCCGGTTCCTGGCATTTTCGAAACGACCGTTGCACTGGTCGTGATCGGCGTTGCCGGCGGCAGCTATGCCTTGCTGATGGCCCATGCGCGCGCTTTCGTGCCTCGCCATCTGACCGGACGCGGCGTGACGTTGATGAACTTTTTCTCGATAGGCGGCGTTGGCGTCATGCAGTTCATGACCGGTGGTGTCGTCACCGCGTCAACCACGCCCGATAACCCGGCAACCGCTTACACGGCGCTTTTCCTGTTCTATCTGGTTACGCTGGGTTTCGCGCTTGCGGTTTATCTCGCCGCTCGTGATGCGAAGCCGGAGCAAACCTAAGACCGTGGCTTGCGCGCCTTGGCCATGGGCCGGTCCTTCCAGCCCGTGATCTTGTGGATCAGCCAGAAGCGGAAGCTGAAAGGCAGCGCCCGAAGAAGTTTGAGCGGCCAGTTCAGGCGGCGTGGAAACGAGATTTCGAAACCGCCGCTGCGAAAGCCCTTTGCCATGCGCTTCGAAGCATCGGCAACCGGCACGAGTGCAGGCATGGAGAAACCGGTCTTTTCGGTTAGCGGCGTATCGACGAAACCCGGATTCACGAGCTGGATGCGGATATTCATCTTATCGAAATCATGCTTCAGCGACTCGGCGAAATTGTTGAGGGCCGCTTTCGTGGAGCCGTAGGCGGCAGCGGACGGCCAGCCGAAATAGGACGAGGCCGAGCCTACGAAAACGACATGGCCCTGGCCGCGCAGGCGCATGCGCTCCACGACCGGCACCAGTCCGTGGAGGACGCCGAACAGATTGATGTCGAATGAATTTATGATGTTCAGCGCGTCGAGCCGTTCTCCGCGGGTCGGAAAATACGTACCGGCGTTGAAGACCGCCAGCGCAATTGCACCAAGCTGTTCTTCGATCGCGACAACAGTTGCGAGCATCGCAACGCCATCGGTTACATCGCATGGGAATGAGATGATACGGCCCGGTCCCTTAGCTTCGCTTTCCAAAGACACCAGACGCTCTTCGTCGCGCGCGGTCACGGCAACGGTGTAGCCCTCTGCCGCAAGATCGAGCGCCAGCGAACGGCCGATGCCGGTGCTCGCACCTGTGACCCAGGCCACGCCGTCCTTCGGGTTCGCGCGATAAATCGCCATGCCTCTATCGTTCCCTATCCTGGTACTTGCGTAGCGCGCAGTTTCTACCGCAAACGACTTTCGTCGGTTCCGGTGCGTAATTCGGTCGGTTTGCTAAAGCCCTAGAATATCTCCCAGACGCTGATGGACCGGGCCACTCAGACGCAGGGAACCTTCCGTGATGGCAAAGCCGATGCACGGCGTCTCGTTTTCGGCAATCGGACGGTGATCTACCGTTTCGTCGGCAACGGCAATCTCGCCGCGGCCATAGCGACCGAATACGTCGCTGAATGCACCGTGGAGAACCAGCGTCAGTTCCATGCCTTCATGGTGATGCGCCGGAATTTTTCTACCGGGCCTGATCCAGAAAAGGCTGGCATGGCAACCGTCGAACTCGCCGATGTCGAATTCGCGGAAACCCGGAAGCTTGGTGCGCCACGGCACCTGATCCGCGTCGAAACCGATGAAGTCCTTGAGAGGCGCCGGAAAAATGCCGGTGGATTCGGCGCGAGGCGCGATTTTAGGCGCGGAACTCACGAAAATACGTTCCAGACGCTCGTCGCGCCTGGTCATAGCCGCAATTTCGGTTTTCTCGAGATCGTCACCGGCCATCGCTTCGAGGCCTTGAACCAGATCGCGATTCGTATCCTTCAGCGCAAGATGCGTATCGACGAGTATGCGCGCCGGCTCCGGCAGCGTTCCGGCGACATAGCGCGCCATAAGCGCTTCGATCCTGCCGTTCATTTCGTTTGTCATAAATCCAGATTCGAACATATGGCCGCGAGAGGCTTTCGACGGCATTAGCATTTTCGCCCTTGTTACGCAAAACCATGTTTTTTGGATCAAATTGCGCGGGTCAGGCTCGGCTTTTCATGAAAACGTGAATCAAAATGCCGAATGACAACGTGTTGAGGAAACTGGTCCCTTGAAAGAGCTGCGCCACATTTCTAGGGTCCGGGTTCGAAACAAGGATAGGTTCATGCTCAATTCGGTGATCGACGCGATCGGCAACACTCCGCTCATCCGGCTCAAAAGAGCTTCGGAAGAAACGGGCTGCGAAATCCTCGGCAAGGCCGAGTTCATGAATCCGGGCCAATCGGTAAAGGATCGCGCGGGCCTGTTCATCATTCGCGACGCCGAGAAGAAGGGCCTGCTCAAACCGGGTGGCGTGATCGTCGAAGGAACGGCTGGCAACACCGGCATCGGCCTGACAGTCGTCGCAAAAGCGCTCGGCTACCGCACGGTCATCGTCATTCCCGATACGCAAAGCCAGGAAAAGAAGGATGCCCTGCGTGTGCTGGGTGCGGAACTGCTCGAAGTTCCTGCGGTCGCCTATAAGAATCCGAACAATTACGTGAAGGTTTCGGGACGTTTGGCCGAGCAATTGGCGAAAACCGAGCCAAATGGCGCGATCTGGGCGAACCAGTTCGACAATGTCGCCAATCGCGAGGGGCACATTCAGACGACTGCCGAGGAAATCTGGTCGCAGACGAACGGCAAGGTCGATGGTTTCGTGTCGGCGGTCGGCACGGGCGGAACCTTGGCCGGGGTCGCCATGGGCCTGAAATCGAAGAACTCATCGGTGAAGATCGCACTGGCGGACCCGCTGGGTGCGGCGCTTTACAGCTTTTACACGAGCGGAGAACTGAAGTCGGAAGGCAGCTCGATCACCGAAGGCATCGGGCAGGGGCGTATTACTGCCAATCTCGACGGCTTCACACCCGATTTCTCGTTTCAGATTCCAGATGAAGAGGCATTGCCGATCGTCTTCCGGCTCGTTCAGGAAGAGGGTTTTTGCCTCGGCGGTTCTACCGGCATCAATATCGCCGGAGCCATCCGCCTGGCGCGCGAGCTGGGGCCGGGCCACACGATCGTCACCGTGCTTTGCGACTATGGAACACGCTACCAGTCGAAGCTTTTCAACCCGGAATTCCTGCGTTCGAAGAATCTGCCCGAACCGGAGTGGATGAGCGAGAAAAGTTCGATTTCCATTCCATTCGAGGCAACGACCTGATGGGTGCTTCGACGGAAATCCTGTTTCGCGACGATTCCTATCTTCGCGAGGCGGAAGCCACCATTGTCGCGCTCAACGAGCGTGGCGGGATCATTCTCGACCGCACGATCTTCTATGCGACCTCAGGCGGCCAGCCGGGCGATACCGGACATCTGAAACGCGAAGACGGCAGCCGTATCGAGATTGCGGAAACGATTACCGGCGAAACGAAGAACGAAATCGTCCATATTCCGGCGCCCGATCAGCCTGCGTTCCAGATCGGTGAAAAGGTGGTTATGGCAATCGATTGGGATCGCCGCTACCGGCTTATGAAAATGCACACGGCATGCCATCTTCTCTCTGTCGTTTGCCCGTATCCGATTACCGGGGCTGCGGTAAATGAGAACGACTCGCGCGTGGATTTCGATCTTCCGGGCGTGGAATTCACCAAGGATGAGATCACGGCAAAGCTGAACGAGCTTATCGTTGCCAACCACCCCATTTTCATGCGGCTGATTTCGGACGAGGAACTTGCGGCAGATCCTGGGCTTATCAAGTCGAAGAACGTTCGCCCGCCGGTCGGAAACGGTCATGTAAGGCTGGTATGCATCGGCGATGATGCTTCGATCGACAGTCAGCCTTGCGGCGGAACGCATGTGGCGCATACTGGTGAGATCGGTGAAATCCACATCGGCAAGATCGAGAAAAAAGGACGCGAGAATCGTCGCTTCCGCATTCGTTTCGGGCCGATTCCGGCCGTTTAAGGAAAACTGACATGAGCAAGGAAAGCCCTTTCACGGTCGATGCGGACTGGCTGGAAGCCAAGCTCGGATCGCCCGGAATATCGATTGTCGATGCGTCCTGGTATCTGCCTGCGCAAAACCGCGATGCGCGGGCCGAATATGAGGCGGCGCATATTCCGGGCGCGGTGTTCTTCGATCAGGATCAGGTCGTTGATGCAGAAGCCAGTCTTCCGCATACGTTTCCTCCGGCAGATGTTTTCGCAAAGCATGCCGGCGCGATGGGCATTTCGGCTGACGATACGATCGTGGTCTATGATGGCCCCGGCATGTTCTCCGCGCCGCGCGTCTGGTGGATGTTCCGCACGATGGGCATTTATCAGGTCTATCTGCTTGATGGCGGCTTCGATGGATGGAAAGCAGCCGGGAAAAAGACTACCAGCGAGCAGACGAAAATCGCGCCTTGCGTGTTCCATGTAAATTTCGATGCCGAACGCGTCGCCAGCCTTGACGACATGCGCCAGACAGTCGCCAGCGGCGATGCGCAAATCCTCGATGCGCGGCCTGCCGGGCGCTTTGCCGGAACAGACCCCGAGCCGAGGGCTGGCGTTCGCTCAGGCCATATGCCGGGCGCGAAAAGCATTCCTGCGTCATCATTGTCGGAAAACGGAAAACTTCTGCCGCCGGAGCGCTTGCGCGCGATTTTCGACAAGGCAGGCGTCGATCTTAACCGGCCAGCCGTGACGTCCTGCGGTTCGGGCGTGACGGCTGCGGTCATCACGCTAGCGCTGGAAACGGTCGGACACTCGAATAATCGCCTTTATGACGGGTCATGGACCGAATGGGGCGGGCTGACGGACACGCCGGTCATTACCGGTAAGGATTGAACATGACGGAGCCGATGTCCGCTGCGGCGGAAGACCTTTCACCGATCCCGGTGACTGTGACGTTTCTCGAAATGCACAAGCAGCCGGGCCGTTATCCGGCGCTGCCGACAGGCAGGCAGATCGCTCTTTTGAAGACGAAAAACATACCGCTGCATTACTACCGCTACCTTATGGATCGGGTGGGGCGCAAATGGCATTGGGTCAACGTGTTGCGACTTGATGATTTCGCGCTGTCTGCCGGTTTGCACCGCGAGGATCGCGACATTCGCGTGCTTTACGTCGATGGCGCACCGGCTGGCTTCTTCGACATAAAGCCGAATCTGCCGGAAAGCGTCGAACTGGCCTATTTCGGCATGATGGAGCATGCAACGGGGCAGGGGCTTGGCCGCTGGTTTCTGGGTGCGGCTATCGAAGCCGCCTGGTCGCACGGTCCGCGCCTCGTTTCGGTACAGACATGCACGCTCGACCATCCCGCTGCACTGCCGCTTTATCAAAAGCTGGGTTTCGCGCCGGTGGGCCAGAAAACGGAAGTGGTGAAGCCTCTGCCGTTTCAGGAGCGCTGCGAAAGCGTAATGCGCTGATTAAGCAGGTACGTATGTCAACCTGATCACGTCCTTGCCGATGTGATCGGTAGAAACAAGGCGGAGCGGCGGACGGGGGCCAGGGAAAAATGGCTTACCGCGACCAAGCACGACGGGGTGCATGTAAAGGCGGTATTCATCGATAAGACCCAGATCGGTTAGGCTTCGTGCCAGATCTGGTCCGGAAACTGCAATCTCCCCAGCGAGCCGAGCCTTCAGGTCACGTATCACCACCCCGATGTCATCCCCGACAAGGGTGGCGTTGGGACCGACCGACTTCAACGAACGCGACACGACCCACTTTGGTTGGCGACGCCATGCTGCTGCGAACTCGTGTTTATCCGGGGTCCACTCAGGACGGTCTTCATCCCAATAGCGCATGATCTCGTACATGCGGCGGCCGTACACACTGCCGGTCAGATCGCGCACATGCTCTGTCCAGTGACGAAACAGTACGGGATCAGGCGCAAATTCCATGTGGTCGACGTAGCCATCAAGGGACTGGTTCATTCCAAAGACGAGCTTTGCCATGCTGCAAAATCTCCACCGCAATGTATTCAGAATAACTTGGGGCGATATTACGCGAAAGCGAGGTTGCGCAACTTTCGGGATCTGCCAACGATTGCTGAACCCGCTGTTCATCGATAATTCAGGCGGAGTTTGGCATTAGTTCGCGGGTAAGCACCTTTTGGAGAGCTAGGGAAATGTTGAACCGTCGTCATGTTGCTGTTGCGCTCATTGCAGCGCTTGTCGTTCCAACTCAGGTCTTTGCGCAGGCCAATACGCCATCGGCTTCGCAAATCGAGCGCAGGCTCGATGCTGCGCCGACGAGAAAGCTGCGCCAGAGCGAGCGGGTCGATATCCGCGAATTCAAGCGCCGGCCCGAATTGCGCCGCGCGGCCCCGTCGATCGACATCCAGTCGATCAATTTCGCCTTCGGTTCGGCCGAAATTCCGAATTCGCAATATGGAAAGATCGAGAATATCGCGACTGCGATCAACCGGCTTGTGCGCCGCAGGCCGGATACGCGCGTGCTCATCGAAGGGCATACGGATGCTGTCGGATCTGATTATTCCAACCAGATATTGTCGGAACGCCGTGCCGAATCCCTGAAGCGCACGCTGGTTCGCGAATTTCGCGTGCCGCCCTATGTGCTGGAAACTGTCGGCTACGGCGAAGAATATCTGCTGGTGCCGACCCAGAACGAAAACTGGCAGAACCGCCGCGTGACGCTGCGCCGGATCGACGATTTCCTCCGTTAAACCGCCAAACAAAAAGCCCGCCAAGTTACCGGCGGGCTTTTTTCTTTAAGGTGTAATGTCTCAGGCTGCGGCCAGCGCCATTTTCGGCTCTGCCAGCTCGTAGCCAAGAGCTTCAGCGACTGCGCTGTTGGTGATGCGGCCGCGATGGACGTTCAGGCCGTTGCGCAGATGATGGTCGTCCACCAGTGCCTTCAGGCCCTTGTCGGCAAGCTGCAATCCATAATGCAGCGTCGCATTGTTCAGCGCCTGCGCGGAGGTGACGGGCACGGCACCCGGCATGTTGGCTACGCAGTAGTGAATGATGCCGTCGATTTCGTAGGTCGGCTCTGCATGGGTGGTTGCATGCGAAGTCTCGAAGCAGCCGCCCTGATCGATGGCGACATCGACGAGGACCGCGCCCTTTTTCATGCCCGAAAGCATCTCGCGGGTTACAAGCTTGGGGGCGGCGGCGCCGGGGATCAGCACAGCACCGACGATGATGTCTGCGCTGAAGCACTCTTCCTCAAGTGCTTCCACCGTCGAGTAGCGGGTATGGACACGACCGTTGAAAATGTCGTCGAGCTGACGAAGGCGCGGGATCGAGCGGTCGATGATCGTGACGTCGGCGCCGAGGCCGACGGCCATCTTGGCCGCATGAAGACCGACGACGCCGCCGCCGAGAACGGTGACTTTGCCCGGCAGAACGCCCGGAACGCCGCCCAGCAGCACGCCGCGTCCGCCATTGGCCTTCTGAAGTGCTGTTGCGCCAGCCTGGATCGAGAGACGGCCTGCGACTTCCGACATCGGTGCAAGCAGCGGAAGGCCGCCGCGATCATCCGTCACGGTTTCATAGGCAACTGCGGTCACGCCCGAGGCAAGCAGGCCCTTGGTCTGTTCCGGGTCTGGAGCGAGGTGAAGATAGGTATAGAGGATCTGATCGGAGCGAAGCTGCACCCATTCGTTGGGCTGCGGCTCTTTCACCTTCACGACCATGTCGGATTTGGCGAAAACCTCTTCCGCAGTCTTAGCGATCTTCGCGCCTGCGGAGCGGTAGGCGTTGTCGTCAGCGCCGATGCCGGAACCGGCACCGGTTTCAACGAGAACTTCATGGCCGTGGGCCGCGTATTCGCGAACTGCGCCGGGCGTCAGGCCCACGCGATATTCATGATTCTTGATTTCTTTGGGGCAACCGACGCGCATGACAGGATCTCCTCATATAGTCTTGTTATGAGCGGTATTTGAACATAAAAGCCGGAAAATATGTTTGCGAATTGATTTGTCGAGTGGCGTAAAATTCGTTAATCATTGCGCATAATTGCGATTTTATCGAAGGATTGTCGGCTAATGGCACTGGACAGGATTGATATTGCGATTCTCGATGCCTTGCAGCGAGACGGAAGAATGGCCAATGCGACCTTGGCCGAAAAGGTCGGCCTGTCGCAATCCGCCTGCTCGCGCCGGTTGGACAATCTTGAGAAGACCGGCGTCATCAGAGGCTATCATGCGCGGCTGTCGAATGCTTCGCTGGGCCACGAAATGACGGCCATCGTCCACATATCGCTTTCCGGCCAGTTTCATCAGACGCTTGCCGATTTCGAAGCTGCGGTGAAGCGATGCCCCAACATCCTTTCGTGCCATCTAATGTCCGGCGAGTACGACTATATCCTGCGCATCGCGGCCAAGGATCTGGCCGACTATGAACGCATCCACAAGGAATGGCTGACGGCGATGCCGCATGTCATCAAGATCAATTCGTCTTTCGCGCTTCGCGAAATCGTGGACCGTACGAGCGTCGGCATTCCGCTGGAGCGCGTACAGCCGCCGCGGGAAAAGTCCGGTCTCAAGATTTCGGCGTAAAGCGGCCGCGCTCGGTCACGATCATATCCATGACGACGTCGTAGGGCTGCGGCCGTATCGACGGGATTTGCGCGCTCTCGTAGCCGATGCCGATCACCGAGGGCTTTTCCGGCATGGCGGCCAATGTACGGTCGAAAAAGCCGCCGCCATAGCCCAGCCGGTAGTTTTCTGCGTCAAAGCCGACCACCGGCGCGATGACCACATCAGGTATGATTGGAGCGCCATCCGCCGGGATCGGGATGTTCCAGACGCCTTTTTCCAACCGGTCGCCGGGCTTGTAGGCCTTGAAAATCAGAGGCTGCGCTTTCTCCACCACTATTGGCAGGGCAACCGCTCCGCCGCGCTCGATAATCGCATTCATCCACGGGCGCATGTCCGGCTCGCCGCGAAACGGCCAATAGAGGCTGACCGTGCGGCCGCGGAAATCGCCGATCTCCAGATCCAGCGCCTTGCTGATTTCGACCGACATCACTGAGCGCATTTCAGCAGGTATAGCCAGCCGTTCTTCGATCAGGCGACTACGCTCGGCTTTTCGCCACTCGTTCAGGGTCTGGCTCATTTGCAAAGCCTATCGCGCCACGCGGATAATACGCATTCGAAATACGACATCGCAGCGAGGCAAAGCGGCTCTTACTTCGCCTGATAAACGACCTGCCGCACGTCGATATATTCGGCGCGGAAACCTGCCTCGCAATAATGCAGGTAAAACTCCCAGAGCTTCTTGAAGCGCTCGTCGAAACCGAGTGGCACCAGCTTTTCCCAAGATGCCCAGAAGCGGATACGCCAGTCGGCGAGGGTGCGCGCATAATCCTGCGGGAAAATGCGCTCGCGCAGATAGGAAAGGTCGTGCTGGTTTCCGAGGGACTTCAGGTGAGAAGGCGTGGGCAGCATGCCGCCCGGAAACACGTAGCGTTGGATGAAATCCGGTCTGCTGCGGTAAAGCTCATAGGCGTTTTCGTTGATGGTGATGATCTGCATGCCCGCCGTGCCACCGGGTTTCAGGCATTCTTTGACCTTGCCGAAGAAGACCGGCCAATATTTCTCACCAACGGCCTCGAACATCTCAATGGAGGCGATGTTGTCGTATTTGCCGCTCTCGTCGCGATAATCCTGAAGCTTGATCTCGACCTTGTCCGACAGGCCCGACTTTGCCATGCGCGCTGTCGCGAAGTCATATTGCTCCTGGCTGATCGTCAGCCCCGTCACCCGGCAGCCGATTTCGCTGGCCGCGAATTCGGCAAAACCACCCCAGCCGCAGCCGATTTCAAGTACATGCGAATCGGAAGTGATGCCGGTGTCTTTTGCCAGCGCGCGGTATTTGGCGGCCTGTGCGCTTTCCAGATCGTTCGCGCCGTTCGCATAAAGCGCCGAAGAATAGGTCATGCTCGAATCGAGCCACTGACCGTAAAAGGCGTTGCCCAGATCGTAATGCGCGGAAATATTGCGCTTCGAGCCGGTGCGCGTGTTTTCGTTCAGCCAGTGGCGGATGCGCTGGACGGTATTCATCAGCCAGTTTGCACCGCCTGCAACCCGTTCGCCGGCTTCCACATTGACGACGAAGAGTTCAAGAAAGCTCGTCACGTCCGGGCTTTCCCAATCGCCGTCGATATAGGATTCGGCAACGCCGATCGTGCCGCCGGTGAATGCGCGGCCGGGCAGGCGCCAATTGTTGAGAATGAGGGCTGCGTCCGGTCCGGGAGCCTTGCCGCCTACCAGTACGGCGCGGCCATCTGGCATGGTGATGTGAAGCGAGCCGCGGGCAAGCTGCATTGCGCCCGAAAGCACCATACGGACGCGGGCTGGAAGGCCTTTTGCGAACTCCGCGAAATTGTGCTCGTCCAGCTTTACGGTTTCGCTTGAAACCAGGCTTTTGTCATTTGTCGATTTCATAGCCGGGCCTTCAAGTCGCATCTCCAAAAGAATTTTGTCCAACTCTTTGGAAAAGATGGACTTTCACTGAAACGACGAATTTCCGTCATTAGTTTCAGCTCCTCCCCGTTGAATGCCGGCTACGATATTCCACGTCGTTTTCAAAAACTTCAAGAGGTGTTCTGGGCCAACCGATATGCCAGTATACAAAAGCTGAATGGACAGATTCTAATCGCGTCAACATTTGAAACTGTTCGTTTTACTATTGGCTGCTAGGCTGCATGAGCAAGCCGTCTAGTGGAATCCAGATTCGCACAGTGAAAAAACCTGAATATTTATAAAATCGGGAGGCTTTTTTGCGTTACGTTGTTGCCGTCTGTCTCATCACCGGATTGATCGTTTGGGATGCGGCGAGGAACAATGGCCGTTATCTCGACATGGTGATCAGGGCGCTCCAGTCGCTTATGAGAAGTGTCGGTATATGACGCATTGACCTTGTTGCCGCTTCGACCCAAAAGACGCCATGAAATTTGCATGGAGGCTGGGTTGATCCGGCATATAGTCTTTTTCAGCGCCAAACCGGGAGAGAGCGTGGACGTGATCCGCTCCGAACTCATGGCGCTCGGCACGATCCCGCATTCGCGGCACTTTGAAGTCACCAAGAACACCAAGGTCGATACCTGGTCGGATGAAATCGACATCGTCGTTTACGCCGAGTTCGACGATCAGGCTGCGCTGTCCGCCTACAAGGCCCACCCGACCTACGACGCGACAACCCGCAAGGTGCGTCCGATGCGCGAGATACGTTATTCGGCGGATGTCGTATCGGAGAAGTAGAGCCCGCCAACCGGAACGATTTGAAGCCCCGCGCATTTTAGAGGCGTAATTTCAAATATGTTCAGGAGCAGCTTTTCATGGCTTCCACTTTTTCAAAAATTCGCGACGACCTCGATCTTGAAGATCAGTTGAAGAGTCTCCGCAAGGAAATCGCCAGCCTTAAAAAGGCGGCAGGCAAGCGCGGAGCGCATGCTTATGACGATGCGGTGGATGTAGCTTCGGATTTTTACGACGAAGCACGCGCGCGGTTCAATGATGCGCTGCCGCATATCAAGAAGCGAGCTCGCGATGTCGAACAAACGGCGCGTGACAACCCGGCTGCCACCGCAATCGTCGGTCTGGTCGTTGCAGGTTTGCTGGTCAGCTTCTTTTCGCGCCGATAGTCGCGGCACTTTTAGCGATGATTGGGCTTGCCGGTGGCAGGCTCAATCGTCGTTTGTCGCGTTCAGGTCGCTCGGGTGAATTCCGTGCTCTCGTTCAAAATGTTCGACCGATTCGCCAGTCATGCGTTCATGCGATTTGAGCAGGGGCTTGGCCGCTGCATTGAATGATGCCGATCGCGCACTTGCTTCGTGATTCTTAAAAGCGGCGTCACTGTCGTAGAGTTCGTTCGAAAAGAACGAAGCAGCCGATTGCCGGAAAATCCCAAAACGCTGACAGCCTGAATCTTCGTGAAGCGCTTTTCTCGCGTGTTCGCGAAGAAGCTGAAGGAATTCCTCGGCATTGCCGTCGATCACCTCGAATTTCGAAATGGCGGCAATAGAATTTGCAGAGTTCATTGTGTGCTGCCCGGCTGTTCTGGTTTGAAGATTTGTATCTCAGAAGCAGCGGCCGGGCAAAACAAGACGCTCAGGCCGTTGCCGTCTCAGCGTTCCATTGGATTTCGGCCATTACTGCCGAAAGCAGGGCGCGGACTTCGCGTTCGGAATCGCCTTGCTGCAATCCTTGCGTTTGAAGCTGACGAAGAATGGTCTTTGCAGTATCGCGCCAGAAGCGATTTGCATCCTCGCCGTTCTTGGACGCCAAAACCTTGGCAATCCCCTTTACCAATGTCTTCCTGCGATGAAGCGGAAACGCGACTATGTTTACTACACTCATGAACGGCCCCGAATATTTCTCCCGAGGCAGAATTAGGCATACGTCCCAAATGAAACGTTAATGCGCCGCGTAAATTTCGAGCGAGTGAGTGACGCGGCTAAAGAAAAAAGCCCCGGCTGAGTACCGGGGCTTTTTGATCAGAGCTTCTGGCTGTTATACCAGTTGTCCACTTCGTTCTTGGCCTGATCCTTAGCGTAACCGTAGCGCTCCTGAAGCTTGCCTTCGAGCTGCTCACGCTTGCCGTCGATCACGTCCAGGTCATCGTCGGTGAGATCGCCCCACTTCTCCTTGACCTTACCTTTGACCTGTTTCCAATTGCCTTCAACACGATCCCAATTCATAATTTTCTCCTTGGTTGGTTCTCAAGGGAAACGTATGGAGATTCAATATGTTCCGAGAGTTTTTGAATTACTCTGCAGCGGGGGGAGATGTCGCTGGGCAATCAGGATTCGACCATTCTCCGCATGCCTCTGAGGCCGAACGGTCGCTGGCGTAATTCACGAGTTCCGCGAAGCCAAAGGCGAAGATTGCGATGATGGTGCAGAGGATAATCAGGCGTAGTAGCATCAAGCTTTCCGAGAGAGCGCCCCCACAATCTGGATCGCCGGAATACTAGCTTGGAATATGGCAAAAGAAACCCGTAGAGACGTCAATTCGGCCCTTAATCGGGATTTTTGCCAATCAAATAAGATAGCGCGTCAGGCCGCGCGCGTCGCATAGCCTATCTTGTCATCGTAAGCCGCCTTGGGCGAGAGGCTTTCGGCGAGTTCGATGCGAGTCTTTTCTGCCGCATTGCAATCGAAACGGATCGCGTAATCCTGCTCCACGGCCTGCGTGACGGCGTAAAGCTCGAGTTGTTTGTCTGTAAGTGTACATTCGGGCGCATCGCGCCGCATCGAGCCGATGGCATCCGCGGTGGAAATTGCACGTCCTTCCACTTGGCTGCAGAGATAGACAAGCATGGCTTGCTTCACCGCTTCCGGCACAGGAAACAGAATTGATTTGGTTATTTGAGCGTGGGGAGATAGAGCGCTGCCGTTCAGCATTCCGATAGTACCTTCAGTCCAGAAATCTTGACCAAACGCAGTGATTCGAACAGGGCTATTATGCCCTATTAAAGCGCTGGGGACACGTTCAATCGACATCAGCGACGCGATCAGAAACATCCAGCTTCTGAACGTCGCGATGTTTCAACGGTTCCGGAAAATTTCGGATTTTTTAGGTGATGGAATTTCGTGCTCAGAGGTAGGGGCCAATGGCCTTCCCAAGCTTCAGAAAACGTAGCGGATCTGTCGCGGCACCTTGGTTTCGCACCTCATAGTGAAGGTGAGGACCGGTCGACCTTCCGGTGCTGCCAACCTCTCCGATGATGTCACCCGGCTGCACGTTCTGGCCCTTTTGAGCCAGAACCTTGCTCATATGGGCGTAGCGGGTCGAGTAGCCTCCATCATGCAGGATTTCCACCATGCGGCCATAGCCGCCGGCCCAACCGGCACGGACGACTTTGCCTTTGGCGGTCGCTTTGACCGGCGTGCCGGGTGTCGCGCGAAAATCCATGCCGGAATGCAGCGCGGGCGTTCCAAGAAGCGGATCTTTGCGAACTCCGAATGTGCTGGATACGGGATGTCCCGGAGCCGGATTTGAAATCGGCAGCAGACGCGCCTTTTCCTTCATCGTCTCCAGTTTTGTCAGAGCCTCGTCCAGTTCCTTGACACGTGCGTCGAACACGGTCGCTTTGTCCAGTGCGATCAGAGGACCGCCGACCGCGTTATCCGAATCCTCCGTGTCGATAGGCAGTCCGGCAGATTCCAGCGCTTCCGAAATCGCATCGGCGGTCTGATACGCATTTTCCGCAAGCGAATTGATGCTTGAAAGCTGCTCTTTCTCGATCGTGCGCAGAGATTTGTTGATCGCGATGAACATCAGATCCGCGCGATCAGCCGGTGTTTCATCCTCGAATGCGGGGCGGGCAGGGCGAAATGCGAGCAGACCTGCTGCCTTGGCGTAACCTGGTGTCGTTTCGCCATCGATGCTTGCGCGAATCTCGGGCTTTTGGGCGGGAACGGGCGCGTTGCCCGGAAGATTGCCGGTCGCAGCGGTTGCCGGAAGCATGGGGGCAAGCCGTCCGTGACGTTCATTCAGCTCGGTCTGACGCGTGAGCAGTTCGGTGACTTTGCTTTCGACGAGTTGCTGATCGAGCAATTGCCGGCTCGTTATGCGATCGACTTGCGCGCGAAGGGCGGAAATCCGGTCTTCGTAAGCTTGCTGAATTCGTGCCTGCCTGGCGGTCGAAGCGCCGATGAGATCGTCGCGCATGACGAGATACGAGGTTGCGAGAAGGTAGCCGATCGCAACTGCGCAAAGCGCTGATCCGATAAGGGCAGCCAACCATGGTCTGATGGTGAAATGGCGTATCTCATCGCCGCGCGCGATGATGACGGTGTGAGGCTCTTTGCGCCTGCCGAAATGTGTCGCCTGAACCCGATAAGCCACGTGTGCGGATTTCCATGATGTTGAATGGAATACATGGATGATTACACATTGTTAGGGTTAACAAAGCTTTGCCGAGAGCCGGAAAAGCGCGGAATTCCGCTCTTTAAACGAAGAAACCCGCCGAAAAGAGGCGGGTTTTGGTGTTCGTGGCAGTTTAAAATTCTGAGCTTGAAAAGTATTGGCTACAGAATGAGCCAAAGCAGAATGATGATCGGAATCGGAATACCCAAAAGCCAAAGTGCAAGTCCACGAAACATCCAAATCTCCTTTAGAAACATTGTGCTGTGACAACGTGCGGATGTACGGGAAAGTTCCCCGCAATTTTCTGGATGTTGCGTCTTTTATAGCGACTGTGCGGCCTCCAGAACCTCTTTGGCGTGGCCGGAAACCTTGACCTTGCGCCAGACCCGCACGACTTTTCCGTCCTTGCCGATGAGAAACGTCGTACGCTCGACGCCCATATATTTGCGGCCGTACATGCTTTTTTCAGTCCAGACGCCATAGGCCTCCAGCGTCTTCAATTCCTCGTCGGCAGCAAGTTCGACGGACAATTCGTGCTTTGTGCGGAATTTGTCGTGTTTTTTGACGCTGTCGGGCGACATGCCGATGACCGTTGCGCCGATCTTGTCGAATTCGCCTTTCAGGGCCGAGAAGTCGATCGCTTCGGCGGTGCAACCGCTCGTGTCGTCCTTCGGGTAGAAATAGAGGACGACAATTTTACCGTGCAACGATGAAAGGCTGATCGTCCCGCCGCCAGCCTTCGGAAGGTCGAATGCCGGTGCGGCCTGTCCGATTTGAATTTCAGCCATATCCATGCCCTTGTTTGAGGTTACGCGCGGTGTGATGACGCCTATAGTGGCGTGGCCGGAATCGTTCCCTGATCCCGCTGCAGAATGGATACCGTGTGGATCACGAGATACCAAGACACGAAAAAATAAGGTTCCGGCGCGAGGAAATTGCCGATCTCGGCTCTTTGCCTTCGGCTGCCGATCCTTCTGCAGAACCTAAGCGCAAGCGTTCCATAAGCCGTGCCTGCGTTAAGACGCTGGGTGTCGGCGCCACATTTTTAGGCCTGATCGTCGGTGCGCTTTTCGTGCTTGGCCAAACCGGCATCGGAACCGAAAAGCTGCGTGTCGAAGCCGAAAAAGCCATAGAGCGCTTCGCCGGATTCGATGTGGATGCGACGATGGCGCATTCTGGTATCTCGATCGACGGCGGTTCGCTGCTCGCCGTGCGAATGGAAGATGTTAATCTGAAAAACAGCACTGACGGTGCGGAAATGCTGAGTGCCGGTGAAATCCGCTTCGGCATGCGGCCGGAAGCGCTTTTGCGTGGCAGTCTGGCGCTTGGAAGCGCCACGATTTCGGATGCCCGCATCATGACGGGTGCCTTTCCGACGAATGATGCAGTCGACTGGACGCGCCCTTTGCGCAACGAGGACGGGTTGATCGACCCGGACAAGCTCGCGGAACGCTTCTTTCTGGCTCTCGGCAGGACATTCGACGCGGTTCAGCGCGGCGCGACCAGCCATATTGAAATGAACAATGTCGAGTTCATGCTGCCCGAAGACGGCAGGGTGCGCGTCATCCACATCCAGAATGCTGTTCTCGAAGAGGCCGGTGCCGGGAAAATCCAGATATCGGCGATGGCCGACATCGATGGACGCAACATGTCCATCACGGGAACGGCGGTTCGCGACGAGGTTTCGCAACGTGTGAGCGATCTGCAGATAGAGGTTGTTTCGGAGGCGGGCCAAGGCCAGGTAACGCAAGGCGAGGCGCCGCGCGAAGCCGATCTGACAGCGCTCGGGGCGGTCAATCTTTCACTGAAAGGATCGCAAGGCATCGGCGGAGATCCGTCCAGGTTAGCTGCGAATTTCTCGATGAAATCGGCCTCGCTCGATATGGGCAAGCCGGGCGTCTTCAGCGGCGATCTCGACCTGACGGCAACATTGCTGACCGGAAGCGGAAAGATCGAGATAAACCGGCTGGCCGTCGTGTCGGGGCGTTCGCGTTTCAATTTCAACGGCGCTATCGGCCCGCGGCCGCATGATTCCAACTTGGCGCAAGCACCAGCCTATCGCTATGAGCTGGTGAGCAGCGACGCGACTCTTTCGCCGGAAGGCTCTTCTGAGCCCGCTTTCGCGCTGGCGGCAAAGTTGCAGGGTACCTACAGCGAGAAAACGCGGGTTCTGAGCGCCGACGAGATTGCAGTGAAAAGCAGTGACGGCAACGTCGCCGGCAGCGCTTCAATCGAGCTGCCAGAAGGCAAGTCGCCCGGCGTTTCATTCAATCTTAAAGTGGCTGACATGCCGGTGTCCGAGGTCAAGCAATTGTGGCCCTGGTTTTCGGCGCGCGGCGCACATGACTGGGTTCGGGACCATCTCTTTGGCGGGCAGGTGACCGAGGGCGAACTGACCATGAAGACCGAGCCGGGACGGCTTGGAAACGGCATACCGTTAAGTGACGAGGAAATATTCGGCGCGTTCACTATCAGCGGAACGCGGTTCGACACAACCGGGCAAATGCCGCCCGTTCGCGACGCAGACGGGACGATACGGTTTGGCGGGCGAAGTGTGGACGTCACGCTTTCCAAAGGCTCGGCCTATTTGCCTGACGGCGGCCGTGTGGATGGCCGTAATGGCAAGCTGACGATCAGCGATTCTCGCAGCAGGCCGGTTATCGGCAAGCTGGACATCGATGTTGCGGGCGAGGCAACTGCCGTGGCGCAACTTGCTTCCTACGAGCCGATCAACGCTTTTCGTCGTCTGGACCTGAAAGGGGAAGACTTTTCAGGTGAGATTTCCGGCAATGTGAAAGCCGACATTCCGCTGCAGAAGGGCGTCGATCGCAATACGCTCGGCTGGCTGGTGACGCTGGATTACAAAAACCTGTCGATCGCCAAACCTCTCGATAACCAGAAAGTCACAGAGGCAAATGGCACGATCACGATAGATCCGGACAAGGCTCTGATCGTCACGAAAGCGCGCCTCAACGGTATTCCGGCGGATCTCAAAATGATCGAGCCGCTGCGCGAGACTGGCCCGGAACGCGACCGCGACATCAAGCTCGTGCTTGACGACAAGACGCGCAATGCCATCGCGCCGGGGCTTTCGAATATCCTGTCCGGCACGGTGACGCTGGACGTGGTGCAGAGTGCGCCCGGAAAGCAGACGATTTCTGCCGATCTGAGTGCTGCGCAACTCATGCTTCCATGGGTCGGCTGGAGCAAGGGTTCCGGGATTCCCGCCACCGCTGAATTTGTCATGGAGAAGAAGGACAACGCCACCAACCTCTCCAATTTCAAACTTTCGGGTGATACTTTCGCGGCCAGCGGCAATATCGCGCTTTCGGGCGCCACCTTATCGACCGCCACATTTGACAAGGTCAGCCTCAATCGTGGCGACAATTTCGCGGTTTCGGTGAAGCGATCCGGCGGAAGCTATGCGGTGAGCGTCAATGGCAGCGCCCTTGATGCGCGGCCCCTGATCAAACGCTTCACCTCCAAAGAGGATGGCGGGGGCGGCTCATTGGCCGGTGCCGGTTCCTTCTCGCTGAATGCCGATGTTCAAAGCGTGACCGGTTTCAACGGTGAAAACCTGTCCAACATGAAGCTGGATTACAGGGGCAGCGGCTTCCAGGTGTCGGCGACGTCCAGTTCCGGCGGCGTTATCAATGCTGAGAATGGTTCGAATGGCAACGGGCGCTCGATGAGAATGCAGGCGGCCGATGCCGGTGCAATACTGCGCTTTCTAAACATGTATGAGCATATGCAGGGCGGCACGATCAAGGTTGCGCTCGCCGGTGCGGCTGACGGCCCGATGCGCGGCCAGATCGATACGCAGAATTTCCGCATCGTCAACGAGCCGCGTCTTGCATCGCTTGTTTCGACAACGCCGCCCGGCGACAATCGCAGTCTCAACCAGACTGTAGGCCGCGAGATTGATGTGTCTCGCGCCGATTTCGAGCGCGGATATGCGCAGATCGAGCGCGGCGATGGATTTTTGAGAATTGCAAACGGCGTGTTGCGCGGACCGCAGATCGGCACGACGTTCCAGGGCACGCTTTATGACCAGCGCGGAAACATGTCGATGACAGGCACTTTCATGCCCGCCTATGGCGTGAACCGCATATTCGGCGAGATTCCGCTTTTCGGCCTTATCCTCGGAAATGGTCGCGACCGTGGATTGATTGGCGTTACCTACAAGCTTGAAGGCAACGCCAAATCTCCGAAACTTCAGATCAATCCGCTATCGGCCATAGCACCGGGAATATTCCGGTCGATCTTCGAGTTCCAATAGGGCTTTAGACCGGGCGGACGAGAATGTGCCGCTTCTTGCCGACCGAAAGCTTCACCACACCGTCTGACGTAACATTGGCCGTGCCGATGCTCAGGCGATCATCCGAAACCGGCTGATCGTTCACGCGCACCGCGCCGCCCTGAATGTGACGGCGCGCTTCGCCGTTGGACGCAGCAAGTCCTGCCGTTACCAGCAGGGCCAGAATGCCGGTGCCATCTTCAAGCTGCGCCTTCGGCACATCGACGGTCGGAAGCGTGTCGGCAAAGGCGCCTTCCTCGAAGGTCTTGCGCGCGGTTTCAGCCGCTTCGTCTGCGGCTGCGCGGCCATGAAGCATGGCGGTCACTTCCGTCGCCAGCACCTTCTTGGCGTCGTTGATTTCCGAGCCGCCGAGAGCTGCCAGACGTGCGATCTCATCCAGAGGCATGGTCGTGTAGAGCTTCAGGAAGCGGCCGACATCGGCATCTTCCGTGTTGCGCCAGTACTGCCAGAAATCATAGGCCGAGAGCATGTCTGCATTCAGCCAGACCGCACCATTCAGCGACTTGCCCATCTTCGCGCCGGAAGAGGTGGTCAGCAGCGGCGAGGTCAGCGCATAAAGCTGCGGCGTGCCGAGCCGGTGGCCGAGATCGATACCGTTGACGATGTTGCCCCACTGATCCGAGCCGCCCATCTGCAGCTTTACGCCGTAACGATTGCTAAGCTCGACGAAATCGTAAGCCTGCAGGATCATGTAGTTGAATTCGAGAAACGACAGCGATTGATCGCGCTCGAGCCGCAGCTTCACGCTGTCGAAGCTCAGCATGCGGTTGACCGAGAAATGGCGGCCGACATCGCGCAGAAATTCGAGGTAGTTCAGCTTGAGCAGCCATTCCGCATTATTGACCATCAGTGCATCTGTTGGACCATCGCCGAATGTCAGATAGTTCGCGAAGACCTTCTTGATGCCGTCGATATTCTGCTGGATCGTCTCCGGTGTCATCAGCTTGCGGGCTTCATCCTTGAAGGACGGATCGCCCACCATGCCGGTGCCGCCGCCCATGAGCGCGACCGGGCGATGGCCGGTTTTCTGCATCCAATGCAGCATCATGATCTGGATCAGGCCGCCGGCGTGAAGGCTCGATGCGGTCGGATCGAAGCCGATATAGGCCGTCACAATTTCCTTCGCGAACAGTTCGTCGAGGCCGGAATCATCCGAGGTCTGGTGGATGAAGCCGCGCTCTGAAAGCGTGCGCAGGAAATCGGACTTGAAGTCGGACATGATCTTTTCTTTCGGCAAAACAGCGGACAACCGCAAATGGTTGGAATGCGGATCGCGGGCCTTTAGCATCCCGAGTGCCAGAATCACAAGTTTCCGGCGCAAACAAGGACATGTCTGCTATGCAGAAATTCATCGCCATCGGCCTGATGAGCGGCACATCGATGGACGGCATCGACGTGGCGGCGCTCGAAACCGATGGAGAAAGCTTTATAGAGGAAGGCCCGACGCTTTCGGTTTCCCATGATGCAGTTTTCCGCAGACGCATCGAACTGGCGCTGGAGACGGCAAAAGAAATCCGCACGAGAACGGAGCGGCCCGGCGATCTGGCCTCGCTGGAGAAGGCGCTTACCGAGCGCCATGCTGTTGCTGTTCGTGAATTCCTTCAAGCGCAAACGGGAAAATGGGCAAAGCCGGATGTGATCGGCTTTCACGGCCAGACCGTTTTGCACAGGCCGCAGGAAGCGCTGACCGTGCAGCTTGGTGACGGGGCATTGCTGGCTCGTGAGACGGCAATTCCAGTGGTTTACGACATGCGCGCCAACGATATGCTTCATGGAGGGCAGGGCGCGCCGCTGGTGCCTATTTATCATCAAGCACTAGCCGGTTCGTTGAAGCCACCCTATGCGGGCCGCTTCCCGGTCGTCTTCGTCAACATAGGCGGCATTTCGAATATTACCTATGTCGGAGCCAATGGCGATCCGGTCGCATTCGACACCGGACCCGGCAACACCTTGATCGACCAATGGGTGAGCAGCGAAGGCGGTGTTCCCTATGATGCCGGCGGGGCAATCGCCAGTGAAGGCGGCATCGTCCGTTCCGTGGTCGAGCAATATCTCGACAATCCGTTTTTCGAGAAAACCGGTCCGAAATCGCTGGACCGGAACGATTTCACGCTCGAAATCACGCGAAATCTCGAACTTTCAGACGGCGCGCGGACATTGGCCGCGGTTTCCGCGGAGGCAATTCTCAAATCCGCGCAGCATCTGCCGGAGAAGCCAAAGCTTTGGATCGTATGCGGCGGTGGGCGCAAGAACCCGCATATTGTAGGGGATTTGCGTTCCGGCGCTGCGAAAACCGGCGCAGACGTCATCGTCGCCGAAGATGCAGGCTTTGACGGCGACGCCACGGAAGCGCAGGCCTGGGCCTATCTGGCGGTTCGCTCGCGCCTCCGTCTGCCGCTGACATTTCCAAGCACGACCGGTTGCGCCGAGCCTGTGACGGGCGGTGTACTGGCCGAACCGGGATAGTCATTGAATTTTTATAAAAGCGTCACCCGCCCGACATGCGCTGCACCTAGCTCTGCTGCGTCCTGTCAATCACATCGGGTATCCCAAAATGCGACGCTCCCTTTTCATGGCTGCCGCCATATTCGCCTTGTCTTCGTCTTCCGCGCTTGCCGACGGCAAGGAGTTTTCGTCCAAGCTGGTCGGGCATGCGATCCTGACTGCGAACACGATCATCGCGGCACCTGAAAATGCGCCGGAACATCTGCGCACCTCCGGCAAGTTCTCGACGCCGGATCGTCTTCGCGCCGAAGGCCTGGGCACTGTTCCGGGCAAGGATGGCGTGCGTCCGACCGGGCTTTCGTTGCCTTTCGATGGTCAGCCCGTTCAGGGTTTCTCCGGTATCAAGGCGATGGAGGACGGCACGTTCTGGTCGATGTCGGACAATGGATTCGGCAACAAACTCAATTCGACGGACGCCGCACTGATGCTTCACCATCTGCGCTTCGACTGGGACAATGGCGAGGTTGAGCGCATCGATACGCTTTTCCTGACCGATCCCGACAAGAAGTCACCGTTTCCAATCGTTCTCGAAGGTTCGGACACGCGTTTCCTGACGGGTGGTGATTTCGATGTGGAATCGATCCAGCCGGTTGCCGATGGATTCTGGATTGGGGAGGAATTTGGACTCTACCTCCTGAAATTCGATCTCGAAGGCAAATTGACGGATGTGTTCGAAACGACTGTCGATGGCCAGCCCGTGCGCTCACCCGATCATCCGGCACTTGCATTGCCCGCAAATCCGACCGCGAAAATCCCGGCCTTCAATCTGAAGCGTTCCGGTGGCTTTGAGGGCCTTGCCATGTCGAAGGACGGCAGCAAGCTTTACGGACTGCTGGAAGGTCCGGTTTACGCAGAGGACGGCAAGGTCGAGCAGGTTGACGGAAAGACTGCGCTGCGCGTTATCGAATTCGATGTTGCAGATAAGAAATGGACGGGCCGTAGCTGGCTCTATCCGCTGGCCGAAGGCGGCGAGGCGATCGGCGATTTCAACATGATCAGCGAAACCGAGGGTTTGGTTATCGAGCGCGACAATGGCGCGGGCGTTGCCGCACAGGCTTGCGCGGATGCGAAGAACCCGACGCCCGATTGCTTCGCGACCCCGTCGAAGGTCAAGCGCATCTACAAAATAGCGTTCGGCGATGACAATGTCGGGCAGGCGCTGCGCAAGATCGGCTATATCGACCTTCTGAAAATCTCCGACCCCGACAACAAGAAGCGTCAGGGCGGCGGCGAAGGCTTTTACGACATGCCGTTCGTGACGATCGAGAATGTCGATCTGGTCGATGAGACGCACATCATCGTCGGCAATGACAACAATCTGCCGTTCTCGGCAGGCCGCGCGCTGGACAAGGCGGACGACAATGAATTCGTCCTGCTTGAAGTCGGTGAGTTCCTGAAAGCCGAATAATTTAGCCTGAAACGAAAAGGGCTCCTTCGCGGAGCCCTTTTTTGTCATCGGTTTAGCACGGGCGAAAGCCCGGCCTATTCGGTGTCTAATCCGCCATACTGGCGCACCAGATGCGCCATCTCGGTCGTGCCATCTGATTCAGTGCCGGTTTGCAATCCTTCCGCCACACCGGCGCGATCGGCGACTGGACGGTTCTGGCTGACCTTCCATTTGCCTTCGATGCTTGAAATGTCGATCTCGAGGCCGACAATGCCTTTGATCTGTGCCTGAATGAAGGCTTCGGGTGCGTCGCTGACCTGCCATGGTTCCGACCGCTTCGTCTCGTGACTTTCGGTCAATTCCGCGATCTGCGCGCGGAGCCAATCCTTGTCATCTATCACGCGTGCCCGACCACGGACCTGAACAATTGCGTAGTTCCAGGTCGGCACGACCTTTCCGGTCTCGCGCTTTGTTTCGTACCAGGATGGGGTCACATAGGTATCTGCGCCCTGAAAGACGACAAGTACCGGGATTTCCGGGTCATCGGCCAGCATGCGCCACTGCGGATTTGCCTTGGCAAGATGAGCGCGCAGTCGTCCGTTCGGCAAGACATCGGAGTCGAGCAGGAAGGGCAGTGGATTGGCGACCGGCCCTTCCTGCCCGTTCGAAACGAGCAGGCCGAGCGGGTGTGTACGGATCAGGGAGTGCAGGACGTCCAGCCGTGTTTCAACAAAATGAGGAGGCTGGTACATCGCTGTTCGTCCTTCTGTTTATCTCAAACGCTTTGGGCGGGGATCGGACAATTCGCCAGCCAGACGCCGGTCGAGATAATCCGCGCATTCTTCCAGCAGCAATTCGCTGTCATTGGAGAAGAAGTGGTTGGCGCCGGGCAGCGTCTTCTGCGTGATCGTGATGCCCTTTTGCGTGTGAAGCTTGTCGACCAGCCCCTGAACGTCCTTCGGCGGGGCAACCTTGTCGGCATCGCCGTGAATAATGAGGCCCGATGACGGGCAGGGCGCGAGGAACGAGAAGTCATATGTGTTCGGCTGCGGCGCGATGGAGATGAAGCCTTCGATCTCCGGGCGGCGCATCAGAAGCTGCATGCCGATCCATGAGCCGAACGAATAGCCCGCGACCCAGCAATTTTTCGAATCCGGGTGAAGCGACTGAATCCAGTCGAGTGCTGCCGCCGCATCGGACAATTCGCCCGTGCCGTGATCGAATTCGCCCTGGCTGCGGCCGATGCCGCGGAAATTGAAACGAAGCGTCGTGAAATCGCGCTTCTGAAACATGTAGAAAAGATCATAGACGATCTTGTTGTTCATCGTTCCGCCGAATTGCGGGTGCGGATGAAGGATGATAGCGATCGGCGCGTTCTTTTCCTTGGACGGCTGATAACGTCCTTCCAGACGACCAGCGGGACCGGCAAAAATGACCTCAGGCATAGAACACTCCAAATAACAGCAAAAACCGCGAAAGCCGGTTGGAACAATCACCTACTGGCCTTGACGCATGACTGGCGTCTTTTTAGAAGCTAGTTTAGAATTGTTCAAAACTGATGGGACTGATGCCCATCCGGCAAAGCGCGTAGATAGGACGGGTCGCCTTGTAATTTCAAGGAAATAACGCTTCCTGCCTGTTACGCCCGCTCTAAGGAACCAAATTCGACGAAAATGACCAGTCCGCGCGCCTATCTCGACTACAATGCAAGCGCACCGCTTCTCGATGCGGCGCGCGAAGCTGTGGTTGCGGCGCTGGATGTTTCGGCAAATCCGTCATCGGTTCACAGTGAAGGCCGGTTCGCGCGCCGTCTGATCGAAGATGCGCGTCGCGATGTGGCGGCACTCGTTGGTGCAAAGCCCGAACATGTCGTCTTCACATCCGGTGCGACCGAGGCCGCATCGACGCTGTTGTCGCCGGACTGGCAGATGGGACGCGGCGCGATCCGCATGTCGAAGCTCTATGTTTCGAGCGCCGAGCATCCATGCCTTTTGAATGGCGGTCGCTTCCAGCCTGAAAATATCGTGCTTGTCGGTGTTAATCGTGACGGGGTGATTGATCTGGCAGCGCTCGAAAGCGCTCTTTCCAGCCACGACAAGGCGCAAGGCCTGCCGCTTGTCGCCATTCATGTCGCCAATAATGAGACAGGCGTCGTCCAGCCTATCGAAAAGATCGCTGCAATCGTCAAAGCAGCCGGTGGCATACTCGTATTGGATGCGGTGCAGGCCGCTGGTCGAATTCCGCTCGATATTTCATCTGCTTGCGGCGATTATCTCATTCTTTCATCGCACAAGATCGGCGGTCCCAAGGGCGTTGGTGCGATTGTCGCTGCCTCTGATTTGATGATGCCGAAGCCGCTGGTTTCCGGGGGCGGGCAGGAGAAGGGGCATCGCGCAGGCACTGAAAATTTGACGGCCATTGCCGGTTTCGGCGCGGCAGCACGCGTTGCGAAAGAAACGCTTGGAGATATCGAACGCGTCCGCGCCTTGCGCGATATGATCGAAAACACCATCTTTTCAGTTGTTCCAGACGCGGAAATCTTTGGGAAAGGCGCAGAACGCCTTGCCAATACGTCATTCTTCGCTATTCCCGGCGTCAAAGCCGAAACAGCACAGATTGCGTTCGATCTGGCTGGCGTCGCGCTTTCGGCTGGCTCGGCCTGTTCGTCGGGCAAGGTTGGCCCGAGCCATGTTTTAAAGGCGATGGGCTTTGCGGAGAATACCGGCGCGTTGCGCGTGTCCATCGGCGCGGCGACGACCAAGGAAGAGATCGACCTGTTTGCTGCGGCGCTTGAAAAGCTTGCTGCCAGGCGGTCGGAGAAGAGCAAAGCCGCCTAAGCGGCTAAAAGTTTGGCCTTCGGGCTGTAAGCCGGTGCGTTTGGCGCTGGCCGGGTGAATTTCCGGTCGCCACGCACTATATTGAACTTACGCCGCATCTGCGGTGCCATAGTTTGAAAACGGCCGGGCCTTGACCTCGGCATGGATGGAGAACGCCGATGCCTGCTGTGCAGGAAACGATCGAGCAAGTCCGCAAGATCGATGTGGATCAGTATAAGTACGGTTTCGAAACCGAGATCGAAATGGACAAGGCTCCCAAGGGCCTTTCCGAAGACACGATCCGCTTCATTTCGAAGAAAAAGGACGAGCCGTCATGGATGCTTGAATGGCGTCTTGAGGCTTTCCGTCGCTGGTTGACGCTCGAAGAGCCGAACTGGGCGCGCGTCAATTATCCAAAGATCGATTTTCAGGACATTCACTATTACGCGGCGCCGAAAAGCACGCCTGGACCGACTTCGCTTGAAGATGTCGATCCCGAACTGCTGCGGGTTTACGAAAAGCTCGGCATTCCGCTGCGCGAGCAGGAAATTCTTGCCGGCGTTGAAAAGCCTGTAGATGACAGCGAAGAGCCGAGCGACAACGTCTATAAATCCGGCCGCGTTGCCGTCGATGCTGTGTTCGATTCCGTCTCGGTCGTCACGACCTTCAAGAAGGAACTGGCTGCTGCGGGCGTGATCTTCTGCTCGATTTCCGAGGCGATCCGCGAGCATCCGGAACTGGTCAAAAAGTATCTAGGCACCGTCGTTCCGACGACCGACAATTACTATGCGACGCTGAACTCTGCCGTTTTCACCGACGGTTCGTTCGTGTTTATACCCAAGGGCGTTCGCTGCCCGATGGAGCTTTCGACCTATTTCCGTATCAATGAAAAGAATACGGGCCAGTTCGAACGCACGCTGATCATCGCGGAAGAGGGCGCTTACGTCTCCTACCTCGAAGGCTGCACCGCGCCGCAGCGCGACGAAAACCAGCTTCATGCTGCGGTCGTCGAACTCGTTGCGCTCGACGATGCCGAGATCAAGTATTCGACGGTCCAGAATTGGTATCCGGGCGATGCGCAGGGCAAGGGCGGCATCTACAATTTCGTGACCAAGCGCGGCGATTGCCGCGGCGACCGCTCGAAGATTTCGTGGACGCAGGTCGAAACCGGCTCCGCGATCACATGGAAATACCCGTCCTGCATTCTGCGCGGCGACGATTCACGCGGTGAGTTCTATTCGATTGCCGTTTCGAACGGCCATCAGCAGATCGACAGCGGCACCAAGATGATCCATCTCGGCAAGAACACGTCGAGCCGCATCATTTCCAAAGGCATTGCTGCCGGGTTCTCGCAGAACACCTATCGCGGTCAGGTTTCCGCTCACCGCAAGGCATCGAACGCGCGTAACTTCACGCAGTGTGACTCCCTGCTGATCGGTGAGGAATGCGGCGCGCATACCGTGCCTTACATCGAAGCGAAGAACGCGACAGCTCAGTTCGAACACGAGGCGACGACTTCGAAAATTTCCGATGATCAGCTTTTCTACGTGATGCAACGCGGCATTCCGCAGGAAGAAGCGATTGCACTCATCGTCAATGGCTTCGTCAAGGAAGTCATCCAGAAATTGCCGATGGAATTCGCGGTCGAAGCCCAGAAGCTGATCGGAATTTCGCTCGAAGGCTCGGTCGGCTGATGGTCGAAAAGATCAACATCGATCAGAAATTCTCGCTGTTCAGTGAACAGTGGCGGCCGAAGGTCGTGGCTGAACTGAACGGTCAGGACGTGAAAGTGGTGAAGATCCAGGGAGAGTTTCCTTGGCACCAGCATGAGAATGAAGACGAGATGTTCTTTGTCTGGCGTGGCCAGATCCGTCTCGAATTCCGGGACCGTGCCGTTACGCTGAATGAAGGTGAAGCGCTTGTTGTGCCGCGCGGTGTGGAACACCGCCCAGTCGCCGACAGCGAAGCGCAAATTCTACTGTTCGAGCCTTCTAACGTTCGCAACACCGGCAATATTGTCGATGAAACCTACACGGCGCCCCAAGGCGCAACTGTCTGAAACGGATAATAATATGCTCGAAATCAGAAACCTGCATGCCAAGATCGCCGATACGGACACCGAGATCATTCGCGGTCTGAACCTTACCGTGAAGGCTGGCGAAGTCGCTGCCATCATGGGACCGAACGGTTCGGGAAAATCGACGCTTTCCTACATTCTTGCCGGTCGCCCAGATTATGAAGTGACCGAGGGCGAGATCCTCTACAATGGCGAGAGCATTCTTGAGATGGACCCTGCCGAGCGCGCTGCTGCCGGTATTTTCCTCGCTTTCCAGTATCCGATGGAGATACCGGGCGTTGCGACGATGGAGTTCCTGAAGGTTGCGATGAACGCCCAGCGCAAGGCGCGGGGCGAGCCGGAACTGAAAATTCCTGACCTGCTCAAGCGTGTGAAGGAAGAATCGGCAGGCCTCAACATGGATATGGCCATGCTGAAGCGTCCGCTGAATGTCGGCTTTTCGGGCGGCGAGAAGAAGCGCGCCGAAATCCTTCAGATGAAGCTCTTGGAGCCAAAGCTCTGCGTGTTGGACGAAACCGATTCCGGTCTCGACATCGATGCGCTCAAGATCGTTTCGGATGGCGTCAACGCTTTGCGCTCGCCAGACCGTGCGATTGTCGTCATCACGCATTATCAGCGACTGCTGGAGCACATCGTGCCCGACAGCGTGCATGTTCTCTACAAGGGTCAGGTGATCAAGTCCGGCGACAAGTCGCTGGCTTTGGAACTGGAAGAGAATGGCTATGCGGGTATCATCGAAGAGGCGGCATAGGTGAGTGTTATGAATTTTCATGCAAAGCCTGCGCGAACGCCTGCCGAAACCGCGTTGATCGACGCGTTCGGCGAGCGTCTTACGCATCTGCCGGGCGATGAAGCTGTCATGGTGAAGCGCGACGATGCGATCGAGGCTGTCAAGGCCGGCTTGCCGACGCGTCGTATCGAATCCTGGCATTACACAGATCTGCGTCGTCTGCTGACGACTGTTCCCGAATATGATGCGACGGCAAAGGCCGCGACGGTCACGCCGCTTCTGGCTGGTTCGTCTGTGTTCTCACTGCTGAATGGCAAGGCGCAGAAGACCTCGACGGTCGATGGCATCACCATACAGCCGCTTTCGGAAAAGCTTGGCGACGGCAGCTTCGCGGATGCACTTGACCGCTATGGCAGCGACGACGCAATTGGCGCGTTGAATGCGGCATTCGTTGCGGACGGTTATTTCCTCGATCTCGCTTCCGGCAGCAAATTCGAGGCCCCAATCGAGCTTCAGAATTTGCATGCAGGCGGGCAGACCCATGTGCGCCTTACAGTGCGTGTCGGCGATGAAGTTCAGGCGACAATCGTCGAGCGCCAGACCGGCAGCGAGGCGGCTTTCGTCACGTCCGTCAGCCAGCTTGTCGTGGGTGCGAATTCCGAAATTCTCTGGATTATCGTTCAGGAACAGCCGGAACAGTCCACGCATCTTGCGCAGTTCAAGGCCGAACTCGGCGAAAATGCTAAGCTCGTTCTGTTCATCCTCAATGCGGGCGGCAAGCTCGTCAGACAGGAAGTGCATGTCAACGCGACCGGCGAAGGCTCGGATTTCAAGCTGCGCGGCATCAATCTCCTGTCCGGCGATACGCATACGGATGTGACGATGGTGCTCGACCATTCAGTGCCGAACACGACATCGACGGAAGTCATCCGCAACGTCATTACCGGCCGGGCGCATGGCGTTTTTCAGGGCCGCATCAATGTTGCCAAATACGCGCAGAAGACCGACGCGAAGATGGCCTGCAACACGCTGCTTCTGTCGGATGATGGCGAGTTTTCCACCAAGCCGGAACTCGAAATCTTCGCGGATGACGTTCAGTGCGGCCACGGCGCGACTGTTACCGAGATCGACCACAATCATCTGTTCTATCTGATGGCGCGCGGCATCGACGAGAAGACCGCGCGCGGGCTGCTCGTGAAGGCATTCGTTGCAGAGGTTATCGAGGAACTGGAAGTCGAACCGGTGGTAGAAGCGCTGGAAGCGCGTCTGGACGACTGGTTTGTGGAACATGGCTAGTCTGACGGGCAATATCGCTGCCTATCTAGGAGACAGTTTCCGCGTGTTTCTGTTTCCGGCGACGACTATTCGAGAAGCTGCGGATCGCAACCTGCCCTGGGGGCAGATCGTGGGAGTAGCCGTGTTTCTGGTGATGGCCATCAATGTGGTCGACTGGGCGGCTTTCCGACTCATACAGAGCGTGGACGAGACGTTGGTGACGCCACTCGACATCGGGATGGCCACCGGCATCCTCACGTTTCTGGTGTGGCCCATCGTATATATTTTCGTCTCGGGCGCGATCCTGTTCGGGTTGACTAAAGCGATGGCTGGTCAGGGAACGGCGCGTCACCTGTATTCAGCGTTCCTTGTGCTCGTCGGATTTACGTTGGCGACGACGGTATTGCGTTTTCTCCTAGTGCTTTTCATGTGGTGGCGCGTCGATAACACGATGGGGGGCTCTCCGGAGCCGCTGTCCATGCTCTTCCTTCTGCTACAGATCGGTCCTGTCGTGGCATCCTGCATCTTGCTGAGCTACGCGATCCTGACATCGCGTTTTGGGGGAGTTCTGGGTTACGGACGGGCGATCTTGGCCGCGTTTGCCCATCTGGTCGTTCTGGTGGCCTTTGACATGTTCCGAGGCGAAGTCTTGCTAGGCGGCTCTTCTCGCAGCCCGGTTGACATCATGTCGACCCTCTACAGGGTGATTTAATGAGTTACGACGTCGAAAAGATCAGGCGCGATTTCCCTATCCTGTCGCGGGAAGTCTATGGCAAGCCGCTCGTCTATCTGGACAATGGCGCTTCTGCTCAGAAGCCCAATGCCGTCATCGACGCCATCGATCACGCCTACCGCAATGAATATGCAAACGTTCATCGCGGCCTGCATTTCTTGTCTAACGCCGCCACCGATGCGTATGAAAAGGCGCGTGAAACTGTTCGCCGCTTTCTGAATGCGGGCAGCGTGGACGAGATCGTCTTTACCAGCAACACGACCTCGGCGATCAACACCGTTGCCTATGGCTACGGCATGCCGAATATCGGTGCTGACGATGAAATCCTGATCTCCATCATGGAGCATCACTCCAATATCGTGCCGTGGCATTTTATTCGTGAACGGCAGGGCGCGAAGCTTGTCTGGGTGCCGGTGGACGATCAGGGTGTGTTCCATATCGAGGAATTCGAAAAACGCCTGACGGACCGCACCAAGCTGGTCGCGATCACCCATATGTCCAACGCGCTCGGCACCATCACGCCGATCAAGGAAATCGTGCGCCTCGCGCATGCGCGTGGCATTCCGGTTCTGGTCGATGGCAGCCAGAGTGCTGTGCATATGCCGATCGACGTTCAGGATCTGGACTGCGATTTCTTCGTGTTCACCGGCCACAAGGTATACGGGCCAAGCGGCATTGGCGTGCTTTATGGAAAGCGCGAGATGCTGGAGCGCATGCGGCCCTTCCAGGGCGGCGGCGAGATGATCCTCGACGTGACCGAGGACAATGTGACCTACAACGATCCGCCGCACCGTTTCGAGGCTGGCACGCCGCCGATCGTGCAGGCAATCGGACTGGGTGCTGCACTCGATTATATGGACAGTGTCGGACGTGAGGCGATTGCCGCACACGAGGCCGACCTCAAGAATTATGCGCATGAGCGCCTGCGATCCATCAATTCGTTGCGCATTTTCGGCGATGCGCCGGACAAGGGTGCCATAGTATCGTTCGAATTGCAGGGTATTCATGCCCATGACGTTTCGATGGTCATCGACAGGGCAGGTGTCGCGGTTCGCGCGGGAACGCATTGCGCGCAGCCTCTGTTGAAACGTTTCGGTGTGACATCTACATGCAGAGCATCCTTCGGGATGTATAATACGCGCGCCGAGGTAGATGCTTTGGTCGAAGCGCTTGAAAAAGCGCGGAAGTTTTTCGGGTGATGATGATGGACGAATTGACGCCAGAAACCGCAGAGATCAAGCCCGACGAGAGCTTGAGCGGCAAAGTTTCGGCCTCCGCAATCCCGGAAGACGAGCTTGCGCGCCTGACGGACGACATCGTCTCGGCGCTGAAAACCGTCTACGATCCTGAAATTCCAGCGGATATTTACGAACTCGGCCTCATCTACAAGATCGACATCGAAGACGACCGCTCGGTCAAGATCGATATGACCCTGACAGCGCCAGGCTGCCCCGTTGCCGGTGAAATGCCGGGCTGGGTGCAGAATGCAGTTGGTGCCGTCGAAGGTGTTTCGAATGTCGAAGTCGCCATGACGTTCGACCCGCCATGGACGCCGGATCGCATGTCCGAAGAGGCGCAGGTTGCCGTCGGCTGGTACTAGGTAGACGCCGGATGGTGGAAATCGGCTTGTATCGAGCGTCGATATTCACCATTTTTAGGTTACAATGAATCATTCCGCAGGCCTTGAACCTGCCGAGAGTGGAGACTGACATGGGACGTTTCGCCGTCATTACCGTAACTGAAAAAGCCGCAGATCGCGTTCGCGAGATCGTTTCTGCGCGGCCCAACGCAGTCGGAATCCGCCTTGGCATCAAAAAAGGCGGCTGCGCGGGTATGGAATATACGGTCGATCTGGTGACCGAGCCTAATCCGAAAGACGACCATGTCGAACATGCCGGTGCGAATGTCTATGTCGCGCCGGAAGCTGCACTTTTCCTGTTCGGCACGCAGATGGATTTCGAAACGACGACGCTGCGCACCGGCTTCACTTTCACTAATCCGAATCAGAGTTCGGCGTGCGGTTGCGGCGAATCCGTGGAATTGAAGCCTGCCGATCTCAAAGCATTGGCGGAAGCGCGGTCGCAGAGCGCCGCTTAATCCACCCATAGCTTTCGGCGCTTGTGCCAATCGGCAATCGATTCTTCCGGGTACAGGTCGAATTTCTTGTCCTTCTTGCCGATATCAGGCTCTACCCATTCCGCCTTGTATTTCAGCATCAGATGCACGCGTTCGGGCGGCGCGGGCAATTCCGTGTCTATCGCGGACGCAAAGGGGTGCACAAATTCCGGCCAGCTCGGATCGAAAAGCCAGAGCGCTGATCCGCATTTCTTACAAAACCGCCGCTCACCCGACGATGTTTCGCCTTTCGGGTGCTCATCATCATGGATTTCGGCGCGGTAAAGTCCGAGATCGCGTTTACCTTTGATTTCAAGCGTGGACGCGTCTGCGCCCAGGTTGATCGCATAGCCGCCTCCGCCTTGCTGCTTGCGGCAGATCGAGCAGTAGCAAAGCTGATAGGGAACCGGCGTATTGCTTTGCACCTTGAATTTTATCGCTCCGCAACGGCAAGAGCCTTCGAGCAACATGGGCATTCTGTATCCTTCCGTGTTTGGATGAAAACGCCGGAGCTGGAACAAGGTTTCTGGCCAGAAGCTTTTTGACGGAATATCGTGCAGGAAAGGAAGCGCCCATGACGAATGACGACATTGCCGACATGTTTTCCGGCCTCGGACCAATCACCATCAGACGCATGTTCGGCGGCAAGGGCATTTACCACCAAGGCCTGATCGTCGCGCTTGAGGTGGATGGCGAGGTTTTGCTGAAAGCGGACGCCGAGAGCCAAGGCGAATTTGCCGACGCGGGCGCGCGGCAATGGGCCTATGAGGGCAAGAAAAAGCCAATCGTCATGCCCTATTGGTCGATCCCCGAAGCCGCTTATGACGACCCCGAGGAAATGACGATCTGGACGCGCAAAGCCTATGAGGCAACGCTGCGCGCCAAGAAGTAAGGCTAAAGCGCGCGTGCGATCTTGGCGGCAAGCCGCGCATTGTTTTCGACCAGCGCGATATTGGTCTTCAGGCTCTCGCCATTCGTCAATTCGAGGATTTTCGCCAGCAGGAACGGCGTCACAGCCTTGCCTGAAATTTTCTGCTCGTCGGCGGCTTTTTGCGCCTTCGCGATATGTTCGGCCATGATTTCGGGCACGATTTCGGATGCTTCCGGCACCGGATTGGTAATCAGCATGCCGCCCTTTATGCCGAGCGCTGCACGGGTCGCATAAAAATTCGCGATCGCTTCTGCCGTATCGAGACGCAGGGGCGCAGCAAATGGCGAGCTGCGCGACCAGAAGGCGGGCACCACATCCGAACCGTAAGCAACGACCGGCACGCCGCGCGTTTCCAGAACTTCCAGCGTCTTTTCGATGTCTAGGATAGCTTTTGCGCCGGCTGAAACAACGATGACGGGCGTCTGCGACAATTCATCGAGATCGGCCGAGATGTCGAAGGTCTTTTCCGCGCCCTTGTGAACGCCGCCAATGCCGCCGGTCGCGAATACGCGTATGCCTGCGAGATGCGCTGCAATCATTGTTGCGGCGACAGTCGTGCCGCCGGTGCGCTTTTGCGAAACGGCGAACGCCAGATCTGCGCGCGAAAGCTTCATCGCGCCTTGCTCCTGCGCCAGCGCCTCGCGCTCTGCTTCGGAAAGGCCGATCTTGATACGGCCGCCCACGACCGCAATCGTTGCCGGGACCGCGCCTTCCTCGGCAATGATACGCTCTACATTGCCCGCCATCGTCGCATTGTCTGGGAACGGCATGCCATGCGTGATGATCGTGCTTTCCAGCGCAACAACTGGCTTTCCAGCCGCGAGCGCTTCGGCGACCGGCGCATGGATATCGATGAAGGGGCGGGCGGTTTCAGGCGTCATTGGTCTCTCCGAATTGCGCTTCCTCTTGCAGGCTCGCAGCCTCCGGTACAAGAGCCAGAACTGCTTCAAATGCCTGGCGTGACATTTTGGGTGCGGCAGAGCGATCTTCGAGCGCCAGCAGGCTTGCCGCCACGCCTTCGCGAAGTGCTGCGCGAAACGGCAGGCCGCGCATCAGGGCAGCACTTGTAGCGCCGGCCAGCGCGTCTCCGGCGCCTGTTACATCTTCAACAATGCGCGGCGCGGGCGGCGTAAGCGAAAACACGCCATCCGCATCAAACGCGATCATCGCGTCGGCGCCGGATGTGACGACGCCGCGTTTCAAGCCGCTTTCACGCAAGGCTTCCACAAGTTCGGCTGCGTCTGTCCCACTATAATGCGTCAGAGCTGCCGCCTCGCGCCCGTTCATGAAGAGGCAGGAAAGCCTGTCCAGAGCACCTGAAAAACGCACGATCTTGGCGGGCGATACGCCAATCGCGAAAACCGGCTTTTCTCCGGCAAGCGCTGTCAGCGCCTCCACCGCTTTGGCGGGAAGATTGGCATCGCACAGGATGGCGTCCGCCGCATCGACCGCCTCACGCAGCTTTGCGCGCCGCATCTGCTTGGGAAAAGCGAGGTCGTAGAGGCTCATATCGGCAAGTGCGGCGATCACATCGCCATTCTCGTCGAGCAGCGCCGTGTAAGAAGGTGTCGCCCGATCCAGAAAAACCACCGAGTGATCGGTGATTCCGGCTGCTTCGGCTGCCTTGGACACGGATTCTCCCGCAGAATCGCCGCCGCGAACCGAGATCAATGTGCCCCGCACTTCGCGCTGCACCGCGCAGCGCAGCGCATTGAAACCACCACCGCCGACATCTTCCATCATGGTGCCGGGGTTAGAAGCACCTGGAATATAGGCGCCCGAAACCTGTCCGCGCCGGTCGATATGCGCGCCGCCAACGGTCAGAAGAAGGGGAAGTGTCATGGCAAAATTCCGTGAACGAACACGCCGGACCTTACGTAGACTGACCCGGCCGGGCAACATGATTGAGCGAATCGGCTTTGTGGCGGAATTTGTGAGTATCCGCTTCGAAGCAGGTTTCGGGATTTATCGAGCGGTGCGAAGACAAAAATAGAACAAAATCGAATAATTGTTTATTTTCAATATCTTGAGTGCTATTGCAAAAATAGAACAAAATGGGTACAAAAGAAAAAGGTTTCCGGAGCTTACCGGACTTCATTGACGAGCAAGGGGTGATGTATCATGGCTCAGAATTCATTGCGGCTTGTAGAGGAAAAATCGGTGGACAAATCTAAGGCTCTGGATGCCGCGCTCTCGCAGATCGAGCGTGCTTTCGGCAAGGGCTCGATCATGCGGCTCGGCGCCAACGAAAAGATCGTCGAGATCGAAACGGTCCCGACCGGTTCGCTCGGGCTCGACATTGCTCTCGGCGTCGGTGGTTTGCCGCGTGGCCGTATCGTTGAAATTTACGGGCCTGAAAGCTCGGGCAAGACGACCCTTGCGCTGCACACGGTGGCAGAAGCGCAGAAAAAGGGCGGCATTTGCGCCTTCGTCGATGCGGAACATGCGCTGGACCCGGTTTATGGGCGCAAGCTCGGCGTCGATCTCGAAAACCTCCTGATCTCTCAGCCCGACACCGGCGAGCAGGCTCTGGAAATCTGCGACACGCTGGTTCGTTCCGGTGCGATTGATGTGCTGGTGGTCGATTCGGTTGCCGCACTCACACCGCGTGCTGAAATCGAAGGCGAGATGGGCGATTCGCTGCCGGGTCTTCAGGCTCGTCTGATGAGCCAGGCGCTGCGCAAGCTTACCGCTTCGATCTCTCGTTCGAATACGATGGTCATCTTCATCAACCAGATCCGCATGAAGATCGGCGTTATGTTCGGTTCGCCGGAAACGACTACCGGCGGGAACGCGCTGAAGTTCTATGCGTCGGTTCGTCTCGATATTCGCCGCATCGGTTCGGTCAAGGATCGCGACGAGGTCGTCGGCAACCAGACCCGCGTCAAGGTCGTGAAGAACAAGCTTGCGCCGCCCTTCAAGGTCGTCGAATTCGACATCATGTATGGCGAAGGCGTTTCCAAGACGGGCGAACTGGTCGACCTTGGCGTCAAAGCTGGTGTGGTCGAGAAGTCGGGCGCATGGTTCTCGTATAATTCGCAGCGTCTCGGGCAGGGCCGTGAAAATGCGAAGACCTTCCTCAAGGAAAATCCCGACACGGCGCGCGAGATCGAACTGGCGCTTCGTCAGAACGCCGGGCTTATAGCCGAGAAGTTCCTTGAAGAGGACCGCTCCGTAGATGAAGGCCCGAGTGAAGGTTTCGACGACGCGGCAAATCAGTAAATTTCACTGGTTTCCCTTTTCAAAGCCGCCGGTTTCGTCCGGCGGCTTTTTTCATGGCGCGGGCACTGAATTTCGATTCAGCGTTGTTGCGTGCTGTTTCTGGACAGGTTCGGGCGCTGACGTTAAAAGGCCATGTCCAATTTCCGCCTTTTTCGATGGCGGGCTTTTCACAAAGGCAATGACATGAGCGGCGTAAACGAAATCCGGTCGACTTTTCTCGACTATTTCCGCAAGAATGGCCACGAAGTCGTGCCATCGAGCCCGCTCGTTCCGCGTAACGATCCGACCCTCATGTTCGTCAACGCCGGCATGGTGCAGTTCAAGAACGTGTTTACGGGTCTGGAGACCAGAAACTATTCGCGCGCTACGACCTCGCAGAAATGCGTTCGTGCGGGTGGTAAGCACAACGACCTCGACAATGTCGGCTACACCGCACGTCACCACACCTTTTTCGAGATGCTCGGCAATTTCTCGTTCGGCGATTACTTCAAAGAAAACGCGATCGAACTCGCTTGGAACCTGCTGACCAAGGAATTCGGCCTTCCCAAGGATAAGCTTCTCGTCACGGTCTATCATACCGATGACGAGGCTGCGGATTACTGGAAGAAAATTGCGGGCCTTTCCGATGATCGTATCATTCGCATCGCGACCAGCGATAATTTCTGGGCGATGGGCGATACGGGTCCGTGCGGTCCGTGCTCGGAAATCTTTTTCGATCATGGCGAAAACATTTTCGGTGGTCCTCCGGGCAGCGCCGATGAGGATGGCGATCGGTTCATTGAAATATGGAACCTCGTCTTCATGCAGTTCGAGCAACTGTCGAAGGAAGAGCGGGTCGCGCTGCCCCGTCCATCCATCGATACCGGCATGGGCCTTGAGCGCGTCGCCGCCGTCCTTCAGGGCGAGCACGACAATTACGACATCGATCTCTTCCGCGCGCTGATCCGCGCCTCTGAGGAAGCGACCGGCGTAAAGGCAGAGGGCAAGAACCGCGCGAGCCATCGCATCATCGCCGACCATCTGCGTGCATCGAGCTTCCTGATTGCCGATGGTGTTCTGCCGTCGAATGAGGGCCGCGGCTACGTGCTGCGCCGGATCATGCGCCGCGCCATGCGCCATGCGCAGTTGCTTGGTGCCGAACAGCCATTGATCTGGCGTCTGGTTCCGGCGCTGGTGCGCGAGATGGGGCAGGCTTATCCCGAGCTTATCCGTGGTCAGGCGCTGATCACCGAAACGCTGAAGCTTGAGGAGACCCGTTTCCGCAAGACGCTCGCGCGCGGCCTGACGCTTCTGAACGATGCCAGCGAAAATCTTGGCAAGGGTGATCGGCTGGACGGCGAGACAGCCTTCAAGCTTTACGACACCTACGGTTTCCCGCTCGATCTCACGCAGGACGCACTTCGCCAGCGCGATGTGACGGTAGATCTGGACGGCTTCAACGCCGCAATGCAGCGTCAGAAAGCCGAAGCGCGCGCCAACTGGTCCGGCTCCGGCGACGCCGCGACCGAAAAAGTCTGGTTCTCCGTGAAGGACAAGGCAGGCGTGACCGAATTCCTGGGCTACGACACCGAACAGGCCGAAGGCGTCGTTCTGGCACTGATCAAGGACGGTTCTGAAGTCGATAGCGCTGCACAAGGCGATGCGATCGGCGTGGTCGTCAACCAGACGCCGTTCTATGGCGAATCAGGTGGACAGATGGGTGACACCGGCACGATCGAAGGCGATGATTTCTCGATAGAGATCACCGATACGCTGAAGAAGGGCGACGGGCTTTTCGTGCATTACGGCAACGTTGTCAGCGGTAGTGTAAAAACCGGTGCCGAGGTGGAGTTGAAGGTCAATTCGGCACGCCGCACGCGGCTGCGTTCCAACCACTCCGCCACGCATCTCGTGCACGAAGCCTTGCGCGAAGTGCTCGGAACCCATGTCGCGCAGAAGGGATCGCTCGTGGCACCCGAAAGACTGCGCTTCGATTTTTCGCATCCGAAGCCGATTTCGGCTGCCGAACTTGAGCGGATCGAAGAGATCGCCAACCAGATCATCGTTCAGAACAGCCCTGTCACGACGCGGTTGATGAGCGTCGATGATGCTATTGCCGAAGGCGCGATGGCACTATTCGGCGAAAAATATGGCGATGAGGTTCGTGTCGTCTCGATGGGCAAGGTGCCCTCTGGTGACGATTCCGGAAAGCCTTACTCCGTCGAGCTCTGCGGTGGCACACATGTCGGCGCCACCGGCGACATCGGTTTCGTGCGGCTGCTTGGAGAAAGCGCGGTTGCCGCTGGCGTCCGCCGCATCGAAGCGCTGACCGGTGAGGACGCACGCAAGCATCTGGACGAACAGGACCGCAGGCTGAAATCGGTCGCCGCCGCACTTAAAGTGTCGCCATCCGACGCGCTGGCACGCGTCGAGGCGCTGGTCGATGAGCGCCGCAAGCTCGAAAAAGAACTGACCGACGCGCGCAAGAAACTCGCACTCGGCGGCGGGGCTGGCGGTGCACCAAGCGAAGGCGAGACGGTAGCCGGTGTAGGCTTCCTCGGACGTGTCGTCTCTGGCGTTTCTCCGAAGGATTTGAAGCCGCTTGCTGACGATGCAAAGAAGTCGGTCGGTTCAGGTGTCGTCGTCTTCGTCGGCGTTGGCGAGGATGAGAAAGCAAGCGTCGTCGTTGCCGTTACCGCAGATTTGACGGAGAAATTCAGTGCCGTCGAACTCGTCCGCATCGCTTCAGCAGCACTTGGCGGGCAGGGCGGCGGTGGACGTGCCGATATGGCGCAGGCTGGCGGCCCTGATGGTACCAAGGCCCAAGATGCGGTCGATGCAGTGCGTGCGGTGCTAGCAGGCTGATATAAAGACGAAGAGCGAAATTCAAATAAAAAGGCCGCCAATTTGGCGGCCTTTTTATTAAACTGACAACGTAAGTTAGTCGTTCCAAACCGGCATTGCGCCGACCGCTGCGGCGTCCGCGTTCAGCACGAGCCTGTCATTCTGCTTGGTAAACTGATCGAACGGGATCACGACGTCCCGGTCGGCATAACCGCCTTTGCCGTCGAAATCGACGACGAGTGCGGTTGGCGTGTTTGCAGCCGTACCGACGACTTCTTCTATGTCGCCAATCTTGGTGCCGTCCGCTGCGTAGACATTCCAATCATCGACCTGATCTGCGGTCGCGCTGAATGCGGATACCTGCACATTGTCCTCGATCTCCACCAAGGCACCCTGGGCAAGGGCAGTGCCTGCAAACAAGCCGGAGATTAGAAGGGCGGCAGAAAATTTTCTAGCGAACATGATAGCTCCTGATTTTACACCATAACAAAATGGTTCGGGTCGCAAAAAGTTCGATGCAATTACGAAAAAAGGGCAGCCACCAGGCCGCCCTTTTTCAATAACGCGAAATATGCTGTTGAAAAATCAGGCCGACATCGCCTTCTGCAAATTCTCGTCGATCTTGTCGAGGAAGCCGGTGGTCGAGAGCCAAGGCTGATCGGGGCCGATGAGCAGCGACAGATCCTTGGTCATGTGGCCCGATTCGACGGTCTGGATGCAGACGCGCTCCAGAGTGTCGGCGAAACGCTTGAGGTCTGCATTGTTGTCGAGCTTGGCGCGATGCGCGAGGCCGCGGGTCCATGCGAAGATCGAAGCGATCGAGTTGGTCGAGGTTTCCTCGCCCTTCTGATGCTGGCGATAGTGACGCGTAACGGTGCCGTGAGCGGCTTCCGCTTCGACCGTCTTGCCATCTGGCGTCATGAGCACGGAGGTCATCAGGCCGAGCGAGCCGAAGCCCTGTGCGACCGTGTCCGACTGCACGTCGCCGTCGTAGTTCTTACATGCCCAGACGTAACCGCCCGACCATTTCAGGCTGGAAGCGACCATATCGTCGATCAGGCGATGCTCGTACCAGATCTTCTTTTCCTTGAACTGCGCTTCAAACTCGGCCTCGTAGACTTCCTGGAAGATGTCTTTGAAGCGGCCGTCATAGACCTTGAGGATGGTGTTCTTGGTCGACAAATAGACCGGGTAGCTGCGCAGCAGGCCGTAGTTCAGCGAGGCGCGGGCGAATTCGCGGATCGAATCGTCCAGATTGTACATGGCCATCGCGACGCCGGAGGACGGCGCGTCGAACACTTCGTGCTCGATCGTCTGGCCATCTTCGCCAACGAACTTGATCGTCAGCTTGCCCTTGCCGGGGAAGCGGAAATCGGTCGCACGATACTGGTCGCCGAAAGCGTGACGGCCGACGATGATCGGCTGCGTCCAGCCCGGAACGAGGCGAGGGACGTTCTTCATGATGATCGGTTCGCGGAAGATCGTGCCGCCGAGAATGTTGCGGATCGTGCCGTTCGGCGACTTCCACATCTTCTTCAGCTTGAATTCCTCGACGCGCTGCTCGTCCGGCGTGATGGTCGCGCATTTTACGCCGACGCCGTATTTCTTGATGGCATTTGCCGAGTCGATCGTGATCTGATCGCCGGTCGCATCGCGGCTTTCAACGCCGAGATCGTAATATTTGAGATCGATGTCGAGATAAGGATGGATCAGCTTGTCCTTGATGAACTGCCAGATGATGCGGGTCATCTCGTCGCCGTCGAGTTCGACGACCGGATTTTCCACCTTGATCTTCGCCATGAAAATGCCTCGCTTTTTGTGGGAAGGACACGAAGGTCCTAAGGATTGCTAGAGGCCGTATAGCAAAGGCTTTTCCCCTTCGCAAACTCAAGCTTCCTGTATGTGCTGTTCCGTTTTGGCCGGAACTATGCAAGGGAACCGACGAAGACACGGAACGGATAAATGGCTGGAACGGATCGCGACCGCAAACTCATTGCCGAAGGCCCGGCCATAATATTGGTCGAGCCGCAGCTCGGTGAAAACATCGGCATGGTGGCACGCGCCATGGCGAATTTCGGCTTGTCGGAATTGCGCCTCGTAAAGCCGCGCGATGGCTGGCCGAGCGACAAGGCGCGCTCCGTTGCCAGCAAGGCCGACCACGTAATCGACGGCGCGACGGTGTTCGAAGATCTGCCGTCGGCAATTGCCGATCTGAATTACGTGTTTGCAACGACGGCGCGCGAGCGCGACGGGTTCAAGCCTGTTCGCGGCCCGGTCGATGCGGCTCGCGAATTGCGGACGCGTTTTACCGCAGGCGAACAGACAGGCATTCTTTTCGGGCGCGAAAAATACGGATTGTTCAACGAGGAAGTCGGTCTGGCTGACGAAATCGTGACTTTTCCGGTCAATCCGGCTTTCGCTTCATTGAACATTGCGCAGGCAACGCTGCTCATGTCCTATGAGTGGATGAAATCCGGTCTGGAGCGCGAGACGGACACGGCGTTTTCCGGCCCGGAAATAACCCCCGCGCCAAAAGAGCAGCTTCACGGGCTTTTCGCGCATCTGGAGGCTGCACTCGATACGCGTGGCTACTTCCGCCCGCTGGCCAAGAAGCCGCGTATGGTCGATGCCGTTCGAGCCGTGCTGACCCGGCCCGGTTTCACGCTGGCAGAGTTGAAGGTGTTGCGTGGCGTGGTTTCGTCGCTCGATTATTTCTCGCCGAAAGAACCGCGCGGCGCTGGCTATCCGGCACGCAAGGAAGAGGCCGACCGCGCAATCCACCCGGAAGGCAGTTCGGCGCTGCGGGAAACGGGCGATGAGTGAACGCCCGGTCCTGATGTTCGATTCAGGCATTGGCGGTTTGACCGTTTTGCGGGAAGCGCGCGTTTTGATGCCGGATCGGCGTTTCGTCTATATCGCGGACGATGCGGGATTTCCCTATGGCGACTGGGAAGAGGGCGCACTAAAGGCGCGTATCGTCGAGCTTTTCGGCAGATTGATTGAAGAGCATGACCCCGAACTTGCGGTGATCGCCTGCAACACTGCCTCGACACTTGTGCTGGGTGAATTGCGCGCGGCATATCCGCAAACGCCGTTCGTCGGCACGGTTCCGGCAATCAAGCCTGCAGCAGAGCGCACTCGCTCCGGCCTCGTTTCGGTTCTCGCAACGCCCGGAACCGTCAAGCGTGCCTATACGCGCGATCTTATCCAGTCATTTGGCGCGCAATGTCATGTGCGGCTTGTCGGAAGTCAGAATCTCGCACGTATGGCGGAGGCCCATATTCGCGGCGAAAGGATCGATTCGGAAGCGCTGCGCGAGGAAATCGCGCCGTGTTTTGTCGAAATGGACGGAAAACGCACGGATATCGTGGTGCTTGCCTGCACGCATTATCCGTTTCTGGCCAATGTGTTTCGGCAGTTCGCGCCGTGGCCGGTCGATTGGTTGGACCCGGCCGAAGCGATTTCCCGCCGGGCTTTGTCGCTGCTTTCGGCGTCCGGGCAGGACGAGATAGAGCACGCGCCCGATATTGCGCAGTTCACGTCCGGTAAGCCTGATTTTTCGACCCGAAGATTGATGCAAGGTTTTGGCCTGACGATTTTGTAAGCGGCGTTGGAACGCGTGGCTTGTGCCACGCATTTCTCTTCCTCGAAGGGAGAGATAAAATGCCTGCCAAATCCAAAGCTCAGCAGAAGGCGGCAGGAGCTGCTTTGTCTGCCAAACGCGGCGAGACCACAAAGGGCAAGCTCAAAGGCGCCTCGAAGGAAATGTACGAATCCATGAGCGAGAAACAGCTTGAGGATTTTGCAGAAACCAAGCGCAAGGGACTGCCGGAGAAAAAGTCTACGGCATCGGCCCGAAAATCGAGTTAGATTTTCGGGAAGCACGATGCATAGTTCTAAGTGACTGATCCTCCGGCCAGGATCGCTTAGTAGCCGAGTGTGAAGCGCTTGCCGATGTGCTTCGGGTTTTCGACTTCGCTGACGATGGCGACAGCCATATCCTCAACCGAAATTGCACTTTCGCCCTTCTCGTCGAATACCGGCGAATCCGTGCCAAGGCGGTACTTTTCGGTGCGTTCGCCGGGCGCCAGATGGATTGCGGGTGACAGGAACGTCCACTCCAGATCTTTTTCGCCGCGGATTGCGGTGAGTGCATCGCGAGCGCCAAGCGCGCCTTCTTTCCACTCTGCTGGAAATTCTGGCGAATCGACCAATTGCTTGCCCTGGATTTCGAGGCTTCCGGCACCGCCGATCATGATCAGGCGTATGCCTGCGGATTTCGCCGCTGCGATGATGTCCTTCGATACCGACAATTGCTTTTGGCGGATTTCCGGATCGCCCCAGCCGGGATTGTAGGCTGAAATAACAACGTCGTGACCGGCAATTGCCTTGGCAAGTGCGCCGGTATCGCTTGCATCCGCCGCGACAGCGGTGACGCCCGGCAGTGCTTCGATCTTGTCGGTGTTGCGGGCGATGGCCGTGACTTCATGGCCATGCGTTGCGGCTTCCTTGAGGACGGCTTTTCCGACAAAGCCGGATGCTCCTATCAGCGCGATCTTCATAATATCTCTCCTTTGCTCCGCTGGCATTGACCGCGAAGGTATTTTATATAATCAGGTTATCAACGGTAACTACATACGCCTGTCGCGCATGCCTTTAAAGAAGGCATTGTTTCGTGCCCAGGTTACGGAGAGAGAACCGCATGACCGCATCGACGCCGCTCGGCAAATCCGTCCCGCTTCTGCATACAAATCCGGGATTGCTGGCGGATGACAATGGCTATTGCCCTATCCGCTATGTGCTGGACCGCGTCGGAGATACGTGGAGCCTGCTCGTCATCATCGGCCTTCAGCCTGCGCCGGTTCGGTTCAACGCGTTGCGCCGATCGATCGAAGGGATTTCGCAGCGCATGCTGACGGTTACGCTGCGCTCGCTGGAGCGGGACGGCTTCGTCAGCCGCACCGTGAAACCCACCACGCCGCCGGAAGTCGAATATGCGCTGACGGAGCTTGGCCAGTCGATTGCGGTGCCGATCTCCGCACTGGGCGTCTGGGCAGCGGCCAACAGCCCTCTGGTGAGTTCGGCGCGCGAAAGTTTCGACCGCAATGCGGGTAATGATTGACAAAACAGGCGCTCTCGCCTAATCACGCGCCAGCACCGGGCCGAAATGCCTGGTGTTTATTTTTATACCGCAAGGCCGAATGAGAGCGTTTATCGTTTTCCCGGTCTTGTTCCACTGACGTGTCCCGTGGATTTTCCGCACAGCTTCGCGTGAAAGTCCTGTCAGGCTTCGAAAACGGAAGCCAGAGGAGGGCGCGTTTCCTTCGCACGGAACGTTAGGTTCCGCGCGTATCTTTTTGAAAGGGAATGCGATGAGCAAGCGCGAATCCGCAAAGTATAAAATCGATCGCCGTCTTGGCGAAAACATCTGGGGCCGTCCTAAGTCGCCGGTCAACAAGCGCGAATACGGTCCAGGCCAGCACGGCCAGCGCCGCAAGGGCAAGCTTTCCGACTTCGGTCTGCAGCTCCGCGCCAAGCAGAAGCTGAAGGGTCACTACGGCGACGTTTCGGAAAAGCAGTTCCGCAAGATTTACGAGGAAGCAAACCGCCGCAAGGGCGACACCTCGGAAAACCTGATCGGCCTTCTGGAATCGCGCCTCGACGCAATCGTGTATCGCGCGAAGTTCGTGCCGACGATTTTCGCGGCCCGCCAGTTCGTCAACCACGGCCATGTCAACGTCAACGGCCGCCGCGTGAACATCGGTTCGTACCGTGTGAAGGCTGGCGACGTGATCGAGGTTCGTGAGAAGTCGAAGCAGCTCACGATCGTTCTCGAAGCAGTCGGCCTCGCAGAACGCGACGTGCCTGACTACCTCGAAGTGGATCACAACAAGATGGTTGCGACCTATGCTCGCATTCCTAACCTTGCTGATGTTCCTTTCGCGGTTCAGATGGAACCGAACCTCGTCGTCGAATTCTATTCGCGCTAATTCGGTTTTACGGAATTTGGATCAGGCCGCCTTTCGGGGCGGCCTTTTTCGTTTTGGTTCCCTCAACACACCAATCGACCTTCTACCCCGTCTGGTGTAACAGCAGAGCATGAACCAGCATCTTTCCATCGATACGGTTTCCGAAGACGCCGCGTGCCACGCGATGTTTCTCGATGCGCCGTCTTCCGTCGAGTTCAACAAGCTCCGCAAGCGCCTGCTGCGCAATACACGGCAGGCGCTCGAAGATTTCGCGATGGTGAAGCCCGGCGAACGCTGGCTCGTCGCGCTGTCGGGCGGCAAGGATTCATACGGTCTTATGGCGCTTCTGCTCGATCTGAAATGGCGCGGAATGCTGCCGGTCGAGCTGCTTGCCTGCAATCTCGATCAGGGTCAGCCGAATTTTCCAAAGCACATTCTGCCTGAATTTCTCGACAGGAACGGCATCGCGCATCGCATCGAGTATCGCGATACCTATTCCATCGTCACCGAAAAGGTTCCTGAAGGCGCCACCTATTGCTCGCTCTGCTCGCGCCTGCGCCGTGGGCATCTCTACCGCATCGCGCGGGAAGAGGGGTGTTCGGCGCTCGTTCTCGGCCATCACCGCGAGGATATTCTCGAAACCTTCTTCATGAATCTCTTCCACGGCGGCAGGCTGTCGGCAATGCCGCCCAAGCTTTTGAACGACGATGGCGATGTCATGGTGCTGCGCCCGCTGGCCTATTGCGCGGAAAGCGATATGAGCCGTTTTGCGGATGCGATGAAATTTCCGATCATTCCATGCGATCTGTGCGGCAGTCAGGAAGGGCTGCAGCGCAATGCAATGAAATCGATGCTGGACGATATCGAAAAGCGCATGCCGGGCCGCAAGGACACAATGGTCAGGGCGCTGGGCAATGTGCGGCCGAGCCATTTGCTCGACCGCTCTCTGTTCGATTTTTCAGCGCTTGGAGCCGGTCTGCCCAAAGCGTAGTCCGCTTTCAGAGCGGCTGATGGTGCGGCTGGAAGAGTTTTCCCTTCTCGGCAATCAACACCATGACAAGCGCCAGTGCGCCCGCAATGAAGTAGCCGGCAGCCATGGGCACGATGGTTCCGTCGAACGCCTGTCCGATCATCGCGCCGATCACGCCGCCTACAACCGTCTGGAAAAAACCCTGCACGGATGATGCCGTACCAGCCACATGGCCGAGCGGTTCCATCGCCAATGCGTTGAAGTTCGAGCCGATCCAACTGAACTGAGCCATTGCGATTGCAAACAGCGTGACGAAAAGCCAAAGCGGAAGCTGTCCAAACAGCGAGAGCGCAAAGGCAATCCCTGTAACGATCAGAAACCCTATCATTGCGCCATGCGCCAGGCGGCGCATACCGAATTTTCCCACGAGTCTCGAGTTCAGAAACGAGGACACGGCCATCAATCCGGCAACAGCGGCGAAATAGACGGGGAACATGGTGCCTACGCCATAAAGCCCGACATAGATCTGCTGCGCGGAATTGATGAAGCCGAACAGTGCGCCGAAAGTGCATGTGATCGCTACCGTGTAGCAGATCGCCACGCGGTTCGTCAGAACGATGCGGAATGCCTGCGCAGTTCCGGCGACTGTCAGCGGCCGGCGATATTGCTCATGAAGCGTTTCCGGCAGGCGGAAAAACGCCCAAAGCGTCACCAGAAACGAAACGACGCCCATGAACATGAAGATCATGTGCCATTCGCCGAACAGCATGATGACCTGTCCGATGCCCGGCGCGATGACCGGCACGATCATGAACACCATGAAAACCAGCGACATGACTTCTGCCATTGCGCGGCCGCCGTAAACGTCACGCACGATGGATATAGCGATGACGCGCGTTGCCGCGGCACCCAGTCCCTGCATGAAGCGGAATGCCAGCAGCAGCGTAAAGCTGGGCACGAAGACGCAGGCAATGGCTGCTGCCACATAGACGGTCAGGCCGAAAAGCAGTGGTGCGCGGCGTCCGAAACGATCGGAAACCGGTCCGTAGATGAGCTGCGCAAAGCCGAATCCGGTGATGTAGGCGGTGATGACATATTGCCTGGCGTTCTCATCGGCCACACCGAGGCTCGCGCCAATCTCCTGAAGACCGGGCAGCATGATATCGATGGCAAGAGCGTTCAGCGCCATGAGAGCGGCGGCCAGCGCGATAAATTCCCAACGCGCAATAGGAGGGCGTGCGTCCGCCGCCTCGGGGGATGTCTGATGGTCCATTTCTATATCCAAAAGCAAATAAGTGCGCCGTTGAACGACGCACTCTGACAAACTCAGTTCTAATCAAACGGTACCGGGCCGGAGGCCCGGAAAATCAGGCCGCGCCTTTGACGCTGATGCCTTTTTCCTGAAAGAAAGTCTGCAATTCACCAGCCTGGAACATTTCGCGGATGATGTCGCAACCGCCGACGAACTCGCCCTTCACGTAAAGCTGGGGGATGGTCGGCCAGTTGGAGTAATCCTTGATGCCTTGGCGAAGCTCGCTCGAGGTCAGAATATCGACGCCTTTATAATCGACGTCGAGATAGTCGAGAATCTGAACGACCTGACCCGAAAATCCGCACTGCGGAAAGCCCGGCGTGCCCTTCATGAAAAGGACGACGTCGTTGGTCTTCACTTCATTGGCGATAAAATCGTTGATTCCGCTCATAATCTTCTTGCCTCGTCCTGGCCGGATTCAAGGTCCGGCATTTTTCCAAGTGCTAACACCGTACCGTATGTGGTTGCAACAGTGTAGCTTTCCAATAGTCGCACGCCCGGTTTCCGCAGTTTGCGGAGAGCGGAAAGCGTAAATCAGGTTGGAACGCTCGTCTGGAGCGCCAGCGCATGGAGAACGCCGCCCATATTGCCCTTCAGCGCGTCATAAACCATCTGATGCTGCTGAACGCGGCTCTTGCCACGGAAGCTTTCCGACACGACTTCGGCCGCATAATGGTCGCCATCGCCGGCCAGATCGCGAATCGTCACCTGAGCGTCCGGAATGCCGTCCTTGATCAGCTTCTCGATGTCGCGTGCGTCCATTGCCATTTTGCGTACCTTGTTCAGTTGTCCATAAAGTCGGGAAACCAGGCTTCGTGAGCTTGCGTCAGCTCTGAAACAGGTATCGCACGCGATTCGCCGAGTTTCAATTCCGTGCCGCCGGTCACGCCGATCCATGGTGCGAACACGTCGACATCCTTGGAGCGGGTTGCGAAGAACCAGTCCACCTTGTCGCGCGGGATCGTCACCAGATAGCGGCCCTGATCTTCACCAAAGAAGACCGGGATCGGGGAGACGCCGTTCAACTGGTTTACGGTTGCGCCGATGCCGGAGGCCATTGCCATTTCAGCCAAGGCGACGGCGAGGCCGCCATCGGACAGATCGTGCACGGCAGTTGCCGTGCCTTCGGTGATCAGTTCACGCACGAAATCGCCGACCGTTTTTTCGTGTGCGAGATCGACGGGCGGAGGAGGGCCGTCTGTGCGGTTGTGAACGTCGCGCATATAGATGGACTGCGCCAGATGCGTACCCCATGAGGGCGGCGCGCCGACGAGCAGGATCGCTTCGTCTTCGGCGGCAAAGGCGATGCGCGCCATTTTCGACCAGTCGCGAATGAGGCCAACGCCGCCGATCGTCGGCGTCGGCAGAATGCCCTGGCCGTTCGTCTCGTTGTAGAGCGACACATTGCCGGAAACGATGGGGAAGCCCAGCGCGCGGCAGGCTTCGCCGATGCCACCGATTGCCTTCACCAATTGCCCCATGATTTCTGGGCGTTCGGGATTGCCGAAATTCAGATTGTCGGTTGCCGCAAGCGGTTCGGCACCGGTTGCAGTGATGTTGCGCCAGCATTCGGCGACTGCCTGCTTGCCGCCTTCGAACGGGTCCGCCTCGCAATAGCGCGGCGTGACGTCCGACGAGAAGGCCAAAGCCTTGGTCGCGTGGCCTTCGACGCGCACGACGCCAGCGTCACCGCCCGGCAATTGCAGCGAATTGCCCTGAATGAGCGTGTCGTACTGCTCCCAGACCCAGCGACGGCTGGAAAGATTGGCGCTGCCGATCATCTTTACGAGCGCATCGGCGACGTCCGCCTGCGGAATGTCGTCTTCAGCCAACGGGGCGTGCTTTGCCGGTTCGACCCAGGGGCGGTCATATTCCGGTGCCTGATCGCCCAGATCCTTGATCGGGAGATTTGCGACTTCCGCGCCCTGATGAAGGATGCGGAAGCGCAGATCGTCGGTCGTTTTGCCGACAATTGCGAAATCGAGGCCCCATTTGTGGAAAATCGCCTCGGCTTCGGCTTCCTTTTCAGGGCGAAGCACCATGAGCATGCGCTCCTGGCTTTCCGAAAGCATCATTTCATAAGCGCTCATGTGCTCTTCACGCACCGGCACCTTGTCGAGATCGAGCTCGATGCCGAGATCACCCTTTGCGCCCATTTCGACCGCCGAGCAGGTGAGGCCAGCAGCACCCATGTCCTGAATGGCGATAACCGCGCCGGACGCCATCAATTCGAGGCATGCTTCGAGCAGGCATTTTTCGGTGAAGGGGTCGCCGACCTGAACTGTCGGGCGCTTCTCGTCGATCTTGTCGTCGAATTCGGCAGACGCCATCGTCGCGCCGCCGACGCCATCGCGTCCGGTTTTCGCGCCAAGATAGACGACCGGAAGGCCGACGCCCTTGGCTTCCGAAAGGAAGATCGCGTCAGTCTTTGCAAGACCGGCAGCGAATGCGTTTACGAGGATGTTGCCGTTGTAGCGCGCGTCGAAATTGACTTCGCCGCCAACGGTCGGCACGCCGAAGGAATTGCCATAGCCGCCGACGCCGGAAACGACACCTGAAACGAGGTGCTTGGTCTTGGGATGATCTGGCGAGCCGAAACGCAGGGCGTTCATTGCCGCCACTGGCCGCGCGCCCATCGTAAAGACGTCGCGCAAGATGCCGCCGACGCCGGTCGCAGCACCCTGATAGGGTTCGATATATGAAGGGTGGTTGTGGCTCTCCATCTTGAAGACCACGCAATCGCCGTCGCCAATATCGACCACACCGGCATTTTCGCCCGGACCCTGAATGACCTGCGGGCCGGTGGTCGGAAGGGTGCGCAGCCATTTCTTGGATGATTTGTACGAGCAATGCTCGTTCCACATCGCAGAAAAGATGCCCAATTCCGTAAAGGACGGCTCGCGGCCGACCAGATCGAGAATGCGTTGATATTCGTCGGGCTTCAGGCCGTGTGCGGCAATGAGCTCGTCGGTGATTTTCACATTGTTCTGGATCGTCATTTTGGCCTGTCGATTCCGTTGCGGCGCCGAAAAATGGCTCAATAGCGCAAGCCGACGCTCGGAGATACCGGCAAAGGCCAGAAATTCACCGGGAATGCAAGAGTTTGAGCGAAGACTTGCGTTTATACCGACTAAACGGTATGTATTTTCCATGTCCAGACCGACGAAACGCAATCCTGAACGCGGCAACGCCAAGACAAGGCTTCTCGAAGCCGCGCGCGATACGATCCGCGCCAAAGGGTTTGCCGCGACCACTGTCGACGACCTTTGCCAGACTGCGGCAGTGACGAAGGGCTCGTTCTTCCATCATTTCGAAAGCAAGGAAGCGCTCGGCGTAGCGGCGGCCCAATATTGGGCGGAAACGACGACTGCCTTTTTTGCCGAAGCGCCGTACCATGGGCCGCAAGATCCTCTCGATCGCGTATTGGCCTATGTGGCCTTCCGCAAGTCGATCATCGAAGGCGAATTGGCGGAATTCTCCTGTCTGGTCGGGACGATGGTGCAGGAAGTCTACGCTGTCTCGCCCGCCATTCGCGACGCCTGCGGCGCGAGCATTTTCGGCCATGCAGCGACCCTTGAGGCCGATATTCGCGCGGCGATCAAGGACCGAGGCATTTTTGGTGGCTGGACCGCCGAAAGCCTGGCGCGACATACGCAGACGGTGATCCAGGGCGCCTTCGTGCTTGCCAAGGCGGGCAATGATCCGGCACTGGCGCGCGAAAGCCTCGATCATCTCGATCAGTACATTCGTCTTCTCTTCGCTCACCCCAACAAGGAGCAGAGGCCAGCATGACACAGATCACTCAACTCGCCTGCGCTTGCGGACAGGTCCATATCGAGGTGGAGAAAGCGCCGATTGTCAGCGCCGAATGCCATTGCAATAGCTGCCGTTCGGCAGGCGAAAGGCTGCAGGTCCTTCCCGGTGCCGCGCCAATTCTGGAGGCGAATGGCGGCACACGCTTTATTCTCTACCGGAAGGATCGCGTCCGTTTTACGAAGGGCACCGATTTGCTCAAGGAATTCCGCCTGACGCCGCAATCGAAGACGCGGCGGGTCGTCGCGAGCTGTTGTAATACGCCTGTGTTTCTCGAATTGGAGAGCGGTCATTGGCTCAGCCTTTATGGCCACCTTTGGCCTGAGGGCAAATTGCCGCCACTCGAGTTGCGGACGATGACAAGTGATCTTCCTGACGCTTCGGTGCTCTCGAATGACGTGCCGAACGGCAAGCGGCAGTCGCTGTCATTCTTTACAAAATTGCTCGGCGCGTGGGTGGCAATGGGGTTCAAAAGCCCGAAAATCACTGTCAATGGAGAGATAAATGCCTGACGCGGAAGCCAGGATCACGATCGAAAGTGTCACTTCGCCTTCTCATGTCCAGCGTGTCGACCGAGCCAAATATATGGCGATGCGCGATGCGTTGATGGCTATCCTGCCTTTGGAAGCGCCCGGCCTCACGGTTGCGGAAGCAAAAGCAGCGCTTCTGCCGCATCTGTCTGATGATTTGTTTCCCGGCGGCGACAAGGCCGGATGGTGGCTCAAGGCGGTCCAGCTCGACCTCGAAGCGAAGGGGATAATAAAGCGAGGACCCGGCAAGCCGGTGCGGCTCTTCGCGACCCAGGCTTAGCCGAAGCTGTCGTAGCCTGCGCCGCCTTCGTCGAGAAGCCGGCGGATCACAGCAAGGCCGGTAACGACATCATCTCTGTTGCGAGATGCGGAGACGCCGATTCGCACGCGATGATAGATTCGGTCCGAGCGGCCGGATTTGAACTCGTCCTCGTCGTCGATCATCACGCCCTGTTCGTATGCGGCGTTCTTGAACGTTCCGGAATGCCAAGGCTCCGGCAATGACAGCCACAGAAACGGAACATTCGCATTTCCTGAATAACTCTGGCCTTCAAGGGCAGCATGGGCGAGCGCGAGCCGTGCATTGATCTCGGCCAGCGAACGGGAACGGATAGCGGTGGCCTCGCCGGAAAGCACAAGCCGCGCGCAAAGCTCGGCCAGCAGAAATGGCATGCCGCCAGTCACCATCTTGTGGGCGGTTCTTATGCCGTGCCGGAAATTCGCCGGGCATGAGACCCAGCCGCCGCGCACGCCAGCCGCAACCGATTTCGAAAGTCCGCCGACGACAAATGTGCGCTCCGGCGCGTATTCGGCCAGCAGCGGTGTCTGATCTTCGGTCAGCGCACCGTAAAGGTCGTCTTCGATAAGCAGGACATTGTATTTCTTGGCCACCTTCGCGATTGCCATACGGCGTTCCGCGGGCATGATCGCGCCTGTCGGGTTCTGCGCCGTGGGCATCAGAAACGCCATGACCGGGTGCCGCTGTGCGCAAACGCGCTCGAAATCGTCAGGATCGACGCCATGCTCGTCTGATTGGACCAGCGCCAGGCGTCGTCCGATCAGCCCGGCGCTGCGCGCGAGCTGCGAATAGGTGACGTGCTCGAACAATATGTGGTCGCCGGGCGAGGTGAGGGCGGAGATCACCGCAATCACTGCCGAATGCGCGCCGAGCGTCGGCACGATGCTTTCCGGTGCGGGCTGAAAACCGTTGCGCGACAGCCATTTGCTTCCTGCATCGAACCAGCTTGACGGAAATGTACGCGTATAGCTTGCCACGTCATCGGGCTGTTCGCGGGTGATTGCGGCTAGCAATCCCTCAATGACCTTGCCTTGGCCGACATTCGGCGCGGCCGTGCTGTCGAAGCGAAGTTTGCCGGGAACGGACTCAAAAAAGCGTGTTCCGCCCCTGGTGCTCGTCAAGGGTGGCTCGGTTCGAACCGGGGTCCGTGTATCGCGATTCAATACGTAAGTTCCGCGCCCAACCTCGCCGCTCACCAGTCCGCGTTCGCGCAGCAGCGAATAGGCACGGCCCACCGTGCCGATTGTCACCCCGATATCGTAAGCGAGATTTCGCTGCGGAGGCAGCTTCTCGCCCGCAGGCAGGGCGCCGCTGTCGATATCGCTTTCGATGCTGTCGGCCAGCCGAAGATAGATCGGAGCCGATGAATCCTGAAGTGTCGGAAGCCAATTTGTCATGGTGACAATTTTTAGATTGTAACCCAATGAGAGTCAATCCAAAGAAAGATTCGTAGAATGTAAGCTTCGAAAGCGAATGTTATGGGTACAATCGATACAATCAAGAGTTCTCTCGGTGAGAGCAGCTTTGATCGCGGCAACACCGATTTCGTGCGCAAGCTGAACGTTGTGGCGTTGAAATTCATCGAATGGCTCGAAGTGCGGCTTGCGCGCCGCCGCAGCCGAATTGCGCTGATGGAGCTTACCGACGAGCAGTTGATGGATATCGGCATATCCAGAGCCGATGCTTATCGTGAGGGCATCCGGTCGTTTCTGGATTAGGCCGCGCTGGAGCAGGAATTGTCGCCTGCTCTCCAGCGTCCGACATCGGAGTTGATGCGGCTTCCGAGAGACTCGTTCATCAGCGGCCCGAAGACATCGACCCTCGAAGAGTTGCCTTGCGCCTGCACGACCAGAAGCGGACGTGCGCCGTAGTCTTTTGCAGGAACCAGCAGGAAGCGCGGCGTGCCGCTGAATGAGTTCAGCTCATTGGCCATGCGATAGGCGCGGAATGCAGGATCCTTGCTCGCGAACCAGCACTTATGCGCCGCGATCGCCACCTGCTCCATGGTGCGAAGGGACGCGCTTTTTCCTGACGGAACTTGGGATGCCGGACTTTTCTTTTCGGATTGGCATCCCGCGAGTACACCCAGCGCGATAATCGACGTGGCAAGCAGAAATCTATTCATCGGGCGGGCTCCAGGCGCGAATCGCAAACCGAATTCGAACGGTGCCGGAAAATGTGCTGCGATGCGTTAAATTTTTATGCTGCTACGCCGAGTGCGCTTTCAAAAAGTCCGCGACCGTCATGTCCGCCATGGGCGGTCTCGATCAGGTTTTCGGGATGCGGCATCATGCCAAGCACATTGCCGCCCGCATTCACGATGCCGGCAATGTCGTTGATCGAGCCGTTCGGGTTGGTGCCTTCGGCATAACGGAACACGACCTGACCTTCGCCTTCGATGCGCGCCAGCGTTTCCGCGTCGGCAAAATAGTTGCCGTCGTGATGCGCAACAGGGCTGCGGATGATCTGGCCCGGCGCGTAGGCGCGGCTGAAAGCCGTGTTGGCGTTCGTCACCTCAAGCTTCACTTCGCGGCAGACGAATTTCAGCGACTGGTTGCGCATGAGCGCGCCCGGCAGCAAGCCCGCTTCGACGAGAATCTGGAAGCCGTTGCAGACGCCGATGACGGTGACGCCCTTTGCAGCCTTCTCAGCGACGGCGCGCAGTACGGGCATGCGCGCGGCAATAGCGCCGCAGCGCAGATAATCGCCGTAGGAAAAACCGCCGGGAATGGCGATCAGATCGACATCGGGGATTTCCGTATCTGTCTGCCAGATGGTGACTGGCGCCTTGCCGGAAATCTTGGTCAGCGCCGCGATCATGTCGCGGTCGCGGTTGAGGCCGGGGAGAAGAACGACGGCTGATTTCACCTTAGGCGAGCTCCACCGCGTAGTTTTCGATGACCGTGTTGGCCAGGAGCTTGTCGCACATGGCTTTCAGATCGGCCTCGGCCTTCGCGCGGTCGGTACCGTCGATTTCGAGGTCGAACACTTTGCCCTGACGGACGGCTTCCACGCCTTCGAAGCCGAGCGTGCCGAGCGCGCTTTCGATGGCTTTGCCCTGAGGGTCGAGAACGCCGTTCTTCAGGGTAACGGTTACACGGGCTTTGATCACGTCGGTTTCGCTCCTGCTTTGCGATGCAGACATTTCAGTGGGGCTTGCTGCCCTTGGGGGCATCCGTGGTGGCGACCAGAACGGGACCGGTCGGACGAGCCGGCTCGTTTTCGTTCATGATGCCGAGACGGCGCGCGACTTCCTGATAGGCTTCGACCAGGCCGCCCATATCGCGGCGGAAACGATCCTTGTCGAGCTTGTCCTGCGTGGCGACGTCCCAGAGGCGGCAGCTATCTGGCGAAATCTCGTCGGCGACGACGATGCGCATCATGTCGCCCTCGAAAAGACGGCCGCACTCGATCTTGAAATCGACGAGCTGGATGCCGACGCCCATGAACAGGCCGGAAAGGAAGTCGTTGACGCGGATGGCAAGCGCCATGATGTCGTCGATTTCCTGCGGGCTTGCCCAGCCGAATGCCGTGACATGCTCTTCCGAAACCATCGGATCGTCGAGAGCGTCCGCCTTGTAGTAGAATTCGATGATCGAACGGGGAAGAACGGTGCCTTCCTCAATGCCGAGTCGCTTTGCAAGCGAACCGGCCGCGACGTTGCGAACGACCACTTCGAGCGGGATGATCTCGACTTCCTTGATCAACTGCTCGCGCATGTTCAGACGCTTGATGAAATGCGTCGGGATGCCCATGCGGTTCAGATGATTGAAGATGTACTCGGAGATGCGGTTGTTGAGCACGCCCTTGCCATCGACGATTTCGTGCTTCTTCTTATTGAAGGCGGTCGCGTCGTCTTTGAAAAACTGAATCAGCGTTCCCGGCTCAGGGCCTTCATAAAGGATCTTGGCCTTGCCTTCGTAGATGCGGCGGCGAGTCTTCATCTCATAATTCTCTGGTTGAAGGATGGTCGTATCCGACCTTTTATCCTTATCTCGCCGCACAAGATACAAGGCGGCCATGGATTTTAGCGGTCTCCTATCCCAATAGTGCGAATTCCTCAATCGCCAAATCGGGCCTATTGCCTTGTTTCCAACGCGAATTGCCGCATCTTCGATTTCACGCCGTATATTGACCCAAGTCTCAGGTTTTGGTTTCTGCGTAGGCAACCAATCTCACACCCCGGCCGAATCGGAGGAAGTAGCGTGACAAGTATGAAAGACCGCGAAGAAGGCTTTGAGAAGAAATTCGCCATGGACGAGGAGCAGAGGTTCCGCGCTGTCGCGCGTCGCAACAAATTGCTCGGCCAGTGGGCTGCCGAAAAGCTCGGCAAGAGCGGCGAAGCGGCGGACGAATATGCGCGTGATGTCGTGAAGGCCGATTTTGACCGCGCAGGCGACGGCGTCTTTCACAAACTCCACGATGATTTCGCCGCCGCCGGTATCGCGCAGTCCGAACATCAGATCCGTCGCACGATGGACGAATATCTGGCACAGGCGGTCGAGCAAATTCGCAATAGCTGATTTTTCAACGCTGCTTTTTTGAAGAAACCGCCCGAAATTCCGTTTCGGGCGGTTTTGTTTTGCCGGTCGCTCATCCTATTGTTCCGGTAACAGGGAGGAATCGAATGACACTCGCATCACGGCTCAGGGCGGGCGAAACCATCATTACCGCGTGGTCGGGCGTTCCCGATGCGCTGACGGTGGAAATCGTTGCCGCGCAGGGGTTCGACGCCGTTGCGCTCGACATGCAGCATGGCGGGCACCACGAAGACAGCGTCCTGCGCTCTGCCGTGCCGGTTCAAGCGGCAGGCAAACATCTGATTGTCCGCATTCCCGTCGCGCGATTCGACGCTGCCAGCCGCGCACTCGACTTCGGTGCGGAAGCCGTCATCGCGCCGATGGTGAACTCGGTCGAGGATGCGCGCATGTTTGCCGCTTCGATGAAATATCCGCCGATCGGCGAGCGCTCCTACGGGCCGACATTCGCTGTCCCGCGCAGCCGCGACGCGTCCGACTGGCTGCGCAAATCGAATTCTGAGACGCTCTCCTTTGCGATGATCGAGACGCGCAGCGCGTTGGATGCGCTGGACGGGATTCTGGCCACGCCCGGCATCGACGCTGTTTTCGTCGGCCCGAGCGATTTTTCGATTGCCTGGACAAATGGCGAAAAAGTCGATGCGACGCTCGAAGATATGATGAAAACCATCGAGACGATTGCGCAAAAAGCCAATGCAGCGGGGAAAATCGCCGGAATTTTCGTGGTCGATCCGGCCTTGTGCGGCCGTTTTGTCGAAATGGGCTTCCGGTTTCTCGCCATGGGCACAGAAGGCCGGATGATTTCGCTCGGCGCAGAAAGCCTGCTCAGCGCCGCAAAACGCTCGATGGGCTGATCAAAGCTTGGTCAGGAAATTCGCGAAGGTCATGGTGCCTTCGGGCCATGGGCCGTGACCTGAATCCGAGTTCAGATGTCCGGCTTCGCCTGCATCGATAAAAAGCGAGCCCCAGGCGCCCGCGATGTCTTCGGCGACCTCATGCGCGCAATAGGGGTCGTTTCGGCTGGCGACAACGATCGACGGAAATGGCAACGGATCGCGCGGGTAGGGGCCGAATGTCATCAGATGTTTCGGTCTGATTTTCGGATTGGCGACATCGGGAGGCGACACGAAAAATGCGCCTGCCACAGGCTTTTTGAAAAGCGGAATGGCCTGAACGGTTGCCGCTACGCCAAGCGAGTGCGCAATCAGAACAACCGGCTTTTCCGCTTCGTTCACGGCGTTTGCGATTGCCGTGGTCCAATCCTCGCGAACGGGCTTCGACCACTCGGCCTGAACCACGCGGCGCGCGGTCGAGAGCTTGCTCTCCCAGCGGGTCTGCCAGTGATCGGGGCCGGAATTTGTGTATCCGGGGATGATCAGAATATCTGCGTCTTTGACTTTCATGTCCCCGCATTTAGCGATAGTGCCCGCGCCAGACAATGGGTTCGATGCCGGCAAGCTCGAATACGTCCAAATCGGTAGGCGCCTATTCCATTGCTTCGCTCTTGTCCTAGGTGCAGAATTGAACCAAGACAGTTTATCGGTATGAGGATGAGAAAATGAGCCTACGCATCAACGATACAGCCCCGGATTTCACGGCAGAAACCACGCAAGGTGAAATAAAGTTTCACGATTGGATCGGCCACGGGTATGCAATTCTCTTCAGCCATCCGAAGAATTTCACGCCCGTATGCACCACCGAGCTTGGTTATATGGCAGGTCTTGCAGGCGAGTTTTCCAAGCGCAATGCCAAGATTCTCGGCATTTCCGTCGATCCTGTCGAAAGCCACGCCAAGTGGAAGGACGATATTCGCAAAGTCACCGGCAACGATGTCGAATACCCGCTGATCGGCGACCGCGATCTGAAAATCGCGAAGCTATACGACATGCTGCCGGCAGGCGCAGGCGATAGCAGCGAAGGTCGCACGCCCGCCGACAATGCGACGGTTCGCTCCGTCTTCGTCATCGGCCCGGACAAGAAGGTCAAGCTGATCCTGACCTACCCGATGACCACTGGGCGCAATTTCGATGAAATCCTGCGCGCGCTGGATTCCATCCAGTTGACCGCCAAGCACAAGGTGGCAACGCCTGCGCAATGGAAGCAGGGCGAGGATGTCATCATCACCGCAGCGGTTTCCGACGAGGAAGCAAAGGAGCGTTTTGGCGCGTTCGAGACGGTTCTGCCTTACCTGCGCAAGACCAAACAGCCCACCGGCTGACATTTGCGCACAGGGGCAGGCATGGCAAACGGGGTTCTGCAAAAGCCGGAGGTCACCGCATTTTTCGACGAGGCAAGTTCGTCGATACAATATGTGGTGTCCGATCCGGCGACCAGAAAATGCGCGATAATCGATCCCGTTCTGGGTTTTGATGAAAAATCAGGTGCTACAGACACCGTGCAAGCCGATATTCTGCTCGCATTCATCGAACAGAGCGGGCTTTCGCTGGAATGGATACTCGACACGCATCCGCATGCGGATCACTTCAGCGCGGCGCAATATCTGAAGAAGCGAACCGGAGCACCGACGGCAATCGGTGAAAAGATCGTCGGCGTTCAGAAACTCTGGAAAGACATCTACAATCTGCCGAATTTTCCGGGCGACGGCTCGCAATGGGACCATCTGTTCGCGGAGGGCGATGTTTTCTACATCGGGACGCTCGAAGCGCGCGTGCTGTTTTCGCCCGGCCATACGCTGGCGTCGATCAGCTATGTGATCGGTGACGCGGCCTTCGTGCATGACACGCTTTTTATGCCCGATGGCGGCTCGGCGCGCGCGGATTTTCCCGGTGGCAGTTCGAGCGCGCTCTGGAACTCGATCCAGCAGATACTGAGCCTGCCCGACGAAACGCGCATTTTCACCGGCCATGACTATCAGCCGGGCGGGCGTGAGCCGCGTTGGGAAAGCACGGTGGCCGAGCAGAAGGCCACGAACATTCATCTCGTGAAGGCAAAGACTGAGGCCGACTATGTTGCACTGCGCGATGCGCGGGACGCTACACTGCCCATGCCAAAGCTCATTCTGCATGCGCTTCAGGTGAACATGAATGGCGGCCACCTTCCGCAAGCCGAAGCGAACGGCACACGCTATCTGAAAATCCCGCTCGATACGCTGCATTGCGGAGCCGCACGGAAATCCATTTAGGATCGTCTTCAAAATGTGAACGGCGTGTTCGCTTTGTCTCGGCTTGTGTGAACAATCCGAATGGCTCATCTAGAAGGCAACAAGACATTGTGCGTCAGGAGTTTTATCTTGCAACCGGCCAGACGCACGGTCCTGACCGCAGCGGGTTTGCTTGCCATTGGGGCAGGAACCACGCGCGGTCATACGGAGCCGAAAATGAGCGAACTTCCATTTGCCGCGACCACCCCGATCAGCGTTTCGCGCGTCGGGCTTAAAGCCAAGGACGCCAAGGGCCTCGCGGAGTTTTATAGCGCGATTGTCGGTCTGGAAGAGATTGGCCGCGATGGCGAAACCATCACGCTGGGTGCCGCTGGCAGACCTTTGCTCGTGATCGAATTCGATCCTTCGGCCAAGCCGGACGATCCTCGTTCCGCCGGGTTGTTCCACACGGCATTCCTTCTGCCGACGCGCGCCGATCTCGGTCGCTGGCTACAGCATGCTATCGACCGGAAAATCCCCGTCGAGGGCGCATCCGACCACCTCGTCAGCGAAGCGCTTTACCTGACAGATCCTGAAGGCAACGGCATCGAAATCTACGCCGACCGCCCGCATGGTAGCTGGAAATGGAAGGACGGGCAGGTTGAGATGGCGACACTGGGCCTGAATGTGCCGGACCTGCTCGCCTCCGTGCCTGCCGGTGACGCCGGCTGGCAAGGCGCACCTGAAAACAGCATTGTCGGCCATGTGCATCTTCGGGTCGGCGATCCCAAGCAGGCGGAAGCCTGGTGGCACAAGGAACTCGGCTTCGACACCGCTGCCAGATATGGCGATGCGGCTGTCTTCCTCTCGTCAGGCGGCTATCATCACCATATCGGTGCGAATTCGTGGCGCAGTGCGGGTGCCGGAAAACGCGATAACGACAGCACCGGGCTTTCGTGGGTCGAGATGCGCTCGGCTTTGGCTGAACAGCCTGTGCGTTATGAAGACCCGTGGGGCACGACGATCAGTGTCGTAAAAGGCTGATTTCGGTCGGATAAATTGAAAAAGGCGGCGCTTAAAGCGCCGCCTTTTTGATTTCAGGCTTCGCCGAACACGCGGCGGAAAATCGTATCGACATGTTTGGTGTGGTAGCCGAGGTCGAATTTCTCGCGAATTTCTTCTTCGGAAAGAGCCTTGAGCACTTCCTCGTCGCCCAGAAGTTCCTCAAGGAAATCCTTGCCCTGTTCCCACACCTTCATGGCGTTGCGCTGTACGAGGCGGTAGGAATCTTCGCGTGAAACGCCTGCCTGCGTCAGAGCAAGCAGAACGCGCTGGCTCATCACCAGACCGCGGAACTTGTTCATGTTCTTCAGCATGTTTTCGGGATAGATGACCAGCTTCTCGATCACGCCAGCCAGACGGTTCAGCGCGAAGTCGAGCGTGATGGTGGTATCCGGGCCAATCGCGCGTTCGACACTCGAATGGCTGATATCGCGCTCATGCCAGAGAGCTACATTTTCCATCGCCGGAACAACCGACATGCGCACCAGACGGGCGAGGCCGGTCAGGTTTTCAGTCAAAACCGGATTGCGCTTGTGCGGCATTGCGGACGAGCCCTTCTGGCCGGGAGAGAAGAACTCTTCGGCTTCAAGGACTTCGGTGCGCTGCATGTGGCGGATTTCGGTGGCGACGTTCTCGATGGACGAGGCAATGACACCGAGCGTTGCAAAGAACATGGCGTGACGGTCGCGCGGAATGACCTGCGTCGATACCGGTTCTGGAGCCAGGCCGAGCTTTTCGCAGACATATTCTTCGACCGACGGATCGATATTGGCGAAAGTGCCGACTGCACCGGAGATCGCGCCAGTGGCGATTTCGGCACGCGCATTGACTAGACGAGCGCGGTTGCGCTCCATTTCGGCGTAGAAGCGGGCAAACGTCAGGCCCATCGTCGTCGGCTCTGCGTGGATGCCGTGGCTGCGTCCGATGCGAACCGTATCCTTGTGTTCGAAAGCGCGCTTCTTCAGCGCGGCAAGAACGCGGTCCATGTCCGTCAGAAGCAGGTCTGCTGCGCGCACGAGCTGGATGTTGAGTGTGGTGTCCAGCACATCGGACGAGGTCATGCCCTGATGGATGAAGCGGCTGTCGGGGCCGACGAATTCCGCCAGATGCGTGAGGAAGGCGATGACGTCATGCTTTGTCACGGCTTCGATTTCATCGATGCGCGCAACGTCGAAGGTAGCACTTCCGCCCTTTTCCCAGATCGTCTTGGCGGCGGACTTCGGAATAACGCCGATTTCGGCAAGCGCATCGCAGGCATATGCCTCGATTTCAAACCAGATGCGGAATTTGGTTTCCGGCGACCAGATGGCGACCATTTCCGGACGGGAATAACGAGGGATCATGGCGGGTCCTTTTTATGTTGCGGACCCTCTAGCAGACGATGCCCGATAGCTCAACGCGGCAGACGGGCAAACCACAGGGAAGCGGCAAAGAGTGCGGCAAAACCAAGCGGGAAGAACAGCCGCAGCCCGAGAACCGCAAATTGATAGGATGAGACGACTGCGGTGAAGACCAGTTGGAAAAACCAGATGATCGAGAATGTCGGGGCGTGCCATTCCGCATAATAGGCGCGGTACTGGATCGCGTAGACCATGGCGGTCATCGCGACGGTTGCGAATGCGAGGCCGATAAAGGCGGCTGCGAATGCCGTCTCGTTGCTGCGCCCAATCGCGATGAATTTCGAGATAAACAGGCCGAGCGGGAACGCAAGCAGGCCGCCGATTGCGTAGAGCATTGAGACGAAACGGATCTGGCCGGTGGTTTCCCAGGCGTCCCAAAGCAGATTGTTCAGCGCGCTGGCGCCCATCAATGCGCCCCACAGGACTGCGCCGATGAGAGCATGGCTTAGAGACGGTATGGAGAGGCGAAGGCGCTGAATGAGACGCTTCGCAAAGCCGATCCGGGTTGTCGCTGCGATCGACGTGTCTCTCACAGGCGGCCCGCGACTGCGATCCAGCGATGATCCGGCCCTTCGAAGCCGACCCTACGCACTGCAATGACAACGGCATAGACCGCATCTCCACCGGTCGGGAAAAACGTCTGAACCGCGCCGATGCGGTAGCCCAGCGCGCAGCTTCTGCTTTGCGGGATCGTTTCGTCTTCGTGGATGATGCGCGTCGTTCCGCCATCGCTCGTATCGATGCGCGAGAGGCGAAAACCCTTTATTTCGTTGAAATCCATGCATTCGGCATTCGACGGCAGCACGAATTCTTCCAAACGGAATTCGAGCTTCTTGTCGATGGGCGGGAATATGGCGCGCGGGCTGACTTCCATGCGGAATGGGTCGGCGCTGAACTCTGTGATCGCGTTAAACCCGGCCAGATTTCCGCGATTGCGCGCGAGGACATCGCTTGCCACGAATTTCTCACCCGCTTGGCGTGCTTCCGCGCGGGCCTTTTCAATCGTCGCGCTTTCATCGTCCAGACGAATGCGGACCGGTGTGCCGGGCAGATATTCGTCCGTTGCGGTGTCGACATAGTATCGATTTGCGTAGGGAAAGCCCGATCCGTCCTGAACGCCGTATTCCTCGAAAGCGAAGATGCCGCCATTTTCGCTGAAACCCAGAATTTCAAGTTCTGCCGCATCGCCTGCAAAGGCTGGCGCTGCGAGACCCAAGAAGAATGCGAGGAAGAGGATCAGTCTTTTTTTCATAAGCTTTCCGGCACGGTCTTGCGCGTTTTTCAACTGGCGTTCGGCGCATCCATTCCGCATGATGTGCGTTGATGGAAGTGGCTTTCACACAAGGAGAAATCTCGTGGCTGATATAAGCGCAATCCGTGAGCATATGGAAGTAATCGGCGCCGATGGCGTTCATGTCGGCACGGTCGACAAGATCGAGGACCATCGCATCAAGCTGACGAAGAAGGACAGCGGCGAGGGTTCACATAAAGGCCATCACCATTTCATCTCCAAAGGCCTCATCGCGAATGTCGAAGGCAACAAGGTGCGCCTGTCTGCCAATGGCGATGTGGCGGTCACTTTCGAAGAAGAATAGCTACCGCGCAGACCACGTAGGAAAGAGATCATTTTCGGCGGGAGTCGCGGCATGAACGCCGCGAGCAATGGCGCGCGCCATCGTCGCGCCTGCCATTGCGTATAGGTCGACCGCCTGTTCGGGCGTCGGTGTGATCCCGCTTTTTCCTGTGGCGATGGCGAAGACCAGATCGCCGTCGCTTGGCGTATGCGCTGGCCATATCGCGCGGGCAAAACCGTCATGTGCGGAGATCGCCAGCCGTTTGGCCGCTGCTTTGGTCAGGATCGCATCTGTCGCGATGACGGCAATGGTCGTATTTGCGCCTTCGAGGAAATCGCGGAATTTCAGACGTACCTTGCTCGAATTTTCGGGCAGGGGATGCGGATAGCCCAAGCCGCCGAATTCATCGCCGATTTCAAAAGGTGCCGCCCAGAAATGGCGTGTGTTGCCAACTGTGACTGAACCGGACGCATTGACTGCGGCCAACGCGCCAATTGTTATACCGCCATCGATAAGCGTCGAGGCCGAGCCCAGTCCGCCCTTCAAACCTGTCGTGGTTGCACCTATTCCTGCTCCGACTGTGCCAAGCGAAAACTCATCCGTCAGCTCTTGCATGGCCTCATATCCGAGGTCGCGATAGGGCGGATAGCGACCCCAATCCTTGCTCCCGCCATTGATCAGATCGAACAGGATGGCAGCGGGAACGATGGGGATCACCTGATCGCGAACGGCAAAACCGACGCCTTTTTCGCGAAGAGCGGCCTGCACGCCGGATGCGGCGTCGAGACCGTACGCCGAGCCGCCGGAGAGAACCACCGCGTTGATCGTCTGCACCGAATTATGCGCCTCGAGCAGATCGGTTTCGCGCGTACCCGGCGCGCCGCCGAGAATTTGCACACCGGCAACTGCCGGTTCCTCGCAATAAACGACCGATACGCCGGATTTCAGCCGCGCATCACCCGCGTTGCCGACCTTCAGGCCTGCAACATCGGTGATGAGATTTCGCGGACCTGTTCGAAATGTGGACATTACTGGCGCTCAACTGGAATGAAATTCGAGCCTTTGACGCGGAACAGCCGATAGGGATTTTGCGAGACGTCGCCTTTTTCGTCGAAACGGATCGTTCCGATCACGGTCGCAAACTCGTCATTCTGCAATGCCTCGGAAATCGGTTTGCCGCTGGCGACAGCTTCGCGCGCGATTTCGACCGCCGCATAGGCGGGCATCGTGTAGCCGTCCGGCTCTATGCCTTTCTCGCGAAATGCGGCGAGAGTCCCGGCATCCGACACTTCCGACCACTCCGGCAGACCGATCATCAGCGTTCCATTGGCCAGTGGTACATCGCCTGGCGCGCGCAGATTTTCACCGCTCGCGAAAATCATTCCGGCGTTCAGGCGCGCCGCGTCCTGCGTCATGATCGCAATATCGTCACGGTCGCCTCCAACGAACACTTTTGTCGCGCCGCTGCGCCGCAATCGGCCGACAATGCCGACCTGATTTTCGAGACCCGGCCTGAAATTGTCGATGAAAACCGGCTTCAGACCCAATTGCTCGGCAGCGATGCGAAAGCTTTCGGCAAGTTCACGCCCGTAAATCGTGCCGTCATCGACGATCGCGAAAAGCTCGCTCCGCCATAGCCGCGTCAGGATCGTGCCTGCCGCCATACGTTCCGCATCGGAGCGCGGGGCGATGCGGTAGATCGGCCAGCCGGTCTTTTCACGACGATCCGTCAGGCTGTCGGTTCGCACACCCACATCGATGACAGGGATAGACGCGTCCTTGAGAATGGGCAGTGCAGCTTCGATCGCTTCAGTGCACAGAAAGCCGATGACGATTGCCGTCTTTGCCGCAACGAACTGGCGTGCAGCGCTTTCGCCGCCCTCGGCAGTGCAGGCATCGTCCGCGATTTCAAGCCGGATGCCGGCAGTGAATGCTGCTTCCGCCCCGGCTTTGATCTGCTCACCAAGGATCGCGCTTGGGCCGGAAAGGGGGGCTGCAACGCCTATCACGATCTCATCTGCCCAAGCCTGTGACAGGCCGGAAGCGAAGACAAATGCCAGCAGGCAGCGCGCAGCGGCGGATCGCATCGTGTTCAAGTCACCTCCGGCTTTGCCGACATTCTTTCGGCAGAGGTAACGGCTGGCGGTTCGATGCGCAACACCGCCGTTCAGCCTATTGGTTGTTGCGCAATCACAGTGCCCATATATACCGGGCATTCAGATGTAATTGGAACGGGCGCTGGTGCTGAAGAAGAACGACGTAGAGCCGCAAGACTACCGCGATGCAATGAGCCATTTCGCAGGTGCCGTGCATATTGTGACGACAGATGGTGCCGCCGGCCGGCGCGGAACGACGGTGATTGCCGCATGTTCAGTCTCGGACACGCCGCCGGTGATTCTCGTCTGCCTGAACCGCGAAAATCCGAACAATTTGCCGTTCCTCAATAATGGCAATTTTGCTTTGAATACGCTGAGTTCGCAGCAGCAGCCACTTTCGGTGGCGTTTTCGGGCGTGACCAAGCTGCCTCAGGACGAGCGTTTCGCGCTTGGTCAGTGGGATACGATTTCGTCGGGAGCGCCGACCTTGCTGAACGGGCTTGCCGTCTTCGATTGCGAGCTGATCGACACCAAGGATCTCGCCACGCATCGCGTGCTCTTCGGCAAGGTGACAGGTCTGCGCATCGGCGCTAACCTCCGGCCCTTGATCTATCATGACCGCAGCTATCACGTCTTATAGCGGTGTTTCGGAGACGAAATGAGCAATAGCCCGGCGCGGCCGCTGCCGCAGACCATAGACGAAACGCAGGCATTGCTTGCCGATGCCGATTACGTCGCCGACCGGGCGCTGGCGACAGTGCTGTTTCTCAGCTTGCGCATGCAACGGCCCTTGTTTCTGGAGGGTGAAGCAGGCGTCGGCAAAACCGAAATCGCCAAGGTGCTGGCCAGCGCTCTCGGCCGCAGGCTCATTCGTCTTCAATGCTATGAAGGCCTCGACGTCTCCTCGGCTGTCTATGAGTGGAACTATGCCGCCCAGATGATCGAGATCCGCATGGAGGAAGCCTCCGGCTCGGTCGATCGCCAAGGACTTGAGCGCAACGTCTTTTCCGAAAAATATCTTATCCGACGCCCGGTTCTCGATGCGTTGAGCGGCACCAAGGGTGCTGCACCGGTATTCCTGATCGACGAACTCGACCGTGCGGACGAGGCGTTCGAAGCGTTCCTGCTCGAAATTCTCTCCGATTTTCAAGTCACGGTGCCGGAACTCGGTACGATCAAGGCCGAAGAGCCGCCCATCGTCATCATCACCACGAACCGCACCCGCGAGATTCACGACGCTTTGAAGCGCCGCTGTCTCTATCATTGGGTCGATTACCCCGATGCCGCGCGCGAGCTGGACATCGTTCACCGCAAGGTGCCGAAGGCAAATGCCCGCCTTTCGGATGAAATCGTGCGTTTCATCCAGAAATTGCGCGAAATGGAGCTTTTCAAGGTTCCGGGCGTCGCTGAAACCATCGATTGGGCAAGCGCTTTGACCGAATTGGACAAGGTGGCGCTGGACCCCGAAACGGTGTCCGACACGATCGGCGTGCTGCTCAAATATCAGGACGACATTGCCCGGATCGACGGTTCGGAAGGGCGCCGTATTCTCAGTGAAGTCAAGGCCGAGCTTTCGGCAGCAGAGTAGGTCGATGGATTTTTCGACAAGCGATACGCGTTTGGCAGCCAGCCCCGACGGGCGTTTGGCGGACAATATCGTCTATTTCGCGCGGGCGCTGCGAAAGGCAGGCATCAGGGTCGGGCCTGCATCCGTCAAGGAAGCGATTGAGGCGGTGCTTTCTGCCGGTATAGGGTCGCGCGAGGATTTCTACTGGACGCTGCACGCGGTTCTGGTGAGCCGCCATGAAGACCACGAAACATTCGACGAGGCATTCCGCCTTTTCTGGCGGTCGCGCGAGCTGATCGAAAAGATGATCGCGATGTTTTCGCCTGTCGCGCCCGACAAGGCAGAGAAACGCAAGCAGCGTCCCGCTGAAAATCGCGCGAGCGAGGCGCTTCTAGGTTCAAGTCAGAACGCCCGCGAGATGCGCGAAATCCTCGAAATCGAGCTGGATGCGCGCCTCACATCATCGTCGCGCGAATTACTGCAAGCCAAGGATTTCGCGCAGATGAGCGCTGCCGAGATGCTGGAGGCGCGGCGCGCGATAACGGCTCTCAAGCTGCCGGTGGACAAGGTTCGCACGCGACGCTTCCGACCCGATATGCGCGGCGCGCGCATCGACCCGCGCGCGATGATGCGGCAAGCGACCCGCACCGACGGAAGGCTCATTCTGTCACGGTTTCGCTCGCAGCGCGAAGAGCATCCGCCGCTTGTCGTTCTGGCCGACATTTCCGGCTCGATGAGCCAATACACGCGGATTTTCCTGCATTTCCTGCATGCATTGGCAGAAAAGAGGCGGCATGTTCACACATTCGTCTTCGGCACGCGCCTGACCAATCTGACCCGGCAATTGCGTCATCGCGACCCCGACCGCGCGCTCGCAGATTGCGGTGCTGCCGTCACCGATTGGGCAGGCGGCACGCGCATTGGCGATACGCTGGCCGAATTCAACAGGCTCTGGTCGCGCCGCGTGTTGGGGCAAGGTGCCGTCGTTCTGCTGATCACGGATGGGCTGGAGCGCGACGATGTGGCGGAGCTTTCGCAGGAAATGGAGCGGCTCAAAAAATCCTGCCGCCGGCTGATCTGGCTCAATCCGCTGCTGCGCTTCGACGGATTTCAGGCGCGGGCGCGGGGCGTTCGGGCCATGTTGCCTCACGTCGATGAGTTTCGCGCGGTGCATAATCTGAACGCGCTGAGCGACCTTTGCGCGTCGCTTGATCAGAAACACAACATCGTGACCGATCCGAAGCGTTGGCTGGGGCTTGGCAACGACAAGGTGGCGTGACCATATTTCATGCGGGAGAAAGCGAAATGCCTGAAACTGCGCAGATCGATGAAATCCGTGACCCGCTCCTGATCGCCGAGGAGTGGCTGAAGAGCGGCCGCAAGGTTGCTTTGGCAACCGTCGTAGAAACCTGGGGCTCCGCGCCGCGACCGGTAGGCAGCCATCTGGTAATCGATTCCGAAGGCAATTTTCAAGGGTCGGTTTCCGGCGGATGCGTCGAAGGCGCAGTCGTTGCCGAGGCACTGGAAGTGCTGGAAAGCCAAAAATCGCGCATGCTCGATTTCGGCGTGGCCGATGAAACCGCCTGGCAGGTCGGGCTTTCCTGCGGCGGCAAGATCAAGGTTTTCGTTGAAGGGTTGAAATAGTAGTTTGGACGCGCAGCTTCTCAGCCAGATCAACGCAGCCAGAAAGTCCCGGCAGGCAATTGCCGTGCTTACCGATTTGACCGAAGGCAAAAGCCGCCTCGTGAACGAGACGGAAGCGCGCAACGACGAGTTGGGCGATGTTCTGCAAAATGCGTTTCGCACAGGCCGTTCGCTGACCGCCGGCACGGACGAAAAACCGGTTTTCATAAATATGCATCTGCCGAGCCCACGGCTCGTGGTCATCGGGGCGGTGCATATCAGTCAGGCGCTGGCGCCTATGGCGCGGATTGCCGGGTATCCGGTCGAGATCATCGACCCGCGCAGCGCTTTTGCCAGCGAAGAGCGGTTTCCCGAGGTCTCGCTTCACGCCGATTGGCCCGAAACTGTTTTGCAGAACCATCCGTTGGACAGCTATTGCGCGCTCGCGGCCATCACGCACGATCCGAAAATCGACGATTTCGCGCTGAAGGCAGCGCTTGATGCGAATTGTTTTTATGTTGGCGCGCTTGGCAGCCGCAAAACCCATGCGAAGCGTGTCGAGCGGCTTTTGGCGCTTGGTGCAACGCAGGAGCAGATCGAGCGCATCAAGGCACCGATCGGACTGAATATAGGCGCCGCCAATCCGGCCGAAATCGCGGTCGCCACGCTTTCCCAGATCATAGAAGCGTTCCGCACGCGCGGCGTTTCCAGCCATGAAGGCCGAGACACTTGAAGTTCGGCCCGGTTTCCATCGAAAAGGCCGAAGGCGGTATCCTTGCGCATACGCTTGTTGCGGGCGACATAAGGTTTCGCAAATCGCATCGCCTGACTGCGGCTGACATTGCGGCGATCCGCGCTGCGGGCATTCAGGAAGTCATCGTCGCACTTCTGGACCCGGACGATCTTGCCGAGGACGATGCGGCGGAAACCATCGTCACTTCTCTGTCTTTTGACAATCTGGATGCGAAACCGGCGTCCACCGGCCGCGTCAATATCTATGCCGCGAAGGCGGGCGTGTTCGTGGTCGATAAGGCGCTGGTCGACGCAATCAATGGCATCGACCCTGCAATCACCCTGGCGACCTTGCCGCAATTCGCCCATGTCGAAAACGGCCAGATGGCGGCGACGGTGAAGATCATTCCTTTTGCCGTCGCATCGGAAAAGCTTCGGCAGGTCGCAGCGCTTTGCGCGGGCAAGCAGATATTTAGTGTGCATCCATTCAAGCCGATGAAAGTCGGCCTTATCCAGACGACGCTGCCCGGCACGAAAGCCAGCGTGCTCGACAAGACAACGCGCATTACGCAATCGCGCCTGGCGCGCTCGTCCTCGCAAATTTCTAGCGAACAGCGTCCGCCGCATGAGAGCGGTGCCGTTTCGCAGGCAATCGGCAAGGCAAGTGCCGGCAATGACATGGTGATCGTCTTCGGCGCATCGGCAATGAGCGATTGCGACGATGTGGTTCCGGCGGCGATCCGGCAGGCTGGCGGCACGGTCATGCGCTGCGGCATGCCGGTAGATCCGGGCAATCTGCTGGTTCTGGGCGAAATCGACGGCAAATTCGTCATTGGCGCGCCGGGGTGCGCGCGTAGCCCGAAGGAAAACGGGTTCGATTGGGTTCTGGACAGGCTGATTGCCGGTGTCCCGGTCAATGACGCCGATATCGCCGCAATGGGCGTCGGGGGTCTGTTGATGGAAATACCGAACCGCCCGCAGCCGCGCGAAGCAAAACAGACTGCCGGTGCCACGGTAGACGCAATCATTCTGGCGGCTGGGCGTTCGAGCCGCATGGGCGGGCCAAACAAATTGCTGGCACTGTTCGACGGAGAGCCGCTGGCGCGGCGCATGGCAGAACGCGCACTGGCATCGAAGGCACAGCACGTACATGTCGTGACCGGTCATCAGGCCGATGCGATCAGATCGACGCTCGACGGGCTTGACGTGGAGTTCGTCCACAATGCGGATTTCGCATCGGGCCTTTCCAGTTCGTTGAAGGCTGGAATAACGGCTCTGTCTGACGATACGGCAGGCGTGCTCGTCGTGCTGGGCGATATGCCGGGCGTAACGACCGAGGATTTCGATCGCATGATTGCCGCTTTCGAGAAATCGGGTGGATTGTCCGTCGTGCGTGCCGTTCACAATGGCAAACGCGGCAATCCGGTTCTGTTGCCGCGCGCGCTTTTCCCGGAATTGGCTACGCTCGAGGGCGACACCGGGGCACGGCACATTGTCGAAAGTGGCGATGTTCCGGTCGTGGATGTGGAGATCGGCGCTGCGGCGACACTCGACGTTGACACAAGAGATCTGCTCGAAAGCGCAGGCGGAGTTCTTCAGGGGTGACATGAAGCAAGCAGGCATCTTCCGGCTGGCCGTTTCTGCGCTTTTCATATTTGCGCTGCCTGCCTTGGCCTATGCGCAGCTAGCGCCCTACAAGGACGATCTGTTCGCTTATTCGTCGGTCATTTCCAGTCAGGACGGCAGTGCTTACCGTGTCGTCGAATACAATGAATTGCGCGATATCAACCAGCGCGATGAAATTCCGGAGCGACGCGTAAAGCGCAATTACGTTTCGACCGGAATTCGCAAGGTCCAGCAGGATTTGCGGCTGGCAACTTCGGCGGGAGAAATCAGGCATTTCGCGGTCGGAAAGACGAAAGGTGCTGGCCTGATCGTCGTCTATCTGCACGGGCAGGGTGGCAGCCGCAAACAGGGCGTCGATGACTTCACCTTCGGCGGCAATTTCAACCGGGTGAAGAACCTCGTTGCGGGCAATGGCGGACTCTATCTTTCGCCGGATTTCACCGATTTCGGCGACAAGGGCGCGGCCGAAATCAAGGCACTGCTTGGGCATTACGCCGCGCAATCGCCTAATGCGAAGATCATCGTCGCCTGCGGGTCGATGGGCGGCGGGCTGTGCTGGAAGCTGGCGCAGGATGCCGAAATCGGCCCGAAACTTTCAGGCCTGCTGCTTTTGGGCTCGCATTGGGACGAAAATTTCCTGAACAGTGCTGCTTTTCGCTCAAAAGTTCCGGTGTTTTTCGGTCAGGGAACCCGCGACAAGGTGTTTCCGCTGGAAAAGCAGGCTGCCTTCTTCCGCTCGATACGCGCGAAATCGCCGTCTTACCCGACGCGTTTCGTCGCCTTCGAATCCGGCACGCATGGCACGCCGATCCGCATGACGGACTGGCGCGAGACGCTCAACTGGATGCTTTCGGCCAGATAATTTAAGGCGCTGTGTGGTAATCCAGAACGGTTTCCGGGTTCACCTCGCCATCATAGGACGCGTCGACATCGTATTTGACGAGCGTGAAGACCCCGTTGCGGAAAATCCAGATGCCGTTCGAAGACGCATCCCCGACGCCGCGCCATTTGGCATTGTCGGTGATCGATCTCGTCCCTTCGTCATAGGATGAATTTATCAACTGATCCTCGGTGGTGAAGCCGATGATGGAGACGCTTTCGACTGCGCCTTCCGTGTCCTCATTCTCGTAGCGAATATCGAGGTCTGGCTTTGCAAACTGCAATGGGCTTAAGCCGTCGAGATCGGTGTTGAGATAGTAGACGTGCATTTCATTATAGGCGCCGGAACCGCAGAAGAAGCGGAACAGCCGCGCCTTGCGTTCCGGTTCATTGGCCTCGTCAGTCTCGTTGCGATAGGCGATGTCGTGGCTTTCCGCCTGAATATTTTGCGGGTCGGCGCCGGGGCTTAGTGAATCGCATTGGTCGGCATAGGCCGCGGCAAACATTGCCTTGGCTTTCTCAAGCAGGGCGTCTTTCGGCTCGACCGGCGCATCGCCGCATGAGGCGGGCAACGCTTCCTCATAGGGTTTGTCGCTTGGCTGCAACTCGCCCTTTTCGATGTGAAGCGGCGTGAAATTTTCGTCCTGGATTTGCGGGTTGGAGAGCCGGGCGGTGTAGCAGCCGGCGAAAACCTGGACCGTGCCATCCTTTTGCGCAGCCGCGATCGACACCGGAACGCTGAAATAGGTGCTGCCTGCAGCACCTTCCGTGCCGACATCGCCGGTGATCACATCGACGCGCTCGGTGTTTTCATAGCCTTTGCGAAACGTCTCGACGTCCTTCGCGGGCTTCAATTCGCCGAAATAGCTCCAGGCGCGCGCATATTCCTGCCTGCTCACCGCATTGTAGAGCGATTTCACGAGGGCTGCGGCATCGGATCGATTATCGAGATAAGGCTGCTCGGTTTGCTGAGCGAAAGAACTGCTGGAGGCCGCAAGGACAGTCGCGAATGCAAGTCCGCAATGGAAGGCTTTCATGACGAATCTCCGATTTGGGGAGAATCGTAGCACGGATTGCGGCAATCCCTTGGCGCAAGCCATCGCTCACGCCAAAGGCGGAATATTTCTTTATCTTTGTGCCATTTCGCGCGCGACTTTCGGGAAATCTGCGGCCTTGATGCCGATATCGGCGCGTTCCCTGTTGCTCATTGCATTGAGCAGAGCAAGCGCTGCCCGATATTTCACATTTTCCCTCGGGCGAGGGCGGGCGAACAATTCAGTGATGAAGTTCATGACGGACCTCTGTTTCAAGTCCTCCCCGATCAACAATATAATCGATTATTATTTATTGTGCAGTGCAGCATATCGCATAGCAGTCATGCAAAAAGCGCTTGCGCGAGGATCATTTTCATTCCGATAAATTCTAGTTATTTTTCCTGATGATTATTAACCAGAGCGCCCTATCTTCTGGTAATCGATGATGGCGAATCCTGTGGAGCGAGCCGGTTATGGGTAAGAATGCAGGTCGCGATTTTGCCTCCCTGCTTGATGATCTGTTTGTGGAGAAGGGCGCTGACGATCAGCGCGCTGTGCCGCCATCCGTGCCCTTCGATTATCTCTCAGTCGTCGATGAACTCCATTCCGGGCGCATAAAGGTTTCCAGCGATACCGCGGCTGCCGAATATCGGGCGGTTTCGGATTTCGAGGCCGAGCTTGCGGCGCTTTTACAAGGACATCCTGACGTTGAAGAGGATGTGATTACGCCTCTGCCGACCATCGAACCGGAAGCGATTGCGCAGGAGCTTGGCCTTCACAAAATGAAGACCAGCACGGATTTCGGACGGTTGCGCCGCAGTTTCGCGTTCAAAAATCATCCAGATCGTGTCGCGCCGCATCTGCGCCAGCGCGCCATGGTGCGCATGCAGGTCGCGAATATGATGATCGATGAAGCCAAGCGCCGCGCCAAAAAAGAGCGAAGCGATAATTAGGCTTTTTTCGGCTGCCTTCGTTGAGAAATCACCACTGATCGGATATTCAAACAGCGATAAGCGCGTCCGCGCTTTGCTTCCCGCATGATCATTTTGTGAAAAGTCCGCAGCTTTGCGGGCCTATGCTTACGATTTCCGGAGACCGAATATGCAAAAGCGCCGCCTTGGCCGCACCGACCTTTCCGTTTCAAAAATTTGCCTCGGCACCATGACCTGGGGCCAGCAGAACACCGAAGAAGAAGCCCACGCTCAGCTCGACCTGGCTTTTTCGAGCGGCGTCAATTTTCTGGATACCGCAGAACTTTATCCGATCCCGCCAAAGGCGGAGACGCAGGGGCGCACCGAGACCTATATCGGCAACTGGATGCAGGCCCGCAAAAACCGCGATCAGGTGATTGTCGCTACCAAGGTCGTTGGCCGCACGGCGAATGACTGGTTCCGTGGTGGACGCCCATCGAAACTCGTTCGCACCGACATTTTCGATGCAGTCGAAAAGTCGCTCGCGAAACTCAAGACGGACTACATCGATCTCTATCAGATCCACTGGCCGGAACGTCAGGTGAAATGGGGCTCCAATCCCAACCACATCGGCAACACACCGACAGAGCCTGACGCAGACGAAACACCGATTGCCGAAACGCTGGCTGTTTTCGAAGAGCTGGTGAAGGCCGGAAAAATCCGGCATCTCGGGCTTTCGAATGAAAGCTCCTGGGGTGTGATGCGCTTCGTGGCGGAGAGCGACAAGGGCGTTGGCCCGCGCGTGGCATCGCTCCAAAACGGCTACAATCTCGTGAACCGTACTTTCGAGGTAAATCTCGCCGAAGTCTGTGGCCGGGAGGAGGTTGCATTCCTGCCTTATTCGCCGCTCGCACAGGGCTATCTGACCGGCAAATACGATCACGGCGCGCGTCCCGAAGGCGCACGGTCAACGCTTTTCGACCGTGGCCAGCGCTACCAGACGCCGAATGCCGCCGAAACGCTGCTCGAATACAACGAGCTTGCGCGTTCCTTCGGCATGGAGCCTGCGCTGTTTGCCAATGCGTTCGTCACCAGCCGCTATTTCGTGACGTCGAACATTATCGGCGCGACGAGCATTCCGCAGCTTGAAATGGCGTTGTCGTCAGCAGACGTAACCTGGACCGACGAGATGCAGGCGGCAGTCGATGTGATCCATCAGCGTACGGGAAATCCTTGCCCGTAAGCTCTTAGATTGAGTCGGGAAAAGACAATATCCCTTTGATCACAAAGGGATATTGTCGTGCTTCTTCCAGGGGTTTTTCAAATCCTTGTTGCGCAGCATCCGCAATGCCCGCGCAATGCGGCGCCGCGTGGAATGCGGCATGATAACCTCGTCCACATAGCCGCGTTCGGCTGCCACGAAGGGCGAGAGGAAGCGATCCTCATAGGCTTTCGTGTGTGCAGCGATCTTGTCGGCGTCGCCTATATCCTTGCGATAGATGATCTCGACCGCGCCTTTTGCGCCCATCACTGCGATCTGCGCTGTCGGCCATGCATAGTTCATATCGCCGCGCAGATGCTTAGAGGCCATCACATCATATGCGCCGCCATAGGCTTTGCGGGTGATGACGGTAATTTTCGGAACGGTCGCTTCCGCGTAGGCGAACAGAAGTTTTGCGCCATGCTTGATGAGCCCGCCATATTCCTGGGCAGTGCCGGGCAGGAAGCCGGGTACATCGACGAATGTCACGAGCGGGATGTTGAAACAGTCGCAGAAGCGCACGAAACGCGCCGCCTTGCGGCTCGCATCGCTGTCGAGAACGCCTGCAAGCACCATCGGCTGGTTGGCGACGAAACCGACGGTGCGGCCTTCGACGCGTCCGAACCCGGTGACGATATTTTTCGCAAATGCCGCCTGAATTTCAAAGAAATCGCCCTCATCACAGGTTTTGAGGATCAATTCCTTGATGTCATAGGGTTTGTTGGCGTTTTCCGGGATCAAACGGTCCAGCGACAGATCGGCATCCGTGACCGATTGGTAGCATTCGATTTCCGGCAGCTCGGCAGTGTTCGATGCAGGCAGCAGGTCGATCAGGCGGCGCATCTGCAAAAGTGCCTCGACATCATTGTCATAAGCGCCGTCTGCGATGGATGATTTCGTGGTGTGGACGGACGCGCCACCGAGCTGTTCAGCCGTAACAGTTTCATTTGTAACTGTTTTGACGACATCAGGTCCGGTCACGAACATGTAGGACGTGTCGCGCACCATGAAGATGAAATCGGTCATGGCAGGCGAGTAGACATCGCCACCGGCGCACGGCCCCATGATGACGGAGATTTGCGGAATGACGCCCGAGGACAGGACATTGCGCTGGAAAATCTCGGCATAGCCGCCAAGCGCTGCGACGCCTTCCTGAATGCGCGCGCCGCCCGCATCGTAGATGCCGATGATCGGCGCGCGGTTGCGCAGCGCCATTTCCTGCACCTTTATCACCTTCTCGGCATGCGCTTCGGAGAGCGATCCGCCGAATACGGTGAAATCCTTGGCGAACAGGAAAACGGTGCGGCCGTTGATCGTGCCCCAGCCGGTGACGACGCCGTCACCCGCAATCTTGTTGTTCTCCATGCCGAAATCGGTGGAGCGATGTTCGACATACATGTCGAACTCTTCGAAAGAACCTTCATCCAGGAAAATCTCGATCCGCTCGCGCGCGGTGAGCTTTCCCTTTTTATGCTGGGCGTCGATGCGCGTCTGGCCACCGCCTGCACGCGCATTTTCCCTGCGACGCTCAAGTTCTTTCAGCACGTCCTTCATGGGGCTCCTCCGGTTCGTGACGAACCTGTTAGCACGGCGCGGAAGATGCGCAAATCAGGACTTTTCGCGCTGTTACCAGCTTCCGGTGTTCGGCATGGATGCCCAGGGCTCGGCTTTTTCGAGTGCAGGGCCTTTCTGGAGCAGTTCGATCGAAATGCCGTCCGGCGACTTGATGAAGGCCATGTTGCCATCGCGCGGCGGGCGGTTGATGGTTACGCCCTTGTCCTGCAATTGCTGGCAGGTGGCGTAGATGTCATCGACCTCATAGGCGAGGTGGCCGAAATTGCGCCCGCCCTTGTAGTCTTCCGGGTCCCAGTTGAAGGTCAGTTCGAGAAGTGGTGCCTTTTCACTGGTGCCGGATTGTTCATCCTCTGAGGCGGCGAGGAAAACCAGTGTGAAGCGGCCTTTTTCGCTTTCGGTACGGCGGACCTCTTTCAGTCCGAATTTCCCGCAATAGAAGTCGAGCGATGCATCGAGATCTGCGACGCGGACCATTGTGTGGAGATAGCGCATAGGGATTTTCCTTCCGTTGAGGTCGCGGGGAACATAAGGCGGGTAGCCACCCCGCGACAACCTCCAACCCGCATCTCAGCCGATACTGAATTAACGACGTAAGCGTTATTACGTGAATGAAGTAAAAAAAGGCGGCTCGGCCCTTGCACTGAATGGAACACGCGGTGTTAATCTTCAAATAAGAATCAGTTGCTGCGTTTGTGAGGAAGGGGGCATTCTGATGGGAGAACGAGCCTCATATCCGGGGCATGACAATTCGGGGCACGAACTGTCGCATGGGGAAGATGCAGGCGATTCTACCGGTCTGGTAGAGATTGCCGGCGCTATAAAATGGTTCGATGTCGCCAAGGGATATGGCTTCATCCTGCCGGACGATTCCAGCTTCAGCGATATCCTTTTGCATGTGACCTGCCTTCGGCGGGATGGTTTTCCGACGGCGCTGGAAGGCGCACGCATCGTGTGCCTCGCCAAGCAGGGCGATCGGGGGCTTCAGGCTTTCCGCGTCATTTCGATGGACATGTCCACGGCGGTCAATCCGGCAGAGATGCAGGAGCAGCGCACCCATGTAGCGGTGACTGCCGAAAGCGGACTTGAGCGCGCTTTGGTCAAATGGTTCAATCGCACGAAGGGCTTCGGCTTTCTGACACGCGGCGAAGGCACGGAAGACATTTTCGTGCATATGGAAACGCTTCGCCGTTATGGCCTTACCGAATTGCGTCCGGGCCAGGTTGTGCTTTGCCGCTTCGGACGCGGCGACAAGGGCCTTATGGCTGCCGAAATTCACCCCGATATTGGCACATTGCCCGTCCAGCACTAGGTTTGGGCAATAGCTTGCAGGGCTGTCATTTGGCTGAACCTGCCTAATTGCAATCGGGGCGCCAATGACAATCTCCATTCGAGCCGGCTTTGCGGCTCTTTTTCTGGCCTTTCTCGCGCCCGTTCTGATCGCGTCGCCGCAAGCCTTCGCCAAAACGCAGGCGATGATGCTGCCGGTCGATGCGACACCGCTGGTTGCGGAGATTTCTGGCAAGCCAAGCTTTTCAATTGAGATCGCAGACGACGAATCTGAGCGCGCACGCGGATTGATGTTTCGCGAGGACATGCCGGCAGATCGCGGCATGTTGTTCGTATTCGAGCGCACCGGCGATGTCGGTTTCTGGATGAAGAACACGCCGATGCCGCTTGATCTGGTGTTTATCGGTCAGGATGGGCGCATCGTTGATGTCCTTCCAGGCGAACCATTCTCCATAGCCCCCATCTCGCCGCGCAAGCCGGTTCGTTTCGTGCTTGAGCTTAAACGCGGCACGGCAAGCGCCAAGGGGCTTACGGCTGGTGTGCTGCTTCGGCATCCGGCGATCGATGCAGTCGCTGGCGGCGGTTGACGCCGCCACATCAAGCAGGCAAAAACCGCCCCATGCAGACATTTGAACATGACGGCCAGAAACTGGCTTATATCGACGCAGCACCTTCGCAAGGCGCTGCCGAGCCCGTTCTCCTGATCCACGGCTTCGCCTCGACCCATTATGTGAACTGGGTTGCGCCAGGATGGATCAAAACGCTGAACGAAGCCGGTTATCGCGCAATTGCGCTCGACAATCGCGGCCACGGGCAGTCTTCCAAAAGCTATGAAACCGCCGACTATACGCCCGAAAAAATGGCGTCGGACGCAGGCGCGTTGCTCGATCATCTGGGCATCGAACGCGCACATGTCATGGGCTATTCGATGGGCGCCAGAATATCGGCGTTCCTGGCGCTTGCCGAGCCTGAGAAGGTCGCAACGCTTGTACTCGGCGGCCTGGGTATCGGCATGGTGACGGGCGTTGGCGATTGGGATCCGATCGCGGATGCGCTGGTCGTGCCCGATCCGGCGCAGATCACCCATCCGCGCGGCAAGATGTTCCGCACCTTTGCCGACCAAACCAAGAGCGACCGGCATGCGCTTGCCGCCTGCATCGCGACATCGCGGACCTTGCTGAGCGAGGCCGATGTCGGGCGCATCACGCAGCCGACATTGATCGGTGTCGGCACGACGGACGATATTGCGGGTTCGGCGCAGGAACTTGCCGCTTTGATGCCGAATGCGGAAGCCTTCGACATTGTCGGGCGCGATCACATGCTGTCCGTCGGCGACCGCACCTTCAAGAAGCGCGTGCTTGAGTTTTACGCGGATCACCCGCTAATTGCTTAATTGCCTTTGAAAACCGGCTTGCGGCGTTGCAGGAACGCAGCGCGGCCTTCCGCATAGTCGGCACTGGCGAATGTAATGTCGCCAAGCCTGCGGGCATTTTCGGCGTCTTTTTCGTTTCCCGAAAGAACTGCGCCGATTGCAGCTTTCGAGGCGCGGACGGAGAGTGGCGCATGCGCGGCAATCTCTTTCGCCAGAAACAGCGCGCGCGCGTCCAATTCTTCATCGTCCACGATTTCAAGAAGAAACCCGGTCGAAAGCGCTTTGGCCGCATCGATCCGCAGTCCGGTGAAGGTCAGATAGCGGGCCATCTGTTCGCCCGTCGCGTGGACGATGTCGGCCATCGCATCCGCGGGATAGGCAAGGCCTAGCTTTGCCGCAGGAACGGCAAAAACCGCATCTGCCGTCGCGATTCTGATATCCGCCGCTGCCGCAACGCCGAAGCCGCCGCCGATGCATGTGCCGCGGATCGCAGCGATGACCGGCACCGGTGAATTGCGCAGAGCGGCGAAGGCTTGTGAATTGGTCAACTCATAGTCGCGCCCGCTTGCCTCGCTGCCGCGCAATTCGGCGAATTCGGTAATGTCGGCACCAGCCGAAAAATCCTTGCCCGCACCGCGAATTATCAGCGCGCGCGTTGTGCCATCATTGCCCGCCGCAGCGACCAGATCGCGTATGGCGATCCACATTTCGTGCGTGATTGCATTCTTTTTACCAAGGCGATTTATGGTAAGGATTGCGACACCATCGGCGTTTTCGAACTGAATGGTTTCGTTTGCCAACATCGCTTGAATTCCAGACATGCAAATCCATTTGAATGGGCACTAAGGAAAATTGAATTCATTCGTGCCGCTGTTGTGCTTATAAGAGCTGTTCGAACAAAGACAAGAACACGTATCGGAGACGTCGATGACGACTGTCCAGACAACGAAAGCAAGCAATCTCCAGCCCGTCGATCCTATCTGGAGCTCGGTGCGCGATGAGGCGATGGAAGCGGTCAACCGCGATCCGCTGCTTGCGCAGTTCTTGTATTCGACGATTTTGAACCATGGCAGCCTCGAAGGCGCGGTCATTCACCGGATCGCCGCGCGGCTGGACCACAGCGATGTCAGCGCCCAGGTTATCGGCCAGACGTTCAAGGCCATGCTGCGCGCAAAGCCCGACTGGAGCAACACGGTTCGTGTCGACATGCAGGCCTATTACGAGCGCGATCCGGCCTGCGACCGGTTCCTGATGCCACTTCTCTATTTCAAGGGTTTCCATGCCGTTCAGACGCATCGGCTGGCCCATTGGCTGTGGGAGCAGGGGCGTCGCGATTTCGCTCTCTATCTGCAGAGCCGTTCGTCATCGGTCTTCCAGACCGATATTCACCCGGCATCGCAGATGGGCATGGGCATATTCATCGACCACGCGACCGGCCTCGTCGTCGGCGAAACTGCGGTGATCGAGGACGATGTGTCGATCCTGCATGGCGTGACGCTTGGCGGCACGGGTAAATCCAACGGCGACCGCCATCCAAAGATCCGTTACGGCGTTCTCATTGGCGCGGGCGCAAAGATACTCGGCAATATCGAGGTCGGGCATTGCGCAAAGATTGCCTCCGGGTCTGTCGTGCTGGCGTCCGTGCCGCACAACAAGACTGTGGCGGGCGTTCCGGCACGTATCGTGGGTGAGGCGGGTTGCGATCACCCGGCGCGCAACATGGATCAGGCATTGCCTTCCCATGCGATGGACCAGGTCATTTCCTTCGATATTTGAAGCGGCGTGCTTCCGCTGCGAAAGGCGGCGGGCGGCTGTTATTCGGGCCGTTCGCCTTTACATCGCCACTGTTGACGTGCCAGAAGCCCTCGCACCCAAACAATTTCATTCTCGGACCGGGAGACGCAGTTGAAACCCGAAGAAATCAGAAAACTCGAAGCCTTTTTTCAAAAGACTTTTCAAAATCCCAACCTTCAGGTGAAGGCACGTCCACGCAAGGACGATTCCGCTGAAGTTTATGTCGGCGACGAATTCCTCGGCATCGTTTTCAAGGATGAAGATGATGGCGACTACAATTTCTCGATGGCCATTCTCGACATCGACCTGAACTAAATTCTACCCAGCGGGACGAATTGCGGCCTCAAGAGGCCGTTCTGATCATCCGTTCCGCTTTTTCCCGGATGGCGGCGTCCATACGCTGCCAATCTCCGAGGAACTCCCTTGGAAATCGATAGGAGAGGCTGAGCGCATCATTGATGCGAATGTCTCTCTCGCATGGCGCAAGCGATTCTTCCGCGCTCGCCCCCGAAAGGCACCGCGCCACATAAGGCGCTTCGCCATTGCCGGAAACGGCAAGAACTTCATTGAGATAGCCGGACTTCTGGCGAAACTGGTAAAATGTCAGGCCGCCGGGGCCTGTCGAAGGTCGCTCTATCAAAGAGCGGTATATCGGCATGAAGCGGCCGCTCATATCGCGTGACATGACCGGCTCTTCCATCGACACGAAGATGATCGCCTTCCTGCCGCTCGCATGGTTGAAATCGTCCTTTGCAGCCGCGCTGTAGCCGTCCAGTGCCGGCCAGCGCATATAGAGGTCGATACGGTCGGCAGCGCCGTCGCGCCTGTCTCTGTCGAAACGGATCATGTTTTCCGGCACGGCGATAACGCTGTTGCCGATGACGATTTCATGGATGTCGGCTTTTTCCGAATGTCCGGCCAGAACCAGCCTGTCGCCGAGCCATTTTCCGCCGAGATTGATAACGATCGAGAGCACGACCAAGCCCAGAAACGCATAAAGCAGTTTCAGCATGAAGGACGTTCCTGCCGGTGAGAAGTTCTGCTCTTCATGGGCAGGGGCAGATGTCTGCTGCATCGGTCTTTCCCGATATAAAGAAGGAATCGTCGGCTCCACCTTTGCAATTTTATGGTAAACGACCGGTAAATTGCAAAGCTTGCTGCATGGAGGAATTATGCCGCTTTACGAACTGGACGGGAAATCTCCCGAATTTGCCGATGAACCGACCAACTGGATCGCGCCCGACGCGACGATTATCGGCAATGTGAACATCGGCAGGAATGTCGGTGTCTGGTTCGGATCTGTCATTCGCGGCGACAATGAAAACATCACCATCGGCGACGATACGAATGTGCAGGAACACACCATCATGCACACCGACCCCAGCTTCCCGCTGACGATAGGCGAAGGCTGCACAATCGGCCACCGCGCGCTGCTGCATGGCTGCACGATCGGCAAAAACAGCCTGATCGGCATGGGCGCGATTGTGTTGAACGGTGCAAAAATCGGAAACAACTGCCTTGTGGGGGCAGGTTCGCTCGTTACCGAAGGCAAGGAGTTTCCCGACAATTCCCTGATCGTCGGCTCGCCTGCAAAGGCCGTGAGAACGCTTGATGACGAGGCGATTAACAGGCTGAAGCTTTCGGCCGCGCATTATGTCGAAAACGCCCGGCGCTTCCGCAAGGGGCTGAAAAAGAAAGACTGACGAGAAAGCAAAAAAAGGGGCCGGTCCGGGGACTTGGACCGGCCCTTTGTCATGCCGTTGGACAGGGATCTGTCACGGCATGAACGAGGCGACAAACTTTAAAATTCCTTTGTGCGTCCAATAGGACGCACAGCGCTTTAACGTACGCTGGCCACCGCATCGGCGCGGCCATCGTTGATCTTGATCCAGACGCCGGAGTGGCGCTCCGACTGGCGCTTCAGATAGGTATATTCCGTCTTACCCCAGGCCAGCACGCGCGGCTCCAGATTGTCGAGGATGAACTCTCCGCGGCTCGTACGAACGGTCAGGACTGCATGGCCGTCGCCATTCGGCTGGCGTGCCACCGTGATCAGAAGGTCGCCTGCAGGGACGCCAAGCGCCATCAAACGGCGGCGCTTTTCCAGCGCGTAATCCTCGCAGTCGCCGACGCCTGCGTCAGGATAGGCCCAGTATTCTTCCTGGCCGTATATTTCCATGTCGGTAAGCGGCTCGACGCTGGCGTTCACGACATTGTTGATGTCGATGATGGCCGCCCAAAGCTCACGCGTCAGTTTAACAGGCTGGCGCTTGGCGGTCTTCTGATTGCATTCTTCCGGCAGGCGCTGGCAGAACTCATAGTGTCCAACCGGCTGCGACGTGCGGCCAGAAGTCTGCATGAAAGGCTGATCCGCACGCGCCGTAGCACCGAAGGCTACGAGCTGAAGGGCGATGGCGAGCAGGAAGGTTTTTCCCAGTGTTTTTATCATTGTTGACGTCCCCGTTTGACATCACAATGACAGGCCCGGATTTATTTCACGCAAAGCGGCGCGCTAGGAATTGAGCTAAATCGGTAGGAAATTTTTAAGGCAAAATCTCAGGGCGCAGGCGTCCCGCTTTCGTCGCAGGGCGTCTCGCCTTTGAAGTCGCGCGCGATGCAGCCGTATTTGTCGAACTTCTGACCGGCATTGCTTACCGCCTTGCCGGCCCCGCAGCCGGCCAGGGAGAGGCCGACAAGGGCAAGTGTCAGAAATGTTCGTACATAAGGCCGTTTCATTCGCAACGCGCTTCCTGCTCGTCCGAGCTTATTTCCAATCGAACACCAGTTCCTCGCGAAACGCAAAACGAACGATGTGATTCTCGACCACTTCCGCAACGCGCGGAAGTTCGGAGGCGTCGTCGGCGGTAATCACGACATCCAGTTCCGAATCGCTGGCCGTGAGCCCGACATGAGTCGTCTCGCCGAATTCGATACCACCGCTTTGCGGCGTGAACTCGACCTTGAACTTATGGCTCCAGTGTTTGCAGAGTTGTTGAAGGTAGCGGCTGGCATTCTCGGTTTTTACCGATGCTGTCGTTGTCGCCATGACCAATTCCTTTCGTTGCAATCATAGACTTTTGAATCTGCTGCATCGTGCTTTCCTCAAACCGATTCCGGTTTTCGGGCCGATGCAGTGGAAAACCCGCTTTTAGCGCCGAATGCGCGGCGCGTCAGGTTTTTCTGGTGCGTAATTGTCAACTTTTCGGGAATGCGCGGACCGCTGAAGCAATACGCTTCACAGCGTTGAAAACGCTGTTCAAATCAAATCGAAAAACCTTGGAAAGGTCTGGTACGCCCAAGGGGAATCGAACCCCTGTTACCGCCGTGAAAGGGCGGTGTCCTGACCGCTAGACGATGGGCGCGTTCAGATGAGGCGCGTTATAATCAGCTTGTTTGAAAGGGGCAACCGCCAAAATCACCTTATTACAAACTTTTTTCAGTTTATTTGCGACGACGGCAGCGCCAGTTCCAATCGCGCTCCGGACCGACGTCCACATGCACGGATTCCGTATGGCAATATGTGCCGACGCCGCCGCGACCGGGCATGGTGCGTACATATTGTGCGAGATCCCATTTGCTGACGCCTGCGACCTGAATGTCTGCGGCGGCGCAATACATGTGAAGCGAGTTCTTAGCTCCACGCGCGCGGCGGTTGCGCTCAGGATTGCGGAAGCCTGATGTGACCACGACCTTCTTGCCGTATCTCTGCTCGATCGTTTTCAGGACACGTACGAGGGAAGGCTTGAGGCAGGCGACATCGACGCTTTCGGTCTGTTTGAGAAGCCCGTTCGGTGTCAGACGGGCAAGACCGGCAGCCGATGCGACCTGATAGGAGCCGTCATCGTCGTCGCCTTCGTGAAGATCGACATCGCTGTCGTCATCGATGCCCGACTTGCGCTTGATTTCGAAGAGCGCGTGCTGGCGAACGCCGGGCAGCGCATTGTCGCTTGAAGATGCTGACGATGATGCCGAAGCCAGATTGACGAGGGGCTTTTCGGCAGGCTCGGCACTTGCAAGCGTAATAATCGGCTTTGCTGCCTGCTGCGCCTGTGCAGGCTGCGGCGCGGCTTTTGGTTTTGCCGCTGCGGGCGAGGGCGCAGCGTTTGCGTTCGAGGCGCCGAAGAAAGATGCCAGGAAACCCTTTTTCTTGGCTTCCATCGGCTTTGCTTCGGGAAATTCGGCTGCTTCGACGTAAGTGCCTTCAGCGGCTGGCGCTGCGGTAGCTACCTGAGCAGGCTCTGCTTTCGCAGTTGCGGTGGCTGCTGGTGCAGCACCTGCCGATGCGCGATCCGAAGTCGCTGCTGGTGCATTTGCCGGGACTGCAGCGGTTGCAGGCGCGTCCTGCGCCGCAAGCTGCTGTACGGCCTCCGATTCGCCGCCGGGGCGAATCGCCGGAACATAGGCGACTTCACCGGGAAGATCGGTATCGCCTTCTTCCGACATTGTAAGATTGGCCGACTGGCTGGGATCTATCGATCCGGTGATGGTGCCGGTAGGAGAAGCAGCCTGGCCAGCGCCGTTTGCGCTGAAGCCCGGTGCGAGATCGAGATTGGGATCGCCGGTGGAACTACAGGAGGCAACAAGAACTGAGAACAGTGCCGCTAAAACGACGCGGCCTTTCCCGTTCACGTTAACCGAGCCTGATACTCTCAAACCGGTCCCCTTCCTGTGCTTCATGCCTGCGTCACCAAAGACGGCGCGGCGATCAATTTTACTCAAGGTCGAAAAGCCGAACGCTTTTGCGATCAGGAAAACAACTGACGAATCTACAAGTCCCCGAGGCGGGAGCTATGGGCCGAATAAGGCGGCACCATGTTCGAAGCAAACCATTTCGCGCGCTTTGATCGCGCCGTCAATTCACCACACATTACGAAATGTTACACGCGCACCCGAACATATGTTCCGGGCGCTTCATCCAGTATCTGGGTTTTCTCGCCGGGCTGTCTGGCAGGAACTTTTTGTGCGTCGTTCTTCTCGATCCATTCCTGCCAGTTGGGCCACCAGGAACCGGGATTTTCCTCGGCTCTGGAAAGCCATGTCTCAAGATCGCCAACCGGCCTGGGGCCGGTCCAATACTGGTATTTCTTCTTGGATTCAGGATTTACGACACCGGCGATGTGTCCGGAGCCGGACATCACATAAGTAACGTCGCCGCCGAAATATTGTCCGCCCAGAAACACCGAGCGGGCAGGCGCGATGTGGTCTTCACGCGTCGCCAGATTGTAGACCGGAATTTTGATGTCGGAGAGTGATAATGTCTTGCCGGCTATCTCCATGCGGTCCTGCGAAAGATTGTTTTCGAGGTAGCAATTGCGCAAATAGAAGGAATGGTTCGCCGCTGCCATGCGGGTTGAGTCGGCGTTCCAGTAGAGAAGATCGAAGGGCAGCGGGTCTTTGCCGCGCATGTAATTGTTCACGACATAGGGCCAGATCAGATCGCCGGAGCGCAGCATGTTGAAGGCCATGGCCATCTTCGTGCCATCCAGAAAGCCCTTGCCGTTCATTGCGCGCTCAAGAGCGGTGATCTGCTCCTCATCGACGAAGACCTTCAAATCGCCAGCGTGGGTGAAATCCACCTGCGTCGTGAAGAAGGTCGCGGTCGCTATCCTGTCGTCGCCTTCCTGCGCCAGAAGTGCCAGGGCTGCCGCCAGAAGCGTGCCGCCCACGCAATAGCCGATCGCGTTGACTTCTTTTTCGCCGGTTGCCGTCTGAACCGTATCCAGCCCGAACTGCAGGCCCTCGCGGATATATTCCTCCCAGCCCTTGTGACCGTGGCGCTCGTCGGGATTGACCCATGAAATGACAAACACTGTATGGCCTTGCGCAATGGCCCAGCGGATAAAGGATTTTTCGGGGTTGAGATCGAGAATGTAGAATTTGTTGATCCAGGGCGGGCAGATCAGCAGAGGGCGCTTCAGCACCGTTTCCGTGGTCGGCGAATACTGGATGATTTCGGCGACATCGCTGCGCGCTACGACCTTGCCGGGCGTCAGCGCAATATTTCTGCCGATCTCGAAGCCCGAATAATCGGACTGCCGCAGCCGCAATTCGCCCTTGCCTGCAACAATGTCCTCGGCCAGCATCTTCATGCCGCGCACCAGGTTCTCGCCATTGTTGGCAACCGTCTCGCGGAAAAGTTCGGGATTTGTCAGCACGAAATTCGACGGCGAAATCGCGTTTGAAACCTGCCTTACATAGAAGCTGGCCTTGTGGCGCGTGTGCTCGTCCAGCCCTTCGGCATGTTCGACCATGTCTTCGGCCCATTTCGAGGTGACGAGATAGGTCTGCCGGAGAAAATCGAAAAAGGCGTTGCGGCTCCAGTCGGGGTCCTTGAAGCGCTTGTCGATTTCCACGATGGGCGGAGGTTCTGGTGTCTCGCCGGATGCGGTGCGCTGAATGGCTTTCGACCAGACATCCATATAGCCTGAAAAAAGCCGCGTCTGTGCCTCCAGCGCCCGGCTGGGGTCGGAAAGCCAATATTCCGTCAGCTTCGAGAATGTCTTGACCATGTCGGCGGCGGGCTCGGACACCGTGTCGCGAAGGTCGCCTTTTTCGCGCGGTTCGACCCAGGCGGAAGCGGCCTTGCCCGCCTGCTCGATCATCCGGGCAATATTCATCGCGAAATCTTCGGGATCCTTGATGAGATATTGCTCGACCGATGAGGGCGTCTCATTGCGTTTGCTGTTGCCCGAATCGGGTGCCTTGGTCATGGTCTTTTGGTTCCTCCCGAGGCGATTTCTTGACATGTTACCATGTGAAGGCCGATAGGGTGAATTCTGAACGTTACCTTGGTTTAAAATGGCCACCGGGGAATTACTATGACAGCGTGCACTGAAACCGTCGTTTTTTTCGGGAAATGTCGCGGTTTTCTCTTTTCCTGCGGAATGGCTTCGGCCTTGCTGCTTTCCGCATGCGGCACGCCGCCTGACGGGTCGGTGCCGGGCGCGCGCAAAACCGGTACTTTTCCGAATCTGAATATCAAGCCGGAAGTAGCTGCGCAGCAGATCACACCCAGTGAGAAGACCACCAAATTCGCCGAGCTTAAATCGGCGCAAACCCGTCAAACCGGTTCGGCCGGTGCCGGTGTGCCGCCGAGCGATGCCGCGAAGCTGAAAAAGCTCGCAGATACGCATGCCGCAGACACGCTGAAGCAGATCGAAGCGGAGTAACGGTATCGACCGGCCCGGCAATCGGGTGTATACCGCGCCTCCAATCCCAACCTCCCTAATTCGAGACCTGACATGGAAGAGTTTCACAAGGTTCGCAGGCTTCCGCCTTATGTATTCGAACAGGTCAATCGTCTGAAAGCCAGCGCGCGCTCCAGGGGCGCGGACATCATCGATTTGGGTATGGGCAATCCCGATCTGCCGACACCGAAGGCGATCGTCGATAAATTATGCGAGGTCGTTCGCGATCCGCGCACGCACCGCTATTCCTCGTCGCGCGGCATTCCGGGCCTGCGCCGCGCACAGGCCTCTTATTATGCGCGCCGTTTCGGCGTGAAGCTCGATCCCGACACGCAAATCGTCGCGACGCTCGGCTCCAAGGAAGGCTTCGCCAATATGGCGCAGGCGATCACCGCGCCTGGCGACGTTATCCTTTGCCCGAACCCGACCTATCCGATCCACGCTTTCGGCTTCATCATGTCGGGCGGCGTCATCCGTTCCATCCAGTCGGAACCGGACGACAGCTTCATCCCCGCACTCGAACGCGCGATGATCCATTCGATCCCCAAGCCGCTGGCGCTGATCCTGAACTATCCGTCCAATCCGACAGCACTCGTCGCATCGCTGGATTTCTACAAGGATGTCGTGGCGTTCGCGAAAAAGAACGATCTGATCATCCTGTCGGATCTCGCCTATTCGGAGATTTATTTCGATGGCAATCCGCCGCCTTCGGTGCTTCAGGTGCCGGGCGCGATTGATGTCTGCGTCGAGTTCACCTCCATGTCGAAGACGTTTTCCATGCCCGGCTGGCGCATGGGTTTTGCGGTCGGCAATGAACGCCTGATCTCGGCTTTGACGCGCGTGAAATCCTATCTCGACTATGGCGCATTCACGCCCATTCAGGTTGCCGCAAGTGCGGCATTGAATGGCGATGGCGCGGACATTGCGGAAGTGCGCGAAGTCTATCATCGCCGCCGCGACGTGATGGTCGATGCGTTCGGCCGTTCGGGCTGGGATATTCCGGCACCGCCTGCCTCGATGTTTGCCTGGGCGCCGATCCCTGAACAGTTCAAGCAATTGGGCTCGCTGGAGTTTTCAAAGCTCCTCATCGAAAAGGCGGATGTCGCGGTCGCGCCGGGCGTCGGTTTTGGCGAGCATGGCGACAATTACGTGCGCTTGGCGCTCGTTGAAAATGAGCATCGCATCCGGCAGGCTGCGCGCAACATCAAGAAGTTTTTCTCCACGGTGGCGGAAAAACAGGACAATGTGGTTTCGCTCGCCGGACGGCGTTGAGCGAAACCTGATTTCCAGACAGATTTAAGGGACTTTGCGGGACATGGCCGAAGCTTTGCGTATTGGAATTGCCGGTCTCGGTACTGTGGGTGCCTCCGTGGCGCGCGTGTTGCAGGAGAAGGAAGCCGCACTGACGCGTCAATGCGGACGGCAAATCTCCGTCGTTGCAGTCTCCGCGCGTGATCGCGCCCGCGATCGCGGCGTCGATTTCGGCGGCGCGCAGTGGTTTGACGATCCGGTCGAGCTGGCCACCAAGGCCGATATCGATGTGTTCGTTGAACTCATCGGCGGCGAAGAAGGCCCGGCGCGGACTTCAGTAAAGGCCGCACTCGAAGCTGGCCGTCATGTCGTCACGGCCAACAAGGCGCTTCTCGCCAAGCACGGCGTTTCTCTGGCCGAAAGTGCGGAGAAGAAGGGCGTTCTGCTGAATTACGAAGCCGCGGTTGCTGGCGGCATTCCCGTCATCAAGACGATGCGCGAGGCGATGGCTGGCAACAGCGTCACGCGCGTTTTCGGCATTCTTAACGGCACCTGCAATTACATTCTGACCCGCATGGAAGCCGAAGGCATCTCGTTCGATGAATGCCTGAAAGACGCGCAGCGTCTCGGCTATGCGGAAGCCGACCCGACCTTCGACATCGAGGGCAATGATACCGCGCACAAGCTGGCGATCCTCACCAGCCTCGCATTCGGCACCAAGATCGCAGCCGACGACATCTATCTCGAAGGTATTTCGAACATCACGCAGGCCGATATTCGCGCCGCAGCCGAGCTTGGCTATCGCATCAAGCTGCTGGGCGTTGCACAGCGCACCGAAAGCGGCATCGAGCAGCGTGTGCACCCGACGATGGTGCCGACGGCGTCTGTCATCGCGCAGGTGCATGGCGTGACGAACGCGGTCGCCATCGAAACCGATATTCTGGGCGAATTGCTGCTTTCCGGTCCCGGTGCTGGCGGCAATGCGACGGCATCCGCCGTGGTCGGCGACATTGCCGACATCGCCAAGAGCCAGCCCGGCTTCCAGCACGGCCCGGTGTTCGGACGCCCGGCAAAGGAACTCGCGCCTTACAAGAAGGCACGCATGCGCTCGCATGCCGGCGGCTATTTCATTCGCCTGACGGTGTATGATCGTCTTGGCGTGTTCGCGGCGATCGCCAAGCGCATGGCCGACAATGAAATCTCGCTGGAATCCATCGTCCAGCATGCCGCTGGCGCCATCGAAACCGGCCAGAAGAACGTCATCCTCGTCACTCATGAGACGACGGAAGCCGCCGTGCGCAAGGCCGTGGACGGCATTACCAAGGACGGCCACCTGACAGACAAGCCGCAGGTTATCCGCATCGAACGCGCTGGATAAAAGCTGTCGCAAAGAGTGACCGGTTCTAATCGATTCATATCTGAACGCCGAGCCGTAAAGGCATCGCGCGGTCTTGCCGTTGTCATGACACTTTGACAAAACAAGCCGCGTCGCCAACCGGGCGGCACGACCAATATCAAAGGAATGACTGATGGCGAAAAGCGCGATTGCGGGTCTCGATAGAATTCTCACCATGGAACTCGTCCGCGTGACCGAGCGTGCCGCAGTGGCGGCTGCGCGTCTGCGGGGACGTGGCGATGAGATGGCGGCGGATCAGGTTGCGGTCGATGCCATGCGCTCCGAACTCAACAGCCTCAACATTCGCGGCACCGTCGTCATCGGCGAGGGCGAACGCGACGAAGCGCCGATGCTCTATATTGGTGAAGAAGTCGGCACGGGCGAAGGCCCGGAAGTCGATATCGCGCTCGACCCGCTCGAAGGCACGACGATCTGCGCCAAGAATCTGCCGAACGCTCTGGCCGTGATTGCAATTGCCGAAAAGGGCAGCCTGCTTTTCGCGCCCGACGTCTACATGGACAAAATCGCAATCGGACCCGGCTACCCGGAAGATACGATCAGCCTCGACGCTTCGCCGAAGGAAAATATCGAGCGCCTGGCGAAGGCCAAAGGCGTGCCTGTTTCTGAAATCACCGCCTGCATTCTGGATCGTCCGCGCCACGCCAAGCTGATTGAAGCCGTTCGTGAAACCGGTGCTGCAATCCGTCTGATCGGTGATGGTGATGTTGCCGGTGTCATCCACACGACGGACCCGGAAGAAACCGGCATCGACATTTATCTCGGCACCGGCGGTGCGCCAGAAGGCGTGCTTGCCGCTGCCGCACTGCGTTGCATTGGCGGGCAGATGCAGGGCCGTTTGCTGCTCGATGCGCCTGAGCATGTGGAGCGCGCCGCCAAGATGGGCATTTCCGATCCGAACAAGATTTATCGGATCAACGATATGGCGCGCGGCGACGTTCTGTTCGCGGCAACCGGCGTCACGGACGGCAATCTTCTGGACGGCGTGAAGTTCGGCAAGGATTCAATCCGCACCGAAACAATCGTCCTGCGTTCGTCCTCGCGCACGGTTCGCGAGATCAAGGCCCGCCATCAGGACCTCGAAAAATTCTGAGGCGCTCTTGGCATCTCTTCATGCCGGTCTATTGTGCCGGAATGAATGACATTCGGATCGACGCGTGAGCGCGGAACGGCGATATTTTCTTGGCGTTCGGCGCTCAGCGACCGGCATTGCTTGGGAACACCGTCTCAACGAGCGGCAGGAAATGACGGCACTCGCCATGGCACAAGGTCATGGCGTGCCGGATATCGTCGCGCGTGTGCTTGCAGGTCGTGGCGTAAGTGCCGAAGAAGTCGAACAATTTCTCGATCCGACCATCCGCGATCTGTTGCCGGACCCTGCCTCGCTGACGGATATGGAAAAGGCTGCGGAGCGTATCGCACGCGCCGTCATCACCAAGGAACGCGTTGCCATTTTCGGCGATTATGACGTCGATGGCGCATCGTCTTCCGCACTTCTGAAGCGCTTTCTCGATCATTATGGAATTCAGTCGGAAATCTACATTCCCGACCGCATTTTCGAAGGATATGGCCCGAACCCCGAAGCCATGCGCGATCTCGTTTCGCGCGGCGCTTCGCTTATAGTCACGGTCGATTGCGGAACGAATAGCGGCCCCTCGATCGCAGCGGCGAATGAATTGGGCGCGAATGTCGTCGTCCTTGACCACCATCAGGTCGGGGGCCCGCTTCCGGATGCGGTCGCGGTGGTCAATCCGAACCGGGAAGACGATCTTTCCGGTCAGGGCCATCTTTGCGCCGCAGGTGTCGTCTTTCTAACGCTGGTTCAGACAGCGAAAGTCCTGCGAAATCGGATGCCCGACGCGTCGCGCCCGGACCTGCTTTCGATGCTCGATCTGGTGGCGCTTGGAACGGTCTGCGACGTGGTTCCGCTGACCGGCGTCAACCGCGCCTTCGTCGTCAAAGGTATTCTGGCGATCCGCCAGCAGCGCAATGCCGGTATCGCAGCCCTCGCGCGCGTTTCGCGCATTGGTGAACCGATCGCGGCATTTCATCTGGGTTTCATGATCGGGCCGCGCATCAATGCCGGCGGACGTATCGGCGATGCGGCACTGGGCAGCAAATTGCTGGCGACAGACGACCCGGTCGAAGCGGCAACGATTGCCGAAACGCTCGACCGGCTCAATCAAGAACGGCAGGCGATGGAGCAGGCGATGCTTGCCGAAGCGCGCGCCGAAGCCGATGCGGAGCTTATCGGAGGTACAGGCCCGGCAGTTCTCATCACCGCCAGTTCCGGCTGGCATCCGGGCATTGTCGGTCTGCTCGCCTCGCGTTTGAAGGATCATGCGCGGCGTCCGGTCTTCGCCATTTCGTTCAATGCAAATGGTGTCGGTACGGGCTCCGGGCGGTCCGTATCCGGTTTCGATCTTGGCAAGCTCGTGCGCGAGGCGGTCGAACAGGGGCTGCTGGTCAAGGGCGGCGGGCACGCAATGGCGGCGGGTATCACGGTCGAACACGCGAAACTCGGGGCATTACGCGCGTTTTTCGAAGAGCGTGCATCGGCAGATGTCTTCCGGCTTCAGGATGAGGAAACGCTGAAGATCGATGCCGCACTTGCCGCCGATGGTGCGACGCTCGATCTTCTGGATTCACTGGAAAAGGCGGGGCCGTTCGGTTCGGGCCATGTCGCGCCGGTCTTCGTTCTGCCGCGTCACAAACTGCTCGATGCGCGTCTCGTCGGCACGTCGCATATTCGCGCAGACCTGCAATCCGACAGCGGCAAGCGCATACAGGCGATTGCATTTCGCGCTGCGGATACGGTTTTGGGCGATTTTCTGTTCAAGAATCGCGGCTCAACGATCCATGTCGCCGGATCATTGTCTGGAAATTACTGGAATGGATCGAAATCGGTCCAGTTTCGCATCACGGATGCAGCGCCGGCATTTTAGATCGCATCGGAATAATCCGAAAACCGGCGACCACTTTTCGGTTCGATGCTTTAGCCAAAAACCGTTTGCAGCCGCTGCAGATCGCCGATCTGTGCCTTCGTTGCCTCGTAACCAAGCCGGATCGCTTCGTCGGCGCGATGGAATTCCGACAGGCCGATATGTCCGAGTTTCGGCTGCAACGACAAATCCGGCGGATCGCCTGCCAGGCGTGCGCGCGAAATGCGATCCTGGATGATGTTGAACGCCTCGACCATCACGCCCGTTATGCCGAGGCGCGTTTCCTTCGACGGATTGGCGGGACGATTTTTGCCGCCGGGTGCGGCGTCCTTTTCGATCACCAGCTCGCCTGCGCTGTGCTTGATAACGGCGGCGCGTCCATAGAGATCGTAGTGAAGATTGACGGCCACGACCAAAGGCTGCTCGTAAGCGCGGCACACGGAAACCGGAACCGGATTGACCAGCGCGCCGTCGACCAGAATGCGGCCATTGGCAATGACCGGCTCGAAAACGCCGGGCAGGGCGTAAGACGCGCGCATCGCGGTAATCAGCGAGCCGCTCGACAGCCAGATTTCATGACCGGTGCGAATTTCGGCTGCAACGCAGACGAATGGCTTCGGCAGGTCGGCGAAAGTCAGGCCCGACAAATGTTCCTGCATACGCGCCGTCAGCCGCATGCCGCCCAGCAGGCCGTTGCCGCTCAGGCGGAAATCCAGAAGACCGAAAATGCGTCTTTTGGTCAGGCTTCGTGCGAATTCTTCGAGTTCGTCCAGCTTTCCGGCGAGATAACAGCCGCCGACCAGCGCGCCGATCGAGGTTCCGGCGATCATATCGATCTCGATGCCTTCTTCCTCAAGTGCGCGCAGCACGCCGATATGCGCCCAGCCGCGCGCGGCACCGCCACCAAGCGCCAGCGATATGCCGGATTTCTTGGGTTTGGTTTCGTTCGCCGTCCCCGATGAAAGGCCGTTCGCCTCTCTCATCGAAGGATTTCCGCGCAATGACGCCCATTCGAGCATCGTGTTCTCCCGTATCCCGGAACAATCCTATGCTCAGGGCGTATCCAAAAGGTGAATTCTAAGGGCCATGACTGTCAATTCGATCGAATTGTCATCCAGTCATCTGTTTGGATGGATTTCGAACGTATGGACAGGTATGACCCACTGCTTTCAGTCTGGTTCAATTGCCGCCGCCATATGTCTTTTTCACGTCGAACAATGGCCGGGTGCCATCGCTGCGCAAAAAAGCCGTGCCGTCATCGACCCCGACTACCCTGTAAAAGCAGGAACGCCGCCCTGTGTGGCAGGTTGCATCATGGCCTGAGACATTTACGCGCAGCCACACTGCGTCCTGGTCGCAATCGGTGCGGATTTCGACGACATGCTGGAAATTTCCCGAGCTTTCGCCCTTTTTCCAAAGCGAATTGCGCGAACGCGACCAGTAATGTGCGATGCCGGTTTCGAGCGTCAGACCCAGCGCCTCGGCATTCATATGGGCGACCATCAACAATGTTCCGTCGGCGGCGTCCGTCACAACGGCTGTTACGAGGCCGAAAGCGTCGAAGCGCGGCGAAAACGCCGCGCCTTCTTCAAGCTGCTTCTTGTCGGATGATGCTTGCGGAAAAGTGATAGGCACGGCCGGTTCCTTGGTCTGGCGGAGCCGGCCATAGCGAGATCAATCGCGACGGCCGCTCCGCAACATTGTCACGAACCTGACCTGCTCTTCGGGGCTGTCTCTGAAAGCGCCTGTGAAAGTCGAGGTCAGGGTCGTCGATCCCTGTTTCTTGATGCCGCGCATGGCCATGCACATGTGCTCGGCCTCGATCATCACGGCAACGCCGCGCGGATTTAGCACGTCCTGTATAGTGCCAGCAATCTGCGCAGTCATCGCTTCCTGCGTTTGCAGGCGATGGGCGAAAATGTCGACGACGCGGGCGATCTTGGAAAGGCCGACCACCTTGCCGTCTGGCAGATAGGCGACATGCGCCCGCCCGATGATCGGCACCATGTGGTGCTCGCAATGCGAATGGAAGCTGATGTCTTTCACGATCACCAGATCGTCATAACCGGCGACTTCTTCGAAAGTCCGGCCCAGCTCTTCCGCCGGATCCTGATCGTAGCCGTTGAACATTTCGCGATAGGCCTTGGCAACGCGCATTGGCGTATCGAGCAGGCCTTCGCGGTCCGGGTTGTCGCCGGTCCAGCGCAAAAGTGTGTGAACGGCAGCTTCGACCTCGGCTTGCGATGGGCGATCTACGATTTTTTTGTCTGAATTGTCGGCGCGCGGAGTAAGGTTTTTAATGACGGCGTCCATAAAGGCGTCTCCCGTAGTTCCTTTCTTTGAAGGAACGAGTTGAACGGACCACAGCCTTTTGCGGGAAATTCGGAGTTTATGATTCCGGCCCGAAAAGCGGCTTGCAAATGCTCTTATGCGGCCTTCTTGCCGACGTTCGAGCACAGCCCTTATATAAGACCTGTTATGTCGAAAGGAAGAGGATTGATCTTCCAAGATGCGGCATTGGATGGAAAAACGATGATCGACGACGTCTACAACGCGAAAATTCTCGGTTTTGCCGGCAATATCGGACGTATTGGCCGCTTGGAGTACCCGGATGCATCAGCCAAGGCGCATTCCAAGCTTTGCGGCTCGACCGTCACGATCGACCTCGTCATGCGCGATGGCGTGGTGACGGATTTCGCCCACGATGTGAAAGCCTGTGCGCTCGGTCAGGCTTCGTCGGCGATCATGGCCGAGCATGTGGTCGGCGCAAGTGCGGACGAGTTGCGCGCCGTCCGCGCGACGATGCTGCGCATGCTGAAGGAAAACGGACCGCCGCCGGAAGGCCGTTTTGCCGATCTGAAATATCTGGAACCCGTTCGCGACTACAAGGCGCGCCACGCCTCGACCATGCTCACCTTCGATGCGGTCGTCGATGCGATCGGCCAGATTGAGAAGAAGCAAGCGGACGCCGCCTAAGAGACCATTTGCAAATTCTACCCTGGCGGCCATCTGACGCGGTTTTCTGCGCTTCCGTCGCTCACGTACCAAATGTACGCTCCGCTCCGGTTCTCGAAAACCACGCCATATGACTCGCCAGGGCGAATTATCAAACGGTCTCTATGCCGAGGCGATTTCAGTTATCAGCCAGTCGGCAAAGATTTTTGCGCCGGGACTGAGTTTTTCGAAATCGGATGCGACCAGCCAGTAGGCGCCGAAGTCCACTTCCACATCAAATGGCATGACAAGGCGCCCGGCCTTCAAATCGGCTTGGTTCAGAACGCGGTCGCCCAATGCCACGCCATGTCCAAGTGCCGCGGCCTGTGCGGCAAGCGCGCTGTCGGTAAAGATCGGGCCGCGTTGCGGCAGGCCGTCAGGGATTCCGGCCGCCTCGAACCAGCGTTGCCAGCCATTCCGGTTCTCTTCGTGCAGAAGCGTATAATGCCTGAGATCTGCCGGTTCTGTCAGCGGCGGGCCATTATCAAGCAGTTTCGGAGAGAGCACAGGACTGACCGCAATATCGACCAGATGCCTCGCTTGCGTGCGCGGCCAGAATCGTTCGGTGGCGCTGTGGCGAATTGCCAATTCGGCTTCATGCGTGCGGAACTCCACCAGCTTGGCATCGACGATAACAGACACATCGATCGACGGGTTTGAGAGGCTGAAAAAATTCAGTCGCGGCACCAGCCATGCGCCGGCGAAGGACGGTTCGACGCTCACCGCAATCGTTTCGTTAGACGACGCCTGCCGCAACTCGCTCAGGCATTGGTCCATGTCGTCGAAATTCCGGGTAAGGCGGGCAAGAAGATATGCGCCGCTCTCGGTGAGCGAAACGCGACGATGATGGCGCTCGAACAGAGGGGAGCCGATAAAGGTTTCCAGTTCGCGTATCTGCCGGCTGATCGCCGCCTGCGAAACGAACAGTTCCTCGGCAGCCTTGCTGAAACTCAGAAGACGTCCCGTCACCTCGAAACTGCGAAGCGCCGTCAAAGGCAGTCTTCCACGCTGCATTTCGCATAACCTCAAGTTATTCCAGAGCGAAATTATACTCGTTTGAGGGGCGTGTACAGGAGGCCTATTCCTGCTTGCAGCAAGGAGGATACGGCCATGAACATGATCGAAATTTTCCAGGATGTGATGCGTATCGTGACGTTCCAGCCAGCGCCGGTCAGGCGCAAGGGAAAGCAGTGCGAAGACGATATCGCGGTTGCAAAACCACGCCGCAGGCGACATCTAACGGGTAGATGGAGCTTTCGCACCAAAACATGAGCAGCGAACACCGGCATGAGCATCGCCCGACCGCGGTTTCGCGCGGGCGCAACTGGCCCGGTCCCTGGCGCAAGACGCCGGGCCGGGTTTTCGGCACGTCTATCGTCCGGCTCTATCAGCTCACTTTGTCCGGTTTCATCGGCAATACATGTCGCCATCTGCCGACCTGTTCGGAATACGCGCATGAGGCCATCGCGCGGCATGGCCTTTGGGCAGGCGGCTGGATGGGCTTTTTCCGCGTCATGAGATGCGGGCCGTTCGGCACGCACGGCATAGACCGCGTGCCGGAAACTCTGCAGAGCCGCTACCGGTGGTTCATGCCGTGGCGCTATTGGCACATCGGGGCCAAGCGCAAAAAGCCGACTCCCGAATAAGCCAAACGCCTTTACGGCTTTCATTTCAGCATCTAAAAGACCGCTCGCCGCCGGACGCATCCGGCAATCACCACCCGCGCTCGTTTGCGGGACTGGATAGGAGAATAGAATGTCCAATGTTTCCCTCACATTTCCCGATGGCTCCGTCCGCGAATATGACGCGGCGCTGACCGGTGCTGGCCTTGCGGAATCGATTTCGAAGTCGCTGGCCAAGAAAGCCGTCGCCTATGCGATAGACGGCACCGTGCGCGATCTTTCCGATCCGCTTGGCAAATCGGGTTCTGTCGAGATCGTGCTGCGCGACGATCCGCGCGCGCTTGAACTCATCCGCCACGATGCCGCACACGTGCTGGCAGAGGCTGTGCAGGAATTGTGGCCCGGAACGCAGGTGACCATCGGTCCCGTCATCGAAAACGGCTTCTATTACGATTTCGCGCGCAACGAGCCGTTCACGCCCGACGATTTTCCCGTCATCGAAAAGAAAATGCGCGAGATCATCGGGCGCAACAAGGCTTTCACCAAGGAAGTCTGGTCGCGCGACCGTGCCAAGAAGGTTTTTGAGGACAAGGGCGAGCGCTACAAGCTCGAACTGATCGACGCCATTCCTGAAGATCAGGATTTGAAAATCTACGCACAGGGCGACTGGTTCGACCTTTGCCGCGGGCCGCATATGGCTTCAACCGGCCAGATCGGCAGCGCCTTCAAGCTGATGAAGGTCGCGGGCGCTTATTGGCGCGGCGACAGCAACAACCCGATGCTGACGCGCATCTATGGAACGGCCTGGGCCGATCAGACACAGCTAGAGGCCTACATCCACATGCTGGAAGAGGCCGAAAAGCGCGACCATCGCCGTCTTGGCCGCGAGATGGACCTTTTCCATTTTCAGGAAGAGGGGCCGGGCGTCGTCTTCTGGCATGCCAAGGGCTGGAAGATGTTCCAGAACCTCGTTTCCTATATGCGACGTCGCCTCGACGTGCAGGGCTATCAGGAAGTCAACGCGCCGCAGGTGCTGGACAAGTCGCTTTGGGAAACCTCTGGCCATTGGGGCTGGTACAAGGAAAACATGTTCAAGGTCACTGTCGCTGGCGACGAGACCGACGACGAACGCGTGTTTGCGCTGAAGCCGATGAACTGCCCCGGCCACGTCCAGATATTCAAGCACGGTCTGAAGTCTTATCGCGATCTGCCTGTAAAGCTTGCTGAATTCGGCAATGTTCATCGTTACGAGCCGTCAGGCGCGCTGCATGGTTTGATGCGCGTTCGCGGCTTCACGCAGGACGATGCGCATATCTTCTGCACGGAAGAGCAGCTTGCAGCCGAATGCCTGCGCATCAATGATCTGATCCTGACGACCTATGCCGATTTCGGCTTCACGGAAGTTCAGGTGAAGCTCTCCACGCGCCCTGAAAAGCGCGTCGGTTCCGACGAGGCCTGGGGTCACGCCGAGCAGATCATGCATGGCGTTCTGACCCAGATCGAGGAGCAGTCGGGTGGGCAGATCAAGACGTCGATCAATCCGGGCGAGGGCGCGTTTTACGGGCCAAAGTTCGAATACGTCCTCAAGGACGCCATCGGGCGTGAATGGCAGTGCGGAACGACGCAGGTCGATTTCAACCTGCCGGAACGCTTCGGGGCCTTCTACATCGGCTCGGATTCGGAAAAGAAGCAGCCCGTCATGGTGCATCGCGCGATCTGCGGTTCGATGGAACGCTTCCTCGGCATCCTGATCGAGAACTATTCGGGTCATTTCCCGCTTTGGTTCGCGCCGTTGCAGGTTGTCGTCGCGACCATCACATCGGATGCCGACGATTACGCCAAGAGTGTCGTTGCACGCTTGAAGGCTGCCGGACTTTCGGCCGAACCCGATCTGCGCAACGAGAAGATCAACTACAAGGTCCGCGAACACAGCCTGGCCAAGGTTCCAGTCATTCTCGTCTGCGGCAAGCGCGAAGCAGAAGAGCAGACGGTCAATATCCGCCGTCTCGGCTCACGCGATCAGCATTCGCTGTCGCTTGAAGAGGCTGTCTCGTCTTTGACGGAAGAGGCGCTCGCGCCGGATCTCAAACGCCGCCGCGACGCGGCTTGATTGATAAGCGGCGGGGGAATTTCTCCCGCCGTTTTTTTTAAGCAATCAGTCCAGCGGTTCGTTTGCAGTCATTGGCTGGCCGGTGGGCTGGGTTTCGCTCGCCACATCGGCGGTCGTTACCTCGACGTCCTGATTTTGACCTGCGACGACCGAGAAATCGCGCTGGTAGATGCGGTCACGGTTCTTGGCGATGATTATGTAGTCGCCTTCCGACAGTACCGCCGACGCAAAAGCGCCGACTGCTTCGCGGACCGGATCGCCAGACTCGGTCAGGATCGACCAGGACGTATCGGCAATTGCCTCGCCGCCTGCCTCACGCACCAGCTTGAACGTCATTTCCGCCGCTCTGTGCTCGACGCTTGCTTCGGTCAGCTTGCCCGCTTCGACCCTGATATCGGAGCGGATAATGGCGTTGACCGAGCCGTAAGTGGAGACGATGTGATAGACGCCGGAATTCAGCCGCACGACCGTATTCGGCTTCACATCGGGGATGATCAGCGCGCGATCGCCGCTTTCATCCGCCTTTTCGTCATAGATCGAAAAGCGCAGCTTGTCGGCGGGAATGCGCTTGCCGCCGGAAAGCACGGCATCGAGTTCCAGCCCGCCTGCATCGAGAACGAGTGTTTCGCTCTTCGAATCCGCAGTCACCGACATGCGCTTGGTGGCGCCGGCACGCCCGAATGCTGCGTGCACCAGATAGCTGCCGGGTTCGAGGTGGAAGGTCGTCGTTCCGCCCTTATCGGAGGCGATCAGCGGTAGCTTACCGTCCGCACCCTGCGTCAATCCGAAGACGCGCCAGACGAGACCGTGCGAAATATCCTCGCCCTCATCGGTCATGCGTGCGCTGAGAGTGATTACGCCCTGTCCCTGGCCTTGCTTGGCAAGCGGTTCTTCGCTTCGCGGCGGTGCGAAATTGGTGATGCCGGGCAGTTGCAGATCGTCCACGCCTGAGTCCGTTTCCTGCGCGGAAACGAGTGCTGGCAGTACCGTGAACACTGCGGCACTGGACAGAACGGCAAAAAGGCGGAATATCCCGGCGGTCATGGTTGCTATGAACCTCAGGCCGGTGGCAATTTCAAGGCTCTTTTGACACGCGCCTCGCGGCCGTTCCCGCAAAAGCCAGACGCGCTCGATCCAAGAGACGCTCCAGCCATATATTTCAGGAGATTTTAGACGAATGGATTCGCCGATCATCGAATTTATGCTGACCAGAAGTTCCGCGCCGATACAGGAGCTGCGCGAGCCTGCGCCGACCGGCGACGAAATCGAGACGATGATTCGCATCGCATCGCGCGTTCCAGATCACGGACGGCTCGAACCATGGCGGTTCATTCTTTATCGCGGCCAGTCTCGCGTCGAGATCGGCGAAAAGCTGGCCGAACTTGCCAAGAAGCGCGAAGGTCCTTTGCCGGAAGGCCGCAAGGCCCAGGAAAAGTCGCGTTTTGCGCGTGCGCCCTTGGTGATCGGCGTGATTTCCAGCCCAAAGGAAAACCTCAAAATTCCGCAATGGGAAATGTTCCTGTCGGGCGGTGCTGCAGCCATGAACCTCGTCATCGCGGCGAATGCGCTTGGCTATGGCGCAAACTGGATCACCAACTGGTATTCGGACACGGATGAGGGCAGGGCCATTCTCGGCCTCGCGCCGCATGAGCGCGTCGTCGGCTTCGTGCATATCGGCACTTTCGACGGTGTGGCGCCGGAGCGTCCGCGCCCGGACATCGCCAAGCTTTACGCCGACTATGCCGGTCCGTGGAGCGCATGATGTTTTTCGAACCATCCAAGGACACGGCCTCCCGCACGATCCGTTCAAGGCGATCGTTTCGCCGCGACCCATCGGCTGGATTTCGACCGTCAGCAAGAAAGGCGAGGTCAATCTCGCGCCCTATTCCTTTTTCAACGCGCTGTCGTCCAATCCGCATCTTGTGTGGTTTTCGTCCGAGGGTGAAAAGGACAGCGCGACTTTTGCGCGTGAAACCGGCGAATTCGTCGCAAATCTGGTCGGTCGCGATCTGGCCGACAAGATGAATATGAGCTCCGTCAACGCGCCGCGCGGCACCAGCGAGTTCGGCTATGCCGGGCTGACCGCTGCGCCCTCCAGACTGGTTGCCCCGCCGCGCGTTGCCGAAGCGCCTGCCGCCCTCGAATGTAAGGTAACGGAGATTTTCGAGCCGAAAGGCCTCGACGGCAAACATGCCGGCGCTTTTGTCGTCATTGGCGAGGTCGTCGGCATTCATATCGACGAAGCGTTCCTGACGGACGGCCTGTTCGATGTAATCAAAGCCGGTAATGTATCACGGCTCGGCTATTTCGATTTTTCCTCGATCGAGCAGACATTCGAAAAGCGCCGCCCGCGCTGGGAAGATCAATCCTGAGGCAAAAGCCCAGATGATTTTGCCCGCGCAATCAGCCTTTGCGCACGGCGCAGATGCGGCATGTCGTACATCTGCCCGTCGAGGCCGACGACGCCCGGATTGTCCGCCGCTTCGAAAGCCTTGATCACCGCATTGGCGTGTTCCATGGCCGCAGCCGATGGCGTGAACGCCTCGTTGATGACCGGCACCTGTGCGGGATGGATCGCCATCTTTGCCGTAAAACCATCGCGCTCTGCAGCGCGGCATTCGGCGGCAAAGCCATCCATGTCGCGGAAATTCGGAAAGACAGTGTCGATTGCCGCAACATCGGCGTTGGCAGCAGCGAGGATCGTCACCGCGCGAGCCAGCCTGAACACATCTGTATATCGGCCTTTATCGTCGCGTGTCGCACGCGCGCCGATTGCCGCCGACAAATCCTCCGCACCCCATGTCAGACCAGCAAGGCGCGGGCTCTTGTCGCGATAGGTCTGTGCACCGAAAACGCCGCCTGCTGTCTCGGTAATGATCGGGATGATGCGAATTGCACCATCCGGCAGGCCGTTTTTCGCTTCATAAACCCGCAGTTTCGTCGAAAGATGCTGAACATCCTCGCCGCTGTTCGATTTCGGCAGCATGATGCCATCGGGCCGGGCTGGGACGAGTGCTGCCAGATCGTCGTCGGTCAGGCCGGTCGAGAGATCGTTGACCCGGACATAAACGGTCACCTGCCGTTTTTGGCCGAGAAATTCCGCAGCAACCCTGCGGCCAGCTTCCTTATTCGCAAGCGAAACGGAATCTTCCAGATCGACGATCACGACATCGGCGTCCGACTGGAAACCTTTTTCGAGCTTCTTTTCGGAATCGCCCGGGACGAAAAGCAGTGAGCGCATCAGGCGGCTTTCTTCAGCATCATGGCCTGACGCGTGCATTGCGCGACCAGTATGCCGTTTTGATTGAAGGCGCGGTGTTCGAAAGTGACGATGCCGCGATCCGGCTTTGATTTCGATTCGCGAACCGCCACGATTTCCGTTTCAACGCGGATCGTATCGCCATGAAAGACCGGGTTCGGAAACGCCGTATCCGTCATGCCGAGATTGCCGATCGTGGTGCCGAGCGTCGTGTCATGCACCGAGATACCGATCATCAGGCCGAGCGTGAACAGTGAATTGACCAGTGGCTTGCCCCATTCGCTTTTTGCCGCGAAATCGAAGTCGATATGCAGCGGCTGCGGATTGAGCGTCATGGTGGAAAACAGCATGTTGTCACTTTCCGTGACGCTCTTGGTAAGGCTGTGCTTTATCACCTGACCAACCACGAATTCTTCAAGATACAAACCGGCCATAAGCTCCTCCACTCGTTCACTGTTATTGTGTTGGGGGGAGTGCTGCAAGGTTAAGAAATATGGTGAACCGTTCGTAAACCATTTGCGCCTACTTCTTGTTGCCGGGAACCGGAGATTCTCCGGTGGGCATATGGGTAGACTGCATGATCGTGGGGCATTTCCTCAAATGGATCAACACGGCCAAGGCTTCAGAGCGGGCAGCCGCTGCCAATGCTTTGGCCAGAGCCTATATTTCAAGCGACATGCCTTTCGAGGACCGATGCGCGGCTGAAGCCGCACTTACTTTGCTTCTGGACGATCCGTCCGCGAAAGTGCGCCTTGCCATCGCCGAGCCTCTTTCGATGAGCCGTGCGGCTCCCATCCAGATCATAAACGCATTGGCCTGCGACCAGCCGGAGGTCGCCGGCGTCATTCTCATGCGCTCGCCGCTGTTGACCGATTCCGATCTCGTTGATCGCGTCGCGTCCGGCCATGCGGCCATCCAGCAATTGATCGCGGATCGTCCGCAGGTTTCTATGGGCGTAGCGGCAGCCATTGCTGAAGTCGGAGAGCCGGAAGCCTGCGCGACGTTGGTTCGCAACAGCGGTGCGACCATTGCCTCATTGAGCTTTCGCCGCATGGCCGAGCGCCACGGCCATCTGCCACAGGTTCGCGAGGCGTTGATCGCCGATAGGCGGCTGCCATCCGATTGCCGCCATATGCTACTGGTGAAGCTTGGAGAGGCGTTGCGCCAATCTCCATTGGTTCAAGGGTTGATCGGCTATGCCCGCGCCGAAAAACTCACGCGCGATGCCTGCGTAAAGGCCTCGCTGACCCTGATCGAAGGCACGCCATCGGTCGAACACGCCGCCCTGATCGAGCATATGCGCCTCCGCGGCGATCTGACATCAGGTTTCATCATTCGCATGGTCGCGCATGGAAAGATCGACTTCTTCGGCTCGGCGCTTGTTGCGTTGACGGGGCAGAATGAAACGCGCGTCAATTCGATGTTGGCTGCGGGTAATGACATTGCGCTTGGCGCAATTTTCCGGAAAGCAGGGCTTTCGGAGACAATGCATCGGGTGCTGTTCTGCGCCCTGAAAGTGTGGCGCGAAGTCGCCAATGGCCGGCGTCAGGCCGGTGCACAGGAGGTTTCCTGGCTGATGCTCAAGGAACTGGGCGGGCAGAGTGCCGAAGGTGACCTCGCAACTCTGGTTAAATCCATCCACCTCGATGCGCTGCGCGCCAATGCGCGCGGGCATGCGCTGGCGATTGCTGCTGCTTAGGGAGTTGTCGGTTTAGAAACCACCTAAATATCCAGCTCTTCCGCAAACTCGGCGCGTTCCTGGATGAAGCGGAAGCGGGCGTCGGCTTTGGTGCCCATGAGGGCATCGACGGCGCTCTTGGTGCCGTCCTCATCGACCAGAACCTCGACACGCAGCAGCGTGCGCTTTTTCGGGTCCATCGTCGTTTCCTTAAGCTGATTGGCCATCATTTCGCCAAGGCCCTTGAACCGCCCGATTTCGACCTTGCCGCGCCCGGTGAACTCGGTCTTGATCAACTCGTCCTTGTGCGCATCATCGCGCGCGTAAAGCGTCTTGCCGCCCTGGCTGATGCGGTAGAGCGGCGGGACGGCCAGATAGAGATGTCCGGCGCTGACGAGTTGCGGCATTTCCTGATAGAAAAAGGTGATCAGCAGCGATGCGATATGTGCGCCGTCGACGTCGGCGTCGGTCATGATGATCACGCGGTCGTAGCGCAAATCCTCGTCGCGATATTTCGAGCGCGTGCCGCAGCCAAGCGCCTGAATGAGATCGGAAATCTGCTGGTTGGCCGTCAGCTTGTCGTGACCGGCGCTCGCGACATTGAGGATCTTGCCGCGCAATGGCAGCACCGCCTGCTTGGCGCGGTCGCGCGCCTGCTTGGCCGAGCCGCCAGCGGAGTCACCCTCGACGATGAAGAGTTCGGCACCGGCCGCGGCGTTCTGCGTACAATCGGCCAATTTGCCCGGCAGGCGCAGCTTGCGAACTGCCGTCTTGCGCGAGACTTCTTTTTCCTGCCTGCGGCGAACACGCTCATCTGCGCGTGCAATAACCCATTCCAGAAGTTTTGAGGCTTCCTGCGGATTGTCCGCCAGCCAATGATCGAACGGATCGCGGATCGCGGTTTCCACGATGCGCATGGCCTCGACTGTCGCCAGCCTGTCCTTGGTCTGGCCGACGAATTCCGGCTCACGAATGAAGACCGAAAGCATGCCCGCTGCCGAAATCATCACGTCTTCGCTGGTAACGATGGCCGCGCGCTTGTTGCCGGTCAGTTCGGCATAGGCTTTCAGGCCGCGCGTCAAAACGTTGCGGAAGCCTGCCTCATGCGTTCCGCCTTCACCGGTCGGGATGGTGTTGCAGTAGGAGTTGATAAAGCCGTCGCCACCAAACCAAGTGACGGCCCATTCTAGCGAGCCGTGGCCGCCTTGCTTGTCGCTCTTGCCTGCGAAGATTTCGCGCGTGACCTGAAAATCACCGCCGAGCGAGGCCGCGAGATAATCCTTCAGGCCGCCAGGGAAATGCAGTTCGGCCTTGGCCGGGGTCGGGTCCTTGTCTTTGATCAGCAAGGGATCACATGACCAGCGGATCTGAACGCCGCCGAACAGATAGGCTTTTGAGCGCGCCATGCGGTAAAGCCGCGCCGGTTCGAATTTCGCATCCTTGCCGAAAATCTGCTCGTCGGGGTGAAAGCGAACCGTGGTGCCGCGGCGATTATGCACGTCACCCAGATGTTCCAGCCCGCCCTGCGGGACGCCGCGCGAAAAGCGCTGGCGGTAAAGCTTGCGGCCGCGCGCCACTTCGACAACGAGATCGTCGGACAGTGCGTTGACCACAGAAACGCCGACGCCGTGCAGGCCGCCGGAAGTCTCATAGACTTTCGAATCGAATTTGCCGCCCGCATGCAGCGTGGTCATGATGACTTCGAGCGCCGACTTGTCCTTGAATTTGGGATGCTGATCGACCGGAATGCCACGGCCATTGTCGGTAACGCTCAAATATCCGTCAGCACTGAGTTCGACATCAATGAAGGTCGCATGGCCCGCGACGGCTTCGTCCATCGAGTTGTCGATGACTTCCGCGAACAGATGATGCAGCGCCTTTTCGTCGGTGCCGCCGATATACATGCCGGGGCGGCGGCGCACGGGTTCCAGACCTTCCAGAACCTCGATGTCTGCCGCGCTATAGCCGTCGCTGGCGTCCTTGATTGTTTCTTTGACCGCTGTCTTGCGCGCAGCCTGAACCAACGGATCTGCCGGGCGCGCGGTTGCTCGCGGTGCGGTGGTTTCCAGTTTGCCGAAAAGGTCGTTGCTGTCGTCCATGAATACCGTATGCCTGGTGGCTCGAATCACTTGCAGAATGTGCCATTTTTATAGCTGCCGGGCGACAATTGTTCCTGTTTTATTCAGGTCCGGCATGCGTCGTTCGAGGCGAACGGGGGCGTTATACCCGGTTTTCTTCCATATCCCACCGTCCCACGACCGCGAATATGGAAAGAGCGGCGGCTGGCAGCCACAACACCATCAGCCCGAATTGTGAATAAAGTGCTGCACCGCAGACGGCGCCTGTCACCAGTCCGCTCCACAAAAGCAGGTAAGGCGCCCATGCCCATTTGTCGCCGCCGGTCAGCGCTTGTGCTGCGCGCTGGGCGAATTTGACCAGCGCACCCGTCATATAGGTGACGCCGACCGAAACTTCGCCGTCACGCTGGAAAATCGTGTTCATGGCGCCCATCGCCATCGGGGTCAGCAGGATCGCGGGCGTCTGCAATCCGAGTTGGGCCAGAAGGGCGGAAAGCGCGAGCAGGGCGGCGATGCCGAAAAGCAAATTTCTGGTGCGGTTGCGCTTCATCTGCGCGCCCGCAATGCTGCCTGCCATAACGCCGATAACGAACAGCGCGATGATGAGCGCGGGCAGGGCCGCATCTCCAACGCGGTCGGCGATGCTCACGGCCATCCGCGTCGAGTTTCCCGTCATGAACGAGACGAAATAGCCGCCAAGGTGAATGAAGCCCAGCGCATCGACGAAGCCTGCCGTGAAGGCGAGGCCCGTCGCGGCAAGCTTCGTGTGGCGGGAAAGTTGCTTCATGCGGTGGTTATTCTGCCGCGCCCAGATACTCCGTTACCGGCGGGCACGAACAGACCAGATTGCGGTCGCCGCCGACATTATCGATGCGCGAGACGGGCGGCCAGTATTTCGAGGTCTGGTCGCCGTTTCCGGCAGGGAAAGTAGCTTCGCGGCGCGAATAGGGATGTTTCCACTCGTCGGCCAGCGCTTCTGCGGAGGTGTGGGGCGCGTTGACCAGCGGATTGTCGTCCTTCGGCCATTCACCCTTCGCAACGCGCTCGGCTTCCTCGGCGATCGAAATCATCGCTTCGCAGAAGCGGTCAATCTCGTGCTTTGGCTCGGATTCGGTCGGCTCGACCATCAACGTGCCAGCGACCGGCCAGGACATGGTAGGTGCATGGAAGCCATAATCGATAAGGCGCTTGGCGACATCCTCGACCGACACGCCAGCCTTTTCCTTCAAAACGCGCGTATCCAGAATGCACTCATGCGCGACGCGTCCGTTGCGGCCCTTGTAAAGAACCGGGAAATGCTTCGCGAGGCGGGTTGCGATGTAATTGGCGCTGAGGATTGCCGTTTCGGTTGCCTGCTTCAGGCCGTCCGCGCCCATCATGCGGATATACATCCATGTGATGGGCAGGATCGATGCACTGCCGAAAGGTGCAGCCGACACCGCATGGGCGCTGCCTTCGGCAACATGGCCGGGCAGATGCGGCTGAAGATGCGCCTTCACGCCGATCGGGCCAATGCCCGGACCACCGCCGCCATGCGGAATGCAGAATGTCTTGTGCAAATTCATGTGGCAGACATCGGCGCCGATTTCGCCCGGCTGCGCGAGGCCGACCAGCGCGTTGAGATTTGCGCCGTCGAGATAGACCTGCCCGCCATGCTGGTGGATCAGCGCGCAGATGTCGCGAATGCCTTCCTCGAACACGCCATGCGTGGACGGGTAGGTGATCATGAGCGCTGCGAGGTTTTCGGCATGCAATTCTGCCTTCGCGGTCAGATCGTCCATGTCGACATTGCCATCTTCCGTGCAGCGCACGACGACGACGCTCATGCCCGCCATGCTCGCACTTGCCGGATTGGTGCCGTGGGCTGAGGACGGGATCAGGCAGACGGTGCGATGATCGTCGCCGCGCGCCTTGTGGTAGCTTCGGATGGCGAGCAGTCCGGCATATTCGCCCTGACTTCCGGCGTTCGGCTGAAGCGAAACGGCGTCGAAGCCTGTGATTTCGGCGAGCCAGCCTTCAAGCTCATCGATCATCGCTCGATAACCTTGCGAATGCGCGCGCGGCGCAAACGGATGCAGCCCGGCGACTGTCGGCCAGCTTACCGGCATCATTTCGGCGGCGGCATTCAGCTTCATCGTGCAGGAGCCGAGCGGGATCATCGCGCGGTCGAGCGCCAGATCCTTGTCGGCAAGGCGACGCAGGAAGCGCATCATGTCCGTTTCGGAGCGGTTTTCGTGAAAAACGGGCTGAGTGAGGAAGGTTTTGCCGCGTTTTGTGGCTGAAATTTCGGCTTTTTCAGAAGGCTTTGCACCGAAAAGCGCAGCGATTTCGTCCAGATCGGCTTCCGTCGAGGTTTCGTCGAAGGTCACGCCGACATGCGTCTCATCGAGAACGCGAAGGAGGCGACCGGTGTTTTCAGCCTTGGCGGCGATGCCTTTCGCGTCGTTGGTTGCAATTGTAACCGTATCGAAGCGGGTGCCTTCGACGATTTCGACGCCTGCGGATTTCAGGCCAGCGGCGAGGCGCGAGGCGAGGGCTGCCGTTTGCTGTGCGATCGCCTGCAGGCCAGCGGGGCCGTGCCAGATCGCGTAGGAAACCGCCATATTGGCGAGCAGGGCCTGCGCGGTGCAGATGTTGGAGGTCGCCTTGTCGCGGCGGATGTGCTGTTCGCGAGTCTGAAGCGCGAGACGGTATCCGGGGCGGCCATGCGCGTCGGTGGACTGGCCGACGAGGCGACCGGGCATCAGGCGCGTGAGCTTGTCGGAGACGGCGCAATAAGCGGCGTGCGGTCCGCCATAACCCATCGGCACACCGAAGCGCTGCATGGAGCCAACTGCAATGTCGGCACCAAGATCGGCAGGCGCTTCGTTGATCGTCAACGCCAGCGGGTCGGCGATGAAAATGACGATGGCGCCAGCTTCCTTTGCCTTTGCGATCGCGGCTTTGTGGTCGCCGTAGACGCCATGCGTATCCGGCCAGGAGACGAGCAGGGCGGCGGTGTTTTCATCGATAATGTCGCCGTCGACATCTATGCCGAGCGGTTCGGCTCTGGTCTTCACGACATCGAGCGTCTGCGCATGCGGTATGCCTGCAAGTGCCACGCGGTTGCGCTTTTCGCGGTGATGACGGTAGGCGATGCCGACAGCCTCGGCGGCGGCGGTCGCTTCATCGAGAAGCGAGGCGGATGCGACCGGCAGGCCGGTCAATTCGGTCACAAGCGTCTGGAAATGGAACAGAAGTTCGAGGCGGCCCTGGCTGATTTCCGACTGGTAGGGCGTATAGGCCGTGTACCATGCGGGGTTTTCGAACAGGTTTCGCTGGATGACCGGCGGCACATGCGTTCCGTGGTAGCCCGCGCCGATGAAGCTTTTCAGAACGATGTTCCGGCTCATCGTGGCCGACAATTCGGCCAGCGCTTCGGCTTCGCTCGCAGCCTTGGGCAGATCGAGCGGGCGATCCAGACGGATCGACTTCGGCACGGCCTGCGAAATCAGTGTTTCGACGGAAGGAACGCCGATTGCGGCCAGCATTTCGCGCGTATCGATCTGGCGCGGCCCGATATGGCGTGCGGCGAAGGGGGATTGTGCAGTGGTCATCATCCTGCCTTTCAGTATCAGCCGATAAGGGCTTTGTAGCCGGCTTCGTCGAGCAGGCCTTCAAGCTGGGTCTCATTGGCGAGCTTCATTTTCCAGAGCCAGCCATCGCTCGTGGCAGCGGAATTCACCAGAGCCGGATCGGAACTGAGGGTTTGGTTCGCTTCCACGATCTCGCCATCGACCGGCGCATAAACGTCGGATGCGGCCTTCACGGATTCAACGACAACGGCGACTTCGCCCTTCTTGACAGCCTTGCCGCCCTCGGGAAGCTCGACGAATACGAGATCGCCAAGCTGTTCCTGCGCATAGTCGGTAATGCCGACGGTCGCGATGCCGTTCTCGACGCGAAGCCACTCATGATCGTCTGTGAAATAGGTCTTGGTCATAAAAATCATCCTTTGCGATAGCGATGCTGCGTGAAGGGAAGAGTGTGAATCTCGACGGGGATTTTCGTGCCCCGAACGTCTGCGAAGAGTTGTGTGCCGATTTGCGCCAGCGAGGCCGAAACGTAGCCCATCGCGACAGGGAAACCGGCCGAAGGCCCGAAGCCGCCTGATGTGACGCGACCTGCGGCATTGCCCGCTTCATCGAAGAGGGCAGCACCGGCGCGAACCGGCTGCCTTCCCGCGGGTTTCAGGCCGACGCGCTTTTCCGTTGCGCCATGTTCGAGTTTCTTGCGCAGCGCATCGGCGCCGACGAACTCACCATTCGCGCGCAAATCCTTTGAGATTGCCCACATCAAGGCGGCATCAACCGGGTTGGTTTCTTCGGTGATGTCCTGACCATGGAGGCAAAGACCAGCTTCCAGCCGCAAACTGTCGCGGGCGGCAAGGCCAATCCACATGACGCGATCGTCCGCAAGCAGTTTGGCCGCGAGGTCGCGCGCATCCGCTTCCGGCAGACCGATCTCAAAACCGTCTTCGCCGGTGTAGCCCGAACGGCTCAGGAACCAGTTTTCGCGCGGTTCTATGCCGTGCATGAAAAGAAGCGAGCCGGTATCCACGCCCGCGCTGGAAAGTGCGGTTGCGGCGTCTGGTCCTTGAATTGCAAGGAATACGCGGTCGAGCGCTTCAATTTTGCAATCGAAGCCTTCTGCGATCTTGCGAAGATGCGCCTCGTCCTTTGCAGCGTTTCCGGCGTTCGCGACGACCATGAAACGCTCGTCGCCAAGGCGCGTTACGATCAGATCGTCGATGATGCCTGCGTCGTCATTCAGAAAGAATGTGTATTTCGATTGGGAGGCCGCAAGCGCTGTTGCATCTAGCGGGCAGGCCTTGGCGAGGAGAGCGGCAGCGTCTTTTCCGGAAACCACGAAGAGACGCATATGCGAAATGTCGAACAAGCCCGCATGTTTGCGCGTGTGTTCGTGTTCTTTCATCACGCCTGCAGGATAGGTCAGCGGCATGGACCAGCCTGCAAATGCGCCGAAGCGCGCGCCAGCCGATTTGTGAAGATCGTCGAGAGGAAGAGTTTTGGTATCGCCCGTCATGTCAGCTCCAGAGTCGCACGCATCCAGCCGCTATTCGCAGCAAATTCGTGCCCCTCTGTCTGAAGCCTGAGAGACTCGCACAGCCGGAACCCTGTCGGCCATACTTACACCTTCGGCGCGGAGCGTGAGCCCCGACTTTCCAGAGTGCCTTTCCGTTTACGGTTCTTTTGCCTGAGAGATTTCGGGCGATTTCCCCTTCGGCGGCAGCTCTTCGCTGCTCTCTCCCGCAAACAGTAGAGCCTCTTTCAAGGCTCCCGGCGAGTCATAGCTAGCTCAAGCTTCACGCTTTGTCACGTCCCGCAATATGCGAGACGCGAGCAATCCACGTCTAAGTAGGGGCTAATTCGTGGAAAGCTTATCCATGTCGTGCTGCAGGCGGGTGATGAGCTGGCCGGTTTCTGCATGAAGCAGTTTCAGGCGGTCGAGCTGTGCGCCGACGGATTCGATCATTTCGCTTTCGTCTTCCGGCTCGACGGGGCCGGTGCCCACACCGTGAAGCACCCAGGAGACGCTGACATTCAGCATGCCCGAAAGCATGTTCATCCGGTGCGCGCCGGGCTGGGAACGATCGCTTTCCCAAGCATGAATGGTTGAGAGTTTGACGCCAAGTCGCCAGGCGACTTCTTTTACGGTCAATCCGCTCGCTTCGCGAGCGCGTGAAATACGTCCGCCTGTCGTATCAAGATCAGGCGTTTCTTCGTAAATATTCGTGGTGTCGGACACCCGATGGACCCCCATCTTTTATCTCGAGAAATCTGCCGCCAGGAGCGGCGACAGCTTTCGCGGAGGATAGGGATGCTACCGGCTATGACAAGGTATTTTTGGCATTATCGTGTAAAGTCTTGTATTTAAGAGAAAATCTTACATCGAAAATTGCCGGTTCCGGGTGATCTAGCCAAGCCGTTCGGCATGCCAGCGCAGATGATCTTCCATGAAGGTCGAGATGAAGAAATAGGAGTGGTCGTAGCCTTCCTGCATGCGTAGCGTGAGCGGGATTCCAGCTTGTTTGCAGGCCTCCTCCAGAAGCCACGGGCGCAAGCCATCTTCAAGAAAGCCGTCGCTTTTGCCCTGATCGACCAGAAACCCATTGAAGCGCTTGCCGTCCTCGATGAGTGCGACCGTATCGTGAGCGCGCCATGACTGCTCATCCGTACCAAGATATTTCTCGAATGCGGGTTTCGACCATCCGGCGACCATCGGGTGCGTGATCGGCGCAAAGGCGGAGCATGCCTTGAAGCGATCCGGGTTTTTCAGGGCGATGGTCAGCGCACCGTGACCGCCCATCGAATGGCCGAAAATCGACTGGCGGGTCATATCAGCCGGGAATTCGCTGGCGATCAGCGCGGGTAGTTCCTCGGTGATGTAGGAATACATGCGGTAGTTCTTTGCGAACGGCGCTTCCGTCGCATCCAAATAGAAGCCGGCACCTGAGCCGAACTGCCAATTGTCTTTTTCATCCGCCACGCCTTCGCCTCTGGGGCTTGTATCGGGACAGACGATGATCAGGCCGAGTTCGGCGGCGATCTTTCGATATTCGCCCTTGTCCATGACGTTCTGGTGCGTGCAGGTGAGGCCCGAAAGATACCAGACCACCGGGCAGGGACCATCCTTGGCCTGCGGCGGCACGAAAACCGCGAAAGTCATGTCGCAGGCGCAGGCATCCGATGCGTGCGAATAGACGCCTTGCGTGCCGCCATGCGCTTTTGCGGTGGAAACGGTTTTCATGAATATTCCTAGCTTGCGAGTGAAACCACCAGATTGACGGCGGCCGCGACAATCACAGTGTTGAAGAAAAACGACAGGACCGAATGGACCATCGTCGCGATGCGCATCTGGGTGGTGCTGATGTTGGTGTCGGCGGTCTGCGCGGTCATGCCGATGACAAGTGAATAATAGAGAAAATCCCAGCCGACTGGCTTTTCCGTTTCAGGAAACAGAAGCCCGCCTACGGGTTTGCGGCTGTGCGTGGGCAAAAAATTGTCGTCACCGGTCCAGTAAAGATGCGCGTAATGAAGTGCCGCCATCGTGTGGATCGTGAACCAGCCGAGCGGCAGGGACAGCATGGAGAAGGCCAGCCCGATCGGATGCGGCGCATCTTTCGCGTTCATCAGCAGGAACAGCGAGCCGACGGCTACGCATATGATGACAAAGGTCACGAGAAAGATGATCCCGATCGGCTCGTCGGCATCCTGCGCGGATTTGCTTAGATATTCGGATGTGAAGGCGGGCATGCGGCGAAGCACCAGCGCGATATAGACGATGAAGAACGAATTCGCGCCGATTGCGTAGGCCAGCGGCTGCTTGAAGAGCAAGGCCGCAGCCAGAACGATGATGCCCAACACTACGGCGGCGTAGAATGCAAAATGGCGAAGTTGGTAGATATTCATCCAGCCGATGCCTTTGCCCGTCGAGCTGCCTGATCGAGCGCGCTCAAAAAACGCGAGCGATCCTGCGGCGTGAAGCCTGCATTGTAGCCTTTTATCTCGCCGGTTTCGCGCAGATGCTGCTTGAGATCGCGCATTGCGAGCGCAAGTCCGATGGATTCGGGCGTAAACGGCCTGCCGGTCGGGCCGATGACATGCGCGCCAAGCTCGACCGCGCGTGCGGCAAGCGGAATGTCGGCGGTTATGACAATGTCGTTCGCTTGGGCATTTTCGACGATCCAGTCGTCTGCGGCATCGGCGCTTTTCGACACGACGACGTGGCGGACCATCGGATCGCGGGAAGGGCGCAAGCCTCCATTCGAGACGAAGGTGACAACGAGGCCGAGACGTTCTGCAATCTTCTCGGCCTCGGCCTTCACCGGGCAGGCATCGGCATCGACATAGATGATCGGGGCCGGCACCGCGTTCACCTTAGTAGACGACGACGCTGCGGATGCTTTCGCCTGCATGCATCAGGTCGAAGCCCTTGTTGATGTCTTCGAGCGGCAGGATGTGCGTGATCATCGGGTCGATCTGGATCTTGCCTTCCATGTACCACTCAACGATTTTCGGGACGTCGGTGCGGCCGCGCGCGCCACCGAATGCGGTGCCTCTCCACGAGCGGCCCGTGACGAGCTGGAATGGACGCGTCGAGATTTCCTGACCGGCACCTGCGACGCCGATGACGATGCTCTCGCCCCAGCCGCGATGAGAAGATTCAAGGGCTTGGCGCATGACTTTCACGTTGCCCGTGCAATCGAACGTATAGTCCGCGCCGCCAATCGTGTCGCCATTGCGCTTTGTCAGGTTGACCAGATAAGGCACGATGTCGCCGTCGACTTCCTTCGGATTGACGAAATGCGTCATGCCGAATTTCTCGCCCCAGGCCTTGCGGTCATTGTTGATGTCGACGCCGATAATCATGTCGGCACCGGCAAGGCGCAGGCCCTGCAGCACGTTCAGCCCGATGCCGCCGAGGCCGAAGACGATGGCCGTCGAGCCGATCTCGACCTTTGCCGTGTTGATGACTGCACCGATGCCGGTGGTGACGCCGCAGCCGATGTAGCAAATCTTGTCGAAAGGCGCGTCGGGATTGACCTTGGCCAGCGCGATTTCGGGCAGGACCGTGTGGTTCGCGAAGGTCGAACAGCCCATGTAATGGAAAATCTTGTCCTTGCCGATGGAGAAGCGGCTGGTGCCATCCGGCATAAGGCCCTGGCCCTGCGTCGCACGGATGGAGGTGCAAAGATTGGTCTTGCGCGACAAGCAGGAATAGCACTCGCGGCATTCCGGCGTGTAAAGCGGGATGACGTGGTCGCCCTTCTTCAGGGACGTCACGCCTTTGCCGACATCGACAACGACGCCCGCACCCTCATGACCGAGAATGGCCGGAAAGATACCTTCCGGGTCGGCGCCCGATAGAGTGAATTCGTCGGTGTGGCAAATGCCGGTCGCCTTGATCTCGACCAGAACCTCGCCTTCGCGCGGGCCGTCGAGATCGACTTCCATGATTTCGAGCGGTTTTCCGGCTCCTATGGCAACGGCGGCGCGGGTTTTCATGCATTTCTCCTGAGGTATTCCGATTCGCGGCCAAAGTTTCAGGTTTTGCTTGGCCGATCAACACCGAAAAGCGGCATTTTCGTCCGGCTTTCGTGCTGAACTTTGGTCTGGGCAACGACCCGTGCACTTGACCGCCATAGCCAAGCACATAGAAAGATAGCCGCTTCGGAGGAATGCCCCTTTATGTTCAAGAAAATCCTTATCGCCAATCGCGGTGAAATCGCCTGCCGTGTCATCAAGACGGCGCGTCGCATGGGTATCGCGACGGTTGCGGTCTATTCCGACGCCGACCGCGACGCGGTTCATGTCGAAATGGCAGATGAGGCGGTGCATATCGGCCCGTCGCCCGCCGCGCAAAGCTATCTGCTTCCCGAAAAGATCATCGAGGCCTGCAAGCAGACGGGGGCGGAAGCGGTGCATCCGGGCTACGGCTTCCTGTCCGAACGCGCATCTTTCTGTGAGGCTTTGGAAGCGGAAGGCATCGTTTTCATCGGACCGAAGCCGAAGGCCATAAAGGCCATGGGCGACAAGATCGAATCCAAGAAATTCGCAAACGCCGCCAAAGTCAGCACCGTTCCGGGCCATCTCGGCATCATCGAGGATGCGGAGCAGGCGGAAAAAATCGCCTCCGAAATCGGCTACCCGGTGATGATCAAGGCGTCCGCCGGTGGCGGCGGCAAGGGCATGCGCATTGCCTGGAGCGAGGCGGAAGTGCGCGACGGTTTCGACCGCGCTCGCTCGGAAGCCAAAAGCTCCTTCGGCGATGACCGCGTTTTCGTCGAGAAATTCGTGGTCGATCCGCGCCATATCGAGATTCAGGTGCTGGCCGACGCGCATGGCAATTGCATCTATCTGGGCGAACGCGAATGCTCCATCCAGCGCCGCAACCAGAAGGTCGTCGAGGAAGCACCGTCGCCATTTCTCGATGAAGCGACGCGCAAGGCAATGGGCGAACAGTCGGTCGCGCTGGCCAAGGCGGTGGACTATCAAAGTGCCGGAACGGTCGAATTCATCGTTGATAAGGACCGCAATTTCTACTTCCTCGAAATGAACACGCGTCTGCAGGTCGAGCATCCGGTGACGGAACTCATTACCGGTGTCGATCTGGTCGAGCAGATGATCCGTGTTGCTGCGGGCGAGAAGCTGGCCATTCAGCAAAAGGACGTGAAGCTCAACGGCTGGGCTGTCGAAAGCCGCCTTTACGCCGAGGATCCCTATCGCAACTTCCTGCCTTCGATCGGCAGGTTGACACGCTACCGCCCGCCGGAAGAAGGAAAGTACGGCAAGAGTATCATCCGCAATGATACCGGCGTCACCGAAGGCGCGGAAATCTCGATGTTCTACGACCCGATGCTCGCCAAGCTGTGCACATGGGCACCGACCCGTATCGAGGCAATCGATGCCATGGCGGACGCGCTGGATAATTTCATTGTCGATGGTATCGAGCACAATATTCCGTTTCTTTCGGCGCTCATGCAGCATCCACGCTGGCGCGATGGAAATATCTCGACGGCGTTCATCGCGGAAGAATTCCCGGATGGCTTTGCGCCGATCGTGCCGGATGACGAGCAGAAGGCGACGCTCGCCGCAATCGCGACCTCCGTCGAATTGTTGCGGCGCGACCGGCTGGACCGCCTGACAGGCAGACTCGCGCCGCATTCCGGCGAACTCAAGCCCGACTGGGTGGTGCGCATTGCCGACGACTATCTCGATGTCGCAATCGTCGATGGGATGATTTCGATGCCGATGGAACTCGATCTTTCGATCGCCGGTTCTGCTGCTCTGTCGGTCGCGTCCGATTGGCGTTTGGGCGATGCCATCTGGATCGGGCAGGTCGGCGACACCGAAGTTTCGGCGCAGCTTCGCCCCGTCCCGAACGGACTGCGTATCGACTGGAAGGGATTGTCAGTCGTCACCCGCACGATGCTGCCGCGCACCGCCGAACTCGAGCGCCTGATGCCGGTGAAATTGCCGCCGGATACGTCGAAGCTTCTGCTTTGCCCGATGCCAGGGCTGGTCGTTTCGGTTGCTGTCATCGAAGGGCAGGAAGTGAAAGCGGGCGAGACGCTTGCCGTCGTCGAAGCGATGAAAATGGAAAACGTGCTTCGCGCCGACCGCGATCTGACGGTCGAGAAGATCAACGCCAAGCAGGGTGATAGCCTTGCCGTCGATGCGGTGATCATGGAGTTCGCATAAGCGGCATTCCCTGTAGAGAAGTTTATTGATGCTGGACCCCGGTGGCGGGTTGCGTGACAATGGAAGCCTCCCGACTCGAAGGACGGTTGCAAATATCCAATGGCGAATGACAGGCCCCCGCGCGACCCGCTGATGCGCGAAGCCATGAATGGCATTACAAAGAAGCCGGCGCAGAAAATTGCTGTGCGGCCGTTCATCCATCTGCGTGTGCATTCGGCCTATTCGCTTCTCGAAGGGGCGCTGCAACTTGGCAAGGTCGTCGGTTATGCGGTGAAGAATTCGTCGCCTGCGATCGCTGTTACGGACACGAACAATCTGTTCGGCGCGCTGGAATTTGCGCAAAAAGCCTCGAAAGACGGTATCCAGCCGATCATCGGCTGCCAGATGGCATTTGCCTTCGGTGAACAGGTGACCAGCGCGCGCGACCACCGCCAGACGATCCCGCTCAATCCGATCGTGCTTCTGGCGGCGAACGAGGTCGGCTATGCCAATCTCGTCCGGCTGGTCAGCCGGGCCTATCTCGACGGTACGCCGGGCGATCCGGTGCATGTCACGGCACAGATGGTCGAGCAGCTTTCTGAAGGGCTGATCTGTCTCACCGGCGGGCCTCTCGGACCGATAGGTTCAGCGCTGAAAAGCGGCCATACTGAGCTTGCCGAAAGCCGATTGCTCGCACTGAAAGAAATGTTCGGCGACCGGCTTTATGTCGAAATCGAACGTTTGGGCGGCTATGACAAAATGGTCGAGGCGGCAACCATCGATCTGGCCTATCGGCATGAATTGCCGCTGGTCGCGACCAACGAGGCGTTCTTCCAGAGCCGTGACGATTACGAGGCGCATGACGCACTGATTGCGATTGCCGAAGGTTCGGTGGTCGCGCAGGACGACCGCAGGCGGCTGAGCCCCGACAATCATCTGAAGACCAGCGCGGACATGTCTTCGCTGTTCGCGGACATTCCCGAAGCGCTCGACAATACGGTCGAGATCGCCATGCGCTGCTCCTACTATCCGAAAAATCGCGGGCCTATCCTTCCGCGTTTCACCGGCGGCGACATTGCGGATGCTGACGCGGCGGTGAAGGCGGAGGCCGAGGAACTGGCGCGGCAGGCGCATGTGGGCCTCGAAGCGCGCATTGCCGATTATGGATTGTCGCCGGGTTTCACGGCAGAGCAATATCGCGAGCGGCTGGATTTCGAACTCGGCGTCATCGAGCGGATGAAATATCCGGGCTACTTCCTGATCGTTGCGGACTTCATCAAATGGGCCAAGGCGCAAGGCATTCCGGTCGGGCCGGGCCGCGGTTCGGGTGCCGGTTCGCTGGTCGCTTACTCGACCACGATCACCGATATCGACCCGCTTCGATATTCGCTGCTGTTCGAGCGCTTCCTGAACCCAGACCGCGTGTCGATGCCCGATTTCGACATCGATTTCTGTCAGGATCGTCGTGACGAAGTCATTCGTTACGTTCAGGAAAAATACGGTCGCGATCAGGTCGCGCAGATCATCACCTTCGGTACGCTGCAGGCGCGCGCCGTGCTGCGAGACGTCGGCCGCGTGCTGCAAATGCCTTACGGGCAGGTCGACCGCCTCTGCAAAATGGTGCCCGCGAACCCGGCCAATCCAGTGACATTGGCGCAGGCAATCGAGGGCGAGCCGCGCTTTGCAGAGGAGGCCGAGCGCGAGCCGATCGTGCAGACGCTGCTCGATATGGCGCAGAAGCTCGAAGGGCTTTACCGCCACGCATCGACCCACGCCGCGGGCATCGTCATCGGCGACAGGCCGCTTTCCGAACTGGTGCCGATGTACCGCGATCCGCGTTCGGACATGCCGGTTACGCAGTTCAACATGAAGAAGGTAGAGGATGCGGGCCTCGTAAAGTTCGACTTTCTCGGCCTGAAAACGCTGACGGTTCTGGAAACCGCCGTGAAGCTGATCCGGCGGCGCGGCATCGAGATCGATCTTGCGCATATCCCGATCGACGATCAGCCGACTTACGCGATGCTTTCGCGCGGCGAGACGGTCGGCATATTCCAGGTGGAAAGTGCGGGCATGCGCAAGGCGCTGATCGGCATGAAACCCGATCGTATCGAGGACATTATTGCGCTGGTCGCGCTCTATCGACCCGGCCCGATGGAGAACATTCCGACCTACAATGCGCGCAAGCATGGCGAGGAGGAACTGGCGTCGATCCACCCCAAGATCGACCATCTGGTGAAGGAGACGCAGGGCGTCATCGTCTATCAGGAACAGGTGATGCAGATCGCGCAGGAGCTTGCCGGGTACTCGCTCGGCGAAGCAGATTTGCTGCGCCGCGCCATGGGCAAGAAGATCCGCGCGGAGATGGACAAGCAGCGCGAGCGCTTCGTTTCGGGCGCGGTCGAAAAGGGCGTTTCGAAGCCGCAGGCGGATTTCATTTTCGACCTGCTGGCAAAGTTTGCCGACTACGGCTTCAACAAGTCGCACGCCGCAGCCTATGCCGTGGTTTCATACCAGACTGCCTATCTCAAGGCGCATTATCCGGTGGAATTCCTCGCGGCCTCGATGACGCTCGATATGTCGAACACCGAAAAGCTCAGCGATTTCCGTCAGGATGCGATGCGGCTTGGCATCGATGTCGTTCCGCCGTCGATCATGACGTCCTACAGCGATTTCGAAGTAGCGGAAAACCGCATCTTCTACGCGCTTTCGGCCATCAAGGGCGTCGGCGAGGCGGCGGTGCAGCACATTGTCGACCGCCGTGCCGACAAGCCCTTTGCCAGCCTTGCCGATTTCTGCGAGCGGGTCGATCCGCGGGTCGTCGGCAAACGGGTTCTGGAAAGCCTGATCATGGCGGGCGCATTCGACAATTTCGGCCATGATCGCGCATCGATGATGGCGGGTGTCGAGCGCATGATGGGGCTTGCAGCCCTTGCGCAGCAGAATGCCACGTCCGGCCAGTCGGATATTTTCGGCGCGTCGCTCGGCGCGCAGTCGCAGGCGCTGAACCTGCCATTTGCAGACCCGTGGCTGTCTGCCGAGCGGCTGCAACGTGAATTTCAGGTCGTCGGCTTCTATCTGTCGGCGCACCCGCTGGATGAATACAAGACGACGCTCGAAAAGATGCGCGTGCAGAACTGGGCCGAGTTTTCGGCGGCAGTGAAAAAGGGCGCGACTGCTGGTCGCCTCGCCGGAACAGTGACGACCAGGCAGGAGCGCAAGACGCGCACCGGTAACAAGATGGGCATCGTGCAGTTTTCCGATGTCAGCGGGCAATATGAGGCCGTGCTGTTTTCCGAAGGGCTCGCGCAATATCGCGATTTTCTCGAGCCTGGCCGCTCGCTGGTTATCACGGTTGCGGCGGAAGACCGGCCTGAAGGCGTCAATCTGCGCATCCAGACGGTGCATTCGCTGGAAGACGAAGCGAGCCGCGTGCAGAAGGCGCTGCGCATCTATCTGCGCGACCCAAGCCCGCTCGGAACGCTTGCCGGGCAATTGTCGACCAAGGGCGAGGGGCAGGTGAGCTTCGTGCTCATCAAGGACAATGCGCAGGGCGAGGTCGAGATCGAGCTTCCCGAACGCTACCGCATCTCGCCGCAGATTGCCTCGGCAATGCGGGCTGTGCCCGGAGTGGTTGAGGTGGAGCTGGTTTAGGGATTCCGAGAGCGGTTCCTGTGTTGATGGAATCGCGAGGCACCCCCTCTGCCCTGCCGGGCATCTCCCCCTCAAGGGGGGAGATTGGATGACATCACTCTCTCCGCCTGCATTCTGCGACGTCAAAAATTGATGCAGCGCGTTCGTGACGGAGTAATCTCCCCCCTTGAGGGGGAGATGCCCGGCAGGGCAGAGGGGGGTGATGTCCCGCCAGCGTTTCTATTAAAAATGCAGTCTTCTAAATCCCGCTGCCAGCTTGCTCAGCCGGCTTCTGCGTGATCGTTGCAATAAACCGGATTGTCCTCGGGTTTTTTGGCGTCGAGAACAGCTCCTGCGCGTTGCCTTTCTCGACAACTGCGCCGCCATCCAGAAACACGGCTTCCTGCGCGACCTTCGATGCCAGCCGCAGATCATGCGTGGCGATCACCATCGTCGTACCTTCACGGGCAAGCTGCGCCAGAACTTCCACGACTTCGCCCGACAATTCCGGGTCGAGCGCGGAGGTTGGTTCGTCGCACAGCAGCACTTTTGGAGCAGGGGCGAGTGCGCGCGCAATTGCGACGCGCTGTTGCTGGCCGCCTGAAAGTGTCGCTGGCCATGCGTCCGCCTTCTGGGCAAGGCCGACCTTTTCGAGCAGCTCCAGCGCGCGCTTACGGGCTTTTTCCTTCGGCCATTTCAGGACGGTGATCAGCCCTTCCATGACGTTTTCGACGGCCGTGCGGTGCGGGAAAAGCTGGAAGCTCTGGAAGACCATGCCGGTCTGGCGGCGAAGTCTCTGGATCGAAGCCCAGCCGACTGCCTTGCCGGGTTCGAAATCAAGCGCTTCCTGCCCGATCTGCAACCGGCCGGCAGTCGGGATTTCAAGCAGATTGATGCAGCGCAGAAGCGTGCTCTTGCCACCGCCCGAAGGCCCGACAAGGGCGGTCACGCTGCCTTCCGCGAAGCTCAAATTCACGTTTTTGAAGACGGTGTTGTCGCCAAAAGTCTTTTCGATATTGGTGAGTTCGATCATGCCCGCGCCTCCATGAAGCCGCCATAGCGGTCGAGCCGCTTTTCAAGTCGTGACTGAAGAGCAGACAGAACCGAGCTGATGGCAAGATAGATGAGTGCGGCTTCGATGTAGAGGATCAGCGGTTCGTAAGTGGTGGCGACGATGCGCTGGGCCGATTGAAACAGCTCCGGCACGGTGATGGCAGCGGCGAGCGAGGTATCCTTGACCAGCGAAATGAAGGTGTTGGATAGCGGCGGCACGGCCACGCGTGCTGCCTGCGGCAGGATTGTGCGGCGCATCGTCTGGCCCCACGACATGCCGATCGAAAACGACGCTTCCCACTGACCCTTGGCGACTGACGAAATGGCCGCGCGAATGATCTCGGACGTGTAGGCACCGACATTCAGCGTGAAGCCGATAAGGGCTGCGGTGAACGCATCCAGCACGATGCCGACGCTGGGCAGGCCGTAGAAGATCAGGAAGAGCTGAACCAGAAGCGGCGTGCCTCTGATGATCCAGACATAAAAGCGGATGATTGCCGCGAACGGCCACGCTGCGAAAAGTCTGACGAGCGCTGCCAGAAGTCCGACCGACAAGCCCAGCACGAAAGACAGAAGCGTCAGCGGTATCGTGAAAACAAGACCGGCCCACAAAAGCGGGCCGAGCGAGTCGAGCATGAGTTGTAGCCAATGGGGCATTGCAGGGCCTTCCGCTGAACTGTTGTTATGTGTTTAGCGACTGGTTGCGCGGGCGGCAAGAAACCGCCCGCATGCCTGCTCCGTTACTTTGAGACGTCCTGACCGAAATATTTGTCGGAAATCTTCTGGTAGGTGCCGTCGTCCTTGATCGACTTCAGTGCATCGTTGATAGCCGCCAGAAGCTCCGGCTCGCCCTTGCGGATGATGACGCCCGAATAGTCCGCGTCAGGCTGCTCGGCGGCAATCTTCACGGGCGCATCCGGCTTGTGCTTCTTGAAATCGAGGAAGGATAGGCTGTCATTTATGGTCGCGTCAGCGCGGCGGTTGAGGACGAGCTGGATCGACTGGTCGAAACCGTCGGTGCCGACGAGTTCGGCACCTGCTGCCTCGGCGATCTTGCCGAAATTGCTGCTCAGCGACTGTGCGGATTTCTTGCCCTTGAGATCAGCGAAATCCTTGACGCTGTCATCGTCGCTGCGCACGATAAGCACCGCTTTCGAGGCAATATACGGCTCGGAGAAATCATATTTCTGCTTGCGCGCTTCGGTGATGCCGACCTGATTGATGACGGCGTCGTAACGCTTGGCATCGAGACCGGCGATCAGGCCGTCCCATTTGCCTTCGAGGAATTCGGCCTTCACGCCAAGACGCTCTGCGATCGCCTCGCCGATTTCAACGTCGAAACCGACCAGCTTGCCGCTGCCATCATGATAGGTGAAGGGCGCGTAGGTGCCTTCGGTGCCGATCTTCAGCGCGCCGGCGGCTTTGATGTCATTGAGGTTTTCGCCTGCATGGGCGGGCATTGCGACGAGCGCTGCCTGAAGTGCGCCAGCAATGAAAAGCGATTTTAGCCAGGTCATGATGTTCGTTCCGTTCGTGGTTTCGCGGCGATGTGCCGTTTGTCCGCAAATTAGGATTCACATCGGCCTTCAACAAGAGGAAGGACGCGGAGATTTTTCAACCTTTGAGAATTTCATATCGATTATTCTGCATATCGTAGAAAATTATCTCTGTGAATCTCGCTGATGCCTGAATCTCAGAAAATATGTTCCGGTTTTCGACGTCAATCTTCGGTTTCCTGTTCCGGATGTGCATTGCGGCCACGCCCGAATGTATAGCCTGTTTCGACCGCGGCTCGACCGAATTTACCGCGAAGCGCGTCCATTGCGCCCTCAGCCAGCGCGCGCTTGCGCGACTGAACATCGACGAGATCAGGCGGATCGGCGCGGTCATCGTCGGAAAGATCGCTGACGCCGATGCCGAGCAGGCGGTACTTCGTCCCGTCGAGTTCTTTTTCGAGCATTTGCAGGCCGGTCAGGAAAATCCGGTCGGCAAGCCGCGTCGAGCTGCCGAGCGCGCGATTGCGTGTCCTGATCTTGAAGTCACGCGTTTTGAGCTTGAGAACCACCGTCCGCCCGGCGATGCCGGATTTTTTCAGACGCGCTGAGACTTTTTCCGACAGCGCGCGCAGGATCGGCACCAATTCCTCAGATGTTGCCAGATCGCTGTTGAAGGTCGTCTCCGCCGACACGCTTTTCGCATCGTGGTCCGGCTGGACGCGGCGTTCGTCCATTCCGCGCGAGAGATAATAAAGGCGGTCGCCCATCGTGCCGTAGCGGCGCATCAGATCGTTGCGCTCCATGCGCTGTAACTGGCTGATCATGCGAATGCCGTCGCGCTCGAGCGTTCCCGCGAACGCTTTGCCGACGCCCCAGATGAGCGTGACGGGCTGCTGGCCGAGAAATTCAACGGCTTCTGTCTGACCAATGACAGAAAAGCCGCGGGGTTTTCGAAAATCGGAAGCGATTTTTGCCAGAAATTTGCAATAGGAGAGCCCGGCCGAGACGGTAATGCCGATTTCCTGTTCCACCTGACGTGCAAATCGCGCCAGCACCAGTGCCGGAGGCAGGCCGTGAAGCCGCTCCGTGCCGGCAAGGTCGAGAAATGCCTCGTCGATGGAAATCGGCTCGACCAGCGGCGTCAGCGCCTGCATCATTGCGCGTACTTCGCGCCCGACTGCGACGTATTTTTCCATGTTCGGCTTGATGACGACCGCTTCGGGGCACGCTTCCAGCGCCTTGAACATGGGCATGGCCGAGCGCACGCCATTGATGCGGGCGATGTAGCAGGCGGTCGAAACCACACCGCGCTTGCCGCCGCCGATGATGACGGGGCGGTCCTTCAGTTCGGGATTGTCGCGCTTTTCGACGGCTGCATAAAAGGCGTCGCAGTCGATATGGGCGATGTGAAGGTCGTAGAGTTCGGCATGTCGCGTGATCCTCGGACTGCCGCAGGAATCGCAACGCCGCGCGTCGCTGCGCTGGAAGCGCAGGCAGTCGCGGCAAAAGCCATGGTTTGGATCATTTTGGGCTGATGTGGCCATAGCTGCGAACGGATGATGAACATCGCGACATTACAGCATCAGCGCATGAAATAGAAAGCGGATTCGGCGTGTTTCAGAGCCCGAGTGAAGCCGCAATCTTCGGTGTCGCATCGCGCCAGTTTGCCAGCATGATGATGTCGTCGGGCAGGGGCGGGAGAACCGGGCGCAATTCCTCGAACGCCATCATGTGAAACAGATGTGCATCCGACAGATTGGCACGTGCCGAAACCAGATTGTGCGGCGTGTCGTCGACGAATGCGATCGGCCTTTTCGTCTTGCCGCGAAGCGCACGCAATGCTGGCCCCTTGGCCCTTTCGGTGGTCAAAAGCGGATAATGGAAGCCAAGGCGGTCCAGATGGGCACGTCGCGTCTCGCGGTGCCGGTGCGGCATGGCGGTCAACAACACGATCTCGGCGCCGCGGGCGATTTCGGCAATCGAATCGGCAGCATCTTCGAGCTGCTCCTGCCACTCGGCCTGCACGACAAAGAAGTCGTGTATCAGTTCGGATACGCGTTCGCTTTCCACTGCCTTTGTGGTGCCCAGTTCGACGATGTTGCCATCCAGACGGAAGGTATCGGTTTTCAGTTCGAGATTCTGAGAATTCAGAAAACCCATCAGCGGGCGTACGAATTCCAGCACGACTTCATCTACATCGAGAACGAGAAGCGGGCGGGTGTCCTGCGCCAGTTCGGCGATCTGGCGGGCTGTTTCGGGATCTTCGCTCATTATGCTTCCAGATAGCTGTCGTCGTCGCCAAGCGGCAGGGCTTTCACGCTGGCGGCGATGGTTTCAGGGGCGATTCCCGATTCTTGCGAAAAGCGCATCAGGGTAGGCTCGTGCGCGACGATGAATTGCATGACGCCTGCAAGGAAACCCGGCTCGCTTGCGGCCGCGCGAATGGCGTTCGCCTCGATGCCGGTCATCGACAGGAAGCGCGGCAGCAATTCCGGGTCGGAAGCAATGAAGGCCAGCGCGCTTACCGCTATTGTTTCGGCGTTTTCCGGCGTTAAGCTCTGTCTGTTCATCGGCGGCAATCCAGCGGCAATCTACTCCTGAACTAGACAGTTGCTGGAAAGACTGCAAGCCGAACTGAAACCAAAGAGAACATATGACGGAATCAAACGATCCGGTTTCCGTTTCGTCAATGTTCTTGCGTTAGTGTCGTCATCGGGTTTGATGTCCTTATCGGGGCATGCGGCGATGGCGGCCAAGACTATCTGGCAGCCGGGATGAGAATTCAGATGACAAAAAAAGTTATGATCGTCGAAGACAATGAGCTGAACATGAAGCTCTTTCGCGACCTGATCGAGGCCAGCGGCTATGAAACCGTGCGCACGCGCAACGGTCTTGAAGCGCTTGAACTGGCGCGCACGCACCGGCCCGACCTGATCCTGATGGACATTCAGCTCCCGGAGGTTTCCGGGCTCGAAGTGACCAAATGGCTCAAGGAAGACGACGATCTTCACGTCATTCCGGTCATTGCAGTCACGGCGTTCGCCATGAAGGGCGACGAGGAACGTATCCGTCAGGGCGGCTGCGAGGCCTATATCTCGAAGCCGATTTCGGTTCCGCGTTTCATCGAAACGATCAAATCCTATCTGGGCGACGCGTAATGCCGGCCCGCGGGGAAAAACGGAGTTCGAGCAGGTCATGACCGCGCATATCCTCGTCGTCGACGATATTCCCGCGAACGTCAAACTTCTCGAAGTCCGACTTCTTGCCGAGTATTTCGAAGTCCTGACCGCCACGAACGGGCCGGATGCGCTCGATATTTGCGAAAACGGCAAGGTCGATGTCGTGCTGCTCGACATCATGATGCCGGGCATGGACGGTTTCGAAGTGTGCCGCAGGCTGAAGGCCAATCCGGCGACGGCGCATATTCCGGTCGTGATGATCACCGCACTGGATCAGGTTGCCGACCGTGTGCGCGGTCTGGAGGCTGGTGCCGACGATTTTCTGACCAAGCCGGTCAATGATCTGCAGCTTATGACGCGGGTGAAAAGCCTTGTGCGGCTGAAGATGCTGACCGATGAGCTGCGCCTTCGGGCGTCCGCCACGCACAATATCGGCATCGAGGAATTGCTGGACCGGCGCCAGGGCATAGAGGATGCGATTCCCAAGGTGCTGCTGATCGACGACAATCCGGCCTATCACGAAATCATGCATCGAATTTTCCGCAATGTTGCGGATATGGATGTGGTTTCGGACCCGCATGTCGGTTTCTTCAAGGCGACCGAAAAAGCCTATGAATGCGTGCTGATTTCCACCGCATTCAAGGATTTCGACCATTTGCGGCTGTGTTCGCAGCTTCGCTCGCTGGATCGTACACGCTTCCTGCCGATCATCCTGATTGCGGAAAACGATGGCGATGAGCGCATTGCGCGGGCGCTCGACCTTGGCGTGAACGATTATGTCGTACGGCCCGTGGACCGGCAGGAGCTGATTGCGCGCATGCGTATTCAGGTCCGGCGCAAGCGCTACAATGATCAATTGCGGCACAGCGTTACGCAGACGATCGAAATGGCTGTTACGGACGGGCTGACCGGGCTTCACAATCGCCGCTATCTCGACGGAAATCTTGCGACGCTGTTTGAGCGTGCCGTGTCGCGCGGACGCCCGCTGTCGATCATGATTACCGACCTCGACCGGTTCAAGCTGATCAACGACACTTACGGTCATGATGGCGGCGACGAGGTGCTTCGTGAGTTCGCGCAGCGGCTTCGCAAGAATGTGCGCGGCATCGATCTGGCCTGTCGCTACGGTGGCGAGGAGTTCGTCGTCGTGATGCCGGATACGGATGCCGCCGTTGCCGAAAGCGTTGCAGAACGCGTTCGCGGGTTGGTGGCGGGCAAGCCGTTCATCATAGGTGAGGGCAAGAGCGCCGATGTTACGGTGAGTGTCGGTGTCTCGTCGCTGAAACTCGGCAATGACACGATCGCCGATCTCATGAAGCGTGCCGACATGGCTCTCTACGAAGCCAAGACGAAGGGGCGCAACCGCGTCGTTGCAAAGGCCGCCTGATCCCGAACCGGGGTCTTAACTGACTGAATGGCGCGGAAATTTACCGTGATTGCAGTGATTCTGCAGGCTTGCTTAATAAATAGTTGATTTTCTGCAAGCTTCGGGCGAGCGTGCTTTCGAGGTTAAGTGCGATTTTTCGGCCCAACGCCAAGCCGACGCGCATAAGAAAACCCCGTGACGCTCAGGTCCGCCGCATCTCCTGGGTCCATGGGGCGGGCCGGTCGGACTGAAAGCGGATTCCTCGTACCGTCATCAGGCAACCGATCGGCCCCCTTTATCTTCGGTACACATTTTTATTCGCACAAACGAAAAACGCCGCCCGAAGGCGGCGCTTTCAATTCCATTGGTACGAAGATTACTTGATCTTCGTTTCCTTGAACTCGACATGCTTCTTCGCAACCGGGTCGTACTTGCGGAAGGAAAGCTTCTCGGTTTTCGTGCGGCTGTTCTTGCTCGTCACGTAGAAAAAGCCGGTGTCGGCCGTCGAGAGAAGCTTGATCTTGATGTTTGCAGCCTTAGCCATGATTCTCGTCCGTTAATTGTCTGGAGTTAGCACCGCTTCAGCACAGGTCGTAAACCCCGGACGCGGAAAACTTTGCGCGACACATAAAGAACGCCTGCGGAAAGTCAAGCCCGCACTGCGCTCACGCCCTGGTTTGCGCCACTGCTCCGGCTTTTCGGGCTTCGCCCGCCATCTCGACCAGCACCTTTCGAAGGTCGCCGGCACCGGACAGCGGTGCAGGGAACCAGATTCGCGTTACCCGGTCGCCGTCGATCAGGTCCATTCCTTCGGGGTCGACGCCGGAAATCTTCCAGCCGCCGCCATCCGCCTTGCCGAAATGCGCGGCGTAAAGGCCGATTGCATCGAGATGATCGGCATTCATATGGTCGATGGAGCCTTGCTCCGAATCTGCGAGTGCGGCCGATATGGACGCCTCCGACAGAAGCTCTTCGCGCTTCAAAAGATATGCCTTGCCGAATCCGCCATTGAGGCCCGCATGTTGCGGTTCCAGCCGGAAAAACGAAAAGTCGCCAAGGTCGACGTAAAGAGCGGCTTTGGGGTTTCGGTTGAGATAGCGGCGCTTGGCCTGCCCGTGGGCCTCTCCGTCGCGGTCGAGCTTCGTGGCCAGACAGGTCAGGCTAATGCGCGGATGGGCGAGGGGGTCGCCCTTGCCGGTTTCGCCAACCAGTAGCGAGCAACGGGGGTCTGCGATGAGCGCCCTTGTGTGCGGCGCCAGCAGCGAAATGAGGATGAGCGGCGTGCCGTCGATGTCCGTCGCGACACCCACCCGGCTTGCGAGCGGATTGTCCGTTTCAGGATCGAGCGTCGCGATCGCGCCATAGCGCGCGTTGCGGATTAATGTCTTAGCCAATCGGATCGCCGCGTCGTCGGTCGGGCGGATCGGTTCTTTCTTTTCGCTCATGCTATTCCCAAAGTGGATTAAGTTAGTCCAGTTTTGGACGCAAGTCGTTTGGATGGCAAGGCGTTGGTCAGCGTTTCCGGGCGGCGTGATCGACATTTCCACGCAATTGCGCGGCTGATCCCGGCTCGATTTCGTAAGCCAGAATACGTTCGGGATCGACCGGGCGCGGCATGGTGATCTGTCCGTTCGGAATCTTCCTGAAGCCGAGCGGGCCATAATAGGGTTCATCGCCGACAAGCAGGACGCATGCTTCGCCAGCGCGGCGCGCCGCCTCGATGGCGATTGCGACGAGCTTCCGGCCGATGCCTCTGTTCTTATACGCTGGACGCACGGCAAGCGGGCCGAGAAGCAGCGCTTCGCCCTTGTCCCCGGCGATCCGTGTCAGGCGGACCGACGCGATGACCTTGTCATTGTGGATCGCTACGAATGAAAGCGCATGCTCATGCGGTCCGCCTTCGCGGATCTTGTAGGCAGCGCGCGCGAAACGACCGGGGCCGAATGCTTCTTCATTGATCGATTCGATCTCGGCAAAGTGCGCGGCGGTTTCCGCCATATAGGTGACGTCGGAGAGGAACATTGTCGTGGCATCCGGGTATGCGAGAAATGTTGGCTGCATGATGCAGCAACGCTATCGGCGCGGTTTAAGCGCGGGCGTTCATTCGTCGTCGGTCAAACCGGATTTTTGCCATCTCGTTCATTAATCAGCCCGCTACCATCAATTTTAGCGCCCGTCCATCGGATTTGTGGTCAAAAACTGCGGTGACAGTGTGTTTGAAAACGAATCTCTCGAATTTCTGTTCTCGTCGCATACATTGAATGCAAAGGAGAACGATATGGGTTTGCTCGTAGACGGCGTGTGGCATGACAAATGGTACGACACGGGAAAGAGCGGAAAGTTCGAACGCTCGGAATCGCAATTCCGCAACTGGATCACGCGTGACGGCTCTGCCGGGCCGAGCGGCGAGGGCGGCTTCAAGGCTGAACCCGGACGCTACCACCTCTATGTCTCGCTTGCCTGCCCCTGGGCGCACCGAACCCTGATCTTTCGCGCCCTGAAGAAACTGGAAGATGTGATTTCCGTTTCGGTCGTGCATCCTTTCATGGGCGAGAATGGCTGGACGTTTCTGGCAGAAGACGGTGCGACGGGCGACGAACTCTATGGTTCTGATTATCTCCATCAAATCTACACCAGGGCCGACCCGATCTATTCCGGGCGTGTGACGGTGCCTGTGCTTTGGGACAAGCAGCGCAAAACGATCGTTTCCAACGAATCTGCCGAAATCATACGGATGTTCAATTCCGAGTTTGACGAATGGGGCGATGCGAATGTCGATTTATACCCTGAGGCGCTGCGCGCTCAGATCGACGAGATAAACGCGATCGTCTATCCGGCAGTGAATAATGGCGTTTATCGCGCCGGGTTCGCGACCAAACAGGAAGCCTATGAAGAGGCGTTCGAGCGTCTGTTCGAAACACTCGACACGCTGGAAGCACGTCTTGGCCAGTCACGCTATCTCGTTGGCGATCGCATGACGGAGGCCGATTGGCGGCTGTTCACGACGCTTGTGCGGTTCGATCCGGTCTATGTCGGTCACTTCAAATGCAATCTGAGGCGGATTGCCGATTATCCAAACCTTTCCAATTACTTGCGCGATCTGTTTCAGGTAAAAGGTGTGGCGGGAACCGTGGATTTCGACCACATCAAGTCGCATTATTACGGTAGCCACGCGAATATCAATCCGACGCGCATCGTGCCGCTTGGCCCGGAGATCGAACTGCATGCGGCACATGACCGGGACCGCTTCCGCAAGGCGGCCTGAGTGCCAATATGACTACCAGTAAGGCGATGATGGTTCGCCTGAAAGCACTTCGCCAAGCCGCCGTCTGGTGGCTGGCGTCGTCTGCTCTGGTAACTGGTCGAGCAGGAAAAACCCTGATTCCGCGATCTCGCGATCCGGCTTTTTGGGTCCGCTCTGACTGAATTGCGTGATCAGATACAGCGCCACATGGTCGCGGCGGCTGGATTGCCGATTGAAATGCAGCGACTTCAAAACCGGTTCGGCTGCGATCACGATATTGCCTTCCTCTTCCAGTTCGCGGGTCAGGGCTTCCATCGCGGTTTCACCAATTTCCACGCCGCCGCCCGGCAATTGCCAGCCTGGAACATAGGTGTGGCGGATCAGGAAGACGGAATTCGCCGCTTCATCATAGACGATACCGCGCGCGCCGAACGTCATCGGGCGCCGAAGCAGGAAGTAAAAATGGAACAGCCGGGCGCGCAGACGAGGCCAGCCGGTTTGACGTAGGGTAACTGACATTTCAGCCTGTAACATTTCGGGTGGAAAGCTTTGAACGTCTATCCTACAAGAAAAGGATGTTCAGGCTTGCCCATCTCTCAGACGTCCATCTTGGACCTCTTCCCGATCTAACCTATCGCGAACTCGCTTCCAAGCGGGTAACTGGTTACGTGAACTGGCAGCGAAACCGCCGCAAATTCATGCATGACGGCGTGATCGATGCTGTCGTCAACGACATGAAGGCATCCAGCCCCAACCATCTTGCGGTGACTGGCGATCTTGTGAACCTCGCGCTGGATGGCGAAATCGAGATGGCCCGCCTGTGGCTGCAGGAACTCGGTTCGCCCGATGATGTGTCGGTAGTGCTTGGGAATCACGATGCCTATGTGCCTGGTGCGTTCGACAAGGCCTGCAAGGCCTGGGGACCTTGGATGGCGGGCGACGGGCTTGCGCCGCCGACCGACCGCAACGCGTTTCCCTATTTGCGTGTTCGCGACAATGTGGCTCTGATCGGCGTTTCTTCAGCCCATGCGACCGCGCCGTTCATGGCGACCGGATTTTTCCGTGAGGCGCAGGCCGAGAGGCTTGGAAAGTTGCTCGATATTGCAGGCAAGGCCGGACATTGCCGCGTTATCATGATCCATCATCCGCCGGTTCGCGGGGCTGTTCCGCAGCACAAAAGGCTGTTCGGCATCAGCCGTTTCCACAAGACGATTGCCAAGCATGGCGCGGAACTGGTGCTGCATGGGCATTCGCATCTGCCGAGCCTTTTCGTGATCGGCGGCAAGAACAAGACGCCCGTTGTCGGTGTCGCGGCTGCCGGGCAGGGCTTGGGGGCTTCAAAGCCGCCTGCGCAATACAATCTTCTCGATATTTCCGGCGAGGCGGGAAACTGGAACATCCAGCTTACAAGGCGCGGGCTTACAGGGGTTTCGATGCCTTTGAGCGACATCGAAAAACGCGATCTTGAAGTGGGAAGCAGTCAGCTCGTCAGAAGCTGATGCGGATCGTCGCCAGGCGTTCCCACAGAATCAGGGCGGTGATTCCCAGCCCGGCAAGCGCACCTGCGGTGATGACACCAAGACCGGCAAAGAAGCCATTGAGCCTGCTGGCTGGCTTTTGCGGGGTGGGCGCCGTTTCAATCTCACGCGCCGGCTGAGGGTTCGTCAGAGGCAGGGTTTCACCCGATTGCAGGCGTTCACGCTCCACCATGCGTTCGGCAATGTAGCGCGTGACCTGATCGGCAACCGGCTTGATGTCGAGGGATTCGGCCAGCACGACGCGACCGGCGCGGCCATCCTGCAAAAAGCGATAGGTTCGCGTATCGCGTCCCATCGTGACGTGGCTGACCGCGTCGATCCATAGCCGCGGCTGCAAACCTGCACTTATCGCGAAATCGAACAGATCGACATCGGCAGGCACTTCGGCAAAGACGGGTTCGAGTTCCGCTGCCAGCAGTTCGAGCCGGATTTTCTGCGACTCACGCAGTTCCACGACCACGTCGTTGCGGTCGGCCACTGCATTCTTAACCGCGCGCACGGCATCGGCGAGCTTGCGCGGCGGGTTCTGCTCAGATGCGTTTTCCGGCGAATTCATTCAATCTGCCCCCAGAATGATCGATGAATTAGCATGATGGCGGCGGGAAAGCAGCTTTTCTATGGTGAGGCCGCGGAAACGGTCTGCCGGATCACGTCGGCGATGATTTCGGGAGCTTCTTCGGGCAGCATGTGTCCTGCCCCTTCAATGGGGAAAAAGCGGAAACTCGCCGGGAGATCATTCGTCTGCGAAAAGGGCAGTACGTCGTCGTCGGTTCCCCAGACGATCGAAACCGGAAAATCGAAGTTCTCCAGATTTGCTTTCGGCAATGCGCCCTGCTTGCCGTCGCGCGTGATAATGGCGACGATTTCCTGCAGTTTTTCTGTTTGGCCGGGAATTTTCCGATGTTTTGACAGAGCCTCGAGCGCTTCTTTTTCAGGATCGTGGCCCGGCCCGCTCATGAGCTTGAGGCAGTCGCGCAATTCCTCGACGCTGCTGCAAGTTGCGAAGCGACGCAACAGATCCGCGTTGATTTCGGGACCGAACCCTCCCGGTGCGACCAGCGTAAGCGAGGCGACACGCTCAGGCGCGGCCATCGCGATCAGGCAGCAGATCGCACCGCCCATCGAGTGTCCGACGAGATGGAATTCCTTGACGTTCTGCGCATCGAGATCGGCAAGTATGGCTTCACCTGCACGTCTGGGCGAGAAATTCCCCGGAAAGTCCAGCGATCCCGCATGACCGGGAAGATCGTAAAAAATGCAGCGATTGGCGATCGCCAGTTTTTCGGGAAAAGCCTGCCATGTGTCATGGCTCCCGCCGAACCCATGCAGGAAAACAACGGGCGGATTGGAGCCTGCACGCCCCGCATGAAAAAGATTTGAAGTCATTTAGGCCTTCGAATGTTTATTCAGCTTGGATTTCCCAGTCCCGCAGCCTGTAGCGCCGAACTCAGCCTGTCTACCATGTCGTCGGGATAAAGCCGTTTGGAAAAGACGGCTCGCGGGTTCGCAGCGAATTTTTTGTAGTCGTTGCGGATGTCGCGACGAAGCGAATCGGCAAGGGGCTCATCTTTCTCCCATTGCGCTACAATCAGCCGGGCAGCGAGATAATGCGATCGCTTAACCGTAGCGAACCGCACTGCAGCTTTGTTGGCAAGCGCCATGTCGTTTGTCATGAAAGCGCCGAGAAACAGCCCGTAATCCCACCATGACGGATGAACGCTTGCGACTTCCACCGCGCGAGCGAGGATCGGCACTGCCTGATCATACTCGCTGGCCATTACCAGACCATAGCCATAGGCCGCGGCCATGGTCAGATCGTAGGGGTTCAACTCATATGCCTTGTTCAGCCATCTGACTGCTTCGGATTTGTTCCCCATGCGCGACTGCATGTAGCCATAGGCGCGGTGCGCATAGGCGCTGTTGGCACCCATGACCAGCGCGCGATGCGCATTGTCGAGCGCTTCGGCCGAGACCGATGCCGGCGGGTAATCATAAGCGAGATTTGCCGCCTCGAACTGCAAGGAGGCCAGCTCGGCCAATGCAAGCGGCGATTTCGAGCCTTGCCTTACGAGGGTTTCAAAGCAGCGATAGGCGACCTCATGGCCGGTGCGGCTCTGGTCGAGGTAATAGTCGTCGTTGAGGAGAAGGCAGGCGACGAGGCCGGTTTGCAGGCTGTTCTGCTCGATAAAGCTGTAGATTGTGCCGGCGACCGGGATGGAAGCCGTTACCATTTCCGCGATCTCGTCGTCGATGGATTCGGGGCGAAGATCGTCCGGCAGGAAGACCCTGGAAAAGAGAACTTTTGCCGTGGCCAGATGCTGCAATTCCATCAGCACGCTGCCTGAAGACGGCCCCGTGGCGATCTCGAACCGGAATTGAAGCGTCCTGTCTTCGCCAGTCGTGCTGTGATCGGCGTCGCGCGCCATCAGATCGACAGTATCGAATCGGGAAAGCGCGTTTCGCAAAGCGCCTTCGAACAGCGTGACAGGTGCGTCGTCGGATCTGGATACGACGTATACACGCGGCAATTGATCATTGGCGGAGAGTGCGGTGACGGCATTGGTCGCAAGCCGATCCGTCTCGTTTCCAGCAACGAGCAAGGGCGTGTTCGAGGCCTCGCGCACATTCAACATCAATTGCGCGCCGAGAATAAAGATGACGAGGGCGAGGGCTGCCCAGATGAGTTTCAGATGACCCAGTACGAAATCATGCCTCTGGCGCGCCTTGCCGATCCTGACGGCAGGTTCGCGGGCAGTATCGGCCGGCAAGCGGATTGCTCCGGTCTCGGCGATCGTTTTGCCTGAAGAGGCGTGCGCGCTGGCGAATGCATAGCTCGGTACATAGCTGCCGCGCGGAATGTCGATGCGGATGTCTTCGGTCGCACCTTCGGTTTTGAAATATTGTTTAAGCAGGTCGCGCAGGCGACCGGCCTGCACGCGAACAAGGGAATCCGTCGAGGAGTCGAAGTCGGAATCTTTCCCGAAAACATCGACGGCTATGGAAAAGCCTTTCAGCAGGTCGGCCTGACCTGCCTGTTCGCGCTCGACCAGATAGCGCAGAAGTTTTCGCGCGCGTTCGGATCGTCCAAATGTTCTGCTCGATAGGAGGCGCTCAAGCGTATCGCGCACTGCGGGGGCGGCAGGCGTTTCTCTCTGCAAACGCGGTACCTTTCAATGTTGCCCCTGTATTCCCCTTGGCGTCAATAATACGGGGCTTGGCGGAACGCACAAGTTGCAAGATGAAGAACATGCCCGCACCCACAGAGAAGGTGCGGACATGTTGCAATCCGGCCTCTATTTCAGGACGCGATTGACAGCCGAAACCACCGCTTCGAGCGATGCCGCGACGATATTGGTGTTGAGCCCGACTCCGAAGATTCGGCCTGCGGGATGTTCGACCTCCATGTAGCAGATGGCCGAAGCGTTCGAACCGCGCTGAATCGAATGCTCGGAATAGTCGAAAACCGAGAATGTCTGACCGACATGACGCGACAGCGCATCGACGAAACCATCGACCGGGCCATTGCCGGTGCCGGTGATCGTGATCTCCTTGCCATCGTCGATGATCGTGGCTTCGACGACACGGCGGCCTTTGACCTCCGTATCGGGGAAAGTCTGATGATCGACGAATTTCAGGCGCGCGGCCGGCTGCTCGACATAGGTTTCCATGAACCGTTCATGGATCCGGCGCGACGACAATTCCTTGCCTTCCGAATCTGTGATCGACTGGATGTTCTGGCTGAATTCGACCTGCAGGCCGCGCGGCAGGTTGAGGCCGTAATCAGCCTGCAGAACATAGGCGATGCCGCCTTTGCCCGACTGCGAATTGATGCGGATGATCGCCTCATAGCTGCGCCCGACATCCTGCGGGTCGATCGGCAGGTAAGGTACTTCCCACAGCGATTTGTTCGCCGTCTTCAGCGCCTTCATGCCCTTGTTGATCGCATCCTGATGCGAGCCGGAGAAGGCCGTGTAGACCAGCTCACCGACATAAGGGTGGCGCTCCGGGATCACCAACTGGTTTGAATATTCATAAACCGCCTTCATGCGGTTGATGTCGGAACAATCGAGTTCCGGGTCGACGCCCTGCGTGTACATGTTCAGCGCCAGCGTCACGACATCGACATTGCCGGTGCGTTCGCCATTGCCGAACAAGGTGCCTTCGACGCGGTCGGCGCCTGCCATCAGGCCGAGTTCCGTCGAAGCGATGCCGGTGCCGCGGTCATTGTGCGGGTGCAGGGAAATGATCAGGTTTTCGCGATTGTCGAGCTGACGGCACATCCACTCGATGCGGTCGGCATAGATGTTGGGCGTGGACATTTCGACGGTTGAGGGCAGGTTGATGATCAGCTTGTTGTCGGCGGTCGGCTGAACGATTTCAGTGACCGCGTTGCAAATCTCCAGGGCCACTTCCAGCTCGGTGCCGGTAAAGCTTTCGGGCGAATACTGGAAGCGGTAGCCGCCGCCAGCCTTTGCCGCCATGTCGGTGATCATCTTGGCGGCGTCGGTGGCGATCTGCTTGATGCCGCCGACATCCTTGTCGAACACGACGCGGCGCTGCAATTCACTGGTCGAATTGTAGAAATGAACGATCGGATTGGTCGCGCCCTGCAGCGATTCGAATGTCCGCGTAATCAGTTCGGGACGGCACTGCACCAGCACCTGCAAGGAAACGTCCTGCGGCACGCCGGCCTGTTCGATTGCCCAGCGGGCGAAGTCGAAATCGGTCTGCGACGCCGAGGGAAATCCGATCTCGATTTCCTTGAAGCCCATATCCAGCAAGAGCTGGAACATGCGCGCCTTGCGCTCGTGACCCATCGGATCGACCAGTGCCTGGTTGCCGTCGCGCAGATCGACGGAGCACCAGATCGGTGCCTTGGTGATCTGCTTGTTCGGCCATGTGCGGTCGGTGAGGCCTACCAGCGGATATTGCTCGTATTTACGAGAGGCGTCCGGCATTCCCTTGGCGGTCGCTAATCCAGTCTGTGCGTTCATCTTCGTTCTCCGGGCATCTTTCGCGGGCCTATCGGGCTCACACGCAACGATGCGATCATGATCTTCGTCTGAAAATTAATGAGGAGCTCAGCGCCTTGGCGGCATTACGACCGCCGGGCGCTCCAATCAGCGGACCCGGCGATCGCCGATAAGGCCGAGGAGAAGAAGTGCCGAAGAAAGCGCGCGCAAGGTCTGTCCGGCGAAAGCGGGACGATCTGCAAATGTTTTGGCGCGATGGGCGTTCATGCGCTTCTCATACATGAGCGCCATAATAGAGGCAAGATGCCTATTTCCCGCCCACGACCTTTACCGCGACGCGGCAGACGCCAAGGGCGATATAGGCTGCGAAGAAGGCTGCCAGCGACCAGCCGAAGCCGTTGTTACCGAAGAGATCCATACCGATACCGATTGCCTGCGGCCCGAGAACGACGCCTATTCCATAGCAAAGGATGAAGGCGGCGTTGGCGTTGGCCAGTTCATGGCCGTGCAGTTTCGAGCCGAGATGCGCGAGGCCGACCGTGTAGAGCGCTGCAACGACACCGCCCCAGATGAAGAGAACGGTCGCCATCAAATACCAATTGTCGACGATCGCCGGTAAAAGCAGCATGCCTAAAAATCCGATGATGGCGCACAAAAGCAGGAGATAGCGCCGGTCGCGAATGCGGTCGCTCAGCATGCCGAGCGGTATCTGCATAAGCACATTGCCAAGGCCGATCATGCTCAGCAGCAAAGCGGCATCGCCTTCGCTGTAGCCTGCGCGGCTGCCATAGACGGGGAACAGCGCAAAGCCGCCCGTTTCCACTGCGCCGAATACCAGCACTGCCGCAGTCGCGGTTGGCACCAGCCAGATGTAGCGAAGAAAGCTCCTTGCGCCGCTTTTCTGAACGATTTTCGGGCTTTCGCGCCAGGCTGCCAGCACAGGAATTGCAGCGAGCGCGACCAGCCCGCAGACCACACCGAAGGGCAGGAAGCCGCTGCTGCCGATCTTGGAAAAGATAAACGGACCAGCCGCAAAGCCAAGCGACAGTGTTGAGGCGTAGATGCCGAGCACAAAACCGCGCTTGTGGGGCGGGGCGGAGGTGCTGATCCAGAATTCGGACAGGATGAAGAGAATGGTCAGGGCAATGTGGAGAATGGCGCGCAGCGGAAACCACATCCAGAATTGCGGCGCGAAGTAGAAGCCGACGAATGCCACGGTGCCGACGAAGATCGAGACGAGCATAGTCCAGACCACGCCGAACCGCATTGCGAGCGGCGTTGCCAGTGGTGCTGCAGCGATCGAGGCGATACCGGCGACGGCCGTGTTGAGACCGATCATCGAGGCGGAATGGCCGCGCGTCTCCAGAATGATGCTGAGCAGAGGAAGGCCGAGGCCGATTGCTATGCCAACGACACCGATCGAAGAAACCGCCGCCGATATCGATAGCCAGTGCACACGCGTATCGCTGGGATGCGGTTTGGAAAATGCATTCATTCGAAAAGTACCTGCCGTTGACGGCGCTAAAGCATTTTACAACGACGTGAAATCACGTCGCGTTGCACGAATGCGGCTGACACAGATGGATGGAGCACGGTGCCGTTGGGAAAAAGTTTCCTGCTTTTCGCCATGACGCTCACAGAACTTCACGAACAAAGCGGTTTCGGATCATCCGATAGAAGGTCACTGGACCTCCCGGCGAAAGTTCGGGATCGGCATCGAGGCGCATTTCAAGATCTCCAAGCACCGAGCGGGTGATTGTCGGTATCTCTGCCTCTTTCGCCTCGGCAAGCGGCAGCCAGACAAGCTCTTCCAGCTCGTCTGTCGGCCCGCCATCTTCAAGTGCAACGGCGACATCGGATTTCCAGGCGGCGAAAAATCGCGTGTCGAAACGCCGGATGCGGCCGGGCGGGGTGATTGCCCGCGCGACGAGGCGCAAATTTTCAAGCGAAGGCGCGACCCCGTGATCCATGAAGCCAAGCCAGCCTTCCTTGGCTGTATCGAATGCCTGGGCATGGCCGATGAGCAGGCCCGCTTCCTCGTATGTTTCGCGGATGGCCGAAAGCGCAATGGCGCGCGCCCGCGCGCCTGCAACGGCTCTCGTGCCTTTGGAAAGTTTGGAAAATTCGGCTGGATGCAGATCATGCAGAACAGGAATTCTGGAATCAGCGGGGTCGGTGCGTCCGCCTGGAAAAACGAATTTGCCGGGCATGAAGGCGTGACGCTGGTGGCGCCGTCCCATAAGCACGCAAATTTCACCACCACGACGATCCAGCAGGATCAGCGTTGCAGCGTCTTTCGGCCGAAGAGGGCCTTTTCCGATGGCGAAATCCTTCGCATCGGCAATGTCCACTTCTGCTTTGGTCATTCCGTCCATGATAGGCTCTTTGTTCAGGTGGTACTAAGACGGAACGACTGTTTTTCAATTCACTTTACAATTCAGGATGTGTCTCGACGACATCCTCTTCACCACCGAAACCATGCATGTAAAGCGCCCATTGAAGGCCGACAATCGCACCCTTGGCGGGGCTGAGCAGGGCAATCGCTGAAACGATAGTGACCGGCACCCAAATTGCCAGATGCTGCCATGTGGAGAGCGTGCTCGTCGCTTCGACCGCCATGAATGCACCGACGATGATGTGGCCGATGATGACGACGACCAGATAGGCCGGGAGGTCATCTGCCCTGTGGTGATGCATCTCTTCGCCGCAATGCTGGCAGTGATCGACCGTTTTGAGGAAGGACGAGAAAAGCTTGCCTTCGCCGCAATGCGGGCAACGGCCCAGAAAGCCGCGCTTCATGGCTGTCCAGAGAGGGCGCGTCTGTCTGACTGCGGCTTCCTGACCACCCAGAACAAGTTTTTCCATTCCTATCTCCTAGATCGCGACGCATGTCGCGAATGTCCAGCAGGCGACTTCGAGCGAGGCCGTTTGCTTTTATGGAACGACCGCTTCGAACCCGGCAGCGGCTTTGGATCGCTCAACATTTCGAACCGCATCTCGCCGGCCAGTGGAACGATTTCCAGAAGCCTTACCTCGACCTTGTCCGCAAGCTGAAAACCCTTGCCGCTGCGGCTTCCGAACAGGGATCGCGCGGCTTCATCATATATATAGTAGTCATCTCCCAATGATGACACCGGTATGAAGCCGTCTGCGCCATATTGAGGCAGTTGCACGAACAGGCCGGATTTGGTGACGCCGGAAATACGCGCGGCGAATGTCTCGTTCACATGTTCGGCCAGATGCGAGGCAATCAGCCGATCGACAGTCGAGCGCTCGGCGGCCATGGCGCGGCGTTCGGTTATCGAGATTTGCTCGGCGGTGTCCTTCAGCCGCTCTTCTTCCGAACGGGTGATGCCATCATTTCCAAGGTCGAGCGCGCTTATCAGCGCCCGATGCACAATCAGGTCGGCATAACGGCGGATAGGCGACGTGAAATGCGCGTAGCGGCGCAGATTCAGGCCGAAATGGCCAAGATTGTCAGGCGAATAGATCGCCTGGCTTTGCGAGCGAAGAACGACTTCATTGACCAGCGCTTCATGGTCGGCGCCGCGAACACGCTCAAGGATCGAGTTGAACTGGCCAGGTTGCATCTGCGCGCCGCGTGCCAGCGAAAGCCCTAGCGTCTGCAGGAATTCGCGGAGCGATTCCTGCTTTGCGAGTGAGGGCGCGTCGTGGACGCGGTAGACGAGGCTTCGCTTCTTCGCTTCCAGCGTCTCTGCGGCTGCGACATTCGCCTGAATCATGAATTCTTCGATGAGCTTATGCGCATCGAGGCGGGGAGGCACGATAACGCGGTCTACCGTGCCGTCTTCCTTCAGGAGAATTTTACGCTCCGGCAGGTCGAGTTCCAGCGGTTGGCGCGAATCGCGACCACGCTTCAATATGTCGTAAGCCTGCCAAAGCGGCTTCAGGATCATTTCGAGGATGGGCGTTGTCGCCTCGTCGGGAGTGCCGTCGATTGCCGCCTGTGCCTCCTGATAGGAAAGCCTCGCGGATGAGCGCATCATGATGCGATGGAAACTGTGCCTGATCTTGCGGCCTTCCGGCGAGAAGGTCATACGCACGGCAAGGGCAGGGCGATCCACGCCCTCTTTCAGTGAGCAGAGATCGTTGGAAATGCGTTCCGGCAGCATCGGCACGACACGATCCGGGAAATAGACCGAATTGCCACGCTTGAGCGCCTCGCGGTCGAGTGCCGTTCCGGTGCGAATGTAAGCCGCCACGTCGGCAATTGCGACGGTGGCGATCATGCCGCCGGGATTGCGCTCATCTGTGTCGACTTCGGCAAAGACCGCATCGTCATGGTCCTTGGCGTCGGCAGGATCGATCGTCACCAGCGGCAGTTCACGCCAGTCTTCGCGGCCTTCCAGCGTTGCCGGTTTGGCCGCTTCGGATTCAGCGATCACTTCCGGCGGAAAGATATGCGGAATTTCGTGTGCGTGGATGGCGATCATCGAGACCGCCTTCTCGCTGGTCAGCGAGCCCAGAACCGAACGCACCTTGCCGCGGCCCAATCCGTAGCGGCTGGAGGGGCCGGGCTCGACTTCCACCAGATCGCCGGCTTGCGCGCCGTTTGCGTAGTCCTTCTCGATGACGAGTTCGCCCTGGCGTTTTTCGACCGGCTCCAGGCGGTACGTGCCGTCCTTGAGTACGCGGAAGATGCCGAGAACGGTGTCTTCGCGCTTCTCGAAAACCTTTATCACGCGAGCGGTGTAGGCTGGGCCTGTCGGGTCGTTGGTCGGAAAGACCTTGGCCATGACGCGGTCGCCGATTCCTGCCGCCGGACCTGTACCGCGCGACGGCTTGATACGAACCACGATCGATTCTTTGGATGATTCTTGCTGGCTGGACGGTCGCGCCAGCAATCCGCCGTCATCGTCGCGTGCATAAATGTCGAGCGTCGTCACATTGGGCAGGGTGCCGGAGCGGACCAGCCGCTTGCGGCTTTTCTCAAGCTGCCCGTCATCCTGAAGGAGGGCGAGCATATCTTTGAGCCAGATGCGGCCTTCGCCTTTGAGGCCAAAGGCTTTCGCGATTTCGCGTTTGCCGTTCTTGTCCGGGTTTTCTGCAATGAAACGCAGAATCTCGTCACGCGAGGGACGGAAATTTTTGTTCTTGTCGGTCGGGGCCGACGAACCGGACGAGCGCGTCTTTCCGACAGCGCCTGTTCGTCCGGGGTTCTTTTTTGCCAATTGTAATTATTCCTTTTTCTTGGCTGCGGCTTTTTTGGCGGGCGCCTTTTTCTTCGCTGCGGGAGCAGCCTTGGCGCGGGCCGGCTTTTTGGCGCCGCCGCCCTTGGCTTCCTTCTCCGCGATCAAAGCCACTGCATCTTCTACAGTAACCGTTTGCGGATCTTTGCCCTTTGGCAGCGTGGCGTTCACCTTGCCGAAATTAACGTATGGGCCGTATTTGCCGTCGCGAACGGTGATGTTGCCGCCGCCATCCGGATGCTCGCCGAGATCCTTGAGTGCGGCTGGCGTTCCGCCGCGTCCGCCTCGGCCTTTTGATGCCTTTTCGGCAAGCACGGAAACGGCGCGGTTGATGCCAATCGAGAAAACATCCTCGATGGTTTCGACATTCGCATAATTGCCGTCATGCAGGACGAACGGACCGTAGCGGCCAAGGCCGGTGGAAATCATCTTGCCGGTTTCAGGATGCGCGCCGATATCGCGCGGCAGCGATAGCAGAGCCAGAGCGCGCTCGTGATCGATGCTTTCGACCGTCCAGCCTTTCGGCAGGCTTGAGCGCTTGGCTTCCTTGCCTTCACCGCGCTGGACGTAAGGACCGAAACGGCCGCTGCGCAGCGTGATTTCCTCAGCCGTATATGGGTCTTTGCCGAGCGATTTGTTACCGTCTTCCATCGCGGCAGGCTCGCCATTGCCGTTCACGGCATCGCCGAGCTGGCGTGTGAAGCCGCATTCGGGATAGTTCGAGCAGCCGACGAACGCACCGTATTTTCCGAGCTTGAGCGACAGGTTTCCGACACCGCATTTCGGGCAGACGCGCGGGTTCGAGCCGTCCTCACGCTCCGGGAACGCCAGAGGTGCTAGCGTTTCGTTCAGTGCATCGAGCACATCGGTAACGCGCAATTCCTTGATATCGCCAACGGCTGCGGAGAAATCCTTCCAGAAATCGCGCAGAACGGCCTTCCATTCGAGCTTTCCGTCGGAAATCTCGTCGAGTTTTTCTTCAAGCGACGCCGTGAAGTCATATTCCACATAGCGTTCGAAGAAGTTTTCGAGGAAGGCGATGACGATGCGGCCCTTGGAATGCGGGTGCAGGCGGCGCTTGTCGATCGTGATGTATTCGCGGTCTTCAAGCGTCTTGAGCGTTGCGGCATAGGTAGACGGACGCCCAATGCCGAGCTCTTCCATCTTCTTGATGAGCGAGGCTTCCGAGTAGCGCGGCGGTGGCTCGGTCGAATGCTGAGTCGCGTTGATTTCGCGCTTCGCAAGCGTCTCGTCGGCGCGGATTTCCGGCAGACGCTTGTTTTCCTCGTCCTCCGAATCCTCTTCCTTCTGCTCGGTATAGGCCGCGATGAAGCCGTCGAAGCGGATCACCGAGCCGACAGCGCGCAGGCCAGCAGTGCGCGAGCCGTTGATGGCCTCGATCTCGACAGTCGTGCGTTCGATTTCGGCAGGCTGCATCTGGCTGGCAATGGCGCGCTTCCAGACCATCTCGTAGAGACGGGCCTGATCGGTATCGAGGAATTTCTTCATCTCGCTGGGCAGGCGCGAGAAATCTGTCGGGCGGATCGCTTCGTGCGCTTCCTGCGCGTTCTTGGCTTTCGCGGAATAGTAGCGCGGCTTTTCCGGCAGGTACTTGTCGCCGAATTCCTTGGCTATCGACTGGCGGGCAGCCGTGATCGCCTCGGGCACCATCTGCACACCGTCGGTACGCATATAGGTGATCAGGCCGGTCGTTTCACCGCCGATCTCCATGCCTTCATAAAGGCGCTGGGCAACCTGCATCGTGCGGTTGGCCGAAAAGCCCAGCCGCGACGACGCGGCCTGCTGCAATGTCGAGGTCGTGAAGGGCGGACCGGGATTGCGCTTCGTGGGCTTTGCTTCGACGGAAAGCGTCTTGAATTTCGCGCCGTCGAGCATGTTCTTGATGTCTTCTGCCTGCTCTTTCGAGGAAATATCGAGCTTCTGCAGCTTCTTTCCCTCGAAAACTGTCAGCCGCGCCTCGAAATTTTCATTGCGCGGCGTGTCGAGCAGGGCTGCGATCTGCCAGTATTCCTCGCGGATGAAGCGTTCGATCTCGTTTTCGCGGTCGCAGACCAGACGAAGCGTGACGGACTGCACACGGCCAGCAGAGCGGGCGCCAGGCAGTTTGCGCCATAGAACCGGCGACAGAGTGAAGCCAACCAGATAGTCGAGCGCACGGCGCGCCAGATAGGCATCGACCAGTGGCGCATCGATCTGACGCGGATTGTTCATCGCATCCAGAACGGATTGTTTGGTAATCGCGTTGAAGACGACGCGGCTGACCGGCTTGTCCTTTAGCACCTTCTTTTGCCGCAGAACTTCCAGCACGTGCCAGGAAATGGCTTCGCCTTCGCGATCGGGATCGGTTGCGAGAATCAGGCCATCGGCCTCCTTCACTGCCTTCGCAATGTCTGCGAGGCGCTTGGAGGAGGGACCATCCACGGACCAGGACATGGCGAAATCTTCATCGGGCCTGACCGAGCCGTCCTTGGGTGGGAGGTCGCGGACATGGCCGAACGATGCCAAAACCTTATAGTTTCGGCCCAGATACTTGTTGATCGTTTTGGCTTTGGCCGGCGATTCGACGACTACGACGTCCATATGGCTGGTATTTCCTGAACAGCGGCCAAGCCCGGAAAAGCGAGTGGCCTTGTTTTCATTTTGTCCGTCACATGGCCGTGCTTTGCCATGCGGTCAAGAGGCAAGCACAAATGAGCATCGCAACCGGCATACAACCTTTGGTTTATTAAAGTATATCATTGCAATTTTAGATATGTGACATATACTTTTCGTGATCGGGAGGCGAGCCCGTCGTAGCGACAGTCTTGAACGTAAGCAATCCGGCGGTTTTCGCTGCCGGAGAAGGGAGACTATTTCGTATGCCTCAGCCTTATGCAAGACGACGAACAGATACGTTGGACTATATGCAATCGATGCTGGGGCAGTTGCGAACCATGGCGGAAGCGGAGCGCTGCGACATGCTCGCCTACCTCATCGAGATGGCATATGTCGAAGCGAGCGACATCATTCGCGGTGATCGGCCTTCACGAATCCAGGCCAACAAGAGAAACAGCGCCGCCTGAGTGGCGCTCGATGCGACCGGAAAGATCGAGTTCGAGCAGGACGGTCATGATGCGGGAGGCATGCAGCCCCGTATGGCCGATGATTTCGTCGATGCTCGTCGGCGTCGGTCCCAATATCTCTATGACGACCGCGCGCTCGTCACTGGCAGCGAGACTATCGTCAATTGTATCCGGCTGCGCATCCATGCCGTGTGCAGATTCTTCAAGCGAGAACCGTTGTTGAACGGGAGATGCGAGCATAGGCGCAATTGCATCCAGCACGTCCTGCGCTTCCGTAACCAGCGTCGCGCCCTCTTTCAAAAGACGGTTGGTGCCAGCCGCACGCGGGTCGAGCGGTGAGCCTGGCACAGCAAATATCGTACGGCCCATTTCATTCGCCAGTCGCGCGCTGATCAGCGAACCGGAGCGCTGCGCCGCTTCAATGACGACGAGGCCGAGCGCTATACCTGCAACGACGCGGTTGCGACGAGGGAAATCCTGCGCACGCGGCTCCCAGCCGAAGGGCATTTCCGAGATGACGACACCGCCATTCGAAGTGATTTCACCGCATAACGGGATGTTTTCTGGCGGGTAGGGACGGTCTAGACCACCTGCCAGAACGCCGATCGTGCCGGTTTTCAAGCTGCCCTTATGTGCCGCCGTATCGATGCCGCGCGCCAGACCGGAAACGATGGCATAGCCTTCCTCACCGAGTTGTTGGGCCAGCTTTTGAGCCATCTTTATGCCGGCGAGAGAGGCGTTGCGCGCGCCGACGATGGCGATTGCGGGACGGGTCAAAACCGAAATGTCACCTTTTACCGCAAGAATCGGCGGCGCATATTCGATGCGTTTAAGTGCAGCCGGGTAGTCTGGTTCGCCCATACACACAAAGCGCGCGCCATTGCGATTTGCAAAATCGAGTTCTTTTTCAGCTTCTTCTGCCGCAGGAATGCGAAATTTGCGCTGCGTGCCGCTGGTGCGGACGAGTTCCGGCAGCATTTCGAGGGCTTTTTCAGCCGAGCCGAAGCGATTTATAAGATCGCGGAACGTGGCCGGACCGACATTCGACGTTCTGATCAATCGAAGCCAGTTCAGACGCTGCCGGTCGCTCAATTGCTGTCCGGCAGGCTTTTCCATCATCCCTTGCTCCCGATTCGGGATTCAGTGCCGGCAAGGAGCCGCGAGATATTGGCGCGATGCCGCGCGATGACGATCAGGCTCATGATCGCCGAAACGAGTGCAAGTTCCTGAAATCCTGCAACGAAGAAGACGATCGGAACGAGGATGATGGCAATCAGCGCGGCAAGCGAGGAGTAGCGGAGAAGTATCGCGACAGCGAGCCAGGCTGCGATGAAAGTCACCAGACCCTGCCATGCGCCGAGGAACGCGAAACCGAGGCACACGCCCATATAGGTTGCAACGCCTTTGCCACCCTTGAAGCCGAGCCAGACCGGAAAGAGATGGCCGAGGAAAGCGCCGAAACCAGCGACGATTGCTGCAGGTACGCCCCAATAAAGCGCGATGGCGATTGCCGCTGTTCCTTTAAGCGCGTCGAGCAAAAGAGTGAGTGCTGCCAATCCCTTATTGCCGGTTCTGAGTACATTGGTTGCGCCGATATTGCCCGATCCGATGCTGCGAACGTCGCCCAATCCGGCGGCGCGAGTGAGCAGAAGTCCGAAAGGAATCGAGCCGAGCAGGTAGCCGAAAACCAGCCAGCCAATCAGTATCGGCAAGGATGCCGTCGTGAATGTAGCGTCGGACATTGATCCCCCCGGAGCCTATTCAAGTCAGGACGAGTATACAGTGCGGCCCGCAACAAGCGTTTGCAAGACCCTGCCTTGCAGCCGCGCGCCTTCGAAGCAGGTGTTCTTGGAGCGCGAGCGAATGTCCTTTTCGCTTACCACCCAAGGGTCTTCCAGATCGACGATGCAGAGATCGGCATTGGCGCCCGGCGCGAGCGTTCCGCCCGGCAGGCCGAAAATACGGGCCGGTGCGGTCGAGAGCGTTTCGATCAGACGCAGCAATGGCACATCGCCATTGTGGTAGAGGCGCAAAGCAGCGCCGAGCAGCGTTTCAAGGCCGATTGCACCGGCGGCCGCATCGGCGAAAGGCAGGCGCTTCGTATCCACATCCTGCGGATCATGCGAGGAGACGATGATGTCGATCGTGCCGTCCTTCAGTGCCTCGACCATCGCAAGCCTGTCTTCCTCGGCGCGAAGATGCGGGGAAAGCCGGAAGAATGTGCGGTATTCACCGATGTCATTCTCGTTCAGCGACAGATTGTGGATGGACACGCCCGCTGTGACATTCGTGCCTTCGTTCTTGGCAACCGAAATTGCGTCAGCGGCCATGGCCGTCGAAATCTTGGCTGCGTGATAATTGCCCTGCGTGAGGCGCGCCAGCATCAGGTCGCGCTGCAGCGGGATTGTTTCCGCTTCCCTCGGGCTGCCGGGAAGACCAAGCCAGCTTGCGTAAAGCCCTTCATTCATGACGCCGGTCGCGCCAAGATGCCGGTCCTGCGTTTCATGTGCGATGACCGCGCCGAAATCGCGTGCATAGGTGAGGGCGCGGCGCATGGTCAGCGCATTTGCGATTGTCGCGCGGCCATCGGTAAGCGCAACCGCGCCTGCTTCCATCAGAAGGCCGAACTCGGTCATCTCGCGACCTTCGAGGTGCTTGGTGATGGCTGCGGCCGGAAACACGTTGACGACGGCAGTGTCGCGCGCAGTGCGCAGTACGAATTCGACCAGAGCGACATTGTCGATGACCGGATCGGTATCCGGCATCATGATGACCGAGGTGACGCCACCTGCTGCGGCTGCAAGGCTTGCCGACGCGATGGTTTCGCGATGTTCGCCGCCGGGTTCGCCTATGAAAACGCGCGAGTCGACTAAGCCGGGGATGACGGTCTTGCCGGTGCAATCATGGATTTGTGCACCGCCGGGGGCGCCCTGATTGCGCGCGGAAGCCCCGGCTGCAACGATCTTCTTTCCGTCGACAATGACGGTGCCGATTTCGTCGATACCGCGCGACGGATCGACGATGCGCGCATTCTGGAAGACGGAGACGCTCATGACGGCACTCCATCATTGCGGCGGGGATCGAGCAGCGCTTCCATGACGGCCATGCGGACTGCAACGCCCATCTCGACCTGTTCCTGAATGACGCTTTGCGGGCCGTCAGCGATTTCGGAGGCGATTTCGACACCCCGGTTCATCGGTCCGGGGTGCATCACCATCGCATCTTCCTTGGCGGCCTTCAGCTTTTCGGCATCAAGGCCGTAGTAGCGGAAATATTCGCGAACCGAAGGCACGAAAGCGCCTTCCATGCGCTCGCGCTGCAAGCGCAGCATCATGACCACGTCCGCGCCTTTCAGGCCTTCCTGCATGGTGCGGCAGACTTCCACGCCCATCTGGGCAATGCCGGTGGGCAGCAATGTGGAAGGCGCAACCACTTTCACGCGAGCGCCCAGCGCATTCAGCAGCAGGATGTTGGAGCGCGCGACGCGTGAGTGGAGAACATCGCCGCAAATGGCGACCGTCAGACGCGAGAGTGCGCCCTTGGCACGGCGGATCGTCAGCGCGTCGAGCAGCGCTTGCGTCGGGTGTTCATGTGCGCCGTCTCCGGCGTTTACGACCGAGCAGCCGACTTTTTGCGCGAGAAGTGCCGCAGCACCTGCCGAGGCATGGCGGATGATAAGAATGTCCGGGCGCATCGCGTTCAGCGTCATCGCCGTGTCGATCAGCGTTTCGCCCTTCTTCACCGAAGAAGAGGCGACCGACATATTCATGACGTCTGCGCCAAGACGCTTGCCCGCAAGCTCGAAGGAGGCCTGCGTGCGTGTCGATGCTTCATAGAAGAGATTGATCTGGGTTCGGCCGCGAAGGATCGACTTCTTTTTCTCGGACTGGCGGGAAACCGCAACGGCGGCATCGGCCCTATCCAGCAGAAGTTCGATGTCGGGCGGCGACAGATCCGCAATGCCCAGAAGATGGCGGTGAGGATAAAGCGGGAAGGTTGTTGGCTCTGTCATATCAAATGGGTGCTATAGGCGCGGTCGGGGCCTGCGGCAATACATAGTGTGGAGATCGACCCCATCTTCCCCGGTATTTTCGTCGTGCGGGTTGCATTCATTGGGTTATAAAGCCGAAAGAGCGGTGGGCGGATTCGTCCATAACCCCGAATTCGCGCCCGAAATTGTAAAGGAAATTGCGTGACGCACGAGGTAACCAACCAGCCGCCGCCGCTTACGGGAAGCAATGCGTGGCGGGGTGACCCCCTGCTTATCCAGCTTGCCGAGCGGTTTTCGGAGCCTGTTCGCAAGGATCTCGACGGGCTTGGCCGCTTCGTGCTTACGCCGGAAGCGCAGGATCTTGCGCGGCTTGCAAACACCGACACACCGCGGCTTAAAACGCATGACCGGCAGGGCCGTCGCGCCGATGTCGTGGAATTTCACCCGGCCTATCACGCGCTTATGCGCCGTTCGATCGCCAGCGGGCTTCACTCGTCGATCTGGGAGAATGGCGAAGCGGAAACCGGACGCAGGCATCAGATTCGCGCAGGGCGCTTTTATCTGACCGCGCAGCTCGAATGCGGTCATCTTTGCCCGCTCACCATGACCAGCGCTTCGCTTGCCGCATTGATGGCGAGCACCAAGCTTTTCCGCGAATGGGCGCCGCGCGTCACCACGCGCAAATACGACCAGAGCCAGAAGCCGCCTGTTGAAAAGGCCGGGCTGACGCTCGGCATGGGCATGACCGAAAAGCAGGGCGGCACCGACGTTCGTGCCAATACGACCAAGGCGGAGCGCACTGGTGGCAATTTCTATCGCCTGACCGGCCATAAATGGTTCATGTCAGCACCTATGTCGGATGCGTTTCTCGTGCTTGGACAGGCGCGGGAAGGGCTTTCCTGTTTCATGGTTCCGCGCCTGCTTGGCGACGGGTCGAACAATGGAATGCGGTTCCAGCGTTTGAAGGACAAGCTCGGCAACCGGTCCAACGCATCGTCCGAAGTCGAATTCGAGGAAGCCATCGGCGAAATGGTCGGCGATCCCGGCGCGGGCGTCAAAACCATCATGGATATGGTGACGTTGACCAGGCTGGATTGCGCGGTCGCGTCTTCAGCCTTGATGCGGGCCGGTCTGGCCGAGGCGGTGCACCACACGCGTCACCGGCAAGTCTATGGCTCTACGCTTATCGAACAACCGCTGATGCAGCGCGTTCTGGCGGACATGGCGCTCGATGTGGCTGCCGCGACCGCATTGTCGTTCCGGCTGGCCCGCTCTTTCGATGAGGCAGCCAGCGACCGCAGCGAAGCGTCTTTTGCCCGCGCGATGACGCCCGTCGTGAAATATTGGGTCTGCAAAATCGCACCGGCGCTTCTTTATGAGACGATGGAGTGCCTTGGCGGCAATGGCTATGTCGAGGAAGCGCCGCTCGCGCGCTACTATCGCGAAGCGCCTGTCAACGCGATCTGGGAAGGGTCCGGCAATGTCATGGCGCTCGACGTGTTGCGCGTGCTTGGCCGTGCGCCTGCACTCTTCGACGAGGTGCTCGCCGGTATAGAACGCGATCTCGGTCCAAGCGGGCGAGGCACTGTCGGCGTGTTGCGGGCCGCAATGCAGGTCGCGAATTCCGACGAAGGCTCAGCCCGCATCCTGACGGAACAGCTTGCATTGGCGGCAGCAGCAGCGGAGTTGCGGCGGCTTGGGGCAGGGCGCATCGCAGATGCTTTCATCGAGACGCGCCTCGCAGGCCAATGGCGCGGCACCTACGGGATGCTGGATGCACGGCATGATGCAAGAATGATCGTGGATACGCTCTATCCGGCGGCGTAGAAATTAACCTTAACAAATGGTTTAGATTGCAGCCGCAAAACATAAGCAGCACTGTGATCCCGAAAGCAGGGATTCCATGCGCGGTCATTCGGAAAAGTCATCGAAAAGCGGTCACTCCAAGACGGATTGGAGAGGCTGATGCGCTATATTCTGGCACTTTGGGCCGCACCACTCATCCTTTTCTGGGGCTGGTTTCTGCTGTCTGCCAACAATATTCATTTCGGCTATGTGATGCTGACGCGGCAGGCTCATGATTTGATCTTCCAGCTTTACGGGGAAACGCTCGGAATCGACCCGACGATCATTCCGGGGCTGATCGTTAAAGCCTGTATCATCGACACGCTGCTGATTTTGGCGATCTACGCATTCCGCCGCCGCAAGCCGATCATTGCGTGGATCAAAACGCAGCGCGCCGCTTATTCGGGCGAATCATCCGCGCCGAGTGCGTGAATACGGTCCAGTACGCCTTGCAGGATAAAAGCTGCCGCTGCTGAATCGATGCGGTCACCTCGTTTCTTGCGCGACACGTCCATTTCGATCAGCGCACGTTCGGCCGCGACCGTCGAAAGCCGCTCGTCCCAGAAGGCGAAGGGCAGATCGGTCAGCCTCGCGGCATTTCGCACGAAAGCGCGCGACGCCTGAGCGCGCGGGCCTTCGCTCCCGTCCATATTGACCGGCAGGCCCATGACGACCGCGCCGACATTGTCGGCCTTGAAGGTGACGAGCAGGGCGTTGACGTCGAGCGTGAATTTCTTGCGCATGACGACCTGACGCGGATTGGCAAAGGACAGCCCGCGATCCGACACGGCGACGCCGATCGTCTTGTCGCCGAGGTCGAGCGCGGCAAGCGTTTTACCGGCGACGAGATGCGTCTGCAGGTCTTCAATTGTGCTAATCGCCAATTTCTGCCGCTTTCTTTTTGACTTGAACCCGTCGCGTTCTATCCTTGCGATCAGCAAAAATCGAGGATCATCATGAAACTTACCTGGTACGGCCATTCCGCTTTTCGCATCGAAGCGGGCGACGCAAAGATCCTGATCGATCCGTTCCTGACGGGCAATCCATCATGGAACAAGCCGTGGGAAGGGCCTGCCGAGGGCATTACGCATGTTCTGCTGACGCATGGCCATAGCGACCATATCGGCGATACGGTGGAAATCCTCAAAGCCACGGGCGCGACGCTCGTCGCGAATTTCGAGATTTGCATGTATCTCGTCGGCCAGGGCGTGAGCGACAAGAAGATCAATCCCGGCAATCATGGCGGCACGGTCGATTGCGGCGGTTTCACCACGACATTCGTGAATGCGCTGCATTCCTCGTCATTTCCGGGCGAGGGCGGCCAGAATACCTATCTGGGCAATCCCGCAGGCCTCGTGCTGCATTTCCAGAACGACAAGTCACTTTATCATATGGGCGATACGGATATTTTCTCGGATATGGCGCTGATCAACGAATTGCATCAGCCTGCGGTCGGTATCGTGCCGGTCGGCGACCGGTTCACGATGGGCGGCGCGGTCGCGGCACTTGCCTGCCAGCGTTTCTTTAATTTCGAGCAGGTTATACCCTGCCATTTCGCTACTTTCGGCATGATCGAGCCGAATGCCGACAAGTTTGTCGCCGGAATGGACGGTGCCAAGGCCAAGGTGCTGTTGCCGAAGATCGGCGAGCCGTTCGACATCTAGAGGCTTTACGGGCACGAACATTGTTGCGTGAGGCCGTCTGCACCGGTATAGCGCGGGCAGTGATTGGCCCGGTTTACCGGAGGTTTTTGTGTCCGTAGATATTCAGACAGTAAAGCGCGTCGCGCATCTCGCCCGCATTGCGGTGGACGAGCAGGATGCGGAGCGCATGACAGGCGAGCTGAACGCCATATTGGGCTTCGTCGAGCAATTGAGCGAAGTCGATGTTTCCGGTGTCGAGCCGATGACATCGGTTATTCCGATGGAAATGAAGAAGCGCGCCGATGTCGTGACCGACGGCAACAAGGCGGCCGACATCGTCGCCAATGCGCCGGCGACCGACGAGAACTTCTTTCTCGTGCCGAAAGTCGTCGAGTAAGTCGCGTCGCAAGACGCCGAGCTTCCGCGAATAGAATCTGGATTTGAGTGTATGAGCGAACTTATCAAGCTGACGATTGCCGAAGCCCGCAAGGCGCTGCGCGACAAGGAATTTTCCGCATCCGAACTCACGGATTCGTACCTGAACGCCATCGACGCGGCCAATCCGACGCTCAATGCCTATATCGCGGTCACGCATGACAAGGCGCGCGACATGGCGAAGGCTTCGGATGCGAAGCTCGCCGTCGGTAATGGCGGAACGCTGGAAGGCATTCCGCTCGGCATCAAGGATCTGTTTGCGACCGAGGGCGTCCACACGCAGGCATGCAGCCATGTGCTGGACGGTTTCAAGCCGCATTACGAATCGACCGTCACGGCCAATCTCTGGGCTGACGGCGCGGTTATGCTGGGCAAGCTCAACATGGATGAGTTCGCGATGGGCTCGTCCAACGAGACTTCCTATTACGGCGCGGTGAAAAACCCCTGGCGCGGCACGGATTCGAACAAGGATCTGGTGCCCGGCGGCTCATCTGGCGGTTCGGCTTCCGCAGTTTCCGCATGGCTCTGCGCTGGTGCGACTGCCACGGACACAGGCGGTTCGATCCGCCAGCCTGCGGCATTCACCGGCACGGTCGGCATCAAGCCGACCTATGGTCGCGTTTCCCGTTGGGGCACGGTGGCCTTCGCATCCTCGCTCGATCAGGCTGGCCCGATCGCACGCGACGTTCGCGACGCCGCAATCCTGTTGAAGTCGATGGCTTCGGTGGATGCGAAGGATACGACTTCGGTCGACCGCGCAGTGCCGGATTATGAGGCGGCAATCGGCAAGTCCGTAAAGGGCATGAAGATCGGCATTCCGAAAGAATACCGTGTCGATGGCATGCCGGAAGAAATCGAAAAGCTCTGGGCGCAGGGCATCGCCTGGCTGAAGGAAGCCGGTGCGGAAATCGTCAATATTTCGCTTCCGCATACGAAATATGCGTTGCCTGCCTATTACATCGTGGCACCTGCCGAAGCTTCGTCGAACCTCGCCCGTTATGATGGCGTACGCTATGGCCTGCGCGTTCCGGGCAAGGACATTGCCGAGATGTACGAAAACACCCGCGCCGCCGGTTTCGGCCGCGAAGTGAAGCGCCGCATCATGATCGGCACCTATGTTCTCTCGGCCGGTTATTACGACGCTTATTATCTGCAGGCGCAGAAGGTTCGCACGCTGATCAAGAAGGATTTCGAAGACGCGTTCAATGCGGGCGTCGATGTCATCCTGACGCCTGCAACGCCATCCGCTGCATTCGGTATTGCCGACGAGGAAATGGCTTCCGATCCAGTCAAAATGTACCTGAATGACATTTTTACGGTGACGGTGAACATGGCGGGACTGCCGGGTATCGCTGTTCCGGCCGGGCTCGATTCGAAAGGTCTGCCGCTCGGCTTGCAGCTTATCGGCCGTCCGTTCGACGAGGAATCGCTGTTCCAGACTGCCGATGTCATCGAAAAGGCAGCCGGACGCTTTGCACCGGACAAATGGTGGTAGGCATAAACGCAGAACGCACGAAAAGCGGGGGCTGATCGATGTTCTTCGTACTCTCCAAGGTCTTCTGGTTCTTCATTCAACCGTTGAACCTGGTCATCTTCCTGATCTTTGCCGCGATTTTCCTCGGCTGGCTCAGGATGCGGCGGCTCGCGGCAACGCTTTCGCTGGCGAGCCTTTTGATCCTGGTTCTGGTCGTCTGGACCTCGTTCGGCGCGATGTTGCTCAACCCGCTTGAAGAACGCTTTGCGCGCCCGCAATTGCCGGAGCGCATCGACGGCATCATCGTTCTCGGCGGCGGCTTCGAAGGCGCGATCAATCTGGCGCGCGGCGGCTATGAGCTGAACAATGCGGCGGATCGTTTCGTCGAGACTGCCGTTCTGGCGAGACGTTTCCCTGAGGCGAAAATCGTCATCTCGGGTGGTTCCGGCGAGTTAATCCTTGAAGGCGAGGGCGATGCAGACACCGCGCCGCGCCTGCTCAATGCGCTTGGCGTCGAGACGAGCCGGATGACGCTGGAGAACCGCTCGCGCAATACGTTTGAAAACGCCGTGTTTTCAAAAGAACTGGTCAATCCGCAGCCCGGCGAAACCTGGCTGCTGATTACCTCGGCGTTTCACATGCCGCGTTCGATGGCGCTGTTCAGGAAAGCGGATTTCGCCGTTCTGCCCTGGCCGACCGATTACCGCACATCCGGTGAGGAAGGCATTGGCTTCTTCAAGGACAATGCACTGGACAGCGTGCAGAACGCGACGCTCGGCATTCGCGAGTGGATCGGTCTTTTCGCCTATCGCTTTTCCGGCAGGATCGACTCGGTATTTCCCGGCCCTGACGCTTCCTGATCGGAAACAATGACGGCCTGCCGGGCTGCCGAGAAAAACTGGCGGCGCAGGAGTACTGCAAACAGCAGGATGGTTGTCAGTACGAACACAAGCGGATCGATGAACCAGCCGAGATAGCCGATCGAAAAGAACACCGCACGCAGCCCGGAATTGAAATGCCGGCCTGCCAGGATGTTCATCTTGATAGCGCGGCCGAGTGCGACTTCCAGTTCCCAGCCATGTGCCGCGCCTTCCTTGACCATCGGAACGGCGCCGATGAGGATCGAGCAATAGTTGAAGAGCCGGTACGACCAGCCGAATTTGAAAAATGCGAAGGCCAAAATCGTTATCAGGCCAAGCACCTTGATTTCGAAAACGGAGCGGAGCGGCTTTTCTGCAAGCGAGAGTTCCGACATGACATTCAAGACGTGATCGGACGCGCCAAGAAGCGCGAAGCAGCCGCCGACCGCGATAAGCGCGCTGGACGCGAAGAACGCCGTTCCCTGTTGCAGACCGACCATGATGCTCGTGTCGATCATTCTGAGTTCACGCTTCGCCATGGTCCGCATCCAGGCTTCGCGCTGTGCATTCATTGCGTTGGTCAAGGAAACGCGGCCGACGATCCTGCCGTCGGAAGCCATTCCGTGGACGAGCCATGCGACGATGAAAAGCGCCAAAGCGGCGTAATCGGTGAGTGTCAGAAAATATGAATCGGCCATGTCCGCCACTTAAATCAGCCTGCTTTGCTATGGTTTGTACACCTTGCCACAATGCAGCCAAACATATTGAAAATGCGTGCAGTAAGGAACCGGCGCCAAACGATTGAATTCGTTGGCACGGCCAGCAAATTCGCATGGCTGCCGTGCAAGATTTGTCTGTTTTTCGCCTTGTTTCGCAGTTGCGAAATGATTGGTTAAAGAGTAGTAAATCGCTCCCTGCCGATAGGCGGATGGTGTTGAACGATTGGTTCAACGCGAAAGATACAGGACAATCATGGACGATGGCGTTCAAAAATCCTGCTGGGGCCTGACGGCCAAGGCAGTGATCGCTTTTGCAGGTATCATCCTGCTCGCTTGGCTCGTCGGCGGAACCGAAACCGCCGCGGTTCTCGCTGCAAGCTGAGCTTCAACCAAACCGTAAATTCGAATACAGTGATTTGCCAAGTGTCGTTGATGCGCTAGCAAACGGCGGGGGGTGCGAAGCCCATTTCCTCGAAAAATTCGACACATCATCTTATATCCGATAGCCCACGCTATCGGATTTGAGGACACAGCAAATTGTTTCTGTCGGTTTTCGACCTTTTCAAAATCGGGATAGGCCCTTCGAGCTCGCACACGATGGGCCCGATGACGGCTGCCGTGCGCTTTCTGGAAGAGCTCGCAGGCGATGACTGGCCGCGTCCCGCTGGTGCGAAGGTTGAAAAACTGGGCGCAAGCTTGCACGGGTCGCTCGCTTATACGGGCGTAGGGCATGGAACCGACCGGGCCGTCGTGCTTGGATTGACGGGACTGACACCGGTTACGGTCGATCCCGATAAGGTTGACGGCATTATCGAGGAAATCAACTCCACCAAACAAGTCTCGCCTCCCGGCCATCCCTCCTATCGTTTCGACCCGGGAACGGATCTCGTTCTGGACAAGAAAACGCCGTTGCTCGGCCATGCGAATGGTATGGCGTTCTACGCGTATGACGGTGAAGACCGTCTGCTTTTGAAGCGCATCTATTACTCGATCGGGGGCGGTTTCGTCGTTTCCGATGAAGAGCTTCAGCGCATGAAGACGACCGGGCAGAAACAGACGGGCAAAACCGTGCCTTATCCGTTCAAGAATGCCGTCGAAATGCTGAAAATGGCGGGCGAAAGCGGGCTTTCCATCGCTGAAATGAAGCGTATTAATGAGGAAACCCACGTAACACGCGAGCAACTCGATGCTGGTTTGGACCGCATCTGGGATGCGATGCGCGGCTGTATCGAGCGTGGGCTTTCGCAGGACGGCATCATGCCGGGCGGGCTGAAGGTAAAACGCCGGGCGCGCTTTCTTCACGACAAGCTCCAGGAAGAATGGCGCCAGAACCGGCCCAATCCGCTTTTGGCGAATGACTGGCTGTCGATCTACGCGATGGCGGTGAATGAAGAAAATGCGGCTGGCGGGCGCGTTGTGACTGCGCCGACGAATGGCGCTGCCGGTGTTTTGCCTGCGGTGCTGCGTTATTGGCTGCATTTCCATGTCGATGCCGACCAGCGCGGCATCCGCGATTTTCTGCTGACGGCTGCCGCAATCGGTGGAATCATCAAGACCAACGCCTCGATCTCCGGAGCGGAAGTCGGCTGTCAGGGTGAGGTCGGTTCGGCCTCGGCAATGGCGGCGGCAGGCCTTGCCGCGGTGATGGGCGGTTCGCCCGCGCAGATCGAGAATGCAGCGGAAATCGCGCTTGAACATCATCTTGGAATGACCTGCGATCCGGTAGGTGGTCTCGTTCAGGTGCCTTGTATCGAGCGCAACGCGCTGGGCGCTGTGAAGGCAGTCACGGCGGCCTCGCTTGCGACAAAGGGCGACGGCACACATTTCGTGCCGCTCGATGCAGCAATCGAAACCATGCGCCAGACCGGCATGGATATGAACGAGAAATACAAGGAAACGAGCCTTGGCGGTCTCGCGGTGAACGTGGTGGAATGCTGACGCGCTCTGTGGAGAACCGGCCTGGACTGTTGACCGGGCGAGCGCACTCGCTAAATCTCTTGATATGGCACTGAACCTCATAAAACTCTGCGTCGGCTGCAGCAGCGTCGAAGACCTCGAGGAGTGGATTGCCTTCCGCCTTGAGGAAAAGCGTCGCGCTGGCCAGCCGGTCGAGCAATTCCACACCACACGCATGGTGCCGACGCGCGCGGCCGAACTTGTCGATGGCGGTTCGCTCTATTGGGTTATCAAGGGCAATGTGCAATGCCGTCAGCGCTTGCTTGAGGTGCGTCCGTTTACGGATAGCGAAGGCATTTCCCGCTGCCAGCTCGTGCTCAAACCAAATGTCATTCGCACTGACTGGCAGCCGCGCCGCGCATTTCAGGGATGGCGTTATCTCAAAGACACCGATGCGCCGGCCGACATCGGGACCGGTAGCGCGGCAGAGCTTCCGCCGAATCTGAAGCGCGAACTGGCGGACCTTGGGCTGCTTTGACGCGCGGGGCGGGCTTGCAAGCTCGTGGCGATCGCCACATGTTCATAGCATGAATGAAAAACGCCCACCCGCCACGACCTCGACGAGCGTCGCCAGGAATGTCTCGAAGTCTGCCGAGATCGATGCGTTCGTGCGTCAGGCGCGCGCTGCCATGATCCAGAATACCGGGCAGGATGCCGGACGTCTCACACTGGCGATGGACGCCACGATGAGCCGTCAGCCGACATGGGATCTCGCCTGCTCGCTGCAGGCAGAAATGTTCGATGCCGTCGGCAAGGCCGGTTCGCTCAATGTGCAACTCATCTATTTTCGCGGATTGGGTGAATGCCGCGCGTCCAAATTCGTTGCCGATACGGCATCTCTCAAAAACTTGATGACGAAAATCACCTGTCAGGGCGGCCAGACGCAGATCGGCAAGGTGTTGGCGCATACGCTGGCCGAGACGGGCAAGAAAAAGGTCAATGCACTGGTCTATATCGGCGATGCGATGGAAGAGAATGTTGACGATCTGGCCGAAAAAGCCGGTCGCCTCGGCCTTCATGGAACGCCGGTCTTCATATTTCAGGAAGGGCGCGATTCGGCGGCAGAGATCGCTTTCAAGGAAATCGCCCGGCTGTCCAAGGGCGCATGGTTCCGGTTCGACCGGCAATCTGCCGCAACCCTGGCGAAACTGCTGGCGACGGTCGCCGTCTACGCGACAGGCGGGCTCAAGGCGCTGGAGCAGCGCGGCACACCACATGATCGGCTGATGATCGAAAATCTGCGCGGAAGCGGCCCGAAATGAGTATTTTTCTGGGAGTTCTGGCGGGGTTCATGCTGCTGGCGATGCTGTGCGTTGCGCTGGTGCGTCTCGATGCAAAACAGATCGCAACGACGGTGCGAATGGTCGGCCCGATTTTGCTCGGTGCGATCGGCGTCATCATGCTTTTCATGGGACGCGCAGGCGTTGGCGGCGGGTTGATCTCGCTGGCGCTCGGCTGGTTTACATGGGCGCGGCGGATTTCGTCCCAGCAAAAATCACCGGGAAAGACATCTACGGTCAGAACCGCGGCAATCGAAATGGAACTGGACCATGACAGCGGGACGCTGGATGGTTTCGTGTTGGCGGGACGTCATGAAGGCAAGACGCTCGATTCCATGAGCCTCGACGAACTGAATGAGCTGCATCGGGAGCTCGGCTCGGATCCCGAAAGCGACCAGCTTTTACAGACTTATCTTGATGGCCGATTTCCCGCCTGGCGCGAAGACGCGAATGCGGACGGTCGCGACAGGCAGGGAGCTGCGCCAAGTTCTGGCGCCATGACTAAGGAGGAGGCCTACAAGGTCCTTGGTCTTGAAGCGGGGGCCGCTGCTGCGGATGTCCGCAAGGCGCATCGACGCTTGATGCAGCGCCTGCACCCCGATCTCGGAGGTACGTCTTTTCTCGCGGCGAGAATCAACGAAGCCAAGGACGTCCTGCTCTCCAATCACAATTGATACTCCTTCGACAAATTACTTTCCGGGAGGCGGAACGCCGTGCTTACTGCTGCACGGCGTAACAGGCGATTTTCTGCTTCTTCAGAGCGCCACATGCATTCCAGGCAGCGTCCTTGGACACGAAACCAGCAAAGCGTGCGCGGTAGTAGGTCTGGTTGCCATTCTGGAAAGGCACGGTAAACGGCGAGGCGTCTGCCAGAACCTGCGGTGCAGCACCGCTGGTCTTCGAGAGGAATGCCTGCGCTTCGCTCTGGCTCGTTGAAGATGCGACCTGGATTACCCAACCGCTTGGCACAGACGCCGTATTCACCGGATCGACATCCACATTGACCTGCGGGCGTGGAGCCGACGCGGCATATGCCTGGATGGCTGCCTCAGCCGATGCGACCTGCTGGGACGGACGGCGTGTTGGTGCCACTTCTTCCATCGCTACGAAAGCGTTGTCAGGACGGAAATCCGGGGTAGGGGCGTTCTTCTTCGGCAGGATGGCGCTGGCCATCGTTACAAATGTCGTGCTGCCGGCACGGGCAACGAGCGGACCGCGGTCGCGGGTCGATGCAGCAGGCAAATACTTCTTGATGAGGTCTGCCATATGGTTGTCACGGCTGGCGCCGGACTTGCCGCCCATGACGACCGCGACGATGCTGCGATCCCCATCGACGACCGACGAGGTCAGGTTAAAGCCAGAAGCGCGGGTGTAACCCGTCTTGATGCCATCGACACCCCTGACGCGGCCGAGCAGGCGATTGTGGTTGCCCATGCGCTGGCGGCCAAGCGTGAAGGACTTGGTCGAAAAATACGAATAATACTGAGGATAATGCTCGCGCAGCGCTATGCCGAGGATCGCCATGTCACGCGCGGTGGTGAGCTGCTGGTCGTTCGGAAGGCCCGAAGCATTTCTGAACACGGTGTTGTTCATGCCGAGCTGCTTGGCCTTCTGCGTCATCAAACGGGCAAAACCCTGCTCGGAACCGCCGAGATATTCGCCCATCGCGGCGGCGGCATCATTGGCCGATTTGGTAACGAGCGACAGGATGACCGTTTCGGTGGTGACCGAGTTGCCAGCCTTCACGCCGATCTTTGTCGGCGGCATGGCGGCAGCCTGCGCCGAAAACGGAATGCGCGTTTCCTTGGTCAGTTTGCCCGACGACATGGCTTCGAACACCATGTAGAGCGTCATCATCTTGGTGAGGGACGCAGGAAAACGCGGCTCATCGGCACTCGATTGGAAAAGAGTCTTTCCCGAATTCGCGTCGATGACGATCGCTGCATATTTAGGATTCGCAGATGCTGGAACCGTGGCGGTTAAGGAGATCGCCAATGCCAGCGACGCGGCAACCGCGCCTTTGAAAGAAAATAATGTTCGGAGAGCCATACCCGACAACGCCTTGCGCACTGTTACACCCTTTGAGAATTTGTGTTTCGCCCGAGGCGGCAAAGGTCCAGCCTCATGTCTAAGGGGGCATGTTACGCGGGCAGCGTTACCAATCCGTTTATGGTAACCGGAACGTTCACCATTTAATTCGAGCTTTACCTACAGGCTCGTTGATACCGAACCGCGCGAATGTTGACTTTTTGTGCATCGCATCTAAAATTAATGCAGTGCACAAGACGGGTGTCCGTCGAATTCCTACAAAAAAGGGAAATAAAAATGGCGCAGTTTGAGAATGCCGGAAATTTCGGTGCAGAATTCGTAGATCACAGCCTCAAGAGCTTTGCGGCTCTTTCGAAAGGCACGCAGGCAATTGCGGCCGAGGCAGGCGATTACACCAAGAAAAGTTTCGAGAATGGCGGTGCTGCTTTCGAAAAGCTGATTTCCTCCAAGTCACTTGAGTCGGCAGTGCAGGTGCAGGCCGACTACGCGAAAAGCGCTTATGAAGGTTTCGTCGCCGAAGCGACAAAAATCAGCGAACTTTACGCAGACCTCGCCAAGGAAGCATACCGTCCGTTCGAACAGGCCGTCGCTAAGGCCAGCTAAGCCTTACCAGCGCAGCGTTCCAATCGAAGGCCCGGTTGCTTTTTGCAGCCGGGCTTTTTCGTCTGTTTCATTTTATTGTGTCTGTCTATGCCGGCAAATCGACCGATGGCACCATCAGCCGTATTGTCAGCGCAGCAGAAGGGCTTAAAATCTGATTTTGACTACCTACATTCAATGTCGGAAGCGTGCCCGATGAAAGGCAAGGAATTTTTGAAGACTATCGGGAAAGCCACAGAATCAAATGTGGCAAGGATGCAGGACGGGCCGGGCAACAACGGAGTTGGCCGTGGCACGGCAGTAATCTCGCGCACCAAAACGAAAACGAAGAAGCCGAGCCTCTATCGGGTACTCATCTTAAACGACGACTACACTCCCATGGAATTTGTCGTCCATATTCTTGAACGATTTTTCCAGAAAGATCGGGAGGCGGCGACTCGCATCATGCTGCACGTGCATCATCACGGTGTTGGCGAATGTGGGGTCTATACATTCGAGGTGGCCGAGACCAAAGTGTCTCAGGTCATGGACTTTGCCCGTCAGAATCAACATCCGCTGCAATGCGTGATGGAGAAAAAGTGAGGTTTTTATGCCGGCTTTCTCCCAAGGCCTGGAAAAGGCGCTTCATCAGGCGCTGACTCTTGCAAACGAGCGTCACCATGAATACGCGACGCTCGAACATCTCCTGCTCGCCCTGCTTGACGATTCGGAGGCCGCTGCAGTCATGCGCGCCTGCAATGTCGATCTGGACGAACTCAAACACACAGTACTGACCTATATCGATACCGAACTGGACAATCTGGTTACGGGCTACGATGAGGATTCGAAGCCGACAGCCGGATTCCAGCGCGTGATTCAGCGCGCAGTCATTCACGTCCAGTCTTCCGGCCGTGAGGAAGTGTCGGGCGCAAATGTGCTGGTCGCGATTTTTGCAGAGCGCGAAAGTCATGCTGCATACTTCCTGCAGGAACAGCAGATGACCCGCTACGATGCGGTCAACTACATCTCGCATGGTATCGCCAAGCGTCCCGGTGCTTCGGAAAGCCGTTCGCCGAAAGGCGCGGATGAAGAGCAGTCAGGCTCGACCGGTGCGGAAGCCGCCGAAGAAGGCGGCAAGAAGAAGCAGCAGGACGCACTGACTGCTTATTGCGTCAATCTGAACGACAAGGCCAAGGCCGGGAAAATCGACCCGTTGATCGGTCGCGAAACCGAGATCAACCGTACGATTCAGGTTCTGTGCCGCCGCTCGAAGAACAATCCGCTTTATGTCGGTGATCCGGGTGTCGGTAAAACCGCCATCGCGGAAGGCCTGGCCAAGCGGATCGTCGAAGGCGAAGTTCCCGAAGTGCTTCGCGACGCGACGATCTTCTCGCTCGACATGGGCACTCTGCTCGCCGGCACACGCTATCGCGGCGATTTCGAAGAGCGCCTCAAGCAGGTCGTGAAGGAACTGGAGGATTTTCCAGGCGCGGTTCTGTTCATCGATGAAATCCATACGGTCATCGGTGCGGGCGCCACTTCAGGCGGAGCAATGGATGCTTCGAACCTGTTGAAGCCCGCTTTGTCGTCGGGTGCAATTCGTTGCATCGGTTCCACGACCTACAAGGAGTTCAGGCAGTTCTTCGAAAAGGACCGCGCACTCGTGCGCCGGTTCCAGAAGATCGACGTGAATGAACCGAGCGTCGACGACGCAATCGAGATCATGAAGGGCCTGAAGCCTTATTATGAGAGCTTCCACAAGGTGAAATACACCGCGGATGCGATCAAGGCTGCCGTCGAGCTTTCGGCGCGTTACATCAACGACCGCAAGTTGCCCGACAAGGCAATCGACGTGATCGACGAAACGGGCGCATCGCAGATGCTCCTGCCGGATAACAAGCGCAAGAAGACCATCGGCATCAAGGAAATCGAGGCGACCATCGCCACGATGGCCCGCATTCCGCCGAAGACGGTTTCGGCAGACGACGAGCAGGTTCTCGCTGGTCTCGAAATCGAGCTGAAGCGCGTGGTCTACGGTCAGGACACGGCGATCACCGCATTGTCGTCGGCGATCAAGCTTGCACGTGCAGGCCTTCGCGAACCGGAAAAGCCGATCGGCTCCTACCTGTTCTCAGGCCCGACGGGCGTCGGCAAGACGGAAGTTGCCAAGCAGCTCGCTGCCTCGCTCGGCGTCGAGCTGATCCGCTTCGACATGTCGGAATATATGGAGCGCCATACCGTCTCGCGGCTTATCGGTGCGCCTCCCGGCTATGTCGGCTTCGATCAGGGCGGTCTGTTGACCGATGGCGTGGATCAGCATCCGCATTGCGTGTTGCTGCTCGACGAGGTCGAAAAAGCCCACCCGGATCTGTTCAACATTCTGTTGCAGGTCATGGATCACGGCAAGCTTACCGATCACAACGGCAAGCAGATCGACTTCCGCAATGTCATCCTGATCATGACGACGAATGCGGGTGCCTCCGAGATGGCCAAGGCGGCAATCGGCTTTGGCTCGGTCAAGCGCGAAGGCGACGATGTCGAGGCGATCAACCGGCTGTTCTCGCCGGAGTTCCGCAACCGTCTGGATGCGATCATTCCGTTCGGCTCGCTGCCGATCCCGGTCATCCATCAGGTGGTCGAGAAGTTCGTCATGCAGTTGGAAGCGCAGCTTTCCGATCGCGGCGTGACGTTCGAACTCGCGCCGGAAGCGATCGCATGGCTGGCCGACAAGGGTTACGACGAACGCATGGGTGCGCGGCCGCTTGGCCGTGTCATTCAGGAGCACATCAAGAAGCCGCTGGCGGATGAAGTGCTGTTCGGCAAGCTCAAGAAGGGCGGCACGGTTCGCGTGACGGTCGAGACCAAGGAAACGGGAGAAAAGGGCCTGAAGCTCGAATCCCTGCCTGAAGAAACGCCCGTCAAGCCGAAGAAGGAAGAGGTCAAAAAGCCTCCAGTGAAAAAGGCTGCGGCGAAAAAAGCCGCTCCCAAGAAAGCAGCGGCACCGAAGCCCAAGACGGTGTCGAAGGGCAAGGACGGCGGCAAGCGCAGTCTTGTTCCGCAACTGCCGCGGAAGTCATAAGACTGGCCTCATCGAGACGCTTTCTGGCGTGGTCGATGAGGCCTGACTTTCCAAGAGGTTTGTGTTAGTCCGGTCTGCGTCTCAGTAATGAGGCGCAGACTTTTTTGTCCTTTGCGTCGTGTTTCCACCGGAAAAGCTGGCGTTTTGGGCCGAACGCGCTGGTTTTTCGCTGCATGCCGGACTCTGACGTTTCGTTGCAATCTAAATCCGCGCCGCGTGGGACATGGTTCTTTCGCGGCATCATGGCTGCGGTTTCCGTTCCCGGCTTGATACTGGCCAGCGCTTTCATCGGCTTTGCCGGACTTGCCAAAGAATCCGGGATCACCATGGCGCAGGCCGTGTTCATGACCGGCGTTGTCTGGGCGCTGCCTGCGAAAGTCGTGCTGATCGGCGCAATCCTTTCCGGGGCCTCGCTGCCTGCAGCCGCCTTTGCCGTCGCGCTGTCCTCCGTGCGATTGATGCCGATGGTTGTGGCGCTCGTTCCCGAAATGCGCGCACCGCATACGCGCAAATGGGTGCTCTACCTGCTCTCGCATTTCGTTGCCGTCACCTCATGGGTGCTGGCGATGGAAAAACTCAAGCGGGTGCCGGAGCATATGCGCACCACCTATTATGCGGGGCTGGGCGGCACGCTGGTTCTCATGAACATGGTCGTCGTCGCGGTCGTGTTTCTGATGGCAGACAGCTTTCCGCCCGTCGTTTCTGCCGCACTGTTTCTTCTGACGCCCATCTACTTCCTGACGTCGCTCTGGAGTTCGGCGCGCGAGCGGGCAGGGCATATCGCCATGATTTTGGGGCTGGTCCTCGGCCCGGTCTTCCATGTGCTCCTGCCGAGCTTCGACCTGGTTGCTGCGGGCATTCTGGGTGGTGGCGGCGCCTATCTGGCGCACAAATTCATGCGGAAGGGCCAGGTATGACGTTCTGGTCGAACGAGGCCTGGTGGTGGCCATTTTTATTCATTCTGGTTGCAGGTTGGCTGGCGACGGATGCGTGGCGTTTTCTGGGCGTGTATTTCGGCGGACGGATCTCTGAAAGCTCCGATTTTCTGGTGCTCGTCCGGGCCGTCGCGACGGCGCTCGTTGCTGGTGTGATCGGCAATCTGATCGTGTTTCCAAGCGGCGCGCTGGCTGACACCGCTTTGGCCTTGCGGGTCGGTGCGGCAGTGATCGGCTTCGTCGCCTATCTGGTCAGTGGAAAACGCGTCCTCGTAGGTATCGTAATTGCCGAAATCGTCCTGATAATCGGTATTTTCGCAGGGTTTTAGGTGCATTTTTGCGCCTATTTTCGCGATTTTTCGGCGCGTGCCGCGCCCTTGATTTCAAAAATCTTCCCAACTCCATCTATCTGTTTGATAAATAAAGGAAAATCATCGCTGGAAAACACCTTGCTTCGTTGGAGAAAGCTGGCGGGTTCCTATATAAAGAGCGGGTGATTCTTAAACATGTGTGACGCAATTTGACCGACGTGAAGACACCGGCACCGCCCGGAAACCCCTCGGAAATCGAACCGATTTCGATCATCGAGGAGATGCAGCGCTCATATCTCGATTATGCGATGAGCGTTATCGTGAGCCGTGCATTGCCGGACGTCCGCGATGGCCTGAAGCCCGTTCACCGGCGCATTCTCTATGCAGCGCATGAAAGCGGTTATCACTGGAACCGCAAATATGTGAAATCGGCGCGTCCCGTAGCCGACGTGATGGGTAAATACCATCCGCATGGCGACGCTTCGATCTATGACGCCTTGGTCCGCATGGCTCAGAATTGGTCGTTGCGCGTGCCGCTTATCGACGGGCAGGGCAATTTCGGCTCGATCGACGGCGATCCGCCGGCGGCAATGCGTTACACCGAGGCGCGTCTTACCAAGGTCGCGCATGAACTTCTCGAGGATATCGACAAGGATACGGTCGACTTCCAGGACACCTACGATTCGTCAGGCAGCGAACCGCGTGTCCTGCCAGCCCGTTTCCCGAACCTTCTGGTGAACGGTTCCGGCGGCATTGCCGTCGGTATGGCGACGAATATTCCGCCGCACAATCTGATGGAAGTCTGTAACGGCGCGATTGCCATTATCGACAATCCGGCCATCGACCTGGCGGCGTTGATGGAAATCATACCCGGTCCCGACTTTCCGACCGGCGGCATCGTTCTTGGACGCACCGGCATCTACAATGCCTATTCGACCGGCCGCGGCTCGATCATGATGCGCGGCAAGGTTGCCATCGAAGAAATCCGCAACGACCGCGAAGCCATCATCATCACCGAAGTTCCTTTTCAGGTGAACAAGTCGTCGATGATCGAAAAGATGGCGGAACTCGTGCGCGACAAGCGCATCGAGGGCATTTCCGATATCCGTGACGAATCCGACCGCCAGGGTTATCGCGTCGTCGTTGAGTTGAAGCGCGATGCGGTGGCCGAGGTTATCCTCAACCAGCTTTACCGTTTCACGCCGCTGCAGACCTCCTTCGGCGCCAACGTGGTTGCGCTGAATGGCGGCAAGCCGGAAGTGCTGACGCTGATCGACATGCTGAAGGCGTTCACGGCCTTCCGCGAAGACGTCATCAGCCGACGCACGAAGTTCCTGCTGCGCAAGGCGCGCGATCGCGCGCATGTGTTGGTTGGTCTGGCGATTGCGGTTGCCAATATCGATGAAGTGATCCGCGTCATCCGTCAGGCACCGGACCCGCAGACTGCCCGCGAGCAGTTGATGGAACGGCGCTGGCCATCCGGCGATGTCGAATCGCTCATTCTGCTGATCGACGATCCGCGTCACAAGATCAATGAGGACGGCACCTACAATCTGTCCGAGGAACAGGCCCGCGCCATCCTCGAATTGCGTCTTCAGAGGCTGACCGCGCTTGGCCGCGACGAGATCGCCGACGAGTTGAACACGATCGGCGACGAGATCAAGGATTACCTCGAAATCCTGTCGTCTCGCGCCCGCATCCAGCAGATCGTCAAGGACGAACTGATTGCCGTGCGCGATGAGTTCGGCACGCCGCGCCGCACCGTGCTGAGCGAAGGCGGCTCGGACATGGATGACGAAGACCTTATTCAGCGTGAGGATATGGTCGTTACCGTCAGCCATTCGGGCTACATCAAGCGCGTCCCGCTCTCGCTCTATCGTGCGCAGCGCCGCGGCGGCAAAGGCCGGTCCGGCATGTCGACGAAGGACGAGGATTTCGTCACGCGTCTGTTCGTGGCGAATACACATACGCCGGTGCTGTTCTTCTCATCGCGCGGCATCGTCTACAAGGAAAAGGTCTGGCGCTTGCCGATCGGAAATCCGCAGTCGCGTGGCAAGGCGCTCATCAACCTTCTGCAATTGCAGCAGGGCGAGCGCATCACCACCATCATGCCGCTGCCGGAGGACGAAACGAGCTGGGGCGAGCTCGACGTCATGTTCGCGACGACTCGCGGCACCGTGCGCAGGAACAAGTTGTCAGACTTCGTTCAGGTGAACCGCAACGGCAAGATTGCGATGAAGCTGGAGGAGGAAGGCGACGAAATCCTCGGCGTCGAAACCTGTACGGATATGGATGACGTACTTCTGACCGCAAGTTCAGGCCAGTGCATTCGCTTCTCCGTCAGCGATGTTCGCGTATTCCAGAGCCGCAACTCCGTCGGTGTTCGCGGAATCAACATGGCCGCAACCGACCGCGCAATCTCACTGACCATTCTTGGCGGCGTCGATGCGTCGCCGGCTGAGCGTTCGGCTTACCTGAAGCAGTCTGCAGTCGAGCGCAGACTTGCTACTGGCGAAGACGAAGAAATAGCGCTGACCAATGAGGAAGTCGTCGAAGACGCAAGCCTTTCGCAGGAGCGTTATGACGAGCTGAAGGCGCGCGAACAGTTCGTCTTGACCGTTACCGAATATGGCTATGGCAAACGCTCATCGTCCTACGATTTCCGGCTTACCGGACGTGGCGGCAAGGGTATCCGTGCCACGGACGTTTCCAAGGTTGCTGAAATCGGCAGCCTCGTTGCCGCATTCCCGGTCGAACCTGCCGACCAGATCATGATGGTGTCGGATGGCGGACAGGTTATTCGTGTGCCTGTCAGCGGAATCCGTACGGCCAGCCGCGCCACCAAAGGCGTCACGATCTTCAATACGGCTGATGATGAGAAGGTTGTCTCTGTCGAGCGCATCTCCGATCCGCAGGCGGAAGACGAGATTCTCGAAGAAGGCGCTTTGGTTGAGCCTGAAGAGAGCGCTTCAGTAGAAGCAACGGATGAGCAGGCACCTGAGGCTTGAAGTCACAAGTTTAAAGCGTCGCGCTTGATAAAAGTGCGACGCGGCTTGCTTGGAAATTATCGAATACCGAAATTCGAATAGGTTCTATTCTTTTCCGTGTGACGTACTTTCTCCGCCTCCTGATGAAGGCCGAAAGCAGTTGCGATGAGCATGGCGACAGTCATTGACATTGCAAGCATGATTATCATCATTGGTCTATTCTCCTTGTCTTCATAACGGACAGATGGCGATTTGGTTTCATCGCAGTTTCTAAAGAACGGGAGCTGACTCTATTGTGAGGACGCTGTTCATTGCGTGTTCACCAACCAAAACGGGTTATGACCGGCAGATTGCCATCCTTGATCGAGACAGTTAGAAGCAGCCAATGATCGAACGTATCGCGATATATGCCGGGTCTTTCGACCCGCTGACCAACGGACATCTGGACGTTTTGAAAGCGTCTCTGGCCGTTGCGGATACAGTTTATGCGGCAATCGGCATTCATCCGGGAAAGAAGCCGCTCTTTACCTTTGAAGAGCGCGTGGAACTCATAAAACAGTCCATGCAGGACGAATTCGGGAACGACGCCGAACGCATCAAGGTGGTGTCGTTCGATGGATTGGTGATAGACGCGGCACGCGAAAATGGCGCTTCGATCATGATACGCGGCCTGCGCGACGGCACAGACCTGGACTATGAAATGCAGATGGCCGGTATGAATGAGACGATGGCACCCGATCTACAGACCATCTTTTTGCCCGCGAGCCCCTCGGTTCGCACGATTACCGCCACACTTGTTCGCCAGATAGCATCGATGGGCGGCAATATTCGTCCATTCGTACCAAAAGCTGTTGCCGGCATTCTTGAACAGAAATTCGCCAAATAGAATCAGGAGGAGCTTCCATGCGGCTCAGAAGACTTGCGACGTCTTTCATCGTTTCCATCGGCCTTTTGGCTGGCGCTGCGTCCGCATTTGCGGCCGAGCCTGAAAACACGATGATCATCACGCTCAAGGATGGCGACGTGACGATCGCCCTGCGTCCCGACGTTGCACCCAAGCATGTCGAGCAGATCAAGGCGCTGGTTCGCGAAGGCGCTTACGACAATGTCGCTTTCCATCGCGTCATCGACGGTTTCATGGCGCAGACCGGCGATGTCGAGTTTGGCGACATGAATGATAGCTACAATGCGCAACGCGCCGGAACGGGTGGTTCGCAGCGGCCTAATCTTCCAGCCGAATTCTCGCAGGAACGCTTCGTTCGCGGAACGGTCGGCATGGCTCGCGCTCAGAGCCCGGATTCGGCCAACTCGCAGTTCTTCATCATGTTCGCACCGGCACCTCAGCTTGATGGCCAGTATACCGTCGTCGGCAATGTCGAGAGCGGCATCGAACTGGTGGACAATATCAAGAAAGGCGACTCGTCCATGAACGGCGTCGTCAACGACCCCGACCGCATGGTCAAGGTCCGCATCGCTGCGGACGGCAACTAACTATCGCTAAAGCACAAAAGGATTGAATCTTATGGCCGAAATCAAGGATCGCGAAAACGCGCTCATCATGGAAACGACCAAGGGCAATGTAGTCATCGAGCTTTTCCCTGATCTGGCACCGGGCCACGTTGCCCGCATCAAGGAACTCGCACGCGAAGGCGCTTATGATGGCGTCGTTTTCCACCGCGTGATCGAAGGTTTCATGGCGCAGACCGGCGACGTGAAGTTCGGAAAATCGACGGGCAAGGATTTCAATCCGGCCCGTGCTGGCATGGGCGGTTCGGATCGTCCCGATCTCAAGGCTGAGTTTTCCAATGCCAATCACGGCCGCGGCACCTGCTCGATGGCCCGTTCGCAGAACCCGAACTCGGCCAACTCGCAGTTCTTCATCTGCTTTGACGATGCAGGCTTCCTGAACCGCCAGTACACGGTCTGGGGCCAGGTCATCGAAGGCATGGAAAATGTCGACAAGATCAAGCGCGGCGAGCCTGTGCAGGATCCGGACAAGATCGTGTCGATCAAGGTTGCGGCCGACGTCACAAACTAAAACTGAACGAGGTCTGCCGTGGCAGGTTTTTTCTGGTCTCTGCTCGGCGTCCTCGCCGGTGCCTGCATCGCTTTGCAGGCACCCGTAAACTCTGAACTGGCGCGCGGCCTGGGTCTTCCCGTGGCCGCTGCCGCTATTTCGTTCTTCGCCGGCGCTGTCGTGCTTGCCATCGTGACCTTCGTGTTCACGCGCATGCAGGGTATCTCGCTCGATTGGCGTGCACCGGCTCCATGGCTTTTCATCGCCGGTGGCTGTCTCGGCGGCCTGTATGTTACGAGTGCGACGATCCTCACGCCAAAGCTTGGAGCGGCGGCATTGATGGCGTTTCTCGTGACCGGGCAATTGATCGCCGGAATGCTCATCGATCGCGTCGGCTATCTTGGCGTTGCCGTGCGCGAGATTTCAGTTGGCCGGATTGCCGGGGCCATGATGCTTCTTGCTGGCGCATTGATGATTCGACTTTACTGATGCGTGTCGACCTTTTTGATTTCGATCTTCCTGAAGAAAACATAGCGCTGCGCCCCGCCAGTCCGCGGGATTCGGCGCGGCTTTTGCTCGTCCAACACGGCAAACGCGAGGATTTGCGTGTTTTCGACCTGCCGGATTTGCTGGAACCCGGCGATGTCATGGTGTTCAACGACACCAAGGTCATACCCGCGCAATTGAACGGTGTTCGCAGGCGCGGCGATGCGACAGCAAATGTCGATGCAACGCTGCATATGCGCGTCGCGCCCGACCAATGGCTGGCATTCATGCGCCCAGCAAAACGTTTGGCAGAAGGCGACCGCATCAGCTTCGGCCATGACCAGAATATGTGTTTTGCGGGAAGTCTCGATGCCACCGTGCTTGAAAAGCGCGAGGCTGGCGAAGTTCTGCTCGGTTTCGACATGTCGGGCGTCGTGCTGGATGAAGCCTTGCACGCTGTCGGCCACATACCGCTGCCGCCTTACATCGCCTCGAAGCGCGAGGAGGACGATCGCGACCGTGCCGATTACCAGACGGTCTATGCACGCGAAGAGGGCGCTGTAGCTGCTCCCACTGCAGGACTTCATTTCACACCGGAACTTTTCGAAAAGCTCGACGCACGCGGCATCGAACGGCATTTCGTGACCCTGCATGTCGGGGCCGGAACGTTTCTGCCGGTCAAGGCTGACGACACGACTGATCATAAGATGCATGGCGAGACCGGCCAAGTTTCAGCGCAAACGGCAGATGCGATAAATGCCGCCCGTGTGCGCGGCAACAAGGTGATCGCGGTCGGAACGACCTCGCTGCGCCTGCTTGAAAGTGCTGCGACCGAACCCGGTCAAATTGGCGAATGGTCCGGCGAAACCAGGATTTTCATCACGCCGGGCTACAAATTCAAAATCGTCGATGCGCTGATGACGAATTTTCATCTGCCGCGTTCGACTTTGTTCATGCTCGTTTCGGCGTTTTCCGGGCTTGAGACGATGCGTGACGCCTATGCCCATGCGATCAAAAACGGCTATCGCTTTTACTCCTATGGCGACAGCAGCCTGCTTTTCCCTTCCGAGGTACGATGACCGAAAATTTTGAATTCAACGTCGTCGCTTCTGACGGTGCCGCGCGTCGTGGCAATATCACGATGCCGCGCGGAACGGTCCGCACGCCTGCCTTCATGCCGGTCGGTACGGGCGGTACGGTCAAGGCTCTGTATATGGATCAGGTGCGGGGCACCGGCGCCGACATCATCCTTGGCAACACGTACCATCTGATGCTGCGTCCGGGCGCGGAACGTGTTGCACGGCTCGGCGGATTGCACGATTTCGCGCGCTGGCCGCATCCGATTCTCACCGATTCCGGCGGCTTTCAGGTCATGTCGCTGTCGAAACTGCGAAAACTCGACGAGCAGGGCGTGACTTTTCGTTCCCATATCGACGGTGCGCCCTATAAAATGTCGCCGGAACGATCGATCGAGATTCAGGGATTGCTCGATTCCGATATCCAGATGCAGCTCGACGAATGCGTTGCCTTGCCAGCCAAGGAAAACGAGATCGAACGCGCCATGGAGCTTTCGCTTCGTTGGGCGGATCGCTGCAAGGTGGCGTTCGGCGAACAGGCCGGGAAAGCGATGTTCGGCATCGTGCAGGGCGGAGACATTTCTTCACTTCGGGTTCGCTCCGCGCAGGCTCTTTCGTCAATGGACCTCAAAGGATATGCGGTCGGCGGTCTTGCGGTAGGTGAGCCGCAGGACGTCATGCTCGCCATGCTCGACGTAACATGCTCCGAATTGCCAGCGGAAAAGCCGCGCTATCTCATGGGGGTGGGAACGCCGGATGACATATTGAAATCCGTAGCGCGGGGTATCGATATGTTCGATTGCGTGATGCCGACGCGGGCAGGGCGTCACGGTCTTGCCTATACGAGGCGCGGCAAGGTCAATCTGCGCAATGCCCGCCATGCGGACGACCCCAGACCGCTCGATGAGGAAAGCGATTGCCCGGCAGCGCGGGACTATTCGCGCGCCTATCTGCATCATCTGATCAAGTCACAGGAAGCGCTTGGCGCGATGCTGCTTAGCTGGAACAATATCTCGTATTATCAGCATCTTATGCAGGACATCAGATCTTCCATAGAAGCCGGGAATTTCACCAACCGTGCCGGTGAGATCACAGAAGGCTGGGCGCGGGGCGATTTGGCTCCGCTTTAAATGCTAAGCGCGTTGGATGCCCTCAGGCTGACACCGGTGATGAGCCAGGAACCGTCGGGCTGCTGCTCCAGCGTGTAGAGCGCCTCGTAATCCTTGCTGTCGGGGCCGACGATATAGACCTGCTGTACGATCTTGCCGCCGTTTTCTTCCGACTTTCCGAACGCGAACGATTTCGGCTGACGAACCGGCTTGTAGGCATTCGTCACCATCGACATGAAGCTGTCGACCGTCGGGAAGATGCGTTTGACGTTGGGGGCTGCGTAATTATAGGCGGCGGATTCGTTGTTGGACTGAAACGCTTCCAGTTGCGAGCCGATCACCGACTGTGCGCCTTTCACCTCCGCTTCGCCTGTAAACGCATTCGTGCTCAAGGCCGCCAAAACGAATCCTGAAACAATAAGGCTGCGAAGCATCGGTATTACCCTCCGTTCGGTTTCACATTTATACGTGCGAAGCAGAAGTTCGGTTTCATCGCTCTGCGCGATTTGAGAAATTCCTGTCTCATTTACTGAATTACGCTCATTTTTTGCTCAAAAGCCTGGGCAATTCGCCTTCGAAATGGGCAGCGCGCGAAGATTGCGCAAGCATTTTTTGCAACCTTCTCGATTGCGCTTGCATTTCCCGAAGTACCCATTTGAAATGGGACTACATGGGAGTAAGCGCTTGCCTGCGTTTGATGAAATGCTTCCAGATGGAAGCGAACTGAGAAAGCCCTATTCGGGTTACGACGACTGGCTGAAGAAACAGGACCCGACGCGTCTTACGGAAAAGATGCAGGATGCGGAACGCGTGTTTCGCAAAACGGGGATCACTTTTGCTGTTTACGGAGAGCAGGAAGCGGCCGAGCGTCTCATTCCGTTCGACATCGTTCCCCGCATAATTTCCGGTGCCGAATGGCGTCGTCTGACGCAAGGGATCGAGCAGCGCGTTCAGGCGCTGAATGCCTTTCTGGACGACATCTATCATCGTCAGGAAATCATCCGGGCAGGCCGCATTCCCAAAGAGCTGATTGCCAACAACGCTGCATTCCTGCCGGAAATGATCGGCGTTCGCCCGCCTGCAGGCGTTTACACGCATATTATCGGCGTCGATATCGTGCGGATCAGCGAAAACGAATTCTATGTTCTGGAGGACAATGCGCGAACGCCTTCGGGCGTGTCCTACATGCTCGAAAACCGCGAAACCATGATGCAGCTTTTCCCGGAGCTGTTTCAGCGCATCAAGGTGCGTTCAGTCGAGAACTATCCGCAATTGCTGCGGCAGTCTCTCGCTGCGGTAAAACCGGATGGAGTTTCGGGAAGCCCGACAATTGCGGTTCTGACCCCCGGCAGTTTCAATTCGGCCTATTTCGAACATGCGTTTCTTGCGGACCAGATGGGCGTCGAGCTGGTCGAAGGCCCTGATCTCAGGGTCGTTGACGGTCATGTCGCGATGCGCACGACCCAGGGATACAAGCGCATCGACGTGCTTTATCGCCGTGTGGATGACGATTATCTCGACCCGCTGACCTTCCGCCCGGATTCAGCCCTTGGCGTTCCGGGCATTATGGATGTGTATCGCGCGGGCAAGATCACGATTGCGAATGCGCCGGGCACTGGTATCGCCGATGACAAGGCGATTTATTCCTACATGCCGGAAATCATCGAGTTCTATACGGGCCGAAAGGCGATACTCGGCAACATTCCGACATATCGCTGCTCGGAAGCGGACAGCCTCAAATATGTACAGGAAAACCTTTCCGAGCTGGTCGTCAAAGAGGTTCACGGCTCCGGCGGCTATGGAATGCTGGTCGGGCCTGCGGCGAGCAAAACTGAGCGTGAAAATTTTTCCAAGAAACTTGCCGCGCGGCCTTCGAACTATATCGCGCAGCCGACGCTGTCGCTCTCGACATGCCCGATCCTGACTGAAGCCGGGTTGGCGCCGCGCCACGTGGATCTGCGGCCCTTCGTTCTTGTTTCCGACCGGATCCAGATCGTGCCGGGCGGACTGACACGTGTCGCGCTGAAGGAAGGTTCGCTGGTGGTGAACTCCTCGCAGGGCGGAGGAACGAAAGATACGTGGGTGCTTGATGACTGATCGCAAAGCGGTGGTGCGCTCATGCTTCTAGGGCGTACCGCAAACGGCCTCTACTGGATGAATCGTTATATCGAGCGTGCCGAAAACATGGCGCGCCTCGTGGATGCCGGGCTTCGCATGGCGCTTACCCGCACTTACAGCGTGGTGGAGGAATGGAATTCCGTTCTTCTCAGCGCCGGGGCGGAGACGGCGTTTCGTAGCAAATACAGTGAGGTTACGGCCGAAAATGCCGCGGATTTTCTGCTGCGGGACGTTTCGAACCCGTCGAGTGTGATGTCGTCAATCGAAACCGCACGCAACAATGGCCGCATGGTGCGTACAGCGCTTACCCGCGAAACATGGGAAAGCATCAACGAAGCGTGGATGTCTCTGAAACGGATTTTGGCCGATCCTATCGACGAGCGCGAACTGCCCAAGGTTCTCGATGCCATCAAACGCGAAACCGCGCTTATCCGTGGTTCATTCCACGGCACGATGTTGCGCAACGAAATCTTTGATTTTTGCCAGATCGGGACATTTGTGGAGCGTGCCGACAACACCGCGCGCATTCTCGACGTAAAATATTACGTGCTTTTGCCGTCCGTCTCATGGGTCGGATCGTCTCTCGACAATTACCAGTGGGAATCGATCCTGCGCTCGGTCGCCGCGCATCGTTCCTATCGCTGGGTCTATGATGCGGATTACCGGCCGACCAACATTGCGGACTATCTGATCCTGAATGAACGGATGCCGCGCTCTCTGGCTTTTTGCTACAAGAACATTTTCACCGTCTTGCAGGCGCTCGGCAATGATTATGGATGCTGGCATCCCTGCCATGAAACCGTGAAGCGCACGCTCGCCAAGCTCCAGGTCAGCTCGATCAAGGATGTATTCGATATGGGCCTGCATGAGTTTCTGACCGATTTTGTCAATCAGAACAACGCGCTCGGCAATGAAGTCGCCGCCGATTACCGGTTTTACTGATCATGTATCTCAAGATCAGCCACCGCACGGAATACAGCTACGACGTGACGCTCAGCTATGCGCTGCAGCGTTTGCGGCTGATACCGCGCAGCGGGCCAACACAGGCTGTGCTTTCATGGTCGCTGAAACTCGAGGGCGCTAAGGAAGAAGTCGGATTTACCGATCATTTCGGCAATGAGAATCGTCTGGTCAGCATAGACGGCAACACGCAATTGGTTGTCGTGGAGGCCTCCGGCAGCGTGCAGACGTCCAACAAGGCCGGCGTTACCGGCGCACATTACGGTTTTGCGCCGCTTTGGCTATTCGAGCGCGAGACACCGTTGACCGAAGGCGGCGAACTTGTTGCCAGCCTTGCTGCCAGCGTATCGGACGGCAGCGACATCGCCCGTCTGCACACGCTTATGGGCACGATTGCGGAAAAAGTCGCTTACAAGACCGGCTCGACCGATGCGACGACGACGGCAGAACAAGCGCTGGGGCGCGGCGAGGGCGTTTGCCAGGATCACGCGCATATCTTCATTTCGGCAGCGCGCCTTATGAAGTTTCCGGCGCGTTATGTCAGCGGCTATCTCCTGATGGACGGCACGACGGAGCAGGCGGCAAGCCATGCCTGGGCGGAAGCCTATGTCGATTCGCTCGGATGGGTGGCATTTGACGCGGCAAACGGCATATCGCCAGACGAGCGATATGTGCGGATTGCAACCGGCCGCGACTACCGGGAGGCAGCGCCGGTTTCGGGAATTCGCTTGGGACAGGCGGCGGAAGAGCTTGCGGTGTGGATAACCGTGGAGCAGTAATTCCGGCATCGCCGATACGCCGGATGATTCCATGACCTATTGTGTAGGCCTGAAAATAGACCGCGGGCTCGTATTCATGTCGGATACGCGCACCAATGCCGGTATCGATTCGATCTCCACATTCCGCAAAATGCGGGTATGGGAGACGCCGGGCGAACGCGTGGTCGTGCTTATGTCGGCGGGAAATCTCGCAACGACTCAGGCTGTGGTCAGCCTTCTCGACGAGCGCTCCAAGGCGGCGGCGGACCGAAGCTCGACCTTGCTGAAGACGCCGTCCATGTATCAGACGGCACGTCTTGTGGGCGACACGGTGAAAGAAGTGATCGCCAATTCGTCACCGGTCGGGCAACGCGCAGATTCCTATTTCAACGCGTCGTTCATTCTCGGCGGTCAGATCAAAGGCTCCGAGCCACGTCTCTTCATGATTTACCCGGAAGGGAATTTCATCGAATCGACCGACGACACACCGTTTTTCCAGATCGGCGAGACGAAGTATGGCAAGCCGATCATAGTGCGCGCCTACGACAAGGAAATGAGCTTCGCGGAAACGGTGAAGCTTTTGCTGGTGTCCTTTGATTCTACATTGAAATCCAACCTTTCTGTTGGGCTTCCACTGGACATGCTTTTTTATGAAGCAGATGCGCTGAAAGTCGGCATGAAGAAGCGAATCGGAGCTGATGACCCTTATTACCGGGCTATCTCCGAAGGTTGGTCGGATGCGCTGAAAGCCGCATTCCAGAGCCTTCCGGATTTCAAGGCATAAAAAAAACCCGCGCTGCGAAGCGCGGGTTTTTCTGTTTGCCGGGGGCCTATCAGTAAGGCGAACGGCATAGCTGACGCGGGCCATTATATGGCTGGAACGTATTGTCCGACGCGCGATACGAACGATAGCGATTGTGGCACCACTGAACGTGAGCATTGCCGCCACGGTACACAGGACGCGGCGCCGGCTGATTGATCGCGCCGCCGATTATCGCACCTGCGATGAAGGCCGCTGCCGGATACCACATGCCATCGTTATGGCGGCGATATCCGCGGCGATAATTGCTGTAGCCTCGGTGACCACGGTAATAGCCGCGGCGATCGTTTCGATAGTCACGACGCACCTGACGACGGTCCCAGCGACGATCTATACGCCTCTCAATCCGGCGATCACGGCGGTTGTACTGAACGTTTTGTACGTCAATTGCAGCACCTGATACGCCACTGGCAACTTTAGGAACATAAACAGGCGCGGCGTTGGCAGGCATGAAAGATGTTGCTGCTAACGTCATAGAGAGCGCCGCAGCGCACATTGTCGACAAAAACCGTTTCATTTGTTGCTCCTGATCTTGTACGAACCATCCCTTGATCGATGAAACGTACGATCATTACAAAAAGTTCCCTATACAACTGCAACGTGTCAGAAATCGCGCGCCGTTTCCAATGGAAATATCGGCTCTCGTCACGTCAATTGTGAGTTCGTGCATGATGTTGATTTTTCAGGTTGACCGCATACCGCACTCTCCCTATGTTCCGCCGAAATTTCCAGGGCGTTTCCGCCTCGGGAGCGCGTGGCTCAGCCGGTAGAGCAACTGACTTTTAATCACTGGACTTCACGATGGTTCATGATAAGTCACGCAACCTTGAGATAAGTTGCTGCGCTGCAACAGTATTAGGGCGGGTAGCTCAGTGGTAGAGCATTCGACTTTTAATCGAATGGTCGTGGGTTCGATACCCACCCCGCCCACCAATAAACCACTGATTTAACTAGACGCGCGCTCACCATCCAAAATCCAATCATTCCTGTATGGTTTTGCGCTGCTCTCATAGCGGGCACGGAATGGTGATTGGAGCAGCCAATTTCGAGGCGTTATAGGGCTTCGAAATCGTTGCGGGGTTAGAATGGCGTTAGACGTAGGATATGTAAGTGCAATCGGAGCCGGGGCGCTCTCGTTTCTTTCGCCTTGCGTGTTGCCGCTTGTGCCTCCCTATCTTTGCTACATGGCCGGTGTTTCCGTCGAAGATTTTCGCGAGCAACCGGAGAAGACCAAAGAGTCTTCCACACGCCGAATCCTTTTGATTACATCGTTTGCCTTCGTGTTGGGTTTCAGCACCGTATTCATCGCGCTCGGGGCGGGTGCCTCAACGATCGGGCGCTTCCTGAGAGTCTACCAGGAAACCCTGGCGATGGTCGCGGGTGTGCTCATCATCATCATGGGCCTCAATTTCCTGGGCGTTCTGCGCATTCCGTTTCTGTCGCGCGAAGCGCGCTTTCAATCTCAGGGCAAACCGGCGAGCGTTGCTGCTGCCTATGTGATGGGTCTGGCCTTCGCCTTTGGCTGGACGCCTTGCATCGGGCCGGTGCTTGGGCCGATTCTCACACTTGCAGGCGGTCGCGAGACGGTCGGCGAGGGTGCATTGCTGCTTGCGGCCTATTCGCTGGGGCTTGGCATTCCGTTCATGCTGGCTGCCTTGTTCTCGGCAGCCTTCATGCGTTTCGTAGGAAGTTTTCGCGTTCATCTGGGGCGCATCGAAAAACTCATCGGGGCGCTTCTGGTTCTGGCGGGCGTATTCTTCCTGACGGGCGGTGTTCAGACGGCGTCCTACTGGCTGCTCGAAACATTCCCCACCTTGGGAACACTCGGTTAGGGCTCAAAATAAAGCCGCATTGGACGGCGAGATCGTCGGTGTTACACATGCATCGAATCCCGCCTGACCAAAAACCGGAAGTTTCATGTCAAAAAGAAGCTGTCTTTCCATCATTCTCGCTGCCGGCGAGGGTACCCGCATGAAAAGCGCGTTGCCGAAAGTGTTGCACAAGGTCGCCGGGCTGCCGCTCGTTGCCCATGTCGCCAAGGCGGCGCAGGCAGCCGGAGGGGGCGAGGTCGCACTCGTCATCGGTCACGGCGCAGACGCTGTGCGCAAAGCAGCTTCATCTTTTGCGCCGGATGCAGGCATTTTCGTTCAGGAAGAGAGACTGGGCACGGCACACGCGGTCCTGGCAGCGAAAGACGCTCTTTCGCGTGGTTTTGACGATGTGCTCGTGATGTTCGGCGACACGCCGTTGATCGAGGCGGAGATGCTGACCGAGGCGAGGGCAAAGCTTGCCGAGGGCCACGCCGTGGTCGTGATCGGCTTTCGTCCGCCCAACCCTTCGGGCTATGGCCGCTTGATCGAGCAGAATGGCGCTTTGGTGGCGATCCGCGAAGACAAAGATTGTTCGGACGAAGAGCGCAAGATCGGCTTCTGCAATGGCGGCCTGATGGCGATTTCGGGCAAAAACGCCCTCGCATTGCTCGAAAAAGTCGAAAACAACAACGCAAAGGGCGAATTCTACCTGACGGATGTCGTGGAAATCGCGCGTCAGGCTGGCCTTGGCGTCGTTGCTATCGAGACAAGCCCTGAAAGCATCATGGGCATTAACAACCGCGCCGAACTGGCCGACGCGGAGGCGATCTGGCAGCAGCGCAAGCGCCGGGCGGTGATGCTTTCCGGTGCCACCCTGATTGCACCGGAGACAGTGTTTTTCTCGCACGATACCGAAATCGGGCAGGACACGGTTATCGAACCGCATGTCTACTTCTCGACAGGCGTAAAGATTGGTTCAGGCACGCAAATTCACGCCTATTGCCATTTCGAAGGCACGACCATTGCCGATAATTGCGATGTCGGGCCGTTCGCGCGTCTGCGACCGGGTGCTGATTTGCGCGACAAGGCGAAGGTCGGCAATTTCTGCGAAGTGAAAAAATCGACGATAGAGCAAGGCGCCAAGGTCAATCATCTGAGTTATATCGGCGATGCGCGCGTCGGCGCAGGCGCAAATATCGGCGCCGGCACCATCACCTGCAATTACGATGGCTACTCCAAATTTTTCACCGATATTGGCGAAGGCGCGTTTATCGGTTCGAATTCATCGCTGGTTGCGCCGATTTCGATTGGCGACCGCGCCTATGTCGCTTCCGGTAGCGTGGTGACAGAGAATGTGCCTGACGATGCACTGGCATTCGGCCGTGCGCGCCAGAAGATATTGCCCGAACGTGCGAGGCAATTGCGCGAAATTCGTGCTTCGGCAGCAAAAAAGTAAGACGATGTGAGTATGGCGCTACCTGCCGCTTTCAATTGTATGCTTGCGGCAGGTCTTTCCACCTGACATGGAAAGAAACGCAAAGTGACTTTTTATCGATCGGCCCGCTCCATAAATACTTGCCTGGGTTGATTGGGTTTGAATACGGGGCTCCCTGGATGTGCGGAATTGTTGGAATTGTCGGGCGTACGCCCGTTGCGGCGCTCATTGTCGATGCGCTGAAGCGGCTTGAATATCGCGGCTATGATTCAGCCGGCGTCGCCACCATTCAGAATGGCGCGCTTGGGCGACGCCGTGCAGAAGGCAAGCTGGTCAATCTCGAAAAGCGCCTGAATGCCGAGCCGCTCGACGGCACGATCGGCATCGGCCATACGCGCTGGGCAACCCATGGTGTCCCAAATGAGACGAATGCGCATCCGCATTTTTCGAACGGCGTTGCAGTCGTTCACAATGGTATCATCGAGAATTTCGCCGAGTTGCGGAACGAGTTGAAGGCCGACGGCTACGAATTCGTTTCCCAGACGGACACCGAAGTCGTGGCCCATCTCATTGCGCGCGAGTTGAAGCGCGGAGCAGATCCTGTAAAGGCCGCGCATGAGACGCTGAAGCGCCTCGAAGGCGCGTTCGCGCTTGCGATCATGTTCCAGGGCGATGAAAATCTCATCATCGGCGCTCGCAACGGCCCGCCACTTGCTGTCGGGCACGGTGAGGGCGAAATGTATCTCGGCTCCGACGCGATCGCGCTGGCGCCGTTTACCAACACGGTCACTTATCTTGAGGATGGTGACTGGGCAGTCGTGCGACGCGACGAGATTGGCATCTTCGATATGGACGGCAAGCCCGTCGAGCGCAAAAAGCAACAGTCGCTCAGCACCAGCTTCATGGTCGACAAGGGCAATCGCCGCCATTTCATGGAAAAGGAAATCCATGAGCAGCCAGAGGTGATTTCGCACACGCTGGCGCATTATATAGATTTCACGGATGGCGTATCAAAGCCGCTAGACCTGCCATTCGACTTCGCCAAGCTCGACCGTCTGGCGATCTCGGCCTGCGGCACTGCATATCTCAGCGGCCTCATCGGCAAATACTGGTTCGAGCGGCTTGCCCGCCTGCCGGTGGATATCGATGTGGCTTCGGAATTCCGCTACCGCGAAATGCCGATCTCGAAGAATAGCGCCGCATTCTTCATCTCGCAGTCCGGCGAAACGGCCGATACGCTGGCTTCGCTGCGTTATTGCCGCAAGGAAGGCATTCCGATCGGTGCAATCGTCAATGTTCGCGAATCGACCATTGCGCGCGAATCAGACGTGATCCTGCCGACGCTTGCCGGACCGGAAATCGGTGTAGCGTCGACCAAGGCGTTCACCTGTCAATTGTCGGTTCTGGCGTCGCTGGCCGTGCGTGCCGGTGTGGCGCGGGGAACGATCTCGCGTGAACAGGAAAGGACGCTGGTGCGCGAACTTTCCGAAGCGCCGCGTTTCGCCAACCAGGTTTTGAAGCTCGACGAGCAGCTTGAAAAGCTGGCGCGCGAACTCTCGCATTACAAAAACGTGCTCTATCTCGGCCGCGACACCAACTATCCGCTGGCTATGGAAGGCGCGCTGAAACTCAAGGAAATTTCCTACATTCACGCCGAAGGCTATGCCGCTGGCGAGTTGAAGCACGGACCTATCGCGCTGATTGACGAGCAGATGCCGGTGATCGTCATCGCGCCGCATGATCGTATTTTCGAAAAGACGGTTTCGAACATGCAGGAAGTTGCGGCGCGCGGCGGCAAGATCATTCTGATTACCGACCAAAAAGGTGCGGCTCAGTCGACCGTCGAGACGATGGAAACGATCATCCTGCCGGACGTGCCGGAGATCATCACGCCGATCATCTATGCGCTGCCGATCCAGATGCTGGCCTATTTCACGGCTGTCTTCATGGGAACGGACGTCGATCAGCCGCGCAATCTCGCGAAATCGGTCACTGTCGAATAGTCTTTATGCAGATTTTCGCGGATCGGATGTGATGGGTCGTATCAGAAACTACTTCCTGACGGGGTTCATCGTCACGGCACCTCTGGCGATCACGGCTTATCTGGCCTGGTCGTTCGTGGGCTGGGTCGATTCATGGGTAAAGCCCTATATCCCGCACCGATATAATCCGGATTCCTACCTGCCGTTCGCGGTGCCGGGTTTCGGGCTGATCGTTGCTCTTGCGCTGATCACGCTTGTCGGGTTTCTGACCGCAAACTTTATTGGCCGTTCCATCGTTTCGCTTGGCGAAAACATGCTTGGCCGCACGCCTTTTGTGCGCAGCATCTATCGCGGCCTGAAACAGATTTTCGAGACGGTTCTTTCGAACAAGGCGGACCTTTTCAACAAGGTGGCGCTGGTCGAATATCCGCGAAAAGGCGTCTGGTCGATTGTGTTTATCGCAACTGAAAAAGAGGGCGAGGTCGGCGATGTGCTTCACCCTATCGAGGGACGGACGGTCGCGGTCTTCATGCCCGCGACACCGAATCCGACGACCGGCTTCCTGATGTATGTGCGCGAAGACGAAATCGTCATGCTCAGCATGAGCGTCGAGGACGCCGCAAAGCTGATCATATCAGCGGGTCTCGTCGCGCCGGAATATCACAAAAAGACCGCCGAGCTTGCGAAAGCAGCGGCGGCTCCTCAGCAGGAGCGCAAGAGGCGGACTGCTTCGTCGCGCCCGAACAAGTAAAGCAGCAGGCGCAGCGCTTCGCCGCGCTCCGATTTCAGGTCGGGATCGCGCGTCAAAATAAGCCGCGCGTCATTGCGGGCGGTTTCCAGTAGATCGGAATGTGCTTCTATCCGGGCAATCTGGAAACCGGGCGTACCGGACTGGCGCGTTCCCATCAATTCGCCTTCGCCGCGCAGTTTCAAATCTTCCTCGGAGATCAGGAAGCCATCCTCCGTCTCGCGCATGATCGACAGACGGCGCGTTGCGGTTTCGCCGAGCGGCCCCTGATAAAGCAGAACGCATGTGGACGCCTTGTCGCCGCGACCGACGCGCCCGCGAAGCTGGTGCAATTGCGCCAGGCCAAAGCGCTCGGCGTGTTCGATGACCATGATCGTCGCGTCCGGCACATCGACGCCGACCTCGATGACAGTCGTCGCCACCAGAACGCGTGTCTCGCCCTGCTTGAAGGCGCGCATCGCCTCGTCCTTGTCGCGACCGTTCATGCGGCCATGGACAAGCCCGACAATTGGACCTAAAGCGCCTGTGAGGTAACGGAAGCGGTCTTCCGCAGACATCAGCTTGATTTCTTCCGATTCCTCGACAAGCGGGCAAATCCAGTAGATTTTCTGGCCTTCGGAAACGGCTTTGCGAACCCGCTCGACAAGATCGTCCAGCCGCTCAAGCGGCAGAGTTACCGTCTGGATCGGCTGCCGTCCGGCTGGCTTTTCGGTCAGGCGCGAAACATCCATGTCGCCGAATGCAGTCAGAACAAGCGTGCGCGGGATCGGCGTCGCTGTCATGACAAGCATATCCGGCGCGTTGCCCTTGGCAGTCATCGCAAGGCGCTGGTGGACACCGAAACGGTGCTGCTCGTCGATGACCGAGAACACCAGATCGTGAAAGACCACGGCGTCCTGAAACAGAGCGTGGGTTCCGACAACGATGTTTATGTCGCCATTTTCCAACCCGGCCAGAATTTCGGCGCGCTCGCGTCCTTTTTCCCGTGCAGTGAGGATCGCGACCTGCAAACCAGCTTTTTCGGCGAGAGGCTTTATGGTCGCCATGTGCTGGCGCGCCAGAATTTCAGTCGGCGCCATCAGTGCTGCCTGACCGCCTGCCTCGACGGCGCGCGCCATAGCCAGCAGCGCTACGACAGTCTTGCCGGACCCCACGTCGCCCTGAAGCAGGCGCAGCATCCGGTCCGGCTCGGAGAGGTCGGCGTTGATTTCCGCCAGCGCCGTTTCCTGCGAAGCAGTCAACGAATAGGGAAGGGCGGCGCGCAGGGCGTTCGCTATACGGCCATCGCCTTTGAGGGGGCGGCCGGAAAGCCGTTTGATCTTGGCTCGGACAAGCGCCAGCGAAACCTGCCCGGCCAGAAATTCGTCGTAAGCCAGCCTGCGCCACGCGACGCTGTCGGGCGAAATGTCGAGAGCGTCGATTGGGTTGTGAATGCGGCTCAGAGATTCCAGAAACGGAACAAACCGGTTGCGCCTTGCAAGTTCCGGGTCCAGCCATTCGGGAAATTCGGGCATGCGCTCCGTTGCAGAAACGATGGTTCTGCGCAGAATTTTTCCCGACAGACCCGCCGTCAATGGATAAACCGGTTCGACTAGCGGCAGGCTCGCCTCGTCTTCCTTTTTTACGATGTGGTCCGGGTGAACCATTGTCGGGCGGCCGTTGAACCATTCCATGCGGCCGCTGAGGACAACTTGCTCGCCTTCGGGCAAGGTCTTTTCCAGCCATCCGGCATTCGCATGGAAAAAGGTCAGGGCTATTTCGCCTGTGTCGTCGAATGCATAGATTCGGTAAGGCACGGATTTGTTGCCGCGCGGCGGCGGCTGATGCCTGTCGATTTGCACATCGAGCGTAACGATCGCGCCTTCCGGCGAAAGTGCGATGCCCGGCCTGTTGCGCCGGTCGATGACGGAACCGGGCATGATGAAGGGCAGATCGCCGACACGCGCGGTTCGACCCGTCAGGTCGGCCGCCACGACTTTCTCAATGAGAACGGCAATTTTCGGCCCAACGCCGGGCAGCGTGGTGATGGGTGCGAAAAGCGGATCGAGAATGGATGGGCGCATTGTGTCAGCTTATGCGCTGCGAGTGTCGTTGCAAGGCTGACAGTCGGCTGTATCCACGCTATATGCGTGCCGAACTTCAAGGAAGATTGCCATGACTGGAACCACACGGACGAGCGACGGGCTGGATACGCACCGGCGCAAACTGCTGTATCGTTCCTGGCATAGGGGCATGCGCGAGATGGACCTCATTCTCGGTGATTTCGCGGATCGTTACATCGACAAGCTTACCGACGCCGAACTCGACGAATACTCTGTCCTGCTCGATCTGCAGGACGGTGATCTTCTTTCATGGGTTACGGGCGAACGCCCGCTGCCGCAACAACACGATACGGCAATTTTTCGCAAGGTTCTGGCCGCGCGCCAGACGGTAGAATTCGATTAAAACAGACATGAGCTTCATAAAACCAATCGGCCTGCCCAAAAGCGGAACCGGGCTTTTCATCGTCGACGGCGTGGCCGATGGCTACGAAGCCTTTGCGCTATCGACGATTTCGGAAGAAATGGCCAAGGATGGGCCAGTGCTTTTCATCGCCCGCGACGGACAGCGCTTGCCCGCAATCGTCGAGGCGCTCGCCTTTGCCGCGCCCGGTCTGCCGGTTCTCGAACTGCCTGCGTGGGATTGCCTGCCATATGACCGCGTTTCGCCGGGATCTGACGCATCGGCAAGGCGTCTCGATGCGCTGAGCGCGATGATCGCGCTGGCCGAAAAGCCGCATCGCGCTGTCATCCTGACGACCGCGAACGGTCTGCTGCAGCGCATTCCGCCAGCGGAAGTCATTGCTGCGCAAACGTTTAAGGCAAAACCCGGCAATCAGATCGACATGAATGTGTTGATCAGCCGGCTGGAAAATTCCGGGTTCGATCGTGTCGCGACGGTGCGTGACATCGGTGAATTTGCGGTGCGCGGCGGCATTCTCGATCTTTATGCGCCGGGCTGGGAAGAAGCGCTACGGCTCGATTTCTTTGGCGATACGCTGGAATCCATCCGCTCTTTCGATGTCGCAACGCAACGCACGACGGGCCAGCGCAATGCGATGATCTTGCAGGCGATGAGCGAGGTCGCCCTGACACCCGAAACGATCAGCCGCTTTCGCCGCAACTATATCGAAGCCTTTGGTGCGCCGTCGCGCGACGACGGGCTTTATGCGGCAGTCAGCGAAGGGCGGCGTTTTGCCGGTATGGAACACTGGCTGCCGTTCTTCTACGACCGTCTGGAGACGATTTTCGACTATCTGCCGGGCGTTCCGGTAGTGTTCGACCACCTTGCGCGTGAAGCGCTGAGTGAACGCCATACGCTGATTCTCGACCATTACGAGGCACGCAAGCGGCTGTCCGAAGGCGGTTTGAAAGAGGCTGTGCCTTACAAGCCTGTCGCGCCTTTGGCGATGTATCTGTCGCCGGAAAATCTTGCGGCGGAAATGCCGGATCACGCGTCGATTGAGCTAACGCCTTTCGACACGCCATTCACCAGCGGGCGCAAGGTGCTGCACGCAGGCGCGCGCGCAGGCCGTCGTTTCGTCGAGGAGCGTGCCGATCCGAATGCGAATGTGTTCGAACAGGCCGTCAAGCACATCAGCGACATGCGTGCTGCGAAGCGCCGCGTTGTCATCGCGGGCTGGACGGAAGGCTCGCTCGACCGCCTTGGGCAAATTCTCGAAGAACACGAACTCGGCAATCTGACGCGTGTTGCGTCGCTGTCGGATGTCGCCAAACTCACCGCCGGGCAGGCGGGAATGGCGGTTCTGCCGATTGAATCCGGTTTCGAGACGGACACGCTCGCAATCGTTGCCGAGCAAGATATTCTTGGCGACCGTCTGATAAGGCGTTCGAAAAAACGCAAGAAGGCTTCTGATTTCATTGCGGAAGCAGCCTCGCTTTCGGCAGGCGATATCGTGGTTCATGCTGACCATGGCATTGGCCGGTTCATCGGTTTGCGCACCATCGAGGCGGTCGGTGCGCCGCACGATTGCCTTGAGATCCATTATTCGGGCGATGATCGCCTTTTCCTGCCGGTCGAAAACATCGAGCTTCTGTCCAGATACGGCTCGGATTCGGCAGAAGCCACGCTCGACAAGCTCGGCGGCGGTGCATGGCAGTCACGCAAGGCGAAGCTGAAACGCCGCCTGCTCGAAATGGCTGGCGCGCTCATTCACCTTGCCGCAGAACGCCAGATGCGTTCGGCACCTGCCTTCATTCCGCCGGAGGGCGTGTATGGGGAGTTTTCGGCACGCTTCCCTTACGAGGAAACGGATGACCAGCAGAGCGCAATCGATGCTGTGATTGACGATCTTTCCGCCGGTAAGCCGATGGATCGCCTGATTTGCGGCGACGTCGGCTTCGGCAAGACTGAGGTTGCGCTGCGAGCGGCGTTCATCGCGGCAATGGAAGGGTTTCAGGTCGCGGTTGTCGTGCCGACGACCTTGCTTTCGCGCCAGCATTTCAAGACGTTCTCGCAGCGTTTTTCTGGCCTGCCGATAAATGTCCGGCAAGCCTCCCGTCTGGTAGGCGCGAAGGAACTCGCCGAAACGAAGAAGGGCATCGCGGAAGGCACGGTAGATATCGTTGTCGGCACCCATGCGCTTCTTGGCGCATCGATTTCCTTCAAAAATCTTGGGCTTCTGATTATCGACGAGGAGCAGCATTTCGGTGTGAAGCACAAGGAACGGCTGAAGGAGATCAAGAGCGACGTTCACGTTCTGACGCTTTCGGCAACGCCTATCCCGCGCACGCTGCAATTGGCGCTGACCGGCGTTCGCGAATTGTCGCTGATCGCCACGCCGCCGGTAGACCGCATGGCGGTGCGCAGCTTCATTTCGCCGTTCGATCCGCTGGTCATCCGCGAGACGCTTCTGCGCGAACGCTATCGCGGCGGGCAGAGCTTCTATGTCGTACCGCGTATCGCCGATCTCACCGAGATGAGCCAGTTTCTGGCGGAATCCGTGCCAGAGTTGAAGGTCGCGATCGCGCACGGCCAGATGCCGCCGGGCGAACTCGACGACATCATGAACGCCTTCTACGATGGGCAGTACGACGTGCTCTTGTCCACGACGATCGTGGAATCGGGTCTGGACATTCCGACCGCAAACACGCTGATCGTTCACCGCGCCGACATGTTCGGGCTGGCTCAGCTCTATCAGATACGCGGGCGTGTTGGCCGTTCGAAAGTGCGCGCTTATGCGCTGTTCACGCTGCCGGCGAACAAGGTTTTGACGACGACGGCCGATCGCAGGCTGAAAGTGCTTCAGTCGCTGGATACGCTGGGCGCAGGTTTCCAGCTTGCAAGCCACGATCTCGACATTCGCGGCGCGGGCAATCTGCTCGGTGAGGAACAGTCCGGCCACATCAAGGAAGTCGGTTTCGAGCTTTATCAGCAGATGCTCGAAGAGGCCGTCGCGGAAATTCGTGGCACGGGCGAAGTCGTGGATGGCGGATGGTCGCCGCAGATCGCAATCGGCACGGCAGTCATGATCCCCGAATCCTACGTGCCCGACCTGCAGCTTCGGCTGGCGCTTTACCGCAGGCTTGCAGATCTCGATTCCCCGGAAGAGATCGACGGTTTTGCTGCCGAACTCATCGACCGTTTCGGCAAGCTGCCGGAAGAAGTCGAACATCTGCTCAAGATCGTGTTCATCAAGTCGCTTTGCCGCAAGGCGAATGTCGAGAAACTCGACGCAGGACCGAAGGGCATCGTCATTCATTTCAGGAAGCGCGAATTCCCCGATCCGGCTGGTCTGGTGCGCTTCATCAGCGAGCAAGGCAGTCTTGCCAAAATCCGGCCAGACCACAGCATCGTGCTTTCCCGCGACTGGCCAAAGCCCGAAAAGCGTCTCGCAGGCGCTGCCGTGGTGATGACGCAGCTTGCGCGCTTGGCGGAAAAAGCGGCGGCCTGATTCCTATCAGGCGTCGCCGAGGTCGCCATTCGCTTTGGCAGTGGCGACTTGTTGGATCGCGTCGGCCAGCGTCGCGACGTCCTGAGCGCCCATGACAGCGTATTTGCTTTCGAGCAAAAAGCACGGGACGCCGGTTATGCCCATTTGCGATGCGGTGGCGGCTTCCGTCGAAATCTCCGTGCGATCGGCGTCCGTTGCGAGGAGCACTTCGATTGGGGCCGCGTCCAGGCCAGCGCCTCTTACGGCGTCGATCAGAACTTCATGATCACCGACGTTTTTGCCTTCTTCGAAATAAAGCTGAAACAGGCGGCGCGCGACGGTATTTTGCGCGGCTTCGCCCTGTGCTGCAGACCAGCGGATCACGCGATGCGCGTCGATCGTATTCGGTGAAACGGTGATCGCATCGAAGTCGAATTCAATGCCTTCATCGGCACCCAGTTGCTCGACTCTCGCGTGAATCTCTTTCAGGCGCTCTTCGCTCCCGAATTTCGACAGCATGTATTGCTTGCGGTCGATGCCGCCTGCCGGGATCGTCGGATCAAGCTGGAATGGACGCCAACGGACATGGACATCGATATCGGGAAGCAACTCTATTGCCTTGTCGAGCCGCTTCTGGCCGATGAAACACCAGGGGCATACGACATCGGAAACGACGTCTACCGTTACTGACTGCTTGGCCATGTCGAGCTCTTCCGTTCTAATCTTGCCGCCACCATGTGGGCAATTGCGCGCCGTTCAGCGGTATGGTTTCGGGGCGTTTTATGCGGTTCCAACGCGCTATCCATTGCTCGGGCGAGTAATACAAAGGAACGACATAGGCGCCACTCAACAAAACGCGATCCTGCGCGCGCACGGCATCGACGAACTCTTCGCGCGTGCGGGCATTCAACAACGCGTTGATCGTTGCATCCAAAGCCGGATTGGCCACACCTGCAAAGTTGAAGGTTCCCGGCTGGTCGCGGAAGGCAGAACCCCAGCGCGCAATCTGCTCGACGCCCGGTGAGAGCGATGAAGGATAGAGATAAACGATCGCGTCGAAATCATAGTTGATCATCCGCTGCTGATATTGTGCGGCATCGACCGAACGGACGTTTGCCGCAATGCCAAGGCGTCGCAGCGTTTGCTGCCATGCGATTGCGAGCTGTTCGCCGTCTTTGCCCTTGAGCATGATCTCGAACGCCAGTGGCGAGCCGTCCGGTGCTGTCAGCGCGCCGTTCTTGACCTCGTAACCTGCCTGTTTCAGCTTTTCGTAGCCGACGCGCAGGAAATCCCGGTCCCGGCCGCTGCCGTCCGAGACGGGCGGCTTCCAGCCTTCAGCCATGATTTCCGGCGTGACTGCGTCGGGGAAGGGCGCAAGCAGGACTTTTTCCCGCTCGCTCGCCGGGCGACCGTGAGAGGACAAATCCGAATTGTCGTAAAAACTCTTGGTGCGCGTGTAAGCGTTCGAAAGCAGGTTTCGATTGGACCACTCGAAATCGAACAGGTCGATCAGGGCCTTTCTGACTTCCGGTTCTTTGAAGACGTGTCTGCGCGTGTTCATCAGGAAGCCGAACATGCCCGAAGGCAATCGTGTGCGGATCGTTTCCTTGACGATGTCGCCGCGCGTTACCGCCGGGAAATCATAGTCATTGGCCCAGCGCCCGCTGCTTCCTTCCATGAAAACATCGACCAGACCTTTCTTGAAGGCTTCGAACATCGCGTTTTCGTCGCGGAAATAGGTGACGCGAATTTGGTCGTAATTGTCGAAACCGCGTTTTGTGGGCAAATCCTTCGCCCAATAGTCCTTGTTGCGGACCATCGTGATGCTTTCGCCTGCGCGCACCGTTTCGAGCTTGTAAGGCCCGCTGCCGATAATTGGCGTGAGCGTCGAACGATCGAATGTTTCCGCGTTGATTGCGTGTTTGGGCAAAACAGGCATCAGGCCGAGGATAAGCGGCAGCTCACGGTCGGGTTCTTTGAAAACAAACCGGATGCCCTGTTTTCCGATTTTCTCCATTTTTTCGATCTTCCCGGCCGTGACGCCATAGCGCGGCAATGCCTTGTCGCGCAGCAGTTCGATGGTGAAAATCACGTCGTCGGGTGTGATAGGTTCTCCGTCGGAGAAGCGCGCGCGATCGTCGATGGTGAACTCGACGAAGCTGCGCTGGTCATCGGTTTCCACCGATTTTGCAACAAGCGGATAGAGTGTGAACGGCTCATCGGCGGAGCGCTGCATGAGGCTGTCGAAAACGTTGTAGCCGAAAATCAGATCGAGCGTGCCGCGTGCGCCGCTTCCCTGGACAATGAATGGATTGATGCTGTCGAAGGTGCCGGGCCATGCATATTCGATGCGTCCGCCCTTGGGTGCGTCAGGATTCGCATATGGGAAATGCGTGAAGTTTTCCGGCAGCGCCGGTTCGCCGTGCATTGCGATGGCGTGTTTGGGTTCGGCATTGCCCTGGGAGACGCCAAGGCCGAGAATCAGGCTCGCGCAGAGCAACAAAAATGAACGGCGCATAGCCTCTTACCTCAAAAAATCGGACGTGTTTTGGATTGATTCGCTTTTCAATCTATCATGAGGTTGAATTCGGTGCAGTTCATGGCGGTTCTGCATCGGCCCGAAAACGGAATCGGTTGAGGAAAGCACGATGCAGAGACTAAAGTGTTAGAGCGTCCTTTGTGCGTCCAATAGGACGCACGGCACTCTAATGTAAGTGACATTCCGCAAAGAGGCTGGATTCATACGATGCGGCAGTGTAACAGGCGACGCGAAGTCATGCTGTTGCCTTATTTGCCCAACAGGTAGCCAAGACAAACAGCGGATAGAACCGTTCCCGGATCGTTTGAGAGGATAGGAACAAGATGATCAGCCTGAAAATCGACGCTTGCCGTATTCCGGCGATGGCCGCAGGCGCACTTGGAGTGCTCGCCGCCAGCTTTTCGCCAGCGGCAGCCCAGCAGCAACAGCAAGCGCCTCAGGGCTGGTTCAAGGCTTGCACCAAGCAGGAAGAAGTCGACATCTGCAACGTGCAGAACATTCTGGTTGCCGATTCCGGCCAGATGGTTACCGGCATCAGCCTGATCGAACTCAAGGGCAAGGTGAATCGCAAGGTATTTCAGGTAACGGTTCCAACCGGTCGCCTGGTGCCTCCCGGCATCGGCCTGCAGATCGACGGCGGCAAGGCACAGAAGCTCGACTATGTGATCTGCTTCCCTGACCGTTGCGTGGCGGAAGTTCCGCTCAACGACCCGCTCGTCGCTTCGTTCAAGAAGGGTCAGGAGTTGACGCTTACTTCGGTCAATTTTCAGAACCAGCAGAACCCGGTGAAGGTTTCGCTTCAGGGCTTCACGGGCGCTTATGACGGTCCTGCGATGCAGCAGTCCGACATCGAGGATCGCCAGAAGAAGCTTCAGGAGTTCGTGAGCAAGAACAACGAAGACTTCGCGAAAAAGCTGAAGGAAGAGCAGGACAGGGCGAAAACCGCCAATTAAGTTCTGAATTTCCGGAATTATAAAAAAGGCGGGTCAAAACCCGCCTTTTTTAATGCTTCAAATTGTCTTTTGGGGCGTATCGGCCGTCAGAAGTCTTATCGAAGAACTCCCTGATCTGTGGATGCCTGACCGGCTCGCCGGACTCATCCTCAAGCAGGTTCTGCTCCGACACATAGGCGACGTATTCCGTCTCGGAATTTTCGGCCAGCAAATGGTAGAAAGGCTGGTTGCGCGCCGGACGAACCTCTGCCGGAATGGATTCGTACCATTCTTCGCTGTTGGCGAATTCCGGGTCGACGTCAAAGATCACGCCGCGAAACGGAAACAGCCTGTGGCGAACAACCTGGCCGATCGAAAACTTGGCTGTCTTGATGTCACTCATTGCGCTACCTCTGGCACTATTTGGCGCATCGATCCAAGCAATTCAATCCCTTGAGCCTTGACGCCCACCAAAGCCACGCGTTAGCGCTGGGTGAGGTTTCAGGCGCGGGAAGAAATGTCGGATATATTTGGGCTTGTTTTGCCGTTCTTCGGCCTGATCTTCATCGGTTTCGTGGTCGCGAAGTTAACGCGCCAGCCGCTTGAAGCGCTTGGCTGGATGACGACATTCATCATCTATATCGCGCTTCCGGCCATGTTTTTTCAGCTATTGTCGAAGACGCCGATCGAGCAACTGACCGAATGGAGCTATATTTTCGGTTCGGTTTTCTCGACTTTCGTCATCTTTGCGCTGATGTTTTGCGGCTCGGTGATCGTTTCGCGCGGCAAAATTGCCGAATCGGGCATCAAGGGTTTTGCCGCTGCCTATGGCAATATCGGTTTCATGGGGCCGGGGCTTGCGTTGCTGGCTTTCGGCCCGGAAGCGGCTGTGCCGCTGGCGTTGATCTTCTGTTTTGAAAACATCATGCACTTCGCCCTGGCGCCGATGTTGATGGCGGTTGCCGGCGGGCAGGGGCGCTCGCCGCTGCAAATGACCGGCGATGCGCTCAAGAAAATCCTGCTTCACCCATTTATCATCGCGACTGCGATCGGTGTTGCCGCGGCAGCGTTCGAATTCAGGGCGCCGATGCCGCTGGAAAGGCTGCTGGATTATCTCGCGAGCGCTGCCGCCCCCTGCGCATTGTTTGCAATGGGCGTGACGCTGGCGCTTCGACCATTGAACCGCGTCCCGGTCGAGCTCGTGCCGATTGCCGGCCTCAAGCTGGTTGTGCATCCGATGCTTTGCTATGTGATGCTGAGCTGGATCGGCAATTTTTCGGAGGTCTGGGTTTTTACGGCAGTTCTGCTTGCAGCGCTCCCCACGGCAACGAATGTCTTCGTGCTGGCCCAGCAATATGGCGTTTGGGTGCAGCGGGCGTCGGCCAGCGTGCTGATCACGACATGCATATCGGTGTTCAGCGTGACAGCACTACTCTACGCGATCCGCAGCGGTATCCTTCCGCCCGATCTGTTTCCGTAACGCATCGCGAATTCCCAAAAGCCCGGTGCCGGGTTTTAGGGTCTCCTGCATGAAAAACACGCGAAGCGGGCTGATGGATCCGAGCAGGCCCAACCCGCCCGTCCTTGCGATCTGCATTGGCAGCATGTTGGAAAGCAGTGATCTGTTGAGCAGACGAACCCCGCCCGCCCGCGCAAGGACGTCTGGACGCCGTTTTGCGTCGTAGCGTCGAAGGGTTTCTTTGCTGCCTACGTCTGAAGAAGATTCGGAAATTGTTTCAATAAGATCCTGGACGTCTCTAATTCCAAGGTTGAGACCCTGCGCACCGATCGGCGGGAATACGTGGGCAGCTTCACCAACCAGCGCAACGCGGTTTTTCGCAAAGCTCGTCGGGAGCGTTGCCGACAATGGATAAATCTGACAGCCGGGCTCCGCCGTGACACTTCCAAGCATAGAGCCCATCTGATTTTCGATCAGTCTGGACAGTTCAGCCGTATCCAGCGACGCTAGTTCGTCGGCGCGTTCAGGCTCAACCACCCATACGAGGCTTGATCGCTTGCCCGGCAGCGGCACTTGCGTAAAAGGGCCGGTTTCGGTGTGAAATTCATTCGAAACGAAGCCATGCTCGCGGCTGTGGGTAAAACTCGCAACCAATGCTGCTTGCGGGTAGCGGGTTGTCGAACTGTCGATGCCCGCGGCGTCGCGGGCCATGGACAGCCGCCCATCAGCAGCGATGACCAGCCTGGCGAAAATTGCCTGCCCATCGGAGAGGGCAGCCTGAACAGCGTCGTCATCTATCGTCCATTCGACAATGGATGTTTCGAGCCTTGTGATTTCAGGGCGGCTGGCGATCTGCTCGTCTAGCGCTGCAACAAGAACGGAATTCGGAATATTGAGACCGAAATACTCCGCGCCGACTTCGCTTGCATGGAATGTGACGATCGGGCTGCGAATCAACCTTTTGGTGCCGTCGATAATGCGCATAACCCGCAAGGGAGCCGCTTGCGGCAGGATCTTATCGAGCACGCCAAGGCTACTTAGGGCGTCGATCGCGGGCTGCATCAATGCTGTTGTCCGGCGGTCGGTCGTGCCGGCCTTTGGTCCGCAGAGCCTCACCGAAAAGCCAGCCTGTGCGGCGGCAAGAGCGGCGACGAGGCCGACAGGGCCGGCGCCTGCAACGATTATGTCGGCTCGTTTGCTCATGCTTTTAACCTCGATCAGGCGAAATCATTGCCTGTGATATAGGGCGTTGCGAGGTGCCTGATCAACATGATGCAATCCGTGGTGTCTCGTCGCACTCATGCGGTGACCGGCACAAAAGTCGTTGGTAACACTGCTCGCAAGCTTGGTTCGGTCCGATAGCGCTTGAATGCCCGACAACGCTCATATTAAGTGCGGCTGAAGCAGTCATCTGCTTGTGGGCGCGTTGTCGAAGCGCTCCATCTCGCTGAATTCTGAACAACGAGCGGCGCGAAACGTGAAAAAGAAGAAAGTTACATGGCCGCAGGCTAAGGCCTTCTCGGTTCATCTGCTAACAGCATCAGGTTCTTTTCTGGCGTTTCTTTCGCTGGTTGCGGCGAGCGAGGAGCGTTGGACGGCCATGTTCTGGTGGCTTGGCCTTGCCCTGTTCGTCGACGGCATAGACGGGCCGATAGCCCGCAAGCTCGAAGTCAAAGACGTGCTGCCGACCTGGTCGGGCGAGATGCTCGACAACATCATCGACTATGTCACCTACGTCCTGATCCCGGCTTTCGCGCTCTATCAGAGCGGTTTCATGGGCGAAGGCCTTTCCTTCCTCTCGGCGGCGATAATCGTCATTTCCAGCGCGATCTATTATGCCGACACCAGCATGAAGACGAAGGAGAACTTTTTCAAAGGTTTTCCGGTCGTCTGGAACATGCTCGTCTTTACGCTTTTCGTGATTGGCACAGGTGAATGGCTCTCATTCGCCATCGTTGTCATTGCGGGTGTCATGACGTTCCTGCCGATCAATTTTCTTCATCCCGTGCGGGTCAAGCGCCTGCGCAATCTCAATTTGACCATAACGCTGGTTTGGTGTGCTTTTGGCGCGATTGCTCTGCTGCAGGGCATGAACGCGCATGATCTGGTGAAAATCGGCATCGCCATAACCGGCGTCTATCTGTTCTTTATCGGGGGCGTCATGCAGATGTTCCCGAAGCTTGGTGCAAAGGATGTCTGACATGTCCAAAGCGGTCCTCGTTCGCAGCAATGGCGGTCCTGAAGTTCTGACTTATGCGGACAAAGATCCCGGCACTCCGGGTGCTGGCGAAGTCCTGATCAAGCATACGGCCATTGGTCTGAACTTTCTCGACGTGTACTACCGCACCGGCCTTTATCCGGCGCCTGCCGGCTTGCCGCTCATCCCCGGCAATGAAGCCGCAGGCGTTGTGCTCGAGACAGGCGAGGGCGTCACTTCATTGAAGAAAGGCGATCGCATAGCCTATGCGGGACCGATCGGCGCCTATTGCGAGCAGCGCGTTATCGCTGCGGACAAGGTTGTAAAAATCCCGGACGGTATAAGTGATGAACAGGCAGCAGCGATGATGCTGAAGGGCATGACCGCTGAGTATCTGCTGCGACGCACTTTCAAGGTCAAGAAGGGCGACACGATCCTGTTTCACGCTGCAGCGGGCGGCGTCGGCCTGATCGCCGGACAATGGGCCAAGCATCTTGGCGTAAAGACCATCGGTACGGCCGGTTCACCCGATAAGGTCGCGTTGGCAAAGGCCAATGGTTACGACCACGTCATCAACTATCGCCAGACGCCTGATTTTGCCTCTGCCGTGCGTGAAATCACAAATGGCGAGCTTTGCAATGTCGTCTATGATTCTGTCGGGAAGGATACGTTTGCCGGTTCTCTCGATTGTCTCAGGCCGCTCGGCATGCTGGTTAGCTTCGGACAGTCTTCCGGGATCATTCCGCCTCTCGATCTCGGTATCCTTTCCAAAAAGGGCTCTCTGTTCGTAACGCGGCCAACGCTGTTCACCTACATCGCAAAGCGCCAGGATCTGGAAGAAAGCTCCAGCGCCCTTTTCGATGCGGTGCTGAATGGGGCTGTGAAGATCAGCATCAATCAGACTTACGATCTCAAAGACGCGGCGCGGGCGCATTCGGACCTCGAAGGCCGAAAGACGACCGGAACCACGATCCTGATCCCATGATGCCAGCGGTATCACTGGAAATATTGAAGCACTTTCAAGATAAGCGCGGCTTTGTACTTGGAGCAATGCGCGCCTACGATGGACGCGGGAACATATAAAACAAGAAAAATGGGGGCGTTGTGCAAACAACCCTGGTGACTGACGGAGCGGACCTGCTTGAGGTCCGGGGCCTGACCAAGATTTTTGGTAGCCTGAAGGCTTGCGATAACATCGACCTGAAAATCGCGCCGGGAGAAATCCATGCGCTGCTCGGCGAAAACGGCGCGGGGAAATCCACGCTGGTAAAAATGCTGTTCGGCTCTCTGGAGCCGTTTTCAGGCGAGATTTTCTGGAAGGGTTCGCCGGTCACCATCAACACGCCGAGCGTTGCAAAAAAGCTCGGTATCGGCATGGTTTTTCAGCATTTTTCGCTGTTTGACGCGCTCACCGCTGCGGAGAATATCGCGCTTTCGCTGGAAAGCGATACGCCGATCGGCACGATTGCTGCCAAGGCGAAGGCACTGTCCTACAGCTACGGCCTGCCGCTCGATCCCTATTCGATTGTCGGCGACCTGTCGGTCGGCGAGCGTCAGCGCATCGAGATCGTGCGTTGCCTTCTGCAAGCGCCAGACCTCATCATTCTCGACGAGCCGACCTCCGTTTTGACGCCGCAGGAGGCTGACAAGCTGTTCGAGACGCTTGAGCGGTTGCGGTCCGAAGGCAAGTCGATCCTCTACATTTCACACCGCCTGGAGGAAGTGAAAAGGATTTGCGATCGGGCGACCGTGCTGCGTCACGGCAAGGTAGTCGGGCAATGTGATCCGCGCAAGGAAACGGCCACTACGCTGGCGCGGATGATGGTGGGCGGTGACGTTCACACCATTGAACATGAGCCATCCACTGATGAAACCGCGGGCACGCCGCTTCTTCAGGTCAATGATCTGGTGCGCAAGCCTGCGACGCCTTTCTCCGTGCCGCTGCGCAATATCAATCTCACGGTGAAGGCCGGCGAGATCATGGGCATCGCCGGTGTGGCCGGAAACGGGCAAGGCGAGCTTTTCGAGGCGATTTCCGGCGAAGTTCTGCAATCGGATGCGGCGACGGTACGTATTCGCGCTAAGGATGCAGGCAGACTTTCGATCTCCGGCAGGCGGCTTCTTGGTGCGGCCTTTGTTCCGGAAGAACGGCTGGGCCATGGTGCGGCACCGCGCATGACGCTTTCTGAAAACCTTCTCTTGTCGCGTCACAAGACCGACCGCAAAGCCTTTTTCGGCATAGGAGGAGTCGTAAAGAACGGCGCTGTGTTTGCCGCTGCCCAGCGGATCGTAAAGATCATGGATGTTCGCAAGAGCGGCATCGATCCTGAGGCGACGGCACTTTCCGGCGGTAATCTGCAGAAATTCATCATTGGTCGTGAGCTCGATAGGCAGCCTGCCGTCATGGTCGTGAACCAGCCGACATGGGGTGTCGATGCCGGTGCGGCGGCTCATATCCGCCAGTCGCTCATCGATCTGGCGAAAGCAGGCTCGGCGGTTCTCGTCATCAGCCAGGACCTCGACGAACTTTTTGAAATCTCCGACAACATCGCCGTCATGCACAATGGCGAACTTTCAAAACCGCTTCGCATCGCAGATGCCACATTCGAAAAGATAGGCCTTCTGATGGGCGGCGCGGAGCCTGGCCATGTCGAAGTAGCGAAGGAACTCGTCTGATGCGGATCGAACTTGTCAGGCGTCCGCAGCATTCGCGTTTGTTCAGTGTCGTTTCGCCGTTTATCGCGCTGGTGCTGACACTGATTGCCGGAGCGATCATGTTCTTTCTTCTGGGAAAGGACCCGCTCGACGCGCTCTATTATTATTTCATCGATCCATTGCGCGAAGTCTGGTCGCTGCACGAACTGGCAATCAAAGCCGCTCCGCTCATACTGATCGCGGTTGGGCTATCCGTTTGTTATCTTTCGAACAATTGGAACATCGGCGCAGAAGGCCAATTCGTGATCGGCGCGCTTGCAGGCTCGATCCTGCCTGTCATGTTCCCGGAGTTTCAGAACTGGGCCGTGCTGCCCCTGATGATGCTGATGGGCATCGCAGGCGGCGCGGCTTTTGCCACCATCCCGGCGTTTCTAAAGGCGCGTTTCAACACCAATGAAATCCTGACCAGCCTCATGCTGGTTTATGTCGCGCAGCTTTTTCTCGATTGGCTGGTGCGCGGACCGTGGCGCAACCCATCGGGCATGAATTTTCCCGAAACACGGACTTTTCACGAATATGCGGTGCTGCCTGAGGTCTGGAGCGCATCGGGACGGGCGCATTGGGGCTTCGTTTTCGCGCTTGTCGCAGCTTTGGTGCTCTGGTTCGTCCTTTCGCGCACGTTGAAGGGTTTTGAAGTCAAAGTGCTTGGACAAAGCCCGCGAGCAGGACGCTTTGCCGGATTTTCCAACACGAAGATGATCTTTTTTGCCTTTCTGGTTTCGGGCGGATTGGCAGGATTGGCCGGAATATCGGAAGTGTCAGGCGCAATCGGACAATTGCGCCCAACGATCTCGCCCGGATATGGCTTCACGGCCATCATCGTCGCGTTTCTCGGCCGCTTGAACCCGCTGGGCATCGTTGCCGCAGGTCTTGTGCTGGCGCTCTCCTATCTCGGAGGTGAGGCAGCGCAGATTTCCATCGGTGTCTCCGACAAGGTCGTCAGGGCTTTCCAAGGCATGCTTCTGTTCTTCGTGCTCGCTTGCGACATGCTGATCCACTACCGCATCCGATTTGTGGGCGCTCCGGCAAAGGCTACGCAGAATGTTTGAGAACATACTCATTACCATCGCGACCGCCGCAACGCCGCTTCTTCTGGCAGCGATAGGCGAACTCGTGGTCGAGCGCTCCGGCGTGCTGAACCTTGGGGTCGAAGGCATGATGGTCATGGGCGCGGTGACAGGTTTCGGCGTTGCCCTCATGACGGGATCGCCTTGGCTCGGCGCGGGTACCGCAATTATCGTCGGGTCCTTGTTTTCGCTGCTGTTCGGCTTTTTGACACTTACACTTGTGACCAATCAGGTCGCGACCGGCCTTGCACTTACGCTGCTCGGGCTTGGATTGTCCGGCATGCTGGGCGAAGGTTTTGTTGGCCTTCCCGGAGTGAAGCTCGGTTTTGTCTACATACCGGGTCTGACCGACCTGCCGATCGTCGGCAAGCTGCTGTTCGGGCAAGACCCGATCTTCTACTTCTCGATCTTCCTGACTGCGGCAGTCGCATGGTTCCTTTTCCGCACACGGGCTGGCCTCACCTTGCGGTCGGTCGGCGACAATCACATGTCGGCGCATGCTCTTGGCATCAATGTCATCCTCATTCGCTATCTGGCGGTGATGTTTGGCGGTGCGTGCGCCGGATTGGCTGGGGCTTACCTCTCGCTCGTCTACACGCCGCAATGGATCGAGAACATGACCGCGGGCCGCGGATGGATCGCATTGGCGCTTGTCGTGTTCGCTTCGTGGCGGCCGTGGCGCGTTCTGGCGGGCGCTTATCTGTTCGGTGCGGTCAGCATCGGCCAGCTTCATGCGCAAGCACTGGGGATAGGCGTGCCTTCGCAGCTTCTTTCTTCGCTTCCCTATCTGGCAACGATAGTGGTGCTTGTTCTAATCTCCAGAAATCGGCGACTGACGATGATAAACACACCGGCTTCTTTGGGGCGGCCGTTTGTGCCTGATCGCTAAGAAAATACGGGATAATGCCCCCTGGCAACACAAGAGGACGGACAATGAAAAAGACAATTTTATCCTTCGCCACGGCGGCAGCGATGCTGTCGTTCGGCGCGATGGGAGCACAGGCCGCCACAAAGGCCTGCTTCATCTATATCGGGCCAACAGGCGATTTCGGCTGGACCTATCAGCACCATCAGGGCCTGCTCGAAATGAAGGAAGCTTTGGGTGATGCCGTCGAGACGGCTTACCTCGAAAGCGTTCCTGAAAGTGCTGACGCGGAACGCGCCATCGAGCGTTTCGCACGCTCCGGCTGCAACATCATCTTCACGACCTCGTTCGGTTATATGGACCCGACCAACAAGGTTGCCGGCAAATTTCCGGATGTGAAGTTCGAACACGCGACCGGCTACAAGCGCGATCATCCGAATGTCACGACCTACAATTCGCGTTTCTATGAAGGCCGTTACATTCAGGGCATTATCGCCGCGAAGCTCTCGAAGGTCGGCGAAGCAGGCTATATCGCTTCCTTCCCGATCCCTGAAGTCGTCATGGGCATCAATGCGTTCGTGCTCGGCGCGCAGACCGTCAATCCCGATTTCAAGGTGAAGGTCGTGTGGGCGAACACCTGGTTCGATCCAGGCAAGGAAGCCGATGCTGCAAAGGCTCTGATCGATCAGGGCGTCGACATCATCACCCAGCACACGGATTCCACCGCACCGATGCAGGTTGCCACAGAACGCGGCATCAAGGCTTTCGGTCAGGCGTCCGACATGATCAAGTTCGGTCCTGAAACGCAGCTCACCTCGATCATCGACGATTGGGGTCCGTATTACACCGAACGCGTCAAGGCAGTCATCGACGGCACCTGGAAGCAGCAGGACGTCTGGGGCGGCATGAAGGAAGGCCACGTCGTGATGGCGCCTTATGCCAACATGCCTGACGATGTGAAGAAGCTGGCTGAAGAAACCGAAGCCAAGATCAAGTCCGGGGAGTTCAACCCATTCACCGGCCCGATTGCAAAGCAGGACGGCAGCGAATGGTTGAAGGACGGCGAAGTGGCGGATGACGGCACGCTGCTCGGCATGAACTTCTACATCAAGGGCGTAGACGACAAGCTGCCGCAATAATCCGGCAAGTTGCAGAAAAGAAAAGGGCGCCAATCGGCGCCCTTTTTTGTTCGATGCGGCTAGAAGCCTATGGCGCTGAACATATTCGGCCAGACGCCGATTGCACCATCATAGGTCATTTTCAGTGCCACATAGAGGATGATGGCAACGCCGATATAGGCGATCCAGCGATATTTATGCAGAAGATTTGCAATGAAGGTCGCGGCAAAACCCATCAGTGCAATGGACAGACCAAGACCGATAATCAGGACGGTCGGGTGATCCATGGCCGCGCCTGCAACCGCAAGGACATTATCCAAAGACATCGACACGTCTGCAATGACGATCTGCCAGGCAGCCTGGGCAAAGGTCTTGCGCGGAGCCTTTCCAGCAACTTGACCGTCGCTGTCGAGATCGGAATCGGACATCGCCTCGGTGGCCGCATGCTCGTCTTCATGCGAAACGGTCAGTTCGCGCCACATTTTCCAGCACACCCACAGAAGCAGCAAGCCGCCCGCTATCAGCAGGGCAGGACCCAGCTTCAGCAATTCGGTGGTGATGAGTGCAAAGCCGATACGCAGCACCGTCGCTGCTATGATACCGACCAGGATCGCTTTCTTACGTTGATCCGAAGGCAATCCCGCTGCCGCAAGACCAATCACGATCGCATTGTCGCCCGCAAGCACAAGGTCGATCATTATAACCTGAAGCAGTGCCGTGAAGCCTGCAGCCGTAAAAATCTCCATTCCGGAAAACCTTCCCCTTCACCAGATCGCCGCGCTTTCGGAGCATCGAGACGCAATTTGAAATTGCGGCCTCAATATCACTGCAAAAACCGGCTCTATAGCTATTCCTACATGCGCAAACTGGACCTTTGTCACACGCTGCGATGGCAGATAGGCTTTGCTTCTCAATAATGCAAAGAAAAACAAGTTTGGACACATATATCGGAGTGAGCTTTGACCCATCGACGCCTTGGACGTACGAAACTGGAAATCGCGCCGCTGGTTTTCGGCGGCAATGTCTTCGGCTGGACGGCCGATGAAAAGACCTCCTTTTCCCTTTTGGACCGGTTTGCAGACGCTGGTTTCAATGCGATCGATACGGCAGATGCCTATTCGAGATGGGTGGACGGCAATTCCGGCGGAGAGTCGGAAACGATCATTGGCCGCTGGCTGAAAGGCCGGAAAGATCGGGATAAATTCGTTGTAATTACAAAGGTTGGCTCCGAGATGGGGGAGGGTAAGAAAGGTCTTTCACCTTCATACATCGCGCAGGCCGTGGACGATTCGCTACGGCGGCTTCAGACAGATTACATCGATCTTTATCTTTCCCATTGGCACGATCCTGAAACGCCCTACGAAGAGACGTTTCGCGCTTATGAAAAGCTTATCGAAGCAGGCAAAATACGGTATGCGGGCGCGTCTAACCTGGACGCGGCACAGTTGCAGGAGGCGCTGCAGGTGTCGAAGGACAGTTCGTTGCCGCGCTATGAGGTGCTGCAACCGGAGTACAATCTTTATGACCGTTCGACATTCGAAGGTGATCTTCGCGATCTCTGCATAGAAGAGAATGTCGGCGTCATCACCTATTTCAGTCTGGCTAAGGGGTTTCTTACGGGGAAATACCGAGGCGAGGCGGATCTTGGAAAGAGCGCACGCGGCGGCGGCGTCAAAACCTATCTCAACGAACGCGGCAATCGCGTGCTGGCGGCGTTGGACGAGGTGGCGAAGCAGCACAATGCCAAGCCGGCTGAAATCGCGCTTGCATGGGTGGCAGCTCAACCCGGCGTCACCGCGCCGATCGCCAGCGCCACTTCACAAGCACAGCTTGAAAGCCTCATCAAATCCGCAACAATCGTGTTGTCATCGCCGCAGATGCAGTTGCTGGACGATACCGGAGAATAGGACCTGCAGGCGCGATGCCTATTCAGGCATCGCGGATTGAGCGGAGCAAAGTCTTCCGGGCAGAATCCAGATGCAGTTTGACGGCCTTTTGCGTCTGCCGTTTGTCTCCGCGTTCCAACCCGTCGATGATTTCGAGGTGCTCGTGGATGGCCACCTCGTTTCGCTCCCGCTCATCGACCTTGTTCCACTGAAAGTGATAGTGGAAAATCAGCGATATGACGTCGTAGAACTCGCGAATAAACCGATTTTGCGACGCATCGTTGATCGTGCGATGGAATGTTTCATCGAGTGCCGAAAACGCGTGATAGTCGGTCTCTATCCGGCTGAGCAGATCATGATGACTGGATTTGAGCTCTGCCAGCTTACGATGTCCCGGCTCGGTACGGACCGTATCGGCAAACAGCGAAATCGATTGAAGTTCGAAAAGTTCGCGAATATCCGACAGTTCCAGCGCAAAGGACCGCGTGAATCCTTGAAATACCCAGCTTGAATTCGGTCGTTTCTCGATAAGTCCAAATCGGCTGAAACGATTGAGATATTCACGGATGCCGGACGTCGAAACATTGAACTGTCTGGCAAGCTCAAGCGTATTGATCGTGCCGCCGGGTTTCAAATCTCCCTTTAGAATCCAATCCTTGAACTTGCGTTCGATCAATTCCGAGCTTGTTTCGGTTTCAGGATCGGGGAAATATTCCGCATCGGCGGGATGACGCAAAACGCGCTTTTCACGTCCCTCGACGTTGAGGATCCCCGCGCTGTCGAGTGACGAAAGTATGGTTCTGACGGTCGTGCGGCTTACTTCCAGTTGCTGTGCCAACGAAGGTTCGGACCCCAAAAGGTCGCCGACTTTCTGCGCGCGGATGAAGTCCAGGCACGCATTATAGCTTCGCTTGTAGACAGAATTGTCTTTCATCCGACCGTCCAGCCATCTGTTTTTGTTCGAATAAATCCGAGCTTTAAAAACATTTTGACACGCCTGCTGATTACGTTCAAGTGTGCTTTAACGATAATAGACAGATTTTATCTCGATCCAAAAAGCGTGCTGCACCGCCCATTCATTGATCGAGACAAGTCCGTTGCATGCCATAGATGTATTGTAGGAAATTATAATGAAATCAATAGTCTGCCTTCGGCCGGATCACATGGCACTGGAAGAGCGGCAAGCCCCGTCTGCAATCGCGCAGGGCAAGGTTCTGATCGATGTTGGATATATCGGCATTTGCGGCACCGATTATCATATCTTCGAAGGCAAGCACCCGTTTCTCGAATATCCGCGCGTTATCGGGCATGAACTTTCAGGCGTTGTATCGAACCCGAATGGCTCTTCGTTCAAGGCCGGAGACCGGGTTGTCGTAAACCCATATCTCGCTTGCGGCGAATGTATTGCGTGCAGAAGCGGCAAGCCGAATTGCTGCGAACGCATTCAGGTTCTGGGTGTGCATACGGATGGCGGGATGTGCGAGCAACTTGTGGTACCTGCCTCAAATTTGATCCATGCGGGCGATCTTGCGCTGCGCGACGCCGCGATGGTCGAGTTTCTGGCGATCGGCGCACATGCAGTCAGGCGATCCAAAGTAAGCAAGGGTTCTGCCCTGGTCATAGGTGCCGGGCCGATCGGTCTTGGCGTTGCGATCTTCGCAAAGATTGCCGGTCTCGACATAACTTTGGCGGATGCCAGTGAAGAACGCGTCGAGCAGGCGACCAAGGTTCTCGGTTTCGGCAAGGGTGTGGTCGTCGGGGATGCGGATGCTGCGCGGCGAGTTCGCGCCATTAATGCTGATGGCTACGATGTCGTGTTCGATGCGACCGGCAGCAGCCGTTCGATCATGGATGGTTTTCAACATGTGGCGCATGGCGGCACCTACGTTCTGGTGAGTGTCGTGAAGGACGACATCACATTCTCGGACCCGGAATTTCACAAACGCGAAATGTCCTTGCTGGGCAGCCGCAACGCGACCGCTGAGGATTTCGAGCACGTCATCGCTTCCATTTCCGCAGGCTTGATCCCGCTCGACAGCCTCGCAACGCATGAAACCACGCTCGACGATGTTTCGACCGATCTGCCGAGATGGGCGCATGACAAAAAGGGGTTGATCAAGGCTCTGGTGCGGGTTTGATGGAATGAGCCGCACCCGCCAGATAATGCAGTTCGGCACCAGCCGCTTCCTTCAGGCGCATGTCGATTTGTTTGCTCATGAAGCCAATGAGAGCGGAGGGGTGCCGATTGAAATTACCGTGGTGAAAATCTCACCCGACGATGCGCGTGCGCATCGGGTTGCAGCGTTTTCCGATCCGGGTGGCTTTCCGATCAAGGTGAGGGGCGTCTCCAATGGCGGAACCATCGATCAGGCCGTGCAGGTAAAATCCGTCAAATCGGCGCTGATTGCGGATACGCAGTGGCGCGAGGTCGTGCGGGCTTTCGTCGAGGATACCGATATCGTCGTTTCGAACAGCGGCGACAGCGGTTACAAGACGGAACCCGGCGAAGCGGTTCTGAACGAAAATATCGTTCCCAAGGGTTTTCCAGCAAAGCTGGCGGCACTTCTGGTTGCACGCTGGCGGCGCTCGGGTCGCAAGCTTTCCATTTATCCATGCGAATTGGTGAACAAGAATGGAGACACGCTTCGCTCGATCGTAGCAAAGATTGCGATCACGGCGCGGGCGCCGCATGAGTTTTTGACGTGGTTGAAAAGCGATGTCCGTTTCGTCAACACGCTGGTTGACCGCATCGTATCCGAACCGATCGAGCCCGTTGGCGCCGTTGCAGAACCATATGCATTATGGGCAATCGAGGGCGCCTCACAGGAAGATGCACCTTTCCTGCATCCGTCGATCGTCGTCACCGATGATCTCGAGCAATATGAGCGGCTGAAGCTTCACATTCTGAATCTTGGGCATACTGTTCTGGCCGATCAATGGCTGGAAAATCCACAGGATGGGCTGACCGTCTTCCAGGCGATGTCGGATGCTGTAATCCGCCAGTGGCTGGAACGTATTTTTGAAAGTGAAGTGTTGCCGGGCTTTGCTGCGCTAGGGCTGGGCGACGAAGCGGAAATCTACATTCAGACAACGCTCGACCGGTTCTGCAATCCATTTCTTCAGCATCGAATTGCAGACATCGCACAAAATCACGGTCTGAAGGTGGACCGTCGTCTGGCGGCATTTATTTCATGGGTCGCGCAGTCTGGAAGCGAGATTAAGATGCCGATGCTGAGCGCTGTATGTAAACGCAACGGGTTGGCCAAATGAGCAAGTCCGCAATTATTCGTCTCGATCCCGAAGACAACATCGCCGTTGCGATCAAGGACATCGCGACCGGCGATCTGGTCATGGACGGCCTCACGGCGCGCGCCGATATTCCGCTTGGCCACAAGGTCGCGGTCGCGGCGATTAAGGCGGGAGCGCCAGTTTTGAAGTTCGGGCAGGTGATCGGCGAGGCCCTATCGCCAATCGAATCCGGCGATTGGGTTCATGCCCACAATCTCGGCTTCGCCGCCGGTCTTACCCGGATCAAACCGGGCGCCGTATCGACTGCATCGCAGCGGCTTCCGTCGCGTATGACGTTCAAAGGCATCCGTCGCGCGACAGGGAAATTCGCCACGCGCAACTATATCGGCGTTATCGCAAGCGTGAACTGTTCCACCACGGTTTGCCGGGCAATTGCCGAAGAAGCCAACAAGCGCCTGCTTTCCAGTTTTCCAAACATCGATGGTTTTGTTCCTATCGTTCATGGCTCCGGCTGCGGCGCGTCGACCAATAGCGAGGGGCAAAAGCTGCTCCAGAAAACGATTGCGGGCTATTGCCGTCATCCGAATTTCGGCGGTGTTTTGCTGGTCGGCCTCGGCTGTGAGGTCAATCAGATCGCGCTTTATGCGACCGGCGGACCGAGTGAAACGCGGGTAAGTTTCGACATTCAGCAGGTGGGCGGATCGCGTGCAGCTTTGGAACGCGCGATGGTCATCCTTGAAGGGATTGCACGCGCGGCCAATGCGGTCGAACGCGAGGATGTGCCGGTTTCGGAACTGACAATCGGCCTGCAGTGCGGCGGTTCCGATGGCTTTTCCGGCATTACCGCGAACCCGGCTTTGGGCATCGCAATGGACCTTCTGGTCGCGGGAGGCGGGACGGCAATTCTTTCCGAAACGCCGGAAATTTACGGCGCGGAACATTTGCTGACGTCTCGCGCTTCGCCGGAAACCGCCGAAAAACTGATGAAGCGTATCGCCTGGTGGGAAGACTATGTGGCATCCCACAATGCGTCGCTCGACAACAACCCTTCGCCAGGCAACAAGCGCGGCGGATTGACGACCATCCTTGAGAAATCGCTGGGGGCGGTTGCCAAATCCGGCCGCTCGCCGCTGAAGGATTGTTACGGATACGCAGAATCGGTCACGTCAAAGGGCCTCGTTTTCATGGATACGCCGGGTTACGACCCCGTTTCCGCAACGGGGCAGGTGGCTGGCGGCGCAAACATGATCGTCTTCACCACGGGTCGCGGCTCATGTTTCGGATGCCGTCCTGTTCCGTCGATCAAGGTGGCGAGCAATTCGACGCTTTATGAGCGCATGACCGACGACATGGATTTCGATGCCGGGCGTCTGCTGAACGGAGATGTGGATCTTCATCAGCTCGGACAGGAAATCTACGATTTGGTACTCGACGTCGCGTCGGGCGAGAAGACGACCAGCGAAGCATTCGGCTATGGCGACAGCGAGTTTGTGCCGTGGACTATTGGTGCTGTTTTGTAATCCTTGAAAAGTTTTTTATGGATAAACAGGCGAATTCTTGACAGTGTCGTCAACTTGAATATTATGGATAAATAACATTTACATGGCAGGCTTTCGCCTCGTTCGTGGGTGTAGTCTGAACTGTAGCGGTTGGAGTCGCAGATGAGCAAAGTGCCTGCGGGCGGGTTGGGCAAAGCTGCATCGTGGCGACGTGAGCGTAGCCATTTCATTCTGCTTATGCTGATCCCTGCGATCGTTCTTCTGACCGGTCTGATCCTCGTTCCGTTTCTTGTCGGTTTCGGCTTGAGCTTCACCGACTATATTCTGTCGCTTCCGCCTGCGCGCTTTGCCGGATTCGACAATTATCTGGCGCTGCTTTCCACGCCGGAATTCTGGGATTCACTCAGGGTAACGCTCATTTTCACGGTCAGTTCGGTCGCGTTGCAGACTGCAATCGGGCTGGGGCTGGCCATTCTGCTCCATGAAGAAACAAAAGCGGTTCCTGCTCTTCGCGCCATCTATCTTTTGCCAATGGCGGTGACACCGATTGCGGCGGTTTTCACCTTCCGCATGATGTTCAATCCCGGCCTTGGTGTCTTCAATCACATGCTGGTCAGCGTTGGTTTACCGCCGCAGGATTGGCTGGGCACCGGCAATATGGCGCTGTTTTCGCTCATTCTTGTCGATACATGGCAGCATACGCCGTTCATTCTTCTTATTATCGCTGGTGGGTTGGCTTCTCTTCCAGCAGACCCGTTCGAAGCGGCGAAAATCGATGGCGCAACGCCTTGGCAGACCTTCCGGCTGGTGACATTGCCGCTGCTCAAGCCATTTCTCGCAATCGCGCTTCTGTTTCGCTCCATCGACGCGTTCAAGACTTTCGACATCATCTATGTCTTGACGTCCGGCGGGCCGGGGACATCCACGACCACCCTCAACATGTACGCTTACAAGCAGGCGATCGAATTCGTTTCGCTCGGCTACGGCTCCAGCATCGCGATCGTCATGCTGATCATCATTACCATTGTGACCCAGCTATTCCTGCGCCGGTCGCGACTTCTGACAGTGGCGGAGTCCTGAGATGGCCAAGAAAAAGAAAGCTCTGACGCTGGGCGTGGTTCTGCGCCGCGTCATTCTGTGGGGATTTGCAGCCTGGTGCCTGTTCCCAATCTACTGGCTGATCAACATGTCGCTGAAGCAGCCGGTCGATGCGGTGGCGCGTCCGCCAACATTCATCTTCATGCCGACGCTGCAGAATTACATCGAGGTTCTTCAGGACCCGCGTGTGCTCGGCTACATGATGAACAGCCTGATCATCGCGCTCTCCGCTACGTTCTTTGGGCTGCTTATCGGCGCGCCTGCCGCCTATGTGCTGGCTCGCCATCGTTTTCGTGGTGACAGCAAGATCGCATTCTGGATATTGGCGACGCGCTTTACACCGCCCATCGCAATGCTGATCCCGTTCTTCGTGATCTTCTACAATCTAGGTCTTCTCGGCACACATGCCGGGCTGATCATTGCGCATATCGGTATCAATCTGGCGATGATCGTCTGGATCCTGCGCGGCTTCTTTCAGGATTTGCCGCGGGATCTGGAGGAGGCGGCATTCATCGATGGGGCAGGGCGTTTTACATCGTTCCGCAAGGTCATTCTTCCGCTGGCGCTTCCGGGCATCGCGGCGGTCGGCATCCTCACATTCCTGTCATCGTGGAACGAGTTCCTGTTTTCCATGGTGCTCGGCGGCAATGACGTGATGACCGTGCCAGTCGGCATCTACGCCTATATCGGCTTCGAACAGATCGAGTGGGGCAAGCTGTCCGCTGCCGCGACGCTGATGTTGGCGCCTGTTCTGATTTTCATCCTTCTTTTCCAGCGCCAACTCGTTCGCGGGCTGACGCTGGGTGCCGTGAAGTAGTCGTCTGTCTCAACAAGCGGTTACGGAAATGACCGCTCATCATAAAAAGGGGAATTCGCATGACCGACCACAATAATGACCGTCGCTTTGTTTTGACCCGCAGGGCGTTTACGCGCTCGGCAATGCTCGCTGGCGTTGCCTTGGCGGCACCCGCCATCATCGGCCGCTCGGCATTTGCACAGAGCGGTGAAGGACTTGAGGCTTACGCCTCGGCGAATGTCGATTGGAAGCGCGAAGCCGGCAAGAAGATCATGGTCGGCGGCGCAACGCACCCCTGGTCCAATGCGGTTGTGCCTTTCATCCCGCAGTTCACGGAATTGACCGGCATCGAGGTCGAGACGGATTTCCGTTCAGAAACCGAATTCCTGACCGCCTTGCCGATTAAGCTCGCCAGCGGCAGCCGCACGCCTGACGTGTTCATGTATCTGGCATATGGCCAGGGCATTACCGCAGGGTGGCTCGAGCCGCTGAACAGCTATTATGAGAACAAGGATCTCGTCGATCCGGCATGGTACGACGAGGCCGATATTCTCAAGCCCGCCCGCGAATATCCTCTGTGGCACAATGGCGAACGTTATGCGTTCCCGATCACCGCAGAAGCGCAGACGCTCTATCTGAACAAGGCCTATCTCAACGAGAAGGGTCTCGATACGCCAAAGACCTTCGATGAACTTCTGGCTGCGGCTCGCGCGGTGAAAACGGATAGCGTTTCCGGCATCGCGATGCGCGCCAAGGCTGCGGGCAATGCAACCTTCCCGCTGACCGGTTTTATCTATTCGTATGGCGGCGAATTGTTCAAGGATGGCCGTGTCGTCTATGACAGCCCTGAAGCTATTGCGGGCGTTGAAATGTTCACCACGCTTCTGCGTGAAGCCGGCCCAATCGGCGTCAGCAACTACGATTGGTACGAAGCGCTGAACGATTTCATGCAGGGTGCATCTGCCATCACGTCAGACACGTCGAACTTCGCGACAGACATCTCAAATCCGGCAAAAAGCAAGGTATCTGCGGATGCCGCATTCGCCATGATGCCGACTGCGGGCGACAAGCCTTCGCGCCCGAATATGTCGTGCTGGCAGGCTGCCGTGAACTCGAAGTCTGAAAACAAGGACGCGGCATTCCTGTTCCTTCTCTGGGCGACCAGCAAGGCAACCTCGTTGCAGACTGCTGCCAAGGGTCTCGCAACAACGCGCGTATCAGCCTGGGAAAGCGAAGGCTTCAAAAAGGCATTCGGCGATCAGGCAGCGCAGGCAGCACTCGCCAATCTGCAGAATGCCGATGCCGACCTTGCCAAGCGTGCCCGCTTCCATCCGCAATCGCCGCAGATCCTCAATGAGCTGGCCGTTGGCGTCAGCCTCGCTCTGAGCGGAGCGGAGACGGCTGAAAGCGCGATGAAGAAAGCCGCTGCGAAAGCCAACGCACAGTTGCGTACCTAACGCGCCTGAACGGCTGAAAACAGAAAGCCGGAGACAATTCTCCGGCTTTCTTCCCAGAACCTATTGGATACGGGTCAATGACTGAGCCTTTTTCGCTATCTGCTGCAGAACTCGTCGATGCTTACAAAGCGAAAAAACTTTCGCCGGTCGAAGCTACGAAATCGTGTCTCGGACGTATTGCTGCGCTCGATGAAAAACTGAACGCATTCTGTCTGGTGGACGAAGAGAGCGCGTTGGCGGACGCCCGTGCATCGGAGGCGCGTTGGATGCGCAATGAGCCAGCCGGTCTGGTGGATGGGGTTCCGGCCACAATCAAGGATCTGTTCCTGACAAAGAAATGGCCGACGATGAAGGGCTCGCTGACGGTGTCGCGCGAGCAGGCTTGCGATGTCGATGCGCCACCCGTCGCAAGACTTCGCGAACATGGCGCAGTCCTGCTCGGTAAGACGACGACCACGGAATTTGGCCATAAGGGCGTGGGCGATAGCCCGCTGCACGGCACGACGCGTAACCCTTGGAATACGGACCTTACGCCCGGTGGCTCAAGCTGCGGTGCCGGTGTCGCGGCAGCCGCAAGCATGGCGCCGCTCAATCTCGGCAGCGATGGTGGCGGCTCTATCCGCATCCCCGCTTCTTTCTGCGGCATCTTCGGAATCAAACCTGGCTTCGGCCGTGTGCCAAGCGCGCCTGCTTCAATTGCCGGATCATTGCCCGCCAATGGACCGATGACGCGCACGGTCGAAGACGCCGCACTTATGCTGCAGGTGATTGCGGGCGATGATGTGCGCGACTGGACAGCACTTTCGGACGTTGCGTTCGATGCAATTTCCGGCCTTAACAATGGCATCAAAGGCCTTCGCATCGCATATGCGCCAACGATCAGCGGCGCGCCTGTGACCGATGAAGTCGCGCAGTCGGTTGCGCAGGCCGCGGCGGTTTTCCGTGAGTTAGGCGCAACCGTCGATCAGATCGAACTCGACCTGCCAAGTGCGGTCGAAAGCTACACGACGATCCTGTCCGTTACGCTCGCCAGTGCAATCGCACCTATGAACGACGATCAGCGCAAGCTGGTCGATCCCGGCCTTCTCATTATTGCTGATGCGGGAGGCAAACTCGGAGCGCTGGAATATGCGCAGGCTCTGCATGTCGAGCGCGCCGAACTCGGTGCGAGAATGCGTGCGCTTCATGAGACTTATGATCTGCTGATCCTGCCTTCCATGCCGCGCACCGCGTTTCCTGTCGGTGAAGATTTCCCCGGCGACAAGGGCGGCGAGTGGCGCGGGGATTGGACGCCGTTCACCTCGCCATTCAATCTCACCTATCAGCCCACCGCGTCGATACCGTGCGGAATGAGCCCGGAAGGCTTGCCGATCGGTTTGCAGATTGTCGGCCGGGTGCGCGAGGAAGCAACCGTGCTGCGCGCCGCGAGAGCCTACGAAAAGACAAGGACATTTCCTCTTCCGCCTCTGTAAGCGCCCGAACGGGCAGGCTTGCGTAGCGAAGAGCATGAAGATTCGATTGGAGTAACGATGGCACAAGTATCGATCAGCAAGATCGTCAAACATTACGGCGATTATCACGCGGTGAGGGGTGTGGACCTCGACATTGCTGATGGCGAGTTCATCGTTCTCGTCGGCCCATCCGGCTGCGGCAAGTCGACGATGCTGCGCATGATTGCCGGTCTGGAAGACATCACCGATGGTGAAATGTATATCGGTGACAAGCTCGTCAACGACGTTGCGCCGCGCGACCGCGACATCGCGATGGTGTTCCAGAGCTACGCGCTCTATCCGCACATGAACGTGTTCGAAAATATGGGCTTCGGCCTGACGCTTCGGAAGTTCGCGGAAGGCGATATCAAAACGCGCGTCGAGGATGCAGCCCGCATTTTGGGGCTTTCCACGCTGCTCGACAGGAAGCCGAAAGAGCTTTCGGGTGGGCAGCGCCAGCGCGTCGCCATGGGCCGCGCAATCGTTCGTGATCCGGAGGTTTTCCTCTTTGATGAACCGCTTTCCAATCTTGATGCAAAGCTGCGCGTGCAGATGCGCACCGAGATCAAGAAGCTTCACCAGAAGCTCGGCACGACGACGATCTATGTCACCCACGATCAGATCGAAGCCATGACGCTTGCCGACCGCGTCGTCGTCATGAACCATGGCGTTATCGAGCAGGTCGGCCCGCCGCAGGAGCTTTATCGCTCGCCCGCCACGCGTTTCGTCGCGAGCTTCATCGGCAGCCCGTCGATGAATTTCATTCCGTGCAAACTGGAAGGCGATGCGTCCGGTCTGGTTGTCGTGCTGGATGATGGCACGCGGCTTCCCGTGCCGAAAGACCGCGCGGATCGCTATGCCGCCTATGTCGGAAAATCGCTTGAACTCGGCCTACGCCCCGAGCATCTGACGGAGCGAAAGGAAGGCATGTCCGCTGACTTTGCGCCGTTGAAGATCACGGTCGACGTTGCCGAGCCAATGGGTGTCGAAACGCTTGTGCACTTCCTGATGAGCGACGTGATGAATTGCGCGCGTATCGATCCGTCCGTCGATCCGCAGGCAGGCCAAGCTCTCGAGCTCATGGCCAATCTGCGCCACATGCATCTGATCGACACGGAGACCGGCAAGGTCATCTGATCGCGCCTCGTCACCTCGGCAAACAAAACATCTGGAGTTAGTTCGATTGACCGATACTGCACATAATTCTGCCCTCGAAAAAGCGCTTGCCCGCGCAGACGCCAACCTTGACGGCAGCCTCGACCGGTTCTTCGATTTACTCCGAATCAAGAGCATTTCAACCGATCCTGCTTATCGTGACGATTGCCAGAAGGCGGCTGAGTGGCTGAAGGATCAGCTCGAAACGCTTGGTTTTGAGGCCTCGGTGCGCCCGACGGGCGGACAGCCGATGGTGCTGGGTCATGACAAAAGTGCTGAAGGCACGCATGTCCTGTTCTATGGCCACTATGACGTTCAACCGGTTGACCCGATTTCGGAATGGAATTCCGATCCTTTCGAGCCAAAACTTGTCCCGGCAGAAAATGGCGATACGCATATCGTTGCGCGCGGCGCGTCCGACGACAAGGGACAGCTTCTGACTTTCATCGAGGCTTGCCGGGCTTGGAAGGAAGCGAACGGCTCGCTGCCGCTTCCCGTGTCGATCCTGCTGGAAGGCGAGGAAGAAGCTGGCTCAAAAAATCTTGGACCGTTTCTCGACGCGACGCAGGACGAACTCAAGGCAGATGTCGTGCTCGTCTGCGATACGGATATGTGGGACGAGAATACGCCGGCCATCACATCCATGATGCGCGGGCTTTGCGGCGTCGAGGTCGAGATCGAAGCCGCCAGCCGCGACCTTCACTCAGGCGTCTACGGAGGTGCGGCGCGTAATCCGCTGCAGGTTCTGACGACCATCCTCGCCGGATTGCGCGATGCCGACGGACGCATCCTGATCGACGGCTTTTATGACGGCGTGAAAGATCTGCCTTCGCAGATCACCGACCTGTGGGCCAGATTGCCGTTCGACGAAGACGCCTTTTTGAACAAGGTCGGTCTGTCTGTTCCTGCCGGTGAAAAAGGGCGCAGCGTCCTTGAGCAAATCTGGGCGCGTCCCACGATGGAGATCAACGGCCTGATTGGTGGATATACCGGCGAGGGCTTCAAAACCGTGATCCCGGCGAAGGCATCGGCGAAGATTTCATTCCGTCTGGTTGGAGATCAGGATCCGGCGCGCATCTTTGCGGCGTTCCAGGCCCACGTCGAAGCCAAACTGCCAGCGGATTGCACCGCGAAATTCACAGTGCATTCGAGCAGCCGCGCGACCAATGTATCGATGGACAATCCCTATATCGTTCCAGCTTTGAAGGCGCTTTCGGAAGAATGGCAGACTGAAGCAGCCATTGCCGGCGGCGGCGGGTCGATACCTGTCATCAACGAGTTCAAGAAGCGTCTCGGCATGGATTCCCTTCTCGTCGGCTTCGCGCGCTTCGACAATCGCGTCCATAGCCCCAACGAGAAATACGATCTATCGAGCTACAAACTTGGCATACGCTCATGGATACGCATTCTCGCGGCACTTGCTGCGAAGTAAAACTCAAACTCCCGATCTATGAGTTTTCACGCGCCGCTCATTGCGGCGCGATCTCGTTTCGTCTCCGTGTTAATTTCGACGGGCATATTGCCTGCAACTCTTCAGACGGCTTACGGTCGTAAGAATCCAAGGAGTGATGCATGCCCAAATCTTCTGACGGACTTCCAGTGCTGGCTATGCCATCCGGCCAAACTGTACCGGTATTGGGGCAGGGCACTTGGTATATGGGCGAAGACCAGAGGACAGCCCGGCAGGAGGCGGATGCTCTCAGGCTCGGAATCGACCTGGGAATGACGCTGATCGACACGGCAGAAATGTATGCCGATGGAGGTGCGGAGGAGGTCGTCGCCGAGGCTATCAAAAACCGTCGCGATGATGTGTTCATTGTCAGCAAGGTTCTGCCGTCGAATGCGTCTCGCCAAGGAACTGTACTTGCCTGCGAGCGGAGCCTGAAACGGCTGGGATGCGAGACGATCGATCTCTATCTTCTCCACTGGCCCGGTCGCCATCCTCTCGAAGACACGATCGCCGCATTCGAAGACCTCATTCAGGCCGGTAAAATTCGAAACTGGGGCGTCAGCAATTTCGATACGGACCACATGGATGAACTGCTTCGTCTCGCGGGAGAGGGAAGGGTCGCAGCCAACCAGATCCTTTACAATCTTGCCCGTCGCGGCCCGGAGTTCGATCTGATGCCTTGGTGTGAGGAACAGAAGATTCCGATCATGGCCTACTCTCCGATCGAACAGGGCCGCATACTGCGAAATCCCGCGCTGGTGGAAATTGCATCGGAATGTGAGACCACGCCAGCAACCGTGGCTTTGGCATGGGTTTTGAGCCGAAAGGGCGTTATCGCGATCCCGAAATCAAGCAATTCGGATCATTTGCGCGCAAACAGGACGGCGGCCGAACTTGTCCTGAGCGAGGCGCAGCTTGCAAAACTGGAGAAGGCGTTTCCAGGACCGACCCGGCAAGCTCCGCTGGAAATGCTTTAAGCTCACACAAACACGCTACACCTGTGTTGACGCGACGATCCAACCGGCTGTAAAAGCGCCGCACAGGTTGATCCGCTGCGAAATCAAACTTTCGAGTAGCTTCAACTTTCGGAGGGATGGCCGAGCGGTTTAAGGCACCGGTCTTGAAAACCGGCGTGGGGCAACTCACCGTGGGTTCGAATCCCACTCCCTCCGCCAAACACCGCCGATTGCCCTCTATGGCGCGATATTGCCGCAGATCACCGCACTCTTACCAAGCGACGTCGAGAACTGCCGTTTCTACGCTACGGCCTGATATGTCTTGAATATCAGCGATGGCGGCAAACGACCCCATTGCGGACTTTTGTGATAGGGGTTGACGGCTACCAAATGCAGACGTTGGTGGGGACCGTACTCACATTCTTAAAGCAGTCGGGCGCCGGAGCCGTCTTTCGCCAAATGATCATTCGCGTTGACCAGAGGGCAACGTTGCACGCTCAGGCATCCGCAGCCGATGCACATCGCCATCTTGTCGCGAAGCGCCGTGAGAAGCTCGATCCGCCGTGTGAGATCGTAATGCCAATTTTCGGCGATGCGCTCCCAGTCGTGTGTGTCGGGGGACGTGTCCCTTGGCAGTTGAGAGAGCGCTTCGGCTATCTCGGCAAGAGGGATGCCCGCGCTCTGTGCGATCTTGATTACCGTCACGCGTCTCAGGATTTCACGCCTATAGACCCGATGATTGGCCGAAGTCCTTTCGGATGCGATCAGCCCCCTGCGTTCATAGAAATGGAGCGTGGAAACCGGCAACCCGCTACGGCGCGAAAGTTCGCCGACGGATAATTCCTTCTTCGTCATTCGCAATCTCCTTGACCTCAACCAATGTTGAGGCCGTAGCAACATATCCGTCAAGAGGAGACGGGCATGGCGGACACGAGCAGCAACTCAGAGAAGGACACGGAGACATTCGTTTCCTGGAGGGAGTTTCTTGGAAGCCCTTACGCGGCTTCTCTGGCCTTGGTTTGCCTGGCCGTCTGGCTGCACGCAGCCGACAGCTTGATCGTCGCCACCATGCTCCCTTCCATCGTGGCCGAGATCGGCGGGGTCGCTTTGGTGGGCTGGTCCGTCTCGCTCTATGAAATCGGGTCAATCGTCGCGGGAGCGGCAAGTGCGTTGCTGATAATGCGCTTCGGCCTGCGCACGCCGATGAGCATGGCCGCCATCCTGTTCGGGTTCGGCTGCATCCTGAGTGCCGTCAGCCCGACCATGCCGTTGCTTCTGACTGGACGCGCCCTGCAAGGACTCGGCGGCGGCGGTCTGGTGGCGATGGGCTTTGTCGCGGTCGGCCTGATTTTCCCGCGCCGCTATATAGCACGCGCGATGGCGGCCGTTTCGACCCTTTGGGGCGTCTCGGCATTCGCCGGGCCGCTGGTGGGCGGCTTCTTCGTGGAATATGCGACCTGGCGTTGGGGCTTCGCCTTCTTTGCCTGCCATGCATTCGCACTCGCCCTCTGGATCGTCTTGCGAAGCGACGCTGACGTGACGCGATCCACGGCCGACGCTACTGAATTCCCTGTCAAGCGTCTGTCCTTGTTGTGTCTCGCCGTCGTTCTGGCCGCCTTTGGTGGTGTCGAGGTCTCGATCCTGCGAACCGTCCCTTCCGTTGCCGCCGGTCTGGTCTGCCTGATCGCCTTTCTGTGGTTTGATGAGCGCGCGGGCGACACCCGGCTTCTTCCGCGTCGCCCGTTCGATCCGTGGCGGCCGGCTGGTGCCGCGCTGCTCATGATTCTATCCATGTCAATGGCGACTATCGCTGTCACGGCATTCGGGCCACTCCTGGTAACAGCCATTCACGGCGTATCCGCGCTGACTGCCGGTTACATCGTTGCTTGTTCGTCCATCGGCTGGACGGTCATGGCTGTTCTGGTCAGCGGATTGCCCGAACGGTTCGATCGGCTGATGATCGCGCTTGGCATGACGGTCGTGACCCTCAGCATCCTCGGCTTTCTCCATGCGGTTCCCAACGGCCCTGTCTGGCTGATCGCCGTCTTCGCGGCCATGGAGGGCGGCGGCTTCGGGATGGCATGGACATTCATTCTCAGGCGAACGATGGGGCTCGCCGGTGCCGACGAGGTCCATCGAATTTCCGGGGCGATCCCCACGATACAGAGGCTCGGCTACGCTCTCGGCGCGGCCTATGTCGGGATCGTGGCGAATGCCTCGGGTCTGCTGTCCATTGAGACGGCCGCAGACGCCACGAAGGTTGCCCGATGGGTCTTCGCGTCATGTGTGCCTTTCGCGGCAATCGGGTTGATCGCCATGAGCGTACTGGTGCGTGATCGGAGGGGGAATCGCAGCATTAGCAGCGGTAATTGAAACAGCCTGAGCCATAAGTCAGAAAGTCCGCTTTCCACCCCATTCCAGGCATTCGCTCATGCCTCAATTCTTGAGGGTTATAGCGTAAACGTAGTTCTCGGTTTCATCGGCTTCTGCCCGCCATTTCTAATGTAAGCGCCAAGCTCATCTAATCCTGTTCAGGCACCTTCAGGATAACCGTATCGCCTGCGCCAATCTGCCGGCCATCCTGCGTTCGTACGTCGAGGCGGACAGGCAGGCCTGTGTCGCGCTCGACCAATAACGAGCGTTGTTCTTCCGCTTCGAACAGATGACGCTCACCCCATTGCCTGAGAGCGACCATCATCGGGAACAAATCGCGACCCATCCCGGTAAGGCGATATTCCTGGTGCGCGCCGCCATTGGCCGCAGGAGTAAGTTCCAATATGCCGCGTGAAACCAGTGTCCGCAGGCGGTCGGTCAGGATGTTTTTGGCGATGCCGAGACTTTTCTGAAACTCGCTGAACCGCGTCAGGCCATCGAAAGCGTCACGCACGATGAGCAGCGACCACCAGTCTCCAATGGCGTCGAGCGATCGGGCGCTGGGGCAATAGTTTCCTTGCAAACTTTTTCGCGCCACCATTGATTTCGCTCCCTGCTCACTGAACGGATTACATTCATCATTTTCGGTTGCATCATAAAACCGAATCGAATATCTGTCGAATGGTTTCATAATAAAACCAAATAGGCGAAATTCATAATGGCAAATCGGAAGGCAGGGCGCACCTGCTCTGAGAGTGATTACGTGCGCGCTCAGGAAGGCGTGGATGAGAGCAGCAAGCGCTGTGTGGATACCGATGTCTCATCACCACCAAGACCGCCGCTTAGCCGTTCGGTCACATTTCTATTTGCTGTCGCGAGCGGACTGGCTGTCGCCAACGCCTACTTCGCCCATCCGCTCCTGGATGTGATGGCAGACGATCTCGGACTGACACATGCTGTTGCAGGGCTGATCGTCGGTGCTACCCAACTCGGCTATGGATTGGGCCTGATCTTGCTGGTGCCGATGGGTGATCTCATCGATCGGCGCAAGCTCATTGTCGGCCAGTCGTTGCTTTCCGTTCTCGCCCTCATATCCGTTGGATTTTCATCTACCAGCGCAATGCTGCTCGCATCGATGGCGGCTGTTGGACTGCTTGCGGTCGTGACACAAGCGCTGGTCGCTTATGCGGCAAGTCTGGCGCGACCGGCAGAACGCGGACAGGTCGTCGGGGTGGTTACGAGCGGCATCGTTCTTGGCATTCTTCTGGCGCGCGTCGCATCCGGGATTCTGACCGATCTGTCCGGATGGCGCACGGTCTATCTGGTTTCCGCAGTATTGACGCTGGCGATCGCCTGCCTTCTCTACAAGGTTCTCCCGAAACAGGAGAGACGGCATGTGACAATCTCTTATCCAAGACTGATTGCGTCACTTGTCACGCTCTTCGTGGAGGAGCCGGTACTCCGTATTCGTGCCGTCATCGCCATGTTGATTTTCGCCAACATCACGACGCTGCTCACACCGCTGGTGCTGCCATTAAGCGTGCCGCCGTTCTCCTTATCTCACACCGAAATCGGGCTCTTCGGTCTCGCTGGCGCAGCAGGTGCACTCGGCGCGGCACGAGCCGGGCGTTGGGCGGATAGGGGATACGGCCAGCGCACCACTGGAATTGCGCTCGCTCTCATGTTGGTTGCCTGGCTGCCCATCTCATTGCTGGGGCACTCGATATTGTGGTTGATTGCCGGCGTCTTCATTATCGACTTCGGCTTACAGGCAACCCACGTTACCAACCAAGGGATGATTTATCGCGTCAGGCCCGAGGCGCAGAGCCGCCTGACCGCTGCCTATATGCTGTTCTATTCCATAGGCAGCGCAACCGGCTCGTCGCTCTCCACTGTCGTCTATGCACATGCGGGCTGGAATGGCGTCTGCCTGCTGGGCGCGGGCATCAGTGCGTTGACGATTATTTTCTGGGTCATGACCTTGAGCACCACACCTTCAGTGGCAACGCAGCGTTCGATTGCGGCAGAGTGATCCGAATAGCCGTCGCACTCACTTTGTCAGCCAATGAAACGCCCGGCTAAGAACTGCGCGGCCATCCTTGTTGACGGGAGTTCCGTGCGCCATCAGCACCTTCTCTACAGGCCAGGTAAGGATACGTTCAATCGAAGAGCGGGCGGCTTTTCGATTGGTGAACCCCAAACGAAATTTTCTGGGCACGGATGGCTCGCGCGCAACCATCAGGTCCAATTTCGCCACAAGGGCGCGCCAACCGGAAAACCAGCCGGCCGGAAATTGCTGAAGCAGATCGGTGAAAAGCGCGGTGCCGCTTTTGGCGTGAAAGAATACGACTTCGGTCGTGATGACATTGCCGAGCATCACGACCTGATCAATCTCTCCAGCCCATGCCGGGTCTGGATCGTTCCCAAGATCATCATGGAAGGCGATGTCCTTGCGCTTTTCGCGTAAGCCGGGCGCGGCGTAGACGAGCGCATCGGGGTAGGCGCGTTTCCAATCGGCTATGAAAAGATGATGCAGAGAATTGGGAGCAATCAGGTGACGGACTGTGCCAAGAGCATCGACTTCGGCGCGAAGGCCATCCGTCAATCCAGTTGGCGACCAGATGAAAAGGTCTCCATCGTTCAATTTTATGATGGCCATGCGGGTGGGATAGTGAAATCCCAACGCCGCGACTACCTCGCCGCCACTCGCAATCCAGATATCCCGGCCGAATTCTTTCAGCATGCCCGATCCAATGCCACGAGAATTGCAACGTATGGCTGTCGGGAATTTTTATGCGGGTGGGATCGACGTTACAAGCGCCGCGGGGAAAACCAGAATCAGCCGGCAGCGGCGGATTTTTTCGTTTTCCGGACAGGTTTTGGCTTTTCCTTCACAGGCTCCAAAGCCTCGGCCTCTTCCTTCAAAAGACGCGCTTTACGCAAGCGTTCGGTCTTTTTTTCGCGACTGTTCACTTCGCCTTCGATGATGGAACGCGAGATTTTATTCGTAATGTCGCTTTTGCTCTCCGCTTTCGTCGGGATCTGCAGCATTGATGCTTTGGTCGTAAGTTGCGTGCTCAAAAGTGCGTCCTTTCAAAAAACAAAAAAGGCCGGGCATTTCCCCGACCTTTCTCTAGCGTCTCAACATCCAGTGCCAGTACATCCGTGGTCAAAAGTGGAGACGATCCATAATTTCTTAAAAACATATAGAGAGTGAATATGTCGGAAACAAGGGTCAGGTGTAAAACAACTTGATCCGGGTGCCGTTTTTATTTTCCTTTAGAAAGAATGGCCGTGATTTCATCAAACCCGCGCGCGCGGGAATGCTGGATCGGTGTGATGCCATCTTTGTCGGCAATGGATGTGTCTGCGCCCGCATCCACCAACAGCTTGACGATCTGCTGATGGCGGGCGCCACCGTCGCCGAGGATCACGGCCTCGATGAGTGCGGTCCATCCCAGATTGTTGATGTGATCGACATCGACACCAGCTTCGATAAGCGTCTTCACCGTCTCGACGTGGCCGCGCTCCGAAGCGGGAATCAGCGCCGTCCCGCCGTAGCGGTTGGTGCTTTTGATGTCTGCACCATGGGCGAGGGTCATACGGAGAATTTCGAGATGTCCGCGTGCGCCGGCGTAAAGATAAGGGCTGTCCTGTATGGAGTCCTTGGCGTTCACGTCTGCGCCCGCATCGATCAACAGCTTTGCGAGTTCGACATTGTTCGCATGTGTTGTAATGAGAAGGGCTGTCGCTCGATCATCGTTTCGTGCGTCTGGCTGCGCGCCCTGCGCCAATAAAGCGCGGACGGATTCGACATCGCCCTTTGTCGTTGCTTCGACCAAATTCTGTTCAAGCGTGTTTGCCATGGCGGCCCCGATCATGATCGTTAAAGAGGTAAGGACGAGTGCGATTTTTCTGAGCATTCGGCTATTTTAAGCAAATGCGCTTATCAGTCGAGAACCGTTCTCGATCGGCCAGAATGCATCCTAGATAGGCATCATTCGCAGTGCGCCATATTCTTGCCCTGTTGCCGACATAATTGGTTTACACGCTGATAATCAATTTTTGATTAGAAGTGTACTGAAACGAAAATTCCGTCTGCCTGCCGATTGCTGGAGGGTGATCGAGCAGCGAAGATTTCATTCAGGGGACCTTCCAGTATGGCCATATCGAGGCGCGCGCAGATCAGACGCGTATCCACGGTTGCGACTTTGGCGGCATGCGCTGCGGCACTTGTGGCCTGCGCTTCTGCACCGACCTCGAAGGGTATGGTCAACAAAAAGCGTTCCAAGGAATATTTCGCCGAGTCCGAATATGGCGTGAAAGCCAGCCCGCGCGTCACCACCAAGAAATCCAACCTCCAACGGGGAGGGGGACGCGACCAGATCGGCAAGCCGTATAAAGTCCGCGGCAAATGGTACTACCCGAAAGAAGATCAGAATTACGCGAAGGCGGGTGCCGCCTCCTGGTATGGCGATGCGTTTCACGGTCGCCTGACTGCCAATGGCGAAGTCTACGATATGACGCATCTGACCGCGGCACATCCGACGATGCCGCTGCCCAGTTATGCGCGCGTGACCAACACTGCGAATGGCAGCTCGGTCATTGTCCGTGTGAATGATCGCGGACCGTACTCCAATAACCGTATCATCGATCTGTCCAAACAGGCCGCCACGATGCTGGACTACACGCATTCGGGCACCGCGAATGTGAAAGTTGAGTATGTCGGGCGTGCGCCTCTGCATGGCGAAGATGACCAGTATCTGATGGCATCTTATCGTCCAGGCGGTCGCGCTCCCGATCCTTCCGATGGCTTGCCGACCGGCGTGATGATCGCAATGAATGGCGCAACGCCCAGCGGCAGCATGTCGGATGCGCCAACACCATTTCCAAACCAGCCATTCGGCCAGGCTCAGGCTTATTCAGACGCGCCGGCAGGCGGCGAAATCGCGCTGCCTGCATTCGGTCCGCAAGTGCCGGAGCGTCCGCCATTCGGCATGCAAACGCAGGTTGCTTTCGCAGAAATGTCTTATGCAGATAAGCGCATAAGCAGTGCAGCGCACGCATTCTCATCGGTCGACAATGGCCGAATGTCCGCCGCAGATATTTCAGGATCCTGGAAGAAGCTCAATCCGAATTCCAGCGTGGCGAACACACCGAGCCCTTATGTGGCGGCAGGTTCATTCGAGCAGGCTGATGAAGCCAAGACCGTTGCCAGCGCATTGGGCGCGTTCGGAAAGACCGTTCTGGAAAAGACGATCATCGACGGAAAATCGATCTACACGGTTGATCTTTATCAAGACGGCAAGAGCTCTCTCGATGATATGCTCGAGGCGGCGTGGTCGCATGGCGCGCCAGAAGCTATCGCTGTTCGCGACTAACACGACGGCGTTTGGCTAACGCCAGTTTTTGCTGAACCCGGTTGATCCTCAGTCAAAGCTTGATACCGTGGTCAGCATCAAGTTTCCTTGGCGGGGGCATGTTTTGGTTCACAGACGCATATCCGGCTTTGTAGCCATATTTTCACTCATTCTGGTGCTTTCGACCGGACAGAGTTCCTTTGCTCAATTGTTCGAAACACGCGCAGAGCAAGCATTCATGCTCGATGCCGAAACCGGCACCATTCTGTTTTCCAAAGACCCGGATGCGTTGATACCGCCTGCTTCGCTGGCGAAGCTGATGACCATGGAAGTCGTATTCAACGCCATCAAATCCGGTCGCTATTCGTTGGACGACACGTTTTCGGTCAGTGAGAACGCCTGGCGGACGGGCGGCGCACGGTCCGGCGGCTCGACGATGTTTGCCGAACTCAAATCCACGATCCGGCTGGAAGATCTGATCCAGGGCGTGGTCGTTCAATCCGCCAATGATGGCTGCATCATTATCGCCGAAGGCATGGCAGGCTCGGAAGAGAATTTTGCAGCGCTGATGACCGAGCGTGCCCGTGCAATCGGTTTGGAAAAATCCGTGTTCAAAAATTCGACCGGCCTGCCTGCCGACGGCCAGGTGGTAACGGTTCGCGAACTTGCCATGCTTGCGAACCATATCTGGCGCGAATACCCGGAATTCTACAAATTCTACTCTCAGCGCGATTTCACCTGGAACAAGATCAACCAGAGAAACCGCAATCCCTTGCTCGCGGCTGATATCGGTGCCGACGGTATGAAAACGGGCTTCACGGAAGCATCTGGCTACGCGATCGTGGGATCGGTGCAGCGCGATGGAAAACGCATTTTCGCCGCGATGAGCGGCATGAAAACCGAACGGGAACGCGCAGAAGAATCCCGCAAGCTGCTCGATTGGGGTATGCGCGCCTTTGAAAAATCCGAACTCTTTGCCCAAGGTGAAACGGTTGCGGAAGCGGGCGTTTACGGTGGTGAGAAATCGAAGATCAATCTGGTAGCCAAAGGCCCGGTTTCCATCTTCGTGCCAATCACCAATCGCGACCGTCTTGTCGCGCGCATCGTCTATGAGGGGCCGTTGGTGGCACCCGTAGAAGAAGGCGTCCAGGTGGGAAGCCTGCGCGTCTGGATCGGCGATACGCTGAGCCAGGAAACGCCATTGTACACGGCAGAGAGCGTGGCGGTCGGGCCGATTTACAGCCGCGCGTTCGACGCTATTGGCGAATTGATGATCGGCTGGATGCGTCGTACGCCTTCCTGACATCTGCCTCAGCGATTCCCGAATTTCTCTTTAATCGTGGACGCGACCGCACTCGCGCCTTAAAACGCCGTTGAAACTCTCGGCTGCCAATCGGCGACAGGACTGGATGATTTGAAACGAGGTTTGTTCATAACCTTTGAAGGCGGGGAAGGGGCCGGCAAGTCGACGCAAATCGACAGGCTGGCGAAGCGCTTGCGTGCAAAGCGCTATGACCTCGTCGTCACCCGCGAACCGGGTGGCTCGCCTGGCGCGGAGGCTGTGCGGCATGTTCTTCTTTCTGGCGCTGCCGAGTCGCTTGGTCCTCAAATGGAGGCCATTCTATTCGCTGCGGCGCGTTCCGATCATGTCGAGCAGATTATCCGACCGGCAATCGAGCGTGGCGAAATCGTTCTGTGTGACCGTTTTCTGGATTCATCGCGCGTATATCAAGGCGCGACTGGTGATCTTGATGCAAGTTTCATGGGAACGCTGGAGCGTGTGGCCATCGACGGTTTCATGCCCGATCTAACGCTGATTTTCGATCTCGATCCCGCTGAAGGCCTGAAGCGAGCAAGCGTGAGACGCGGCGCGGACGTAGCGGACCGTTTCGAGAAAGAAACGCTCGATCTGCATGAGCAGCGACGGGAAGCATTTTTGGAAATTGCCCGCAACGAGCCTGAACGCTGCGTCGTTATCGATGCGTCTCTTTCTGCCGACGATGTGGAAAACGCAGTTACCGCAGCCGTCTTCGAGCTTTTGGAAAGCCGGCAAAGCGAGCGCGCCATTCACTTGAACGAGGAGGCGTAATGTTCGAACGTCTCGCACCCGAACAGCATGATACGCTTGAAGGCGTTCCAGAGCCTTCAGAAAACCCCGCTCTTTATGGACATGAGACCGCCCGCGCGATGCTGGCCAGCGCCTACAAGGCTGGCAAGCTGCCGCACGCGCTGCTGTTCAGCGGGCCGCAGGGTATCGGCAAGGCAACGCTTGCGTTTCATCTGGCCTATCACCTGCTCAAGCATGGAGACAGCGCGCAGGCTCCAGACATGCTGGCAGAACCCGATGTGAATTCGCAGCTTTTTCGACAGATGGCGAGCGGTTCGCATCCATCAATTTTGCATCTAACGCGACCGCTGAACGACAAGACCAAGAATTTCAAGACCGTGCTTACGGTTGATGAAATCCGCAAAGTAAGCCGGTTCTTGTCGATGACGTCGCATGATGGAAGCTACCGTGTCGTTATCGTCGACCCAGCCGACGACATGAACACCAATGCCGCAAACGCGCTGCTCAAGAACCTTGAGGAGCCGCCATCGCGCACGGTTTTCATCCTTATCGTTCATGCGCCCGGCAGTCTGTTGCCGACAATTCGCTCGCGTTGCCAAACGGTTCGCTTGTCCGCGCTTGACCAGGATGGATTGATCGGCGCTCTTGGCGCGGCGAACCACGAATTGCCGGAGGGAGATGGGAGTGCAGCCGAACTCGCCCGCCTTACGGAAGGAAGCGCGCGCAAAGCAATTCTGCTCACCCAATATGGCGGGCTTGAGATTGCAAATGCGATCGAACAGATCGTTGGTGTCGACGCGCTCGATATCGGTGCGGCCTACCGTGTGGCGGAAGCCGTGAGCGGGCGCGATCAGGCAATCCAGTTTCAGCTTTTTAACGAGCATTCTCTGGCATTGCTTTCCAAAGCTGCGACTACTGCCGCACATGAGGGCAACCAGCAGCGGGCGGCAGCTCTTTCTGAAGCCTGGGAAGCGACGCGTGCCGCAATAAACGAAACCGAAACATACAATCTCGATCACAAGCAGCATGCGCTCGAGACAATCTATCGTCTTCAGAAATCGATGCGAATGTAACGGTCGCCATATTCGGGCGGGTGGCGCTCGATCACCCTATAGGCTATTTGAGCCTCAACATTCATCGATTTTGACGGCAGACCTGATGTCACGCGAAAAATTCTATATTACGACGCCGATTTTCTACCCGAACGGCAAACCGCATATCGGCCACGCATATACGGCGATTGCCACGGATGCGCTGGCTCGTTTCCAGCGTCTGGACGGAAAGGACGTGTTCTTTCTGACAGGAACGGACGAACACGGGCTGAAAATGCAGCAGACGGCGGAGAAGGAAGGCATCAGCCCGAAGGCTCTTGCCGACAAGAATTCTGCCGTTTTCCGCGAGATGCTTGCAGCAGTCGGCGGCTCGAACGACGAATTCATCAGAACGACCGAAGAACGCCACTACAAGGCCTGCCAGGCAATCTGGAAGCGCATGGCCGACAATGGCGACATCTATCTCGACAGCTATGGCGGTTGGTATTCGGTCCGGCAGGAAGCCTATTTCGACGAAGGTGAAACGACCGTCGGCGAAGATGGCGTGCGGCGCGAGCCGCTTGGTTCGCCTGTGGAGTGGACCGAGGAGGAAACCTATTTCTTCCGCCTTTCCAAATATCAGGACAAGCTTCTGGAGCTTTACGAAAGCAATCCCGATTTCGTCGGCCCGACCGAGCGCCGCAATGAGGTGATGAGTTTCGTGAAGTCAGGTCTGCGCGATCTTTCCGTTTCGCGCACGACATTCGACTGGGGCGTTCCGGTACCGGGTGACGAAAAGCACGTCATGTATGTGTGGGTGGACGCATTGACCAACTACATCACCGCTGCCGGTTATCCTGACCTGGACAATCCGAAGTGGGATTACTGGCCGGCACATCACATCATCGGCAAGGACATCGTGCGGTTTCACGCCGTCTATTGGCCAGCATTCCTTATGTCCGCAGGCATCGAATTGCCAAAGCGCGTTTTCGCACACGGCTTTCTCTTCAATCGCGGAGAGAAAATGTCGAAGTCGGTCGGCAATGTCGTCGATCCGTTCTCGTTGATTGAACGCTATGGCCTTGATCAGGTTCGCTACTTCTTCCTGCGCGAAGTGCCGTTCGGGCAGGATGGCAGCTACAGCCACGACGCCATCGTCAACCGCACGAATGCCGATCTGGCGAACGACCTTGGCAATCTTGCGCAGCGCTCGCTTTCGATGATTGCCAAGAACTGCAATGCAGCAGTGCCTGCGAGAGGCACGTTGAACGACGCCGATAGCGAAATCCTCGATAAAGCTTTGAATTCGCTGGAAATTGCACGCAAGGCGATAAAGGATCAGGCAATTCACCACGCATTGGCTGCGATTTTCGCGGTCGTGGCGGATGCCAATCGATATTTTGCCGCGCAAGAACCCTGGGCGCTGAAAAAGACCGATCCGCAACGCATGGAAACGGTTCTGCACACGACGATCGAGACGATCAGAAGGCTTGCAATACTCTGCCAGCCATTCATTCCGGGATCGGCGGCAAAACTTCTCGATCTGCTTTCTGTCGATCAGGAAAAGCGTGGCTTCGAGCATGTAAGCGAAGACAGCGTCCTTGTCGCCGGTACATCTCTGCCGACGCCGCAAGGCGTGTTTCCGCGTTATGTTGAGCAAGCCGAAGCGGAGGCGTAATCGGTGCTCGTCGACAGTCACTGCCATCTCGATTTTCCGGATTTTGCCGAGGAGCGCGACGCAATCGTCGCGCGTGCCGAGGCCGCCGGTGTCGGCCGTATGGTGACGATTTCGACGCGTGTCAGGCGCTTTGCGTCTGTGCTCGAGATTGCCGAAGCATATGAAAACGTTTTTTGCTCGGTGGGCACGCATCCTCACAATGCGGACGAAGAGCTGGACATAGGCGTGGACGAGCTCATTCGCCTCGCAGAGCATCCGAAAGTGGTTGCCATAGGCGAGGCGGGTCTCGACTATCATTATGACAAGTCGTCTCGTGAAGGCCAGGCGACGGGTTTTCGCCGGCACATAGATGCGGCACGCCGTACCGGACTTCCGTTGGTCATTCATGCGCGCAGCGCCGATGACGATATGGAGTCCATACTGCGCGAAGAGACGGAAAGCGGTGCTTTTCCGTTCATCCTGCATTGTTTCTCGTCTGGCCGGAAACTCGCTGAAGCTGGCATCGAACTTGGCGGCTATGTCTCGTTTTCAGGCATATTGACGTTTCGCAATTCGGAAGAATTGAGAGCGATCGCCAAGGACGTTCCACGCGACAGGCTTTTGGTGGAAACGGATGCACCTTATCTTGCGCCTATGCCATTCAGGGGTAAACGCAACGAGCCTGCGCATGTGGTCAATACGGCGCGCGTTCTGGCGGATGTTCAAAACGTAAGTTTCGAAGAAATTTCAAAGGCTACGACGGAGAATTTCTTCCGGCTTTTCAGCAAGGTTCCGCATCCTGACAGGCAGGGCAACTGAGCGGTGCGGGACATTCTGCGCCTTACAATTCTCGGCTGCGGATCATCTCCGGGCGTTCCGCGTATCACAGGCGATTGGGGGGATTGCGATCCGTCAAATCCCAAGAACCGCCGTATGAGAGCGGCCGCCTTGGTCGAGCGCATATCGGCTGCTGGCGGCGTTACCAGTGTCGTCATCGATACAGGTCCGGACTTTCGCGAACAGATGCTGTTGGCGGCGGTCAAAAAGATCGACGCCGTTGTCTATAGTCATCCGCATGCGGATCATATTCACGGCATCGATGACCTCAGAAGCTACGTTCTGGAACAGCATCAACTCATTGATATTTATGCAGACAATCCTACTATGGAGCGTTTACAACAGGCATTCGGCTACTGCTTTGAGACACCCGAAGGAAGCTCTTATCCGCCAATTCTAAAGGCGCACATCATCGATCATTCGCAGCCCATAAGTGTCGATGGCGATGGCGGCGTTATCGTTCTCGAACCGCTGGCGCAGATCCATGGCGATATAATCTCGCTCGGATTTCGCGTCGGCAATATAGCGTATTGCTCGGATGTCAGCGACTTTCCGCCTGACACGGTGAGCAAGATGGCTGATCTCGATACGCTTGTGATCGATGCGCTGCAGTACCGTTACCATCCAAGTCATCTGTCGGTCAGCCAAGCGCTTGAATGGATCGAGCGCTTGAAGCCGCGGCAAGCAGTGCTCACGCATATGCATGTGCCACTGGACTATGAGAGGATTTCAAACGAAACTCCGTCTCATGTAATGCCAGCATTCGACGGAATGATCATCGAAACAGCCTTGTAAACTGGCATTCTGCATCACATTTAGTTCCATAATCTATCTTATGTGACTTTTGTGTTCGACTTGGGGCAGATTCCATTTTCAAATGCAACGAAGACAATAATGGCCATGATTTCAGGAGGATGGAAATGGCCCGCTCTTTTGTGCAGTTGAGTTTGGACGAACGCCGCGTCGTTGCGCGCATGTATGAGA
>NZ_JBDUUH010000006.1:0-348949 GCF_039939195.1 Foliimonas ilicis | reverse complement strand
GGAATCGAACTCCAAATCGTGTAGATGGACTACCCTTTGCATCGATACCAGGTCCTCGTCGTCGGCCGATGCATGCCAACGATGGACTAATTTGCCTTGGCACGCATCGGCCGATGACGACGAGCCGTGTCCGTTTTGCTGTGCAGCCTGGGCCACAGCGTTGCCGCATGCCTCTATGCTCAACCGCGCCGACGGCGTGCGTTCAATATGATAGGTCAAACTAAAGTCGGCATTTTGAGCAACTGTGGGGAGGCACAAGCAAAGCAGGCTGGCAGTGGATAGCAGCAGTTTGGCAGCTCTCATCCAAAAATCTTCATAAACGTCGGCGCCTTTTCAGTGTAGATAACACTACAGGCGTTGGCGATGCTTTGTACTATTTACTGGTAAATATCGCAGTTGGAGAAATACGGGTTCATCGATGAGATTATCCAACACCTGAAGCGACCGGCAACAACCCAAGGCGAAACGAACCACATTGATCGCTTCGCCATCGCGAGCGCACACTCAACGCAACCTTTCGCAACAGAACGACAAAAGCGACACAATCCCGAGAATTTTGTCGCAGAAATGCGCGCTCTACAGTGGCGCAAATATCAGGCGCGAAACTGAAACAAAACTCGGGATTCTGCGACGAGGCCACCTCCGATCCATGACCTCATTGTCCACCAAAATTTGTCGTTCATTCTGTGCCCGCTGACGGGCAAAGCCGGGACTAAAGTGACCGTCAGTTTTAACTCCCAACAGCGTCAGTGCATATATCGCTGTAAACTGCTCTGAGTGGCTCATTCGACGCGTTGCATACGACAATACATCAAGCTATTTGAACATGAACAACATTCTCATGTTTGGATCGCTCATGCGTACCATCGTCCTGTTCATGATAGGCATCCTGCTGTCTTCTCCCGCTTTCGCTCAATGCGACGGCAGGCTTATCGAGGGCGGTGCGTTCCTCCACCCACCGCTATGCGCTCCCAAGGAACCGAAGCGCATCATCGCGCTCGTCCCGACATTCAGCCTTGGCATAGCGCTGGAGCTTGGCCTGCCTGTCGTTGGCGCTCCGCTTTTCGGCATGAGCGATGTGGATCTGAAGTCGAAAGCCGAGGCAGCGGGCGTGGTGGATCTCGGATCCTTTATGGAGCCCAGCATCGAGAAGATTGTCGCGCTTCAGCCTGATCTCATCATCGGCAGCGACTTCCTGGGCGAGGAAGCATACCAGATGGCATCGCAGTTGGCTCCCACCGCGCTGCTCACCGGGGCGAACTGGAAAGAATTTTATCGCACCCTGGCAAATATCACCGGTGTCGACGATGGAATTGAAAGTCGCTTCGCTAAATACGAAAAGCGGGTTGCGGCGGTTCGCGAGCGGATTCCCAAGGATTTGCGCGTATCCGTTGTCCGCATCACGCCTTGGGAATTTCAGGTCTATCTCGATGAACCCAATGCATGGGCACCGTTTGACGTGCTGCGTGAGGCGGGTGTCAGGCGTACGGATTTCGAAACATCCGAAACGACGGTGGGGACGAAACGCCTCGATTTCGAAGGACTGGCCGGCCTGGATGGGGATATCCTGCTCTACATTGTCGGCGGCTCAAACGATTCAGCCACCAGCGGCAGGCATGAGGCAGTGCTCGCAAACCCATTGTGGAGAATGCTGCCGGCCGTAAAAGCAGGCCGCGTTTATCGAGTGGAAGCAGCCACCTGGATGGAGTTCAGCGGTCTGGCATCGGCCAATAAGGTTCTCGATGACATCGAGACCTACATCATCCCGAGGCCGTAAAATGGTGCTCATCAAGTCGGCGGGACGCAACACCCATGCGAGGCGGATCCTCGCTTTTGGTCTGCTTGCGCTGCTGCTCGCTCTGTTGAGCCTGTGGTCGTTGACGATCGGCACCACTGCGATACCTCTGGGTGATGCTTTGCGTGCGATAGTTTCGGAAGGAACCTCCCATCAGGACCTGGTTATTTCCACTATTCGGTTACCAAGGGTTCTCGCGGCCATCATCGTAGGTTCGACGTTGGGCGTTGCCGGAGCCTTGATGCAGGCGGTCACAAATAATCCGCTGGCTTCACCGGATCTGTTGGGCATCAGCGCCGGGGCGGCTTTCGCGGTCGTTTTATCCATCATTTTCTTCGATGCCCAATCGCCACTCGTGTACCTGTGGTTCGCCTTCGGCGGCGCTGCAGTGGCAGGCGTCATCGTCTACGTGATCGCGTCAGCCGGCATAGCCGGTGTGACGCCTGTCAAGCTCGCCCTGTCAGGCGCAGTGCTGAGCGTTTTCCTCGGTTCGGTTTCCGCATCGCTTCTCATCTTCGACATGAAAGCCATCGACACTATCAGATTGTGGTCGGTTGGGTCATTGACGGGAAAAGAAATGGCTGCTGTCGCGGCTGTAGCGCCCTTTGCCCTGGCTGGCGTTACAGCTACGCTGCTACTTGCAAGGGAGGTGACCACGCTAAGTCTTGGGGTGGATGTCGCGCACGCGGTGGGGCAAAATGTCCTGTTATGGAGACTTGTTTCGGGAGCCATGGTTGTCCTCCTGGCGGGAAGTTCCGTTGCGCTCGCAGGCCCTATCGGGTTTGTCGGACTTGTGGTGCCACACATCGTACGCTTGAGCGTCGGCATCGACTACCGCTGGATTTTACCCTTCTGTGCGCTTTCGGGAGCTTTATTGGTCGTCATGGCAGACGGGCTGCAAAGAGGCCTGACAGGGATCGACGTTCCGGTCGGCGTGACACTTGCCCTGGTCGGCGCGCCTTTCTTCATTTGGCTGGCGCGATCGCGTGGCGGGATTGGTTGATGCGTAGCCTCCTTATTCTATCGGGCTTGACGGTCGTCATGCTGTTCGTGGCTCTGGCGATCGGCGACCACCCCGTCCGAATGGCGCAGATCCTTGCGGTCCTTACCGACAGCCCGGCGGCGGATGCACAGTCCATAAAGATTGTCCGCGATATTCGTCTCCCGAGGGTTATTCTGGGCTTCCTTGTCGGCGCATCGCTCGCAATTGCGGGGATGATCGCGCAGTCTGTGCTTCGTAATCCGTTGGCGGAGCCGGGCCTGATTGGGGTCAATGCCGGCGCCGCCCTTGCCGCAGTCATCGTCATCGTCAAGTTTGAGGTGCCTCCCACACACCTCCTTTCGTGGCTGGCATTCGCCGGAGCGCTCACGATGTCGCTTGCGATCTATGCGTTGTCATGGAACAGCGGGAGCTCCTCGCTACGCATCATTCTCATCGGCATCGGCCTCAGTTCGCTGGCCTGGGCCGGAGCCAATTTCATCTCCGCCTTCGGAGACCCCCAAGCCGTGCAGCGAGCGATGGTCTGGCTCTCAGGCAGTATCTACAACAGCACATGGGAGAAAATCCGCACGCTCGCGATATGGCTGACAATAGGAATAGTGGGCAGTACGCTGATTGCTCGGGAAATGGACCTTCTTGCCTTGGGCGACGAGACGGCAAGACCACGGGGACAATCGGTAGAACTCATACGTGCCATCATGTTCGTCCTCTGTGCGGTTCTGTCTGGCGCCGCCGTCGCTGCGGCAGGCCTCGTCGCATTCGTAGGGCTGATTGCGCCGCACATCGCTCGCTCGCTCGTGGGTAATTCTCACGGTCTCATGCTGCCGGTCACGGCGCTTGCCGGCGGACTTCTGGTGGTTGCGGCCGACCTTGCAGCCCGCACCCTTTTCATACCGGCGCAGCTACCCGTCGGATTAATGACGGCTATCCTGGGCGCACCCTTCTTTGCTTACCTGATGAGGCGGAAGATGAATGCCTGACCAGTCCGGACTCCCCATCCTGGAGACCCGTGCCGCCTCGATCGGATACGGTGACAAACTTATCCTGCGCAACCTCGACTTCTCAGTTCCCGAAGCTTCCTTTACGGTGCTCCTTGGTCCGAATGGCTGCGGAAAATCGACGCTTCTCAGGGCACTTGCCGGCATGATCCGGCCGCAGCAGGGGACCGTGCTGATCAACGGACGCTCGATTTCGACCTTTCCGCGAAAGGAACTGGCGCAACGTATCGGGCTTCTCTCGCAAAATCAGTTGGCGCCTGAAGGCATGACGGTCATGGATCTGGTCAGGCAGGGCCGTTACCCACACCGCACCTTGTTTGGCCGATGGACGAAAGAGGACGACGAAGCCTGCGAAGAGGCGCTCGCGGTCACGGACACGACACATCTCGCGGGCGATAAATTTGATACGCTTTCCGGCGGACAGCGACAGCGCGCCTGGATTGCGATGACCCTGGCGCAACGAACCGGCGTTCTCCTGCTCGACGAGCCAACAACCTTTCTCGACCTTTCCCATCAGATCGATACCCTGCGTCTCACGCGAAAGCTTGTTCGCGAACGCGGCGTGACCGTCGTCGCAGTCTTGCACGATCTCAATCAGGCCGCACGATATGCTGACAATCTGGTTCTTCTAAAATACGGTGCAATCATCTCCGAAGGTTCCCCGGCCGACGTCTTGACACCAGAGACTGTCAAGCGCGTCTTCGATGTCGATGTGACAATCATCATCGAACCGCGGACACAGGCGCCGATCTGCGTTCCGGTGGAAGACGCTGACCTATAAATGAAAAACCCGCCTGGCTGGAACACCTGGCGGGTTTGAAAAAGCCTGTATGCCTGTCACACTGGTCAAAAGGTAGTGTTGACGCGAACGCCGAACGAGCGACCGTCCCCGATGCTTGCCACGTTGCCGTCGCTCGAAATCGAGGTCAGATATTCCTCGTCGAACAGATTCCTGGCAAACGCAGTGATCTTGAAGTTCTCCTTTTCGTAGCCGACATTCGCATTCACGACGGTAAACGAATCCAGGGCACGAACATTGTTCACATCGCCTTTGCTGTAGTAGCCGTCCGTGAAGGACAGGTCGCCGCCTGCGAAGAAACCGTTCTCATGCTTGTAGACGCCACCGAATGCGGCTGTAAGCGATGGCGCTTCAGGAAATTCCTTGCCCTTGAAGTCGCCCTTGTCGAACTTCGACTTCATGAGGCCGAGCCCGGCGAAGAGCTCAAGGCCATAATCGAAGCCATAACGAACTTCGATTTCGGCACCGTATGAATGAGATTCGGCTGCATTGAGACTGATCGTCTGGGCTGGGAAGCGAGGATCGAACTCGATTGGAACCTGCTGATTCGTATAATCGTAGTAGAAGACGTTCCCGTTCACCTGGAGACGGTCCTCCAGCCACTTTGAACGATAGGCAAGTTCATAGGCCCAGAGAGATTCCGACTCGACCCGGTTGATGTCCGTGGTGCCGATAATCAGTTCCGAATAGCCCGGACGGTAGCCTTTACTGATGGTGGCGGCGAGATTCTGGTTCTCGTCGAGTTCAAAGGCGAGGCCGATCTTGGGCAGGAACTCGGTGTTTGAAACCGAATTATTCTCCGTAAGCGGAACATATCCGAAGGTGGAGGCGTCCAGCAGGCTGCCCGTGTAGTTGGCCGAGACCTTGTCATGCACCAGCCGACCACCGGCCAGCAGCGTCCAGCGATCGACAAACTCGTAGCGGGTGTCCGCGTACAGAGCGATCGTCTCGCTCTTGTTCTTCGCCTGCAACTGCTGGAACGGCAAGATGATCGGCGTGAATGGATCTGCCACCACCTGGATGTTCGAATCGAGATCGAAGGTGGATCGGCCCGCGAAAAGACCGAAGACGCCCGAAAACTGCGACTCCGCCGATCCGTAAGTAAGACGGGTATCCTGGGAGAAGTCTCCGCCCTCACGTGTGTCGCCACGGATAAGCTGGAACGGTTGAAGCGTTGACGTTTGAGGAGAATTAATGTCCACATCCGTGTCTACGAAAGCCGTTATCGACTGAACCTTCCAGTCCTCGTTGAGCTCGTAGCTCAAGTCGGCGATGTAGCGGTTGACATAAGTATCGCGCCGTTCCGCAGTCGTATCATCGAATCGTCTGGCGAAGAAATCGGGACCGCTCACCAGAGCCCATGCCGGTTTGTCATGCGTCCGGCTAAAGGTAAACAGCCCCCGGAAGCCTGGTATTTCCGCTGGCTCCCAGAGCAGCTTGCCGCGAATTTCCTCGAATTCCTCTTCGCCCACGTCCGAAATGGACGGATCGACATAATCGATATCGTTATCCCGGCGGAAGATTTGCCCGGAGATGCGAAATGCCAGTTCGTCTTCGATGATCGGTGCCGAAACAGCGAACGCACCGGATTTGTATTCGTCGGTTCCGACTAAGCCTTCAATACTGGCTTCGGGGGTATAAGTCGGATCTTTCGTCTTGATGATAACGGACCCTGCGAGCGCGTTGCGTCCCTGAAGTGTGGATTGCGGACCACGCAATATCTCGACCTGCTCGACGTCCCAGACGCCTCGCGTCCCGCGCCGGGTCGCCTCGACCCCCTGCTCTGCACCGTCCACGACCACCGAAATAACCGGGTTCGAGCGGCTCGGAGCTGTTGCACCCTCGGAGCTCAAACCGCGGATGACAACGTCGGAATTACCTGTGCCACCCATAAAGGCACGGATGTTCGGTGAGCTGTTCAGCGCATCATTGAGTGTCGGTCGGACGAGATCGTGAAGTTCTCCGCCCGTGAAAACCTCGACGCTGGTGAAGGTGGTGAATTGATCACGGCCGAACTTCTCGCCAGTGATGATGATCGGCGCCAGCGTCGTTACGTCATCATCGATAGCCGCCTCTGCTTCCTGAGCAGACGCGATGCGCGTGCCTTGGCCGATCGATGCTGCCGCTGCGATGATTGCGATTGCCGTGCAGCAAAAAAACGACTGCGATCGTTTAGAAAATGTCATTAGCCCCAACCACCATTAAACCCCACACGGTAAGGACAATAATGAAATAAAGATGAGTATTGCAATCAACTTAATGGAGGTCAGCCCGACTCCAACCTGTGTGTTGTAAATCGGCATCACGTCGAAATTGATGAATACCCTTGAAACCGCGCAGCATAATCAGCGGGCCCAGTAGGACGCTGCACGCACTTCCGCCTTCTGAAGGCCGCGAGCAATTAATATATCCCGAGCCTCATTGACTTCCGATCGTTCGCTGGCAATCCAGATAAACCGATCGCCGTCCGGAATATCCAGTGTTTGCAGTTCGTCGAGCAGTGACACACCCTTGCCGCGCACCAACCAACGAACGTTCATGCCGGTTGTCTTGGTCAGGGGCTGCTCATCACACGCATCAGATATAAGGATAGTCGCCACACCCTTGGTCTCTTCGGTGAGGCTTTCCAGTATCCGGGCGATTGCTGGCAGCGCAGTCTCATCGCCAAACAGGGCAATCCATCGCGCTTCTGGCAGCCACTCTCCTCCTGGCCCCATGATCGCCGCGTCCGTTCCCGGCTGCAAGGTCCTGCACCAGTCGGTCACGCGTCCCCCGTCATGCGCGAAGACGTCGAAATCGAGGGTGCCCTTTTCCAGGTTGACGCTGCGAGTTGTATACACTGGCCTGTGCCACTGATTTATGCCACCGGGCCATTCCACACGCCCGCTTTCCGAAACGACTGGCCATTGGCCAACATATTGTTTGGGTGGGAAGAGCAGCCGGAAATGCAGACCATCACGCGAGAATCGTTCAATCGACGCTCCAGAAAGACGCACGCGATAGTAGGACGGATAGATGCGCTCACACGACTCCACCGTCGCGAAAGTCAAATTCGGCGGAGACAGGCCCGGCTCGCTAAACGACCACCGGCGGTCGAGAGCAACTGCTGCTTCGTCAAGTCGATGATCGACCGCTTCCTGCAGGAGGTGAAGCTTCACATGATCGGTTGCATGAAGCGTCAGTCTCAACCCGTCTTTTTCCTGGAACGCGCAAATCTGTCCCAGCGGCAAATCCAGGATCAGGCCGTTGGAGTTCTCCTCGAACGGCAACGAACGTTCGACTGCCCGAGCCCTGATCATCCGCAGACCAAACTCTGGCGAAATGTGGAGCAATGTGGTTGTTTGCATGTTGAACTCTGTCCTGGATTTCGTTCGCGAAGCTTGCAGCTGGAGTGGAATTATATCGTGCGGAGCTGCCGCGCAGTAGCTTTCCCGAAGATGAGACGCAAGCGCCATAGGCTGGTGAATTTGCAAAGCTCGATGCTTGCCAGCAATACCGGAGGCCGACTTACACGGCAGCTACTACTATTCCACAAGCTTATCGCAATTGTGCTAATTCACGGCCGCTTTCACGCCGGCAAATGCCTTTGGCCTCCAAAGACGGGCCGCTTCACCCGGATCAGCATACCGGTCCGGACGCCTCTCCGGGAACTTTCCTTGATCAGATATTCGCCAGCGCGTTGGCGGCGCCAACCACAACCAACAGGGCTTCCATATTGGCTCGATACGGTACTTTGACACTTTCATCTTATGTCAATTTCAGATTGACAAATCTGACAAGCATTAAAGTAAACTTGATGCTCACTTTGAAATCGTGCCACGCCCCATGAGGTTCGCAACCTACCCGAAAATAGGCAGTTTCTGTTTCTCGCCGGGCAACACCCGATCATTGCCGGCAAGCTCCGCTATTACGCCGACCGCGAGTTTCGGGGAAAGTTCGATACAGCTCGATAATGAGCGACTTTGAAAAGCCGGCCAGGGCTGCCATACCTGACGGCAGGCCCTGGCCGGCTCTACCGGTCCCACGAAACCGGTATCCGTTTTTGGTCAGAACAAGCTGCCGCTCGCAAAGCCGGCCAAGGCTGCTTCCACAACAAGCGAACCTTGACCGGCTGCCCCGCCTGAACTTTCCCATGAAAAAGCGTCGGCGGAACCTTTTGGCAGAATGGCTGCCAAGGCAGGGAGCAGACAACCGAAAGGAGTGCATCAGAAAGGTCAGCGCAAAGCGGACCTTGCTGCGCCTTCACGTCCCCGGGAAAAACACTCCGGGAGCCATCTGCCGACCTATTCGAACCAGATCATCGCGCGCAGCGCGGATTTGTGGCCATGGATGTTTTGAATAGTCTTCCCAGGCCTCGTCTCGACGCATCACCGCATCGAGCTTGCCTGCCACACCCGCAAGCGAAGTGGCAGGCGTAAGTGACAACGCCTCGAGCAAGCCATCTTCGCGTTTTTCAGCTTCCCTCTCCGCCTCGATGACAACGGAATAGCCAATCTCCCTGTCGGCGGCATCCCAGCGTGCTTGCCTTTCTGCCAATTCAGCTTCCGCTCGAGCGCGAATGGCTGCCATATCAGGTCGATCACCAATCACCCGATCAAGTGCGGCCTTCGAGCAGATCGTCACGTACTTGCCATCGCCCTCGCCGTCAGGAAGTTTGATAACCGTGCACAGAGCGTCCACGCGCTCGGCAAGTTGCACTTCCAGCTCTTGCTGTCTCCGGTAAAGCCGTTCGGCCAGGTCGTGTGCCATCCGCCATTGTCGCCAGAGCTCCAGGGATGGGTCAGAGGTTGGAACAGGCCCGCCGTCCGCAGTCGCGAGGCTGCGAGCCCGCGCATTGCCGCAAAACGTCGAACAGGTTGCGGCAACAAGTGCGCATCCAAGCGCCATCCGACGGGTGACGCAGGCAAAAGTCATGCTATGTTCGGAATCAGCCATGATCCGAGCTCCCTAAAGCTTAGGTTGTGGTCAGGCCGGAAGCGGTGCTCGAACACCGGTTCTGGCCGTTAATACATGCAAGGGTACATCTAGTGGGGCATATAAGCAATCAAAATCATCATAATATGGTGATTTCATGAATCCAGCACAGTGCCGCATGGCGCGAGCAGCGCTGGAGTGGGGTGTATTAGACTTATCTCGCGAGGCCGCAGTCTCGACACAGACAATTGTCCGCTTAGAACGAGGCGACGCGCTAAAGGAGGAAACCCTTAAACGAATTCAGAATGCTTTCGAAGCTGCTGGCATTGAGTTCATTCCGGAAAACGGTGGTGGTCCCGGCGTGCGGTTGGCGCACAATAACCAAAGCATATAATTAAATGTTAGTCGGGAGTAACCAAACTGGTAGCCCCCGAACTTCTTCCTTGTTGATTGACTCAAACACAATCTCTTCGAAGGGCTTGCTGAGATCAGTGCGCATGAAGGTCCTACCAATTCCCACACCTTCTCGATAATCGATTGCAGCGAGACGATTTTGGCAGCCGTATCGGCGCATCGCACGCCATTCGTAATCAGTTTCAGCATGGACTCTAAGGCCCGTCTGAAATGCGTCGGGATATGCCTGCAACCACGAGTCCGACAGGCTGTGCTTCGGTCTGATAAAATGATTGTGAAGATATCTCATTGGAAAATGGCGCCACCCTTGTTGACTTAATAAAGGCACCTTAATTACTAACCATCTGTTCGGTTATTAAGGAATGCGAACTTGTCACGGCCACGATTTATAGATCAAAACGATATTTTGAACGCCGCTGAGGCGGTTGTCGTTCGCGATGGTGCGGCACGTCTCACGCTTGATGCCGTCGCCATTGAGGCGGGCATCAGCAAGGCAAGTGTCATATATGATTTTAAGACCAAGCAGGCCCTCATCAAGGCGGTTATCGAACGGCGCGTTCAGGAGGATTTGGACCGCATTGAGGCTGAGATAGAGCGCTTGGGACCGGTGGCGGATGCGCGCGTTCGAGGGCGCATTGCTGCCGCCGGAGCCGAGATTTCCGAAGAAACCAATGCGGTTGCGGTCAGTCTTTGCTCGGCTCTGGCGCAGGACGCAGAAATGCGCGCGCTTCTTCAACGATCGACAAGGGAAGAGCTTGAGGCAATCGAAAGCGCCTCGAGCGATCCGCGCCGGGCAATTGTTGCCTTTCTTGCTGTCGAAGGGCTGAGAAGTTTTGAATTTCTCGGCATTCATACCTGGCCGGAACCTAAGCGCACCCAAATTTTAAGCGACATTGAACGATTGCTCGATGTCGCATTCACCGATCCCCAGTCCACGTAAACCAGCAAGCTCACTCTACTCCCTGCCAATCAGAGCGTTCTCCCAAGCGCTGAACTGTCGGAAAAAAAACCATGAAGTCCCTGACCGTGCCATTCAAAATCGCCACGGCGATTGCTCTATTTTCGATGCTTGCTGCCTGCAGCGAATCCCAAAGCAGTAACGCGGAGGCACCTGCGATGCCACCTTCCGCAGTCAGTGTAATTGAAGCCAGCCCGGAACAGCTTCCCATAACGAATGAACTTCCCGGACGGATTGCGCCAACACGCACTGCCGAAGTGCGTCCGCGTGTTTCAGGTATTGTGATAGAGCGGGTATTCGAGCAGGGTACGGTCGTGGAAGAAGGCGACGTGCTCTATCGGATCGATCCGTCCGTTTTCGCCGTACAGGTTGCAAGCGCAGAAGCCACGGTGCAACGCGCAAAAGCATCGCAACTGCAGGCGAAGCAGGATGCGGATCGCCAGAGCCAACTTCGTGAACGCAACATTTCGAGCGTCCAACAACAGGACAATGCCGTTGCGGCGCTCGCTCAGGCCAATGCGGATGTTGCCGTTGCCGAAGCAGGCCTCGCCGCTGCCAGGCTCAATCTTGAATTTAGTGAAGTCAAAGCGCCTATCGCGGGCCGGATAGGCCGTGCGATGATCACGGAAGGCGCATTGGTTTCAAGCACGGAGAACCTGGCCCGCATACAGCAGCTCGACCCGGTCTATGTCGATTTTACCCAGCCATCAGCAGAACTTCTTCGCTTGCGCCGGGCACTCGAGGCCAACGAACTCGATAGCCCCGGGCCTGAGCAGGCAAGAGTGCGCATCCGCCTGGATGACGGAAGCGACTATGCTCACCCTGGACGACTTCTCTTTGCTGAATCGTCGGTCGATGAAACGACGGGGCAGGTTACGATGCGGGCCGAAATTCCCAATCCGAACGGCGATCTCCTGCCCGGCATGTATGCTAGAGTGCTGATCGAGCAGGCGATCGAGCGTGCAGCAATCGCAGTGCCGCAGCAGGCCATCCAGCGCAATTCCGGTGGTCAATCGCAAATCTATATTGTCAACGAAAAGGGCGAAGCCGAATTGCGCGTCGTGCGCGTCGGCCGTGTCGTTGCAGATCGTGTCGTCATCGAGGACGGTTTGAGCGATGGCGAGCAGGTCATTGTCGAAGGTTTCCAGAAAATTCAGACCGGAGCACCGGTAGACGCGCAGGCATGGAAGCCGGACGACAAGACCGGCGACCAGCAAGCCGCCAATCGCTGAGGACAACTAAATGGCTCAGTTTTTTATTGGTCGGCCCATTTTCGCTTGGGTAGTCGCCATTTTCATCATGCTGGCAGGGCTGATCGCCCTTCCTATGCTGCCCGTCGCACAATACCCGAACGTAGCGCCGCCGCAGATTTCCGTTAGCGCAACCTATATCGGGGCATCGCCCGAAGAGATCTATCAAAGCGTCACGCGGCCGATCGAGGAGGAGATGAACAGCGTCGATGGACTGATTTATTTCGAGTCGACCTCTGATTCTTCCGGCACGGTAACAATCAACGCTACTTTCGAGCCCGGCACTGATTCCGCACAGGCATCGGTCGATACGCAAAATGCCGTGCGTCGCGTTGAAGCGCGTTTGCCGCAATCGGTCGTGCAACGAGGCGTGCAGGTTGAGGAGGCCGGCAGCGGCTTCCTTATGCTGGTAGCGTTGGTTTCATCCGATGGAAATACAGATGCTGTCGGGCTGGGAGACTATGTGAACCGCAACGTCGTCGGCGAATTGCGGCGCATTGACGGGGTCGGCCGTGCCCAGGTTTTCGCTTCCGAACGCGCAATGCGTATCTGGATCGACCCGGACAAAATGGTCGGGCTCAATCTCACATCGGATGATATTGCGCAGGCAATACGTTCCCAAAATGCGCAAGTCGCGGCAGGCCGCATTGGGGCGCTGCCCAATCCTATCACTCAGCAGACATCGGCATCCGTGCTGGTGACGGGGCAGTTGTCGAGCCCGGAAGAATTCGGCCAGATTATCCTGCGCGCAAACCCTGATGGCTCGTCGGTCAGGCTTTCGGATGTGGCCAACATCGAAATCGGCGCGGATAACTATAATTTCGGTACGCTCATCAACGGCAATCCAGGCGCTGGCATTGGCATTCAGCTCTCGCCGACTGCAAATGCAATGCAGACATCGGATGACGTGCGCGCAAAGATGGCCGAACTGGAACAGTTTTTTCCGGCGGGCATCGAATACGCCATTCCCTATGACACCTCCCCCTTCGTGAAAGTCTCGATCGAAAAAGTCATCCATACGCTTATCGAAGCGATCATTCTTGTCTTCGTCGTGATGTTCCTGTTCCTGCAGAATTTTCGTTACACGGTTATTCCGACATTAATCGTCCCGGTCGCGCTTCTGGGAACATGTGCGATCATGTATCTGGGCGGCTTCTCGATCAACGTTCTGACAATGTTCGCCATGGTTCTGGCAATCGGTATCCTGGTGGATGACGCCATCGTGGTTGTCGAAAATGTCGAACGCATCATGGCCGAGGAAGGACTGTCACCTCGTGAGGCGACCCGCAAGGCGATGAAGCAGATCACGGGCGCGATCATCGGCATCACGATGGTGTTGTCGGCCGTCTTCATTCCAATGGCGTTTTTCCCGGGCGCGGTCGGTGTCATCTATCAGCAATTCAGCCTGACGATGGCGGTCTCTATCCTGTTCTCGGGGTTCCTTGCCCTGTCATTGACGCCAGCGCTTTGCGCGACATTCCTGAAGCCGATCAAGGCTGGTCACCATCACGAAAAGCGGGGCTTCTTTGGATGGTTCAACAGAGGGTTCGACAAGACTACGCGGGGGTATACGTCGAGTGTCGGCTGGATCGTCAAGCGAGCAGGCCGCGTCATGGTCATCTATTTGGCACTGCTGGCGGGCCTGGGCTGGGCATTCATGCAATTGCCGACTTCATTCCTTCCGAATGAAGATCAGGGTTTTGTGATCGTCGATATGCAAGCTCCGCCAGAAGCCAGTGCAAATCGCACCAATGATATCATCCAGGAAGTAAAAGGCATCTTCGGAAATGAAGATGCGGTAGACCAGACTGCTTTCATCCGCGGCTTCAGTTTCTCCGGCGCGGGCGACAATGCGGGCCTTGCTTTCGTCACTCTTAAAGACTGGGGCGAACGTGATGCCGGTAATTCAGCGCAGGCGATCTCAAACCGTGTGAACGGTTCATTGTTTGGCATAAAGGATGCGATTGCATTCGCCTTGTCGCCGCCGCCAATCCAGGGTTTGGGGACATCGAGCGGCTTTACCTTCCGTCTGCAGGACCGTGCTGGGCAGGGCCAGGCGGCGCTCGCTGCTGCTGGCGCCCAGTTGATGGCGGCTGCAAGCGACAGCAGCATCGTAACGGGATTGCGCATTGAGGGCATGCCAGATACAGCGCAGGTCCATCTGGTCGTGGATCGCGAGAAGGCAAATACGTTTGGCGTGTCCTTCGATGCGATCAATTCCACAATCTCTGCCAATCTCGGCTCGACCTATTTGAACGACTTTCCCAATGCCGGACGCATGCAACGCGTCACCGTTCAGGCCAATCAGGATCGGCGTATGCAGACCGAGGATTTGTTGAAGCTCAATGTCCGCAATACGCATGGCGGGATGGTGCCGTTGTCCGCATTTACGTCTGTCGAATGGCAAAAAGGTCCTGCACAAGTTGTCGGCTACAATGGCTATCCGGCAATTCGTATTGGCGGCGAGGCATCTCCCGGTTTCTCATCGGGGGCGGCGATTGCCGAAATGGAACGTCTGGCGAGTGAATTGCCCGTTGGCTTCGGTTATGAATGGACTGGGCAATCGTTGCAGGAGATCCAGTCTGGTTCTCAGGCGCCGTTCCTCATCGCGCTCGTCATTATTTTCGTGTTCCTGCTGCTGGCGGCGCTCTACGAAAGCTGGTCGATCCCGATTTCGGTAATACTTGTCGTCCCGCTTGGCGTTATCGGCGCCGTGCTTGCGGTGATGATCCGGGACATGCCCAACGACGTCTACTTCAAGGTCGGATTGATCACGATCATCGGACTGTCGGCAAAGAACGCGATCCTGATCATCGAGTTTGCCAAGGATTTGCGGGCGCAAGGCAAGCCATTGCTGGAAGCCACGATTGAAGCGGCGCAGCTCCGCTTCAGGCCAATCCTCATGACCTCGCTGGCCTTCACGCTCGGCGTCTTGCCGTTGGCAATCGCCAGCGGTGCCAGTGCCGCCAGCCAGAATGCCATCGGTACGGGCGTCATGGGTGGCATGATCTCGGCGACCGTTCTGGCGATCTTCTTCGTTCCCGTTTTCTATGTCTTCGTGATGAAGTTGTTCGGACACGGGAAGGAAAAGGCTCAAGCATCCGATCCCGCATCCGTGCCTGCAGAGTAAGCGGATGCCGGGCCATTCGAAGCAGCGGCTGACCGTCAAGGCGATGAAAAATCCAAAGCAGGATGATCATCGCCTTGCACTACAACGGCGTCTTTTGTCGGCGACAATGGAAGTCGCGCTTGAAAACGGTTTCGGCAACGTGACGATGGAGGCGGTTGCGGCAAAAGCAGATGTCAGCAAAGGCGGCCTGCTTTATCACTTCGCAACGAAGGACGACCTTATCCGCGCGCTGCTGGAATGTTCCATAAAATGTGCAAATTCTGCAGAGCAATCGGGGTCGATCGATCCCTTTGCCGTCGCGCTACTGATTGCCGCAGCCGAAAACCCGCGTTTGCTCGAGCCGGTCGCGACTTGTCTCGGTGTCGCTGACGGGGCCGAGGCTACTGAACTAATGATGCGTGTTGTATCGCGGATGCGAACTTTTACAGTCTAGGCTTAGACTGAATCGCCGGGGCCGGCCGTTGTTAGAACTGCTCGCTGAACCTAACGCGGATGGCGCGTGCTGGCGTTCACATGGCAGCGCGGGTAGAAGCACCTGATGACCTTCCGATTCATACATTCGAGTGACCTGCATCTCGGGAAACGCTTCGGGCAGTTCTCGGGCGACCTGCCCGCCAAGCTGCGCGAGGCGCGGCACGCAACTATCGGCAGGCTTGGCGAACTTGCCCGGACGCAGGGTGCATCGACGATCCTGCTTGCGGGCGACACATTCGATACCGAGACACCTGCGCCGGAGGTGCGGCGGCAGGCGCTTGCAGAGATGCGTCATCATGCGCCCATCCGCTGGGTGATCCTGCCGGGCAATCACGACTCTCTGCAGGCCGCACAGCTCTGGTCGACGCTGCACGTGGAAGCACCTGAGAACGTAACGTTAGCCGTCGAGGCATCGCCGCTCAACCTTGCGCCCGGCGTCATGCTGTTACCAGCGCCCTGCACGACGCGGCGGCCGGGTCGGGATCTCTCCGAATGGATGGACGGCGCGGTCACGGGCGAAGGGACGATTCGTATTGGACTCGCCCATGGCGCGGTTCAGAGCTTTTCGGAAGAAGGCAACGGTCTGGATATCATTGCCCCGGATCGCGCTCGCCACGCTGGTCTCTCCTATCTCGCGCTCGGCGACTGGCACGGCGGCGTCGAGATCGATCCGCACACGCGCTACAGCGGCACTCCGGAACCCGACCGCTTCAAGCATGATCGGCCGGGCGAGGCATTGCTGGTGTCAATCGAAGGCGCGTCGGCGCTTCCGGAAGTAACCCCGCAGGAGACCGGCAGCTTCTTCTGGCGCACCGTGGCGTTCGACCTCCTCGACAGCGACGATGCCGTTGCGCGCATGGAAGCGCTTTTTCCTGAAGCACGGGTAAGGCGGCGGGCATTGGTTAAGCTTGTTGTCGGCGGACGAGCGCGGCTCGAAGTGCGCACGGCGCTCGGCGCCGCATTCCAGAGTGCGCGTCCTGACTTCGCCTATCTCGACTTCGATGACCAGGCACTGGCCACCGAATGCGAGGCTGGAGACCTCGACGCCATCGACCGGGCGGGCGCGCTGCGCGAAGCAGCTGACGCCCTTTTCGCCGAGGCTGGCGATGCGGCCCTCTCGGCTGAGGAGCGTGAGATCGCACGGGCAGCACTCGCTCGGCTCTACACCTATGCGCAGACTGTCGCCCCATGAAGATATCGGCCCTGCGTTTGTTCAACGTGAAGCGCTTCGCCGGACGCGGTGTCGCCATCGAAGGCATCGGCGACGGTGTCAATGTGCTGTGCGCCGCCAACGAATTCGGCAAGTCGACCAGTTTCGAGGCCCTGCACGCGCTCTTTTTCCAGCCGCATTCGAGTACCGCAGGCGATGTCAGGAATCTGCGACCCTACAGTGGCGGAAATCCATTGGTCGAAACTGACCTTTCCACGAAGGAGGGCACGTTCCGCATTACCAAGCAGTTCTACGGCAGAGGCTCCGCACGCGTCGTCGATCTCGCGAATGGTAGACTGGTGGCGCAGGCCGACGAGGCCGAGAACTTCATCTCGGGGCTTGTGCGGGGAGGAATTGCCGGGCCTGCGGGCCTGCTCTGGGTGCGCCAGGGCGTGACCGGCATCGAGAAGCGCAACAGGTCCGAGGAAGAAGGCGAGACGAAGGTTCGTACCAGTCTGCTCCAATCTGTGCAGGGAGAGGTCGAGGCCATTACTGGTGGGCGCCGAATGTCCGAGATCATGGCTGCGGTTGACGAACAGATCGAGAATTTGGTCACGAGGCGGGGCGCCAGGGCGGGTGGCCGATATGCCCTTGCCGTCGACGAGCGCGATCGCCTGCAGACTGATGAGAGCAGGCTCGGCGCCGAGGTAGGATTGCTGCGCGCAGCGCTCGATAAACGCGCGGCGGCAACCAGGCGGCTCGCCGAACTCAATCTTGCCAAGGACCGCGATGCGCGCAGAAAAGACATCGAAGCGGCGCAGGCGGCATTCGATGCAGCGAAAAGCCGGGCCGAGACGCTCCGTACGGCAGAAGCGGAGCTTGGCCTACTGCGGGAACAGCGGGACAATGCGCATAGCGAGCTTAGAGATTTCCGGAATGCTTTCGAAAGGGCGGCGGGTCTCAAGATCAAGCTCGGCGAGGCCGGGCACCGACGCGTGAAAGCGCTTACGAACCGCGACGCGGTTGCTGCTGCGGCAGCGAAGGCGCATACCGACATCGAGGTGGCGGAAACCGAGGAACAGGAAGCGCGCGCTCTTCTGGCTCACGTGAATGCCGCGCTGAATGCGCGTGAAGCCGCAGAGCGGCTGGCCGAACTGGAGCAGAAGCTGGACGCGGTCGAGACCGTCCGCAAAGAGATCGAGGAGGAAGAGGCAGCGCTGACACTGTTGAGACTGCCTGAAAAACCAGTGATCGAACTTGAGGCGCTCGAGATCGAGATCGCCAAGCTCAGGGCCGTCGCCGAGGCCGATCGCCCTTCTATTGCGATCGCCTACGAGCCGTTGGCGCCCGTCGTCAGTCTGAATGGCGCACCGCTTAAGGGAAGCGAGCCGCACAGCTATTACGGGCAAGCAGAACTGGCGATCCCGGGTGTCGGTCTCGTCACGCTGCGATCCAGCCGACCGGCTGGCGATGGTGAGCAGTTGCGGCGGTCGGAGGAGCGCCGCAACGTGCTCCTTGCCTCTATGGGCGTCGACGATTTGGCCGCCGCTCGCAAGAAGCAGCTTGAAGCGCAACGCAAAGAGGGCGACCTGCGCGAGAAGAGGACGCGTTTGTCACTGCTTACGCCGGACGGGCTGCCGAAGCTCCGGGAGGATGTGGCGGCGCATCGGGCTGCGGTCGGCGACGTGCTCGAACTGAAGGAGGATCCGGCCCAGGTTCGAACCGCGTATGAGGCGGCCGAGGCAAGGCGTCTGGCTGCGATGCAGGCCTGGCGCGAGGCCGGGCCGATGCAGGCGGGCGCCACTGACGCGTTCGTTGCGGCGCAGGCCGCCTTTGCCGCGCTGGACGCCGAGTGGGCACAGGTGGAGGCGATGCTGGGATCGCAGGCAACGCGTGTTGAACGCGAAGAGCAGATGGCCGCGCGGCTGACTGGCCTCAACACCCGGCTAGCGGAGCAGCAGGTGGTCGTTGAGCGATTGCAGAAAGAAGCTATCGATTTCGCCGCGGCGGAAGCGACACTGCGTCGTCTCCGCTCCGTCGCTGAGGCAGTCGAGAAGGAGATCGGCAAATTGCGGGAGGAGATCGCCGGGCTCACCGCTGAAATACGAGCCCGCTCGGAGGATGCAATCGAAGAGAAATGGCGCGAGAGCGTTGACGCCCTCGCCGCGGCGCAGATACGCGTCGCGGGCTACGAGAAGGAGGTCGCGGTTCTGCAACGGCTTCGTGGCGCGCTCGAAACGGCACGCGGCCATGCCCGAGAGACCTACCTTCTGCCCGTCATGAATGAACTGAGGCCTCTGCTCGGTCTGCTCTTCGACGATGTTTCGATCACCTTCGATGAGAAAACTCTCTTACCACACAAGATACTGCGCAATGGCCAGGAGGAAGACGTCGAACGCCTCAGCGGCGGCATGCGCGAGCAGCTCTCGGTGCTGACGCGACTAGCCTTCGCCCGCCTGCTGGCCAAGGACGGACGCCCGGCGCCGGTGATTCTTGATGACGCTCTCGTCTATTCTGATGACGACCGCATCGAGAAGATGTTCGATGCGCTGCACCGCCAGGCAGGCGAGCAACAGATCATTGTCTTCTCATGTCGGCAACGCGCGTTCCAGAGACTTGGTGGGAATGTCTTGCAGATGTCAGACTGGACGCCGGACGAATAAGCTTGGCGAACCGCTAAATTTTCTGATTAAGGAAAAGCGGCTCTGGCAGTCGTCACTTTCTCGCATCATAGCACCTCAATGTCCGCTATTATTCCCAATTGCCGCCGGTCTTGCACGCGCCCCCATTTCAGTCGCTCAAAACTTACCTGAGAACTCCCAAAAGCGGACGCACTATTATACAGGTATCTCAGTAATTAGGAAAAGTTCGAATCCTGTCGGGTGCGCCGGAGAGGATGAAGCTGGGCACTCGTATGTGATTGTTTGTGCGATATAAATTTTCCCGCTTCGGCGAACGGTGGCGAACCGTACATTTTACTTGGCCAGCGTCGCGCGCTCCTTCTTGTCCCGTGTCTTGTTGGGATCTTCGATCGACTCAACCGACTGGACGTATTCGGCAAGATACTCCGGCGACAGGCCGTGTTCCGCGCATCCTGCAAGGACAAAGTCCTTATACCAGTCATAGGGTTTGAGGCTGTCGTTTATGTAGTCAGGGGTCGCAAGATAGGTAAGAACCTTCCGCCTGCGTCCTTTGTCGTTGATGACAGTGACCGTCGCGTGCACGTAGCCTCTGCCGACTCCTTCGGCCTTATCTAGCTTGGCACGCTCGGTGGGATCGAAGCTGAATAGAACGCCGATCACGCTGTTCTCGTCGCCAGTGGCAAATGCATTGCACTTCCCTGACTTGTCCACGCTACGCTTATGAAATCGAAGCGCATGACCCGGCAAGGTAGCGATGCCGATTGGCTTGCAGCTCGGCATGCGAGCCCGCAGGCGGGCGGTCGACATATTGGACCCATAGGCAAAATATACGTCGAGCTCTGGAGGCCCGGTCTCTGTGTTCTTCAGAGGCTCAATCGAGGGATCTCCCGGCTTTAGGATCGTTCGTAGCGGTACTGTCATGATGCTGCACTCGTCGGTTTCTTCGCCTTCGCGTGTGATGATGGACTGTCCATCCTCAAGGTCGAGGATTGGAACGGGCTTGCCTGTCCATCCGCAGTCCAAGCACTGCGGTCGTTCCCAGAGTACACCGGGTGCCTCAGTATGCTCGCCATGTCCGGGTTCGAGATGCGGTGAGCCGCAGTTGGGGCATTCCCAAGGCACCCCGCGCAACTCGCGAATGATCAAGGTTGTCGCCATACCGATGGCGTGTTGGATCAACGAGTGCGCCATCTCGGCATCAATCCAGGTGGCCGACTTTGAATGCGTCAGCCAGTTGGAGAACGTCCATGCGGACTCAAGGGCATTCTTGAGCGCCCCGCGACGCTCCTTGTTGGTGTCGCCCGAAAGAAGATCGTTGCAAATGATCTCGGTCCACGCCCGGAAGTTAGCACGCTGTGGTGGTGTGTCTGTCCACATTGCCGCATCCTGCGCGACTCCGATCAATTCGAGTAGCGCTTCGCGGCAGCGAACACCTACAGCCTGATAGTCCGATAGATTATGCGCCTGTGTCACGGCGGTTCTAGCTTCTTCCATCTTCTCGAAGACCGGCCCAAACGGAAGGATGCGTAGATCGTTTTCCTGTTGTTTTTCCGTACGCGGGATGCGGAGCATCAGGCCAATATGGAAGGTCAGAGCAAGGTCCATATTTGGGAATTGTTCCTGAGAGTAGAGGTTTGTGCCGCCCGTTATGACCCACCAGCGATCCTTGTTGGTGTGGATGTCCCACACGTCGTGGCGGGTGTTCAGGACCGCCTCCGAGTAGACCTTCTGCATGAAGGTCACTTCGAGGTCGGGCGCCTGCCATTCAAAGTATTCTCGGACTTCCTCGATCTCCTCTTCCGTAGCTTTCAACATGATCGGCTCCCGCGACGGCGCGTCGCACCGCGCTCCAAAGTGTTGGCGAAAACCTGAACAATAGACGATCTCGCTGAGCTAAGCCTCCAAAATCCAGCACGGCACCGCAGGATATCCACTTTGTGCCAATAGCTACCCAAGTGCCCAACTTTGTTTTGGAGTGGCAGAGATTCGCTACAGGTGCTTAGCAAGCGTCCGCTCGTTCGTTTTCCGTTGCTGCCGTTCACCTCCCTTGGTTCTAGGACCACGCGCCAGTGGGTGCCTGAAGTAGTGCTCATTGAGTGTTTTTCGTATTGCTGCATTGGCGGCCCCGTCGGTGTACTTCTTCAATGCCTCTCCGTCCTTCCAGCCCACATTGAAACCAGCCCGCGCGGGCTGCACCAAAAGCCATTTGAGCGCATCATGCGCGAACGGCCCGTTTGTCCACATCTCGAAGGTCAAATGCTTATCATGGAGACGACTGTCGGTTTGGAGAATGCTTTGCAGGAGAGGAACCCTGTCGTCATGCCATTTTTGGACTTCCTCCAAGCTGACTCTTCCTCCCGGAATTTTGGATTTACATTCGATTATCAGGACGCCTTTGTCCTCCGGGCGATCAAGCAGAACGTCTATCTCTGCGGCCCGCCCGGACTGGAAATTGGTCCACTTTTCACCTGCCCGAAGGTAACCACCTTCAACATCTTTCACCAATGAACCGACAACGATCTCGAACAAAGCACCTCGAAGGTTATTTGCCGCTCCTTCGATTTTTGTCAGATTGGACAAGACCCTCTCAATATGTTCAGGATTTACCGAAGCTGTCCGACCTGTGTCCGTCAGCAAGCTGATCAGGTCCCGAAGAGCCTTTGCAACGTCCTCTCCGAAAAGCTGTCCCGTTGTGGTCGCCAGGACACCTTTTGTCTTTGCCAGACTAAAACCCGACGCCGTGAAGCCATCAGCCACCAAGAACGGCATGATTGGCGCGACCTTAATAGGCGCTGATGCCTGATCGTGCTTGCGCACAAACAGGGCAATATCGTCGTCAGTCAATGCGCCTCGCAGATTGACATCGCAAACTACGAAGCCGGGCTTCATACCTGCTGCGGTCGCTTTTACCAGAGGCCGCGCATAACAAGGGGCGGACAGATCCCAGGCAACGGACGAAACCACCGGAGCGTCTTCATCATCACGAACGCGTACCCGATCAAAGCTTCCAAACCCGGTACGGCGACACCATTCTTTCATCCCGTGAAGAACCACGTTCTCCGCAACCAAGCGTGCCCTCACCGTATCAACCCCGTCGCTGCGGTAATGGCGGGGCTTGAACTTCACGAATGGCTCGCCTGTCGCCTCGTCCGTGAATTCCTCCAGCAGATTAATAGCGGAAAGCCGCTCCAGAATGCGCTCAGGTGACAGCTGGCGAAGGCGAGCCGCCGGACTTCCACAAACAGCGGCAAAGTATCTTTTTGGAAAGCAGCCGCCCCGGGCCTTCAGCCCCGTCACCGCGCTCCAATATGCTTTTCCATGTTCCCGGAAAACGCGCTCAAGCGCTTTCCAGTAGGTATCGTCTCCAAACTGGTCAGGCAGATAAAGGAAACGGGCGTTGTGAGGGAAGCGCAAGCCGGCAAGACGGACAACATCTGATCCGGCACGAGCGATACGCTGCCGTGCGGACGTATTGGAAACCCCGTGCTTCGCCATTTCTGCGATCAGCTCGGTCGATAGCGAAGGGCCAATCCGTCCCAACAATGCAGTAATTGATTCCACGGAAATTCCCCGTTTGTCACACTGCGCTATTTATAACAGTTTCTCTTTACGCGGGTCGAGTTTTTCGACTCTGCGACGATGCGATATTTTCTCGTTTATAAACAACTGGTTAACGGGGATCGAATTGCCTCCGAAAATAAGGCCTGTCACAGCGACTTTGTCACAACCGCCTCCTGGCGTCCTACCGGGACCTCGTGAATTTCCCATCCTTAGAAAATAGATGGCCCGTGTTCTGGCGCACTGTTGAGCGGGATTCCTGCAGCGAACTTAAAGAATGGTACAGTCACGTCCTTCGTTGACCTAGGCAAAAAGGAACCTTTGGGCTGATCATGCTCAATCGTCACTGTTCACCTCGTCTGGCATCTTATCTCGGGTGACCGGGTTGACGGCACGCAGTTCCCGAAGGCCTTTTCGCGCGTAGTTCTCAAGCAGGATCAATAGCTCACGGCATCCCTGAGCGGCCTTGATCTCAGCAGGTACTATAACACCGCCCTCTTCCATCTTTGTGAAATCAAAGGGAACGCGGAATCCTAAATATGGGGAGAAGGAATGGAGCGCGTGTCCGGCAAACAGGTACCTGTCCAGAACAGATTCGTATGCCGCCCTCTCTTCATCGGTTGCCAGCTTTGCCCATCCAGGCGGACCGAGGGGCTCGTAATAGGTGTTAAAATTGCTGATTGAGTTCTCGACTGCCCAAATCCTGCTCTTGAACCATTTATCGAAGTAACGCTCCTGAAACTCGGCGAACGTCAGAAGCTCGATATTCGTTGCTTGCGCGGCTTCATAGGCGCCCTTCTGGAATCCTGCGCGAGAAACGATGTAACCCCTGTTCGCCCCCGTCTCCTGCATAACCGTCCGGAACGCATGGACGATTTCTTTTGGGATGTTTGCTTTCCAGTATTTGCATTCGCAAATGATGCGGTGGACGATACCATCGACAGTCTCCTCGGCGAAAACGTCAACATCGACGCTGCCGCGGGGAAGGTTGATTGTCACCTGGCGTGTGGCCTGCATTCCGCATTCGCCAAGAATAGCGGCGACCAGATCCTCAAGCTGCTCCCAGGTCTCCGGGACGTGAGCGGTGATGAGCGGCATGAGCTAGCTTTCACCGAGAACAGTTTGAAGCTGACCGACCAAACGCGCGCGCGCCGTCTCGCTCAACCGATCAAGATTGATCTGCTTCCACTTAACAGCGGGAAGGTCGGCTGCGCCCTCGACACCCAGCAGGCCCCAGTCTGGCGCGCCGCGCTTGAATCCGAGAAGAAACGCCTTGTGCTCATCCGGCATGCCGCCCGCAATGGCCGCTATCAGTGCCTCGCGAGCTGCCAGCAATTCATCCAGTTCCACCGGCTCGGCGGTCATACCGTCAAAGCCCTGGGCGAATTCCTGGCTGATATCCTTACGGCGCGGCACGAGCACTTCCGATATCGGCCTGTCGTGGCTGATCAAATAGACAATGAAGGCTCGCCGCAGATCGTCGCTAATGCCTTCTGTAGCCAGCAGATCACGGACATCGAAAAGGTCGCGCGGATGCTGGCGATCGAGCGCGGCCATTATCTTTCCCGCATACAAATCGGGGAAAGAGACGACCTGGATTTCCGCGAATCCAAAGGCGTCTTCTACGCCTGGCGATACCGAACGTATCTCTGGCTCGAAAACACAGCCGCGCAGGACGGGAGTCACCTCAATCTTGATCTGAGCGTCGGGCCTTTGAACGGTCAGCTTGGTGACAATCTGCTCGCGTACATTCAGAACCTCGGTAACGCGCAGGCCGGGCATTCCCGCCCGAATGGCTGCCCCCATTCGCCTCATGGCAGCGTCGATCGCGGCCAACGATTCCGGTCGCGGTGCCACGGGCAAATAGGTGAGGTCAATATCGACTGATAAGCGCGGCATGTCCCGGACAAACAGGTTGATGGCGGTTCCACCCTTGAGGGCAAAATCCTTCTCCGCAGCGACGAACGGCATCACTTCGACAAGTAGCGCCACTTGGCACCGATAACTATCAGACAGGGGCACTGAGGTCCTCCGGAATGGTTATGAGGTATGCCGGGTCCAACTTGCCACCTTTGACGAGCATGCGTTTACCGGTGCCGAGACTGACGACCGCGCGGTCTATCTGTTTCAGCCATGGCGGCTGGTGGCGATCTGCAAACCAAAAGAAAAGCCGTTTAACCTTGACGCTCTGGCAATCGGCCAGAAGTGTCTGAAGTCGCCGCGGACTTAAGGTCCGCAATCCTTCGACCAGCATATCGACCTGATGAAAGCTCTCACGGCTTGGCAGCTCGTCGAGCATTTCAAGCAGAGCACGCTCAGGCGTCGAAGCGAAGAGCGGCCAGTCTGACGGTCCCGGCAGCTCCCGCAATGTGCCGCCCTTAAGGCCGTCTGCTGCCACGGTAAGAGTTTTGAACAGGACCTGCGATCTGTGGAATCGGAACTTTTCTTTCAGGGGAAGCTTTGCAAGCCAGCCGGGAGGCGGCTCAGTCCCGTATAGGTGGATCGTCGAAGGGCCTGAGGCCGACAGGTAGTGGCTGAAACCCTGCAGATCGAGAGCGGTGCGTCCGCCCACTACAAGATCGCGCCCCATGAGCTTCTGAAGCGAAACGACCGTCTTCTGCCAATCCAGTTCGCCAAGCGGACGCTTGTATGTGCCGCGCACCGGCTGGACCAGCCAACCGGCTGAAACGTACTGGCTGCGCAGGCTCGTTGAGTAGCCGTGCCGCTCCATCCACGCCGCGTCAGCCAGCAGGCCTTCTGGCAGTGTTCGTTCGAGTTGGTTTAGCTTTCCGCTGTTCCGCTCAGTCATACTTAGTAAAATAGCATAAATTCAAACTGCGATCAAGGTTTGACCAGGGGGCTGTTTACGTAGTTAGACTTAGTAATAAGTCCCTTCTTCAAACCGCCTAGAACTTCTCCAGTCACGCAGGCGCATAGAATTTGACATTGTCAGTATTTATAACATACATTTCTGACATGGAGAATCGCCATGAGTGACGGACCTCATAAAAGTTTGCCGATGCGGCGGCACTGGAGAGACCTCGCGGAGCGGGCAGCAAAAGCCGCTTATTCTGCGCATGAGGTCTGCGAGGCCCTGCCGCACGCCCTGCAAAAAGACTTGCGTGAGGCCCCGCTCACCGCAATTCGTGACATCCTCAGCGGCGGCCAAGGCTCCCTTTTTACCCATGATGAGGTCGAACGTCTGGAAGCAGTGCGGCAAGCGAGTACGCGCTCGGCGGCAAGCAACGTCGTCATCGACTGTGCCATCCAGGCCGTCAGCGACGGGCTGACCGGCGACGCCGCTTATCGTGCCGCGCTGGAGAGCGCCTGTGAAGAGCGCGTCCGAAGCGGCTTCCGAAGTGTCGAGGAACATTATCACCGCGAGGCCAACGTGCACAGCGCCCGATACGTGCGAGATCGGCTGGATGCCGCGTGCAAGCAATGCGACTTCAAGACTATCGCTTCTGGGTTCATGTCTGCCGGAAAGCCGCCGCACGGTGCTGTTCGCCTGCCCCGCCATACCGGCCTTGATGATGGGCCGAACCTATGAGCACTGAACCCTATTTCATGCCGATGCCTGCGAAGGACATCGACGTCGTCGAGCCGGGTCGCCACGCCCGAGACGGCCACGTCGCCTTTGACCTCGGCAGCGATGTCAGCTTCTCGACGGCGGCGCTCGAATCCTTCGCGTTCGCGCGGTGGGAAGCCGTGACCCACGACGCACTGGTGGTCGCTGCGGCGGTTGAGTATGCCGACAAGATCGTCAAACGGCCCCCGCACGGATGGGCACGTCGCCTGACGCTGCACATTCCCGTGCATGATCCGGCGCGCTGGAACGCGCCGGACGTTGCGGGTGCATTGCATGATGCCCTGGGATTCCTGACCGGTGATATATGGGCAGTCAGCTTTGTGAAGCGTATCCAGCCCGAACCTGCCTTGTCGCTGGGCATGCTCCCCCTGCCGGTACCGGCGCAGGCTATTCTTGCGTTTAGCGACGGCATGGACTCTCGTGCCGTCGCTGGCCTTGTCGGCGCAAAGCTGGGCGACAAGCTTGTGCGGGTTCGTGTCGGTACAAAGACTTCCGACCGACCGCGTGTGAAGGGCAAACCCGAACCTTTCGCGGCCGTACCTTATGATGTCCTATCCAATATGTCTAACCGGGAAACCAGCGCCCGCACGCGTGGATTCAAGTTCGCCATCATCAGCGGAATCGCTGCCTATCTGACCGATGCCACCGAAATCGTCATTCCGGAGAGCGGCCAGGGCGCTATCGGCCCCGCTCTGCTGACGGTGGGACACGCCTATCCCGACTTCCGGAACCATCCGCGCTTCACGCAGCGCATGGAGCGTTTCCTGAAAGCCCTGCTCGGCAAAGATGTCAGCTACGTCTTCCCCCGTATCTGGAACACCAAGGGCGAGACTCTGCGTGATTATGTGGCGATTGACAGCACTGATACCTGGCGCAACACGAAGTCCTGCTGGCGCAACAACCAGTGGAGTTCGGTCAACGGGAAGCAGCGGCAATGCGGCATCTGCGCCGCCTGCATGCTGCGGCGCGTCAGCGTCCATGCCGCCGGCTTGACCGAATCGCCGGATACTTACATCTGCACGGACATGACCGCGCCCACGCTAGAGGCTGCGGTCGAAGCAGGCTTCACGAAAACGAAAGGCGCGTTCCGTGAATACGCGGTAGCCGGAATCCTTCACATGGATCACCTCGCCGATATGGCGGCGGAGGGGCAGAACTCACAGGTGAAGCGACACGCCACTTCACTGGGACTGGCCCTCGGGCTAAGCCCGCAGGAAGCGAGCGACCGTCTCGCCGCCTTACTCAACAAGCATGCAGAAGAATGGACTAACTATATGGATTCCCTAGGAGCGCACTCATTCGTAAAGCAATGGGCGCGAACTGAACAATGACCGACAATGCTGAAAAACTATCTGATGTGGAGATCGGTGAGCGATTGCGGGTTGCCCGTGAGAACGTGAAATTCACGCAGTCGGCGGCTGCAGATGCCATTGCCGTTGCGCGCACGACCATCGTTGCTATCGAAAAAGGCCAGCGGCGCGTGCGGATGGATGAACTCCAGAAGCTAGCGACGATCTATGGCACGTCCGCGAATGCCATCCTGCGCCGGGAAGCCGTGCATCTCGACATGGTGCCGCGCTTTCGGAAGTTGCCGCAGAGCGGCGGCGATGCAATCGAGAATGCGGCCCGCCTTCTCAACGATCTTGTCCGCGCTGAGGTAGAACTTGAAAATGCCCTCGGCGTAAAGCGCACCCGTAACTACCCGCCGGAGCGGCCTATTCTGCCCGGCGATGTGCGGGCGCAAGCCGAACAGGATGCGCAGGAGTTGCGCGACTGGCTGGGCCTTGGTCCCGGCCCGGTCCTTGATATCGTGTCCATCCTCGATCAACTGGGCATTCGCGTCTATGTGCGACGGCTCGACGGGAAGGTTGCGGGGTTGTTTGCCTATGACGATGCGGTCGGTGCCTGCATTCTCCTAAATGCGAGCCATCCGCCTGAGCGTTTCCGGCAAACCGGTATTCACGAATTGGCTCACTTCATCTCGGCGCGCCGCCAGCCGGAGGTTTTGACTGAGAATGAGAAATTTTCGTCCCGCGAGGAACGATACGCCGGGTTCTTTGCCCCTTCATTTCTAGCGCCTGCGCGGGCTGTGCGGCAGCGTTTTGCAGAAATCACGGCGGGACAATCGCACCTCACGCGCCGCCACATCATTCTTCTCGCGCATGATTTTGGACTGGCACGAGAGGCTATAGTGCGCCGGTTAGAGGACTTGTCGCTCGCCAAGAGCGGGACGTGGGACTGGTTTCAGAAGAACGGCGGTATCACGAACGAGCAGGCACGACAGGTGCTTGGCGAACTGCCGGATCGCGGCCTGAACACTGCTGAGGCGCAGGGCGTTGTGCCGCCGCGCCTCGCCCTGCTAGCGCGCGAGGCTTGGAAACGCAGCTTCTACAGCGAAGGCCAGTTGGCTCGACTGCTGCAGCTTGATCGGCATGACATGAGAGAGGTTCTTGACGGCGCAGAGATGGAGGAAAGCGAAGCGAATGATTTCGTCAAACTTCCTCGCTGATCCCCGTACAGTTCTTGTGGCCGATGCCAGCGTCGTGATCAATCTCAACGCGACAGGATGCGCACGCGAAATCATCGCGGCCCTTCCGAACCGCTGGGCCGTAACAACGAACGCGCTGGCGGAGTTGGTCGGGGGGACGCGCAACGGACATGACGACGCCCGAGTCCTTCAGGCTTTGATCGACGACGGACTTATTGAACTTGTCCGCCTCGGAGACACGGGGAGCAGCGTTTACGAGACGCTTGTGGACGGCTCCGCCCTGCGCACCCTGGATGACGGCGAGGCAGCGACTATAGGCCATGCGCATGAGATCGGCGGGATAGCGTTGATTGATGAGCGCAAGGCCACGAATCTGTGCGCGGAGAAGTTCCCCGAACTACTCGTAGTTTCAACGGTTCAACTGCTCCTGCATAAGGCAGTTGTTGACGCCCTTGGTCAGCAAGGCCACGTGGATGCCGTTATCGGCGCTCTTCAGAAGGCGCGGATGCGTGTACCCCCTGGTCAGATCAGCAGGGTCGTGGCGGTCATCGGCGAGAAAAGCGCCTCATCGTGCATGAGTCTACCCAAGGCGGCGAGAGCCGCCTTGTAAGGCCACAGGTACAACAACGCCCACCGATGGCCGTCTTACCCGTCAAAATGCGACCTCCGCAAGCGAGGTCACAACATCATAGTCCACCCCCAACGTGTCAAAATGCTTCCGACCGCAGGCGATCTTCTGGTTTTCCTTCGTGCGACGCTCCTCATTGTCGAGGGTGCTCTTGGTCTCGCGCACGAAATAGAGCTTCTCATCGCGCTCCGTCACAAAAGCCCAGTCGGGATTGTAGGTGCCGATCGGCGTATCGATCTTGAACCATGATGGCAGCTTAACGAACAGCTTGACGTTCTCATTGTTGTCGAGATCGCGAGCGAACTGCTTCTCAACCTCGGATTCGTATTCAATCGCGTCGAACAGCGCCTTCGCGCGATGTTTCACCTCATAGAGATTGGTGAGATACCGTCCTCAGCATCCTGCTCAAGCCGGCTTTGCTCCCATTGCTGACCGGCTACCTTTTCGTATTTGATGCCCTCTAACATAAGGTCGTGCAGAGCACGGGATATCTCCTTCGCCACAGCCGCCATGAAGGCCTGCGGATTGATCTTGAACTCAGCGAGCCGTCCGGATCGTTTGAGGATTTCCGCCAACGTATGCCTAGTCAGCTCCGTCTCCTTCTGGAGGAAGGCAAGGATGTCAGGCAGAATAGTGACCTGCTCCATGTCGCGTACGCGCGTCGCGATCTGTTTATCGGCCGCGACTCCTGCGTCAGTGATTTCAACCTCGACGACTGTCGTCGAAACACGTGGGGCCTTGATCGTCTCGATCAGCTTGATGCGCGCCAAAGCCCGATCGACGAGATCGACCGTTTCAAACGTGACCCGGTAGCGGGTGCGGTGCTTGATTTTGTCCCACAAGGCTTGGAATTCGGGGCTCAATTGAACCTCTTTGCGGAATTTAAGCTCGCGCCTGTCTCGCGCGTTCACAATCCGGCTCTTGAACAGCTTGCGGTTAATCTCGTCGGTAATCTCCGGCCTCAGGTCCATGAAACCATCCGAAACCTTCAGTTCGAAATGAGGGTTTTTCGGATCGAACTTCTCCAGGATGTCGCCGGCAGCATTGAGATAGCCGTTCGTCACGAGGTCGGCCCAAAGCCGGACGGATTCATCCTGGCCGATAGCAGTATCCGTGCCGTCGGCTGCGCGGAGTAGAAGCTTCGCGAAAGCGATCTTTTCAACCCGCCCAAACTGGATACCGAAGTCCTCCTCGAACTCCGATTGCAGCGTGCGCGCGAATTCCTCGTATGACTCGTTAGCGATAACGGTCAGCCGGTTGACGGTTTCATCGTGAACCCGTTACGCGGTCTGTTCCCTTGTGGCGTTCGACCCAAGCGTTATAGATGGCCTTGGACTGGGGATCAGCGTTGGAGCCATTGAACAAGACGAGCTTGTCAGCGTAGCCATTATCTGACAGCAGCCGGACGAGATATTCCTGCGTGCGGAGGGACTCGGTGAAGATGATGGCCTTTTCGGCGCTTCCCAGCTCCCGCGCCTTGGCAAATCCTGCGCGAAGCGCACTGAGCAGGGCGAGACCTTTCGCATTTTCAGAGATCGAGACAGCGAGATCACGGAACGCCCGAAGGTCAGCGATTTCCTGACCGATCGTGGCGATATCGCTTTCTGTTAGAAGTTCCGGTTCGTCGGAATCCTCCGACCATTCGTCGGCGACCTCCTCGTACTCCTCATAGTCCTCGGTAATTTCCTCAACCAGCTTTTCCCGTACCGACGAGTCGTCCCGGAGCTGTCGCTCCAGCTTGCGCGCCAGCGAGTCCAGTGCCCCGGCGATGGCGAAAGTCGAAGACGCCAGCAGCTTGCGCATGATCAGCGTCATCAATGTCCGCTGGCCCGACGGCAGTGCCTGCAAGGAAGGCCGCCGGAGATACTCCGACACCATGTCGTAAAGCGCCTGCTCGGGATCGCTCGGCACGAACTCCTGCGTGATAGGAATCCGGTTGGTATAACGGATATATTCAAGCACCTGCCGTCGCAGAGTACGGTGACATACCGGTTTCAGGCGCTCTTTCAGCTCGTCGAACTGCGCGTCGCCTGTGATGCGCGCGTACTGAGAGCGGAAGCTCTTAGCATCGCCAAACGTATAAGCGAAGGCTTCGGGCTACGCTGCAGCTTGCACCGCAGGCTAGCCTTGGAGCCGGCCCGGCCGGTGAGGAATCGCGCCTCTTGAGGTTGTTGCATCTTGATTGATGATATCAATTTTATTATGTTGATGGCGTCGCTATCACCTAGCTGGAGACGCCATCAGATGCCCGCCGTCACCATTCGCAACCTGTCCGACGAGGCGCACCGCGCCCTCAAGGTGCGTGCGGCCCATCATGGCCGCAGCACCGAGGCCGAAATCCGGGGTATTCTGGAAGACGCGGTGCGTCCCGCCAACCGCCTGCGCATCGGTTCCGCCATGGCGGCGTTGAGCCGGGATGCAGGGCTGACCAGTGCCGATTTCGAGGCGCTTGAACAGGCCCGCGATCGGACGCCTGCCATGCCCATGAGCTTTGAATGATCGTCCTCGACACGAATGTCGTCTCCGAGGCGATGAAGCCGGAACCGGCTCCCGCCGTGCGCGATTGGCTGGACGAGCAGGCCGCCGAAACCCTCTATCTCTCCAGCGTCACCGTCGCGGAACTCCTGTTCGGCATCGGCGCGCTGCCGGACGGGCAGCGCAAGCAGAAGCTCGCGGCAACCCTCGACGGGCTTCTCGACCTGTTCGACGGCAGAATCCTTCCCTTCGATACGGATGCCGCCCGCCGCTATGCCGACCTCGCCGTTGCGGCGCGCAACGCAGGCAAGGGCTTTCCGACGCCGGACGGGTACATCGCGGCCATCGCGACCGCTCACGGTTTCGCTGTCGCCACGCGTGACGCCAGCGCCTTCAAGGCGGCGGGTGTCCCGATCATCGACCCATGGACGACCGGACGCTGAGCATCGAAGCAGCGCCCGACCGCGAAATGGAGAGTCGCTTTATGCTCAAGGTCATCGCCGAGGATTTCATCAAATCGGAAGCGGTTGAGATCGTGCTGCCGCTTTACCGCGAGTTGGTCGAGAAGACCCGGCAGGAAGACCTCTGCATCTCCTACGACCTCTTCATCGACCAGAAAGACCCCGGACATTTCATCTTCATCGAGGAATGGCCGGATCGGGCGGCGCTGGACGCCCATTGCAGGACCGAGCATTTCACGCGGCTGGTCCCGCTCATCAATGCGCACCAGCGACAGAAAGCGTCGTTCATCCTCATGGATGCGTTTCCGGCCTGACTCGATCGGAGAGGCGTTTCTTCCTAAACAGGTTTGGGCGTTGCCCTTCGGGCCGCGCTCTCGGCTGCACCGGAACCACGCCGAAGGCGCGTTTCCGCCATTCGGCTTCGATCGCTAACGCGAAAAAACGTCGGACGACACAAAGCTTCGCACGGGAGGGGCCCGCTTCGGCAATGTCCGTTTTCAAGCGCCATTGCGGCGGATTTGCCGCGAATCTTTCCCACGTCATCCGATCACGAAGCTGAAATCAGGATGGGCGCTCGGGTCGCCCAGCCCGACCGACTGAACTGCAAAGCCGGGGCGGCGAGCATTCAGCACACCGTATCGCGTGAACGGAGGATGCCGCGGCAGTCTGCACGTTCCCGCCAAAGCGTGGCCAGCCATCTGACGCCTGAAGGTCGGATCTCGATCTGCCCGTTCATGGCGCGCATCGCGTCGGACAACGGACCTCATCAAAGGCGCAGTTAAGAGCGCGAAGGGTCAACTTGTACAATCCCGATCCGAATTTCCCGAGGTCAAGCGATCGATCCTGATGGTCGTCAACAATGCCAACATGTCGCTTGATCATGACGAAATCGTTGAAATGGCGGGCCCGCAAAGACACCGATGATATCGATGGCGTTGTCGTTGCCGGCGCCTACCTTAACAGCGATGGTTTCGATACGATCGCTTTATGGCCGATCGACTACGTTCCGATCTCCCTTGGTCAAGCCTTCCAGGAGTACGAAGCACTGCGGAATGGGTTTCATGGTTATGCCGAGCGCGCAATGACGGATGCGATCATCAATGGCCTGTCAGCCGATATGACGAAGGGGCCAATCCTCGATACTGCCTTTGAGGTCGACGGTAAGACCTTCGTCAAACCCGCACCTCCGATGGGAAAGAACTCCGATTTCTACGTCAATGGTCGGCCACGTCTGAACAGCACTGTGAGTGAGAGAAGCCCGATCGTGGGGCTTACATTTTCCAGAACTCGACCGCAACGAATGGGCCAAATTTCGAGCATATATGCCTGAAGACGTCTCACTTGGGGAGCGCTTCGAAGATTGGGTTGCCGAGCGCGAGGAGGCGATTTCTCAAGGAACACAGCTCAAGCCCTTGGTTCCCATTCCGATCACGTTCGACGCATGGAATCCAAGTCTCAATGGTGGCGCAGCTCCGCGTCATTTCATGCCGGTGCGCGAGTACGCTAACAGGCTCTACCAGCAGGCGATAAGCAGCGTAATCGACGGCGCGGGCGATTTGGAAAAAACAAAGGTGATTCCCAACCGATATGTCCTCGCAATCACAGAATTGATCGGGCAAGACCAAGCCAACGACGTATCGCATATCTTCCTGGTTGAGCAGCATCTTGGCGCTGGGCCGCGGCAGACAGCACTTGTCAAGAATGCGCGGATCTCCACCTGCATGCCTGTACACTCGGTGCATCTTATGCGGTAAAGCATGGCGTCACGTCACTCCGCTGGAAAAAGGTGATGACTTACGCATGGTCGTAAAGCCACTCGACGACGATAGAACTTATCCACTTTGTCAGCTCGCAGCTTTAAAGCTGTCAGTCCGCTGTCGGCCCCATTTCAGACCTTCAAGCGTTACGCGCTTACTGAGAAGCGACGTCCCCCATCGAGCAATTGGCGGATCTAACAGACCATCGGGTGGGGGGACATTCAAAGGAGGGCTATGGAGTAGACATAGTTCTCTCATGATGGTCACGTCTGGATGAGCGCATGGCTATTGTGACACCGGCACGAAGTCCGATGCAAGATGGCGATTGAACGGCCTGGCGGGTGACCCACCGCACGAAACTCGCGCTCATTCTAGCCGTGGAGACCGCGCCTTTTCGGCATTTGGCTATTTCCCGCCATGCAAACCATCATCTGCAGCACAGCGATTGCTACGATCAGATCAATGATTTTACGAGACAACGAGCAAAAAAGGGCGCCCTAAACTCTAGATTTTAGACTTTCTAAACCGGCGAGTATAAGCCTCGATTGCCCCGATATCCGGTTGGAATCCCATGTGGACCAGCAAGTAATTATATAGATATTCGTCACGTTTCTCCAACGTGTCATGTACATCAAGCGCGAAATATCCAATCTGAGTAAAGTAAAGGACCCTCGCGCGAATAAAAGCTTCCTCTTCCTTGATCCCGCATCGACTGAACATGCGGGTTAGCGCTTCCACCCTTTGATGATCGGCCAGTTCAACAACCGACCTGACGTGAGGCTCCCGCCTGGCCCAGACCCGTACAGCCATGTCCAAGCTGGAATCGAATAACGCTGGATTTACCCAGCATTCGAAAACGTTACAAACAGACTCCGTCAGGTTCTTTGCGGGCTTCATCGCCCGTTCGATAACTGCTCCGGTGTTTCGGGTCAGCCAATATGAAAGCAAAGCATCATTAAGCTCGCTTATATCTTTGAAAAACCAATAAAAACTGGACCGCGATACGCCCAATCTCCGCGAGATAACCTGAACTTTTACATGATCAATTCCATCTTTTACCAGAATCTCTATCGCGACATTGATCCAATCTTCTTTCGTAGATTTCGAGCCAGCAATATTTCCTTTCTCCTGCTCCAATGCATCTACGTCATTCATATTCCATCTCCGAGGGCGTTACAGTCTGATCGAATCCGAGGTCTCGCTAACATGCGACCGCAATCAATGCAAAAAAAGCTTGCGGGGTGTCCTAACGTCTATATAGTCTGCACACATATGTACAGACAATGCGCTCCTGACAGGGCACACTCTACCTGAAAAGTGTTTCGCAACACCATCTGCAGCATCAGCCGGCCGGGGGGAGGTCGACAAAGGAGATACGCATCCAACAGAGCATGTAGTTGCGATTTTGATTGAAATAACGACGTCGTTCCCGGGATCCAAGGTGCCGCGCGCCTTACCCGACGAAGCCTTCGGACCCTGGAATTTCGCAACACAAACCACTTCGCCAAAAACAAAAATGGGGAACAGACAAGATCATGAGCAAGGATTATCGCGCGCTGGACCTTTTGCGGCGCAATCGCACACCACTTGAAAACCATCTCATCGACGGCCTTGTCGACGGTCGCGTCAGCCGCCGAGATTTCATCCGGCATGGCAGTCTTCTGGGCCTGTCGCTGCCTTTTCTTGGGCGTATCGGTGTAGCCGCAGGTTTCGGCACGGTGCCAACACTTGCCCGTGCCCAGAGCGCGCCGGGTGCCACCATCCGCGTCGCCTGCCCCGCCCCTTCGACGGTGCTCGATCCGGTTCTCGTTCCCGACGCCGGCCTCCTCATGCTTCAGCAGACGGCCGAGTTCCTTTGTCTGGATGGCCCGGATCTCGTTCTGCGACCCATGCTGGCGGAGAGCTGGACGCCCAACGACAAGGGCGACGTCTGGACATTCAAGCTACGCAAAGGCGTGAAGTTTCACAGCGGCGGCGAGATGAAGGCGGACGACGTGGTCGCCAGCATCGACCGGCTCGCCGATCCTGCGAACTCGTCGAATGCGTTGTCAGTCTTCAGAGGCTTGCTGCAGAAAGGCGCTATTAGGAAGGTCGACGACCACACTGTCGAATTTCACCTCGACGCACCGAACGGCAACTTTCCCTACATGGTCTCGTCAGACAATTACAACGCGATCATACTGCCCGCGAACTACAAAGGTGACTTCGAGACGACTTTCGACGGTACCGGGCCATTCAAGCTGGAACGATACACGCCCAAGGTCGGCGCGTCCTTCGTGCGCAATGAAGATTACTGGGGTGAAAAGGCGCTGCCGGAGCGCACCGAATTCATTTTCTACACGGACATCCAGCCGCAGATCCTCGCACTGCAGGGTGGTCAGGTCGACATCATCAGCCTGCTTCCGGTGCCTTCAAGCGTCGGTTTGGCCAATGACCCGAACATCGAGATTGTCAGCCTGAAATCGACTTCGCACCATCAGCTGCATATGCGCTGCGACAACAAAGCCTTCAGGGACCCGCGCGTGCGCCGCGCCATCGCGCTCAGCATTGACCGCAAGAAGCTGGTCGCGGGTCTTCTCAGAGGACAGGGCCTGGAGGGCAACGACAGCCCGTTCGCTTCCATCTACCCCTCTACGGATTCGGCTGTACCCCATCGTGAGCAAGACATCGGCCAGGCCAGGCAGTTGATGGAAGCAGCTGGCGTGGGCTCGGGCCTCAAGATCGCTCTGACCACCCACCGCTATCTGGAGATGGCCGAATACGCGCAGCTCGTCCAGGGCTGGGTCAGGGAGATCGGTATCGAGCTCGAACTCAACTTCCTCGACAAGGCTGCCTTCTATGGCGATGCGGTCTTCGGCAAGTCGCCCTGGCTGGATTCGCCGATGGGCCTGACGGAATACAGCCACCGTGGTGTGCCGAATGTTTTCCTCGCCGCCTCGCTGACAAGTGAGGGTAGCTGGAACGCCGCGCATTTCAAGAACAAGGACTACGACCAGCTGGCGTCCTCCTATATCGCGGCTCTGGACCTTGAGGCGCAGAAGGCCACCGCTGGCAAGATTCAGAAATTGCTGCTGGAAGAGACGCCGACCATCTTCGGATATTTCTACGATCACCTGATCGCCACAGCAAAAGGTGTAACCGGCGCTCAGCCTACCGCCATGTCTCAACTTTTCCTGGCAGGAGCATCGAAGACCTGAACGAAACAATAGCAGGCAGGGCGCAACAGACGGTGATACAGCCGCACGCCCTAGTCGCCTTACGTAGACTATGACCGGGAGTCGGGAGAACTCCTCGGAGCTGGACGGCGAAACATCGCCAACCGCAAAAACAGGGGAACTTTAAAAACATGAGCAAGAACTACCGCACACTCGATCTGCTTCGCCGCAACCGCACGCCGCTCGAAAATCATCTCATAGACGGCCTTGTCGATGGTCGCGTCAGCCGCCGAGATTTCATCCGGCATGGCAGCCTGCTTGGTCTGTCACTGCCCTTTATGAGCCGCGTCGGCGTGGCCGCAGGCTTCGGCGTGACGCCATCCTTGGCCCAAGCCCAGGGCACGCCCGGCGCCACCATCCGCGTCGCCTGCCAGGTTCCTATCGCAGCGATCGATCCGGTCACTGTCGTCGAGGCCGGCGGCCTCCTCATGCTTCAGCAGACAGCGGAGTTCCTCTGCCTGGACGGCCCGGATCTCGTTTTGAGGCCCATGCTGGCTGAAAGCTGGACGCCCAACGACAAGGGCGATGTCTGGACGTTCACGTTGCGCAAAGGCGTGAAGTTTCACAGCGGCGGCGAGATGAAGGCGGAAGACGTAGTCGCCAGCATCGACCGGTTGGCGGATCCTGCCAATTCATCCAGCGCCCTCTCGGTATTCAGGGGTATCCTGCAGAAGGGCGGAACGAAGAAGGTCGACGACTACACTGTCGAATTCCACCTCGACGCGCCGAACGGCAACTTCCCCTACATGGTTTCATCGGACAACTATACCGCCGTCATCCTGCCCGCGAACTACCAGGGCGATTTCGAGACGACCTTCGACGGAACCGGTCCGTTCAAGCTGGAACGATACACACCCAAGGTCGGCGCATCCTTCGTACGCAATGAAGACTATTGGGACGAGAAGGCGCTGCCGGAGCGCACGGAGTTCATCTTCTTCAGCGATATTCAACCGCAGATCCTCGCGCTGCAGGGCGGTCAGGTAGATATCATCAACATATTGCCGGTGCTCTCCAGCGTCGGTTTGGCCAACGACCCGAATGTCGAGATAGTCGGCCTGAAGGCGGTTTCGCATACTCAATTGCATATGCGCTGCGACACAGAGCCCTTCAAGGATCCGCGTGTGCGCCGCGCCGTCGCGCTCAGTATCGATCGACCGCAATTGGTTGCAGGCCTGATGAAAGGCTATGCCCAGGTCGGCAACGACAGTCCGTTCGCAGCGGTCTACCCCTCGACAGATTCGACCGTGCCGCAACGCGAGCGCGACATCGCTGAGGCCAAGCAGTTGATGGAGGCTGCCGGGGTGGGCCAGGGCTTCAATATGTCTTTGACCAGCCGGCATTACCTGGAGTTGCCTGAACACGCGCAGCTCGTCCAGAGTTGGGTAAAGGAGATCGGCATTAATCTCGATCTCAACATCCTCGACCCCAGCGCATTTTACGGCGACGCTGTTTTCGGCAGGTCGCCCTGGCTGGATGCGCCGATGGGCCTGACCGTCTACGCCCATCGCGGCGTGCCGAACGTCTTCCTAAAAGCACCACTGACGAGCGACGGCCCTTGGAACGCCGCACATTTCAAGAACAGCGAGTATGACCAGTTGGTGGACAGCTACACCGCCGCGCTCGACCTGGAAGCGCAAAGGGACGCCGCGGGCAGGATCCAGCGGCTACTGCTTGAGGAAACCCCTGTGATTGCGGCGTATTTCTTCGATTATCTGTCGGCGATGGCGAAAGGTGTCACGGGTGTCCAAAACACCGCCATGGGGCAGCTTTTCTTGGCAGGTACGTCGAAAGCCTAAACAAACCGGCCGCCCCGGGCTTCCAGCAGGAGGCCGGGCTTCAAACGGAGCATATCGCCATTTTCTCCTTCCTTACACGACGTCTGGTCTTGTCCCTCGTCACGCTGTTCCTGCTCAGCATCATGGTATTCCTTGGCGGTCAGGTGCTGCCTGGGAATGTCGGCCGGGCGATACTGGGGCCGCTAGCCGACCAGCGCGCCGTCGACGTACTCAACCAGTCGCTCGGCGTCGATCGTCCGCTGCTCGTCCAGTACGGCAGCTGGATCTGGAACTTCATCCAGGGGGACATGGGAACCTCCTACGTCTTCCGTGCCCCGGTGGCATCCTTCATCCTCGAAGCGCTCGGCAATTCAATGAAGCTGGCTCTGGTCGCCTTCATGCTGGTAGTGCCGATCGGCATTCTCGGTGGCGTTGTCGCCGCACTGTATCTCAACCGGCCGATCGACCGCATCATCAGCCTCGGCGGACTGTCGATGACCGTGCTGCCCGAGTTCGTCACAGGCATCGTTCTCATCCTGATCTTCGGGGTGTGGCTTCGCTGGCTGCCCATTTCCGCCGCATGGCCGCCCGGTGCGGGTTTCGCGACCCAATTATATTATCTGATACTCCCTGCGCTGCCGCTTTTCCTGTCGCTGTTCGGCTACATCGCCCGCATGGCACGATCCGGCATGATCGAGGCCCTCGATTCCGACTACACGCGAACCGCGGTTCTCAAAGGGTTGCCATGGCGCACGGTCATCTGGCGCCACGTATTAAGGAACGCCCTTCTTCCAACGATCACCGTCATCGCTACGCAGACCGGCTATCTCATCGGAGGACTCGTCGTCATCGAGACACTGTTCCGCTACCAAGGCATCGGATCGCTTATCTTCACAGCCGCGAAGGGCAAGGATTTCCCGATGCTTCAAGCCGGTGTGCTCACCATCGGCATCGTCTACACGGTGGCAACGCTTCTGGCCGATCTCCTCTACTCCGTACTCAATCCGCGGATCCGTCTGGGAGCCGAGCAATGACTGTAACCAAAAGTCCTCTCGATATACCGGCACCCGACGTCGCGGGGCGAGGCGGCTCCTGGGCCGAAATGCTGCGCGCACTGCTGAAGTCTCCCACATTTCTTACCGGTCTGTGCGTCGTGCTGTTCTGGATCGTCTGCGCGCTTTTCGGCGAGCATCTCGTACCTTACGATCCGCTCACCAGTGACATTCTCAACACTCTGGCGCCGCCGTCGGCAGAGCATTGGTTCGGCACTGACCAGCTTGGCCGCGACGTCTTCTCGCGCGTCATTGTCGGCTCGCGTGAGATTCTGACGGTGGCGCCGCTGGCGACGCTGATGGCGACCGTTGCGGGCACTACGCTCGGCCTTTGCGTGGGCTACTTTCGCGGCATTCTCGATGATGTCGTCAGCCGTATCATCGAAGCATTTATGGCGATGCCGGTTGTCATCGTCGCACTGCTGGTGATTGTCGCCCTCGGGACCTCCAAGCTGACCGTCATCATCGTCATCGGCCTTGCATTCGCGCCGATCATCGCCCGCACGGTACGTTCGGCAGTGCTGGCCGAGCGGGAACTCGACTATGTCGCGGCAGCGCAACTGCGCCGCGAAAGCGCGCTCCACACCATGTTTGTCGAGATACTCCCCAACGTCCTGCCGCCGATACTGGTCGAGACGACGGTGCGCCTCGGCTATGCGATCTTCGCCGTTGCCACGCTCAGCTTCTTGGGTTTCGGCATCCAGCCGCCCTCTCCCGACTGGGCTTTAAGCATTTCCACCAACTACGGCATGATTGGCGGCGGCTTCTGGTGGACGGTGCTGTTCGACGGCCTGGCCATCGCGTCGGTGGTGGTCAGCGTCAATCTGGTGGCAGATGGAATCCACGGAGCATTCAATGATTGATACGCCAGCAAACGCGCTCGTACTCGACGATCTCTCCGTCGCCTATCGCGTCGCCGGGCGCAACCGGGCAGTGCTGCGCAATCTGAACCTCTCGATCGGCCAGGGCGAAGCCTACGGGCTGGTTGGTGAATCCGGTTGCGGCAAATCCACGGTTGCGCTGTCGGTCGTGCGCTATCTGCCGCGCAACGGCTCGATCACCGGAGGTGCGATCTCGCTCGGAGGCCAAGACGTGATGCAGCTGAACGGCGGCGCTCTGAGACGGGCACGCGCCGAAAACGTGTCGATGGTGTACCAGGACCCCGGCAAGGCCCTCAACCCGTCGCTCTCTATCGCCCGCCAGCTTACCGAAATATTCGAGCTCCGCGGCATCTCGGGGCAGGCCGCGACTGATCGGGCATTTGCCATGCTGGACCGGGTCCGCATTTCCGATCCGGCAGGCGTCATGCAGCGCTACCCGCACCAACTTTCCGGTGGCATGCAGCAGCGCGTGGCGATTGCCATGGCGCTTGCGAACGATCCATCAATGCTGATCCTCGACGAGCCCACAACCGGCCTCGACGCGACCGTGGAAGCGGAAGTGCTCGACCTCATCTCACAACTCAGGCGGGAGCTCTCGGCCTCTATTTTATTTATCAGCCACAACCTGGCTGTCGTCTCCAACATGTGCGACCGCGTTGGCGTGCTCTATGCCGGCATGCTGGTCGAAGAGGGCTCCACGGAAGACGTGTTCAAGAATCCGCGTCATCCCTACACCGTGGCGCTGCTGCGTTGTCTGCCGCGTGGCGGACAGCGCAAAGACCAGGGTCGACTCGATACCATTCCCGGCTTTCTGCCCAACATAGGCATGACGATCACCGGCTGCGCCTTCGCTGACCGTTGCGCGCTGGCGACAGAGCGCTGCCGCACTGAACCACCGCCGCTCTACGATCTCGGTGGCCGACAGTCGCGCTGTCACTACCATGAAGAGGCGCAGTCACTGCCCCGCTCAACGGCTAGTCATGCAGCGGTCGCCCTGCCATCCAAGACCGCATCCAAGCCGGTCCTGCGTGTCGAGGGGCTGAACAAGACTTACGGTAGCCAAGGCTATGCGCTGAGAGCTGTCAAGGACGTTTCCGTGAGCCTGCAGCCCGGACAGACGCTCGGGCTGGTCGGCGAATCCGGCAGCGGGAAAACAACCTTCGCCAAGATGTTGCTTGGCCTGGTGTCACCGGACGAAGGCGGCGGCATCGAGCTTGAGGGCGAACCTCTGGCCCCGCGGCTGAGTGAACGCACGGACGACCAGATCAAGGCCATGCAGATTGTCTTCCAGAATCCCGACTCGGCGCTTAATCGTTCACATTCGATCCGCCATTTGATCAAGCGCGCGCTGAAGCGCTTGGCCGGGCTGAGCGGCGGGACACTTGAAACACGTCTTGAGGAACTGGTGCGCTCCGTACGGCTCACCGACCGGCACCTCGCAGTCAAGCCCCGCCAGCTTTCAGGCGGGCTCAAACAGCGCGTCGCCATCGCGCGCGCCTTTGCCGGCGACCCGCGCATCATCGTCTGCGACGAGCCGACCTCGGCGCTCGACGTGTCAGTGCAGGCTGCGATCCTCAACCTGCTTGCCGATCTGCAATCCAAGCAAGACGTGAGCTACATCTTCATCTCGCACGATCTCGCCGTGGTTCGCTATCTTTCGGACCAGATCGCCGTGCTCTATCTCGGCCGCATCATGGAGCTCGGCCCCTCGGAAGAGGTGTTTGCCGGGCCGCACCATCCATACACCGAGGCACTGCTGTCGGCGGTGCCCAATCTCGACCGGAGCGCAACCTCGCGTATTCGCCTCGAAGGTGAAATACCGAGCGCGGTCAATCCGCCGAGTGGCTGCGTGTTCCACACGCGCTGTCCGCGCAAGATCGGCGCGATCTGTGAGACGCAGGAGCCACCTCTCGCACAGGCCGATCCCGGCCACGTCATCCGCTGCCACTATTCCCACGAGGAACTGGCGCGGCTGCAGAAAACCAACGCACCGCAGTCAACACCAGACCGTACTGGAGTAACGGCCGACAGGTCGCGGTTGGGTATGGACGTCTGATGATTCGAGGAGCAACAGATATGACTTCAAACACGCGTCCGCACGATTTGCAGGCATTTCTCGATGCGATGAGAAACGGTGTCGAAAGCGGATCTCCCGATAGCGAGACGAAAGCATGTCTCGCGCGCGTCGTCGACGCGTTGCGCAACCCGGTACCCGTGGCGAAATCTGAACCCACTAAGGTCCCCACCAGCGCTTTGCTACAGGATGCGCTCAAACCGGCCCGCGCAAAAGACGAGCTCAAGAGCTTGGCCCAAAGCATTTCCAACCTCGCACCCCTTTTGACATGGAGGAGGCGCGCCGGTGCGGCACCCGAAGCGAGTGCCTCGTTTGCGGAAGGTCACGCCAATGCGATGATCGTCGGTCCTGGCGGGCTGGAAGATCGGGCGGATGTCTGGGTGGGCCTGTCGCTGCTGGCTCCGGACGTTCGCTATCCTGACCACAGGCACTCTCCTGAGGAGATCTATCTCTTTCTGACCGACGGCCGGTTTCGACAGGGCGAAGACGACTGGTTCACGCCCGGTGTCGGCGGCACATTGTACAACGAGCCGAACATATTTCACGCCATAGCGTCTGTCCCGAATGCACCTCTGCTCGCCCTCTGGTGCCTGTTCGATCCGAGGCACTCATGACGCAGCGGATTTCATCTCGCCGTACCCGGAACGCAGCTGTGCAAAAGTCTCTTGAAAGGAACAACGATCATGCCGTTGCATGACCCGGCCATTCGGCACATCCATGCGCGCAGAAACCACTGCTGCTACGGCATGGGCCTCGGCATCATCCTTCTCGACGACGTTTACCCCGGCTTTCCCGGCGATGTGCGCAATGCCAGCGCGTATCCTTACCCCATACAGTACGAGATCGCCGAAGGCGTGGACATCATGAAGCTGGTCCGCGGTGAAGATAAGGCCGAACTACTGGAGCCGATCCTGAACGCTGCGCGCAAGCTCGAACGCATGGGTTGTCGAGCCATCGCGGCTGAGTGCGGCTATTTCGCGTGGTTCCAGAAGGAAATTGCAGGCGCGGTAAAAGTTCCTGTCTTCGCCTCAAGCCTCCTTCAGGTGGCGTTCGCGCAAATGTTGATCGGACCGGGACAGGTCGTCGGCATCCTGATGTCGGGAAGCAATTACCTGCACGACCGGCACCTCACCTCGGTCGGGGTGCAACTCGGGACGAACTATGTCGTGCAAGGCGCAATGGACGACGGGAGGCTCCCGCAATTTGACCGCCTCTGGAACGAGGATCTGCGACCGGAGATCCCGACCGCCGATTATGAAATGGCCGAGCGCGATCTTGTGGGAGTTGCCCGGGAATTCGCGGTCGCGCATCCGAACATGGGTGCGATGGTTCTTGAATGCACCGGCTTCCAGCCTTTCGGTCGGGCAATCCAGCGGGAGATCGACATGCCCGTGTTCAGTTGGTCGACGCTGCTGGACTATGCCTATTCGGTTGCCGTGCACCGCGATTTCTATGGTCACGTGTGATGCGCAGAAAATTGCACGAATTGGTGCCCGTTAGCTTGCCGCAGAGTATCGCGAGCTACGCCGACGCAATTCCACAAACCACCCCTGAGACAGGAAGATAAAAGATGCCGCTCATACCGCCGGATCCGCACGACCGGATCAGGGAAACCGCCAACTATACCCCGCTGAATCTCCCGGCAGACCCGGACGAACCCAGTGACCTTTACGGAATGCTTATGCGAGCTACTGCCTGATATGACAAATCGACTGACCTTCCCCATGCTCACCGAAGACGACCTGCGCGAGCTCACCGCCTTCCGTCAGAATCTTCATCGCCACCCGGAACTGTCAGGCGAAGAGAAGGAGACCGCTCGCCGCGTCTGCGAGATGCTGGCGCCGACGCGACCGGACAACATCATGACCGGAATGGGCGGCCACGGTGTCGCGGCGATCTATGACAGCGGCGCGCCCGGTCCGACGATCCTGTTTCGCTCGGAGCTGGACGCTCTCCCTATCCAGGAACTCGGCACGATCAAACACCGTTCGACCGTGCCGGGAAAAGCCCATCTGTGCGGTCATGACGGTCACACGGCGATCCTGCTCGGTCTCGCGCGCATACTGTCACGATCGCGTCCGACTAGCGGGCGGGTAGTCCTGATGTTTCAGCCTGCGGAGGAGAACGGCGCAGGAGCCGCCGCCGTCATCGCGGATTCGCGCTATCCCGAAATCAAGCCCGATTGGGCATTTTCCCTGCACAACATATCCGGCATCGATTTCGGAATAGCCAAGCTCGGCCCCGGTCCAACCAACTGTGCATCGCGCGGAGCGTGGATACGGCTGACCGGCAGCACCGCTCATGCCTCGCGCCCGGCCGACGGCCGCTCGCCGATGAATGCGATTTCGGAACTCATGCCCGCACTTGAAGCTTGCGGCAGCGGCGAACTTCTGGGGCCGGGCTTCTCCATGGTGACAGTTACCCACGCGTCAATGGGTGCGGAATCCTATGGGGTAGCGCCCGGCGAGGCGAAGCTTCTCGTAACACTGCGCACATTCGCGGATGAGGAGATGGACACTTTGATGGCCCGCTTCGAAAGCCTGGTCCGCCAGACGGCGACGCTTCATGGGCTCGACTGCGCCCTTGGCTACGAGGACACCTTCCTAGCTTGTACCAACGATGCGCAAGCCACCGCCATGCTTTTGCAAGGCATCGAGCGCGCGGGTGTTCGACACGAGAGCCAGACCGAGCCCTCAGTCGCCTCCGAGGATTTTGGCCGGTTTGGGCTGAGCGGGGCAAAGTCGGCGATGCTGTATCTCGGCTCGGGCCGCGACTGGCCCGGCTTGCACACGCCGACATACGACTTTCGGGACGAGTTGATCCCGGTAGGGATCGGTATTTTCGCAGAAACACTGGCTGCCTGCCTGGAAAGCCACTGAACCTGTTACGGCGCAACAATTCAGAACAGCAAAGAGAATCAATATGAAGTCACATTATAAGGTCGTGGTCATCGGCGGTGGCGTGATCGGCGCCTCGGTTCTCTACCATCTCGCCAAACTGGGCTGGACGGACACACTCTTGATTGAGCGCAACGTGCTGACTTCGGGCTCCAGCTGGCATGCGGCCGGTGGCTTCCATGCCTTCAACGGCAATCCGAACCTCGCGACACTTCAGGCCTATACGATTGATCTTCTCTCTGAGATCGAGAAAGAATCGGGGGTCAATATCGGAATGCACAACACGGGCGGCATCGCCTATGCCTGCAACATGGATCGCTGGGATGCGCTGCAGGCCTCCTTCCGCATATTCCAGTCCACCGGCATCAACGACGTCCGCCTGATTACCGTGGATGAAATCCTGGATCGCTGCCCGATCGTCAATCCGGAAGGCATCATCGGGGGAATGTATTCGGAACGCTCGGGCCACGTCGATCCTTCCGCCGTGGTGCATGCCTACGCAAAGGCGGCCCGCATGCGCGGTGCCTCCGTGGTGGAGAAGAACCGCGTCGTGGAACTCAGGCATAAGCAAGATGGCTCCTGGGATGTCGTTACCGAGCATGGCACCGTGAGTGCCGAGCATGTGGTCAATGCCGGTGGCCTCTGGGCCAAGCAGCTCGGCAGGATGGCAGGTATCGAACTGCCGCTCTGCCCACTCGAGCACATGTATTTCGTGACCGAAGGCATCCCGGAAATCGCCGCGCTCGGGGGCGAGCTCCCGGATGTTGTCGATCTGGATGGCTTTTCTTACCTGCGCCAGGAACAAAAGGGCCTGTTGCTGGGCGTCTACGAGCTCGATCACCGCCACTGGAACATGGACGGCGCACCTTGGGACTACGGCTTCGACCTCATCCAGGAGGATCCGGATCGCCTGGAGCGTGAGTTGACGCTGAGCTACGAGCGCTATCCGGTGCTGGAGACAGCGGGCATCAAGCGCTGGATCAACGGCGCCTTCACCTTCACGCCCGATGGCAATCCTCTGGTGGGGCCAGTGCGGGGCGTCGAGAATTATTGGCTTGCCTGCGGTGTCATGGCCGGGTTCTCGCAGGGCGGCGGCGTCGGCAAGGTTCTCGCGGAATGGATGGTCATGGGAGAACCCGAAGACGACGTCTTCGGCATGGATATCGCCCGCTTCGGCAAGCATGCCTCCAACCGCCAGTACATCAAGGACACGACCGGTCAGTTCTATTCTCGGCGCTTTGTGATGACCTATCCGAACCAGCAATTGCCGGCCGGGCGTCCGCTCAAAGTATCGCCCTCCTACGACCAGATGACGAACGCCGGCGCCCGGTGGGGCGTGTCCTGGGGGCTCGAAGTACCGCTCTACTTCGCACCGAAGGATTATGTGGAGAACCATACACTACGGCGCTCGACCGCATTCGACATTATTGGCAACGAGGCGCTACACATTCGGGAAAAGGCCGGGCTTCTCGATATCTCGGGCTATTCTCGCTACGAGGTCAGCGGACCGAATACCGAACGCTGGCTCGACCGTGTCTTCGCCTGCAAACTCCCCGCACCCGGCCGCGCCGTCCTTGCGCCGCTGCTGGCGCCTAGCGGCAAGCTCAAGGGCGACCTCACAATATTCAACTGGGGCGACGGCACGTGGTGGATAATGGGCTCCTACTATCTGCGCGAGTGGCACATGCGCTGGTGGGAACAGTTCGCCGATGGCGGGGTAACGGTTCGAGACGTTTCGGACGACTGGGTCGGCTTCTCGCTTTGCGGGCCGCTTTCGCGCGAGGTGCTGCAGCGGGTGACAGCGGACGATTTGTCGAACCAGGCTCTCAGGTTCTTTAGTTGCAAGACGCTCGATGTTGGCCCTGTCCGGGCGAAGGTCGGCCGCATGTCGGTGACGGGCGAGATGGGCTTCGAGATCAACATCCCCGCTGCCTACCATCGCACCCTTCGCGAGACATTGCTTGAGGCAGGCAAAGACATCGGGTTGAGGGAGATCGGCTTTGGCGCGTTGAATTCCATGCGTCTGGAAAAGAGCTATGGCATCTGGAGCCGCGAATTCACCCAAGCCTATACACCGCAGGAAACGCTGCTGGACCGTTTCATCGATTTCTCCAAACCGGATTTCGTCGGCAGGGAGGCGGCGCTTTCCGAGAAGAAAAAACTTTCAGCTTCGAAGCGCCTCGTCACGCTGGAGGTCGACGCGGCTGATGCCGACGCATCCGGCTACGAGCCGCTATGGAAGGACGGCGGGCTCATCGGATACGTCACCTCGGGCGGCTATGGCTACACGGTCGGCAAATCGATCGCGCTCGCGCTGGTCGACAGCGCATTCGCCCTGCCCGGCACCGAGCTCAGGACACACATCGTTGGCAGTGAACGTGCATGCCGCGTCGTGGATGACTCTCCGTACGATCCGCAAGGCAAGGTTATGAGAGGCTGAGAATGAACCAGACCCCCTCGATCGCCTTCCCGTTCACCGAGGCCACACCGGCGCAGTTTAACGGGCCGCTGCCGGCCACATCGGAGGTCGTGATCATTGGCGGAGGCATCATCGGTGTAATGACGGCTCTGTTCCTCGCGCGCCAGAAAATTCCGGTTACTTTGATCGAGAAGGGACGCGTGGCTGCGGAACAATCCTCGCGCAACTGGGGCTGGATCCGTCAGCAGGGCCGCGACACGGACGAACTGCCAATCATGATCGAAGCGCGCCGCCTTTGGCAGCAACTGGCCGAGGAATGCGGCGAGGACATAGGACTGCGGCAGACCGGCGTGACCTACCTTGCTCGCACGGACAAGGAAATGCTCGAGTTCGCAGAGTTCGAACGCCTTGCGAGGCTTTATGACGTCGACACCCGCCTTTTTAACGCCGACGAGGCAGCACGGCTGATCCCCGGGATGTCGAGGCGCTACAAGGGCGGCATGACGACGCCCTCCGACATGCGTGCCGAGCCCTGGATTGCTGTGCCTGCGATCGCCCGGCTCGCCGCACGGGAAGGAGTTACCATCGTCGAGAACTGCGCCGCGCGTGCACTCGACCTTTCCACCGGGCGCATCAGCGGCGTGTTGACCGAGAAGGGACGCATCGCGACCTCAAGTGTCCTTGTAGCCTGCGGCGCATGGACGTCGCTTTTCCTACGCGGGCATGGCGTTTCGATTCCCCAACTCAGCGTCAGGGCGACCGTCGCCGCCACCGAACCGATGGCCGAAATTCATGCAGGCGCAGCCACCGACGAGCGCATAGCTTTCCGGCGCAGGCAGGATGGCGGATACACACTTGCGGCGGGGGGCGCCGCCCAGCTCTACCTCGGTCCGGATGCCTTTCGCCACGCGACAAAATATCTGCCCGCCTTGAAAGCAAACCCCTTCGGGACGCGCTATCTGCCAGCCGCGCCGCGAGGATATCCAGATGCCTGGTCCACGCCGCGCAAATTGGATGCTGACCGCGAAAGCCCGTTCGAGCGCATGCGCGTCCTCAATCCGGCACCTGAGGTGTCAGCGCTCCGCGCCATCGACCACGGCTTTAGGGCACTTTTTCCGCAATTCAGGGAAGTTCGATTCAAGGCAAGCTGGGCGGGGATGATCGACGCGATGCCGGACGTCGTCCCCATTGTCGACCACGTCGCGGCGATCCCCGGCCTTGTCGTTGCGACCGGCATGAGCGGCCACGGCTTCGGCATAGGGCCGGGCATGGGCCGCGTGCTGTCCCACCTGATCCAGGGAAACAACACCGGGCACGATCTCGGCAGATTCCGCCTGTCGCGATTCAGTGACGGCAGTCCGATCCGATTGGGACCGGCCCTTTAGAAAGGTCCTGGGCGCCTGTAGACCGCGCGTCCGGGACAGCTTCGTAGGAGTTGCAGAATGGATGCCCGTGCACGTTCCTTCATAGAAACCGCCACCCTGCTCTTCATCGCATCCCGAAACGCCGCGGGAGGCATGGACGTCTCACCCAGAGGCGGGCAGCCTTCCGTCGTAAGGCTGCGCGACGATGGAAACCTCCTGCTTCCCGATTATGTCGGCAATCGCAGGCTCGACACAATGGGCAATGTGCTGAGCAACCCCGCCGTTGCCCTTATCCTGCTCAACAAGCAAAAAGACGAATATCTGCGTATCAGGGCCAAGGCCGAGATATCGAGGTCGGAAGCCGACATCGCGATGTTTCCGGCCGATGAAAACCCTCCCATAAGTGTCATGGTGCTAACTCCGCTAGCATTGGAGTCCATTGAAAGCACTGCTTTCGCCCGAAGCGGACTGTGGGTCGACCCCAGCGACAGAAAACTGCCGCTCGACCTGATGGATATCCTTGTCAAAGACGCGCATTGGCAGGGTGGAAGGGGGCGCAAACCGGTCGCCCTCGACGCCGCGGGTGAAGGCAATCTCGCGAGGTCCGGCTTACGAGAGCTTTACGGAACGCCAAGCAGTCCCGTTCAGGCGAAGGTCTATAGCACCGCTGGGCCAGGCACTCAGGCGTTGCTTGATAAAGCGCGTTTCACGATTTTCGCGCGCGGCGACGGCAAGGACGGCATTGCGCTCGATCTCATCGGTGGCGTAACGCTGCAACCGGATTCGACCGCCAACAAGCCGTCTTTCCTGCTGGCGCTGCCGCATGACCAGTTCAAGGACTGTACTCTTCCGCAATCGGGGGAATGCGCGCTGTTGGCCGTGGAACCCGGCCAATGCGAAACAGTCCGCATGAACGGCGTCTATCGTGTACTTCCACCGGATAACGAAGCGGAGGACCGGCTCAACATCACGCCCGAAGAGACCTATTTCCACTGTTCTGCAGCGTTCGCGAGATCTCGCATCTGGACGGATGCGCGTGCCGCCGCCTGGACAGGGCAGCGCAGCTTTTCCTGCGTCGCCAAACTGAGCGAAAGTCCAGACGTAATGTCATTCGTCCTGGCACCGCGCGACAACGCGCCGCTCGGCGTGGTCACGCCCGGACAATATGTGACGGTCTCGCTGCCGCGGGACGAGTCACAGCCTCAGCGACGACGCTGCTATTCGGTTTCCAGCGTTCCTGACGGCCGGTCGTTACGCATAACAGTGCGCCGGATCGGCAAAGGCGGCGTTTCGGATTTGCTGCACGACAAGGTCGAACCTGGAGACGAAGTCCTCGTGGCTGCTCCCGCCGGAGGCTTCGTGCTCGACAGCGCGCCATCGCGCGCCGTCGTGCTGGTCAGCGCCGGCGTCGGCATCACACCGCTTCTTGCTATGCTGGAGGAACTCGGCCGTGAAGCCGCCGACCGCGACGTCTGGTTCATCCATGCCGCCCGCGACGCCGATCACCACCTCTTCAGGGAAGAGGCGCTGCAGATCGCCAAGCAATCGGAGGCGGCAATCCGGCTATTCACAGCCTACTCCCGGTCTCGGCATGACGAAGCCTGCGACCATTGCGGCCGTCTGGATGCGCCCACGATCGCGACCCTGGTACAGCTGTCCTCTGCCGATTTCTATATCTGCGGCCCCGACGACTTCATGTCGTCGCTCCGGCAAGGTCTGGTCGCCCTCGGTGCAAGTCCCGAAAGCATCAGGACGGAGGCGTTCAAACCGCTCGCGGGTGTCTTTCCGGGCACTATTTCCGGGGTGGGCCTTGCGACATGTCAGGTGAAGTTTGCCCGTTCGGGCAAGACAGCGACATGGAAGCCCGAAAGCAGGTCCTTGCTCGACCTCGCTCTGGCGAACGCGGTCGACGTCCAATATTCCTGCCGTAATGGGGACTGCCAATCCTGCGTGCAGCGCGTCGTCAGCGGCGTCGTCGACTATCCGGCCGGCGACGAGCCGTTTCTGACATACGGACAGGTTTTGCTATGCCAAGCAATTCCACGGGGCAACCTCGTTCTCGATTGCTGAAGGCCATCTATGACAGACATGCGGACGCATTAATCTTTTATTCGATTCGGAACCTGCGGGTCGACGCGTACTTGTAGGCCCAGTCGACTGGGTCAACTACATCATTTACCAGCGATCGAGAGTACGGAAGGCGCATTCAATTCGTCTTGAATTCCTTTTTATACATAGCCAGCGCCTGCCGGCAGAGGTCGAGCATGGCTGCCTGCGGTTGGGTTTCATCGAGTCCGCGGCAGGAACGCACGTGAGACAATGCGTCGTCGAAGATCGGGAATCGCTCGGGCCAATAGAGGTGGAGATAAAGCGCGATAACGCTGGCGGAGCGGCTGCGTCCGCCTCTGCAATGCACCAGAACATTGCCCGAACGGTGCGGTGGATAGTGCGCTTTTCCCGGGCTTTTCTGGCTCAGGATACCCTGCAGGACGAACACGGCACCCAGAAGATGCGGGGGAATATTTCCTGGCCCATCGATCAGACCGATATGCGTACGTCTGACCACTGTGCCATCACCAAGAGACAGTGGCTGCAGTTCTATGTTCACCGCGATATTCATCGTCGACGTGACGCCGTTGTCTAGCAAAAGCCGGGCATCGTTAGCCGCAACCGCATTGCCTATGAAAAGCGTCTTTCCGATGGCCCCGATTCCCGGAAGGACGGGTACCAGAACCGGAATCCGGTCCTCCTCTTCCTCGCTCGTCGGGAGATGCTCGCTCTGTCTCAGGTTCATCCGGTCCAGTCCTATTCGGCTGCTTTCAAAGGATCGTCCTCCATCGCGGACAAGGTAACTACTCTTTCGCTGCAAAGACACGCGCCAAGCCATTGTGCAAGCCGGGTCATGTCGTTTGGCCGCGCAAAAGCTGCCACCACCTTCCCGGCTCCTGTGCGCGTTACAAGATCTTTCGTGTCCTGCAGCCGCGGGTGAACATTCCAAGGCAGCCAGCGTGCTTCATTGCGCTGGAGCATGTCCCAGGCCGGCGTCCGTGCCGGCACGTGACCGGAAAAGAGAAAGCGGAAGCCTTCATGCCGCCGTTGCAGAAGTTGAGCCGCCAGCCCGCTTTCCGCATTGGCTTCGGTTGCCACGATGACCTCGGCGGGCAACCAGTTTTCCCCCCACCTCATCGTATCCAGCACGGTTTCGATCTCGGCGTGTTTGTCCGGCTTTATGATATCGCGGCCCGTCTTCGTCAAAAGCTCCATCTCCCGTCTCACGACCGGACAGACAGAGACTTTCAAACCGAGCCTGCTCAGGGACAACGCCATTTCAGGCCCCCGCCCACCGGCGGGCGTGCACAGAACCGCTCCCGTTGCAGCAAAGGACGCGATGGCATTCACCTGATGAGACAGCGCATCTTCCAAATCGCCATACGATGCGTCGGTGACAACGCAAGCGGCAAGGGGCGGCTGATCGAACGGCAGCAGCAAGGATTCCGCGCTCCAGTCGCCCATATAGAGAAATCCGCCGTGACCGGCGAAATGAAACCAGACCCCTCCTGGCGCGTGACCGTTTCGCCCGACCGTCACAGACAGGCCGGCGATCCGGCATTGTCCCCTGACCGGAAGCTCGACGCGCCTACCAGACGAGACAACGGTTTCGTCGATCTGGCGAAACGTTTGTGCTGTCGCATAGATCGGCGGATTGCCCAATTGCTCTGAAAGATCGAGAGAGCCCACATGGTCTATATGCGCGTGTGAAAGACAGATCGCATCGACTGCGCCGATGCCGGATACATCCGGCTTCACGCCGGGCTGCGGCCCCTCCCCTAGATCCAGAAAGATGCGCTTGCCATCCATCTCCAGCAGGAAGGCCGCAGGCAGCTTGCCGCCCGTCCCGCTGACGACGGTCAATTTTGCCACGGCAACACCCCTTTCGGCAGATATCGGGACAAGCCCGACGCGGCGATCATCAGCAGAAGCACCGCCACGATCATCAGGCAGCCGACGGCCGCGGCCAGCGTCGATGATCCACCTTCTTCCAGAAATACCACCATCGGGCCGATGGTGCGAACGCTGGAGGACACCAAGAGAATGGAGACCTGTATTTCGTTAAGAGCGCTCATAAAGACCATGACACCGCCAGCAACCGCCGCCGGCGCCACGAGAGGGATGATGATATCGCGCATGCGCGCCAGAAACCCGGCGCCGGCCACTTGCGCCGCTTCTTCCATGGCCCGGTCGATCTGAGCAAACCCACCCAAGACCGGGCGCAAGGCCAATGCAAGGAAACTGGAGAGATAGGCGGCAAGAATAATCCAGACAGTTCCATAGATGCTGAAACCGAGAACGGGCAGCGGCTTCAGGAAGAACAAGATCATGGCCACCGCAAGGATGATGCCTGGCAGCGCATAGGCAAGTTCGCTGAAGACATGCAGCAGGCGCACGAGGAGGCCACGCTTCCAAACAATGAAGTAGGCCATGAAGAGCGACACTACGATGAGAATGGCAACGCACACCGACGTGAGAAGCAGGCTCGTGAGAAACGCCCGGCGGATGGAAACCTGATGCACCAGCGCGTTGGCGTAATTGACGAATGTCAGGTTCTGCCAATTCAGTTCCTGGCCGAAGCCGTTGACGAGCGATGTCGCCACAAGGGCCGACAGAGGCAATGCCATGGTGACGAGGAGAAACAACCAGTTGCCGAGTTCGACGACAGGACGCCACCGCCCCAGCCGCATCTCGATCGGACGCCCGGTGCCGTCAACGCGCACATCCCCGCGCTGGCCGAGCCAGCCATTGATGCCGACGCCAAGAATAGTCAGCACGCAAAGGAGCAGCGCCAAGACGGCCATGTCGGTCAGAGCAGAAGGCCCGTAACTGTTCATCTGCTGGTAGATCAGCGTGATGAGTGTGGGAAATCGGGCCGGAATGCCCAGCATGGCCTGAATGCCGAAATTGCCGATCGACGATACGAAGGACAGGGCAGCGCCCGCAAAGAGGCCGGCGCGAGCCAGCGGCAGAACGATACTGAAGATCAGCGGCCAGCTTGCGGCACCGGCGGCGCGCGCCGCTTCCACGAGTTCCGCGGGCAGACGGCGCAATGCCGCCCTGACGGTGAGAAAGACAAGAGGCGCGTTGTAGAAGCCCAGCAAGAGCACGATGCCGCCCGGCGAATAAAGCGGATGGCGCCCGCCATCATGCAAGGACAGCCCCAGCACTCCGAGGATTGGACTTGACGGAGAAAACGCCTGAACCCAGGCCAGGGCCGTCACCTGCGGCGGGATCATAAGCGGCAGGACGAAAGCGAAGACCCATGCGGACTTGAAACGCATATCGGTCAAGACTGTCAGTGCTGCGGCGATGGTCCCGAGCACGATGGCAAGCAGGGTGGACAACCCCGCCACGAACAGCGTGTTGACCGAAGCAGTCAGTACTTTCTTTTTCCAGAGTAGTTCCGCGACATGGCCGAAATCCACCGTCCCGCCGGGCGCGATGGCGGTCGCGACAAGACGCATCAGCGGTGCAAACGACAGGCCGGTCACGAAGACGACCAGAAGCGCCAGCACCACCCATTCCAATTTGGGAAGGAGCGCCGGCAGACGCCGGCGCTCCTCAGCCATTTCCACGGCAATCAAGGCCATTCCGTTCAGCCGCCGAAGATTTCGGTGAACTTCTCGCGGATCTCCTTGTCGGTCTCGACGGCCTTGTCGGCGTCCATAAGCAAGAGTTTGATGTCCGACAGTTTCGGGAAGCCTTCTGGGGGCGTGATCGAAGGATCGATAGGCATATTGCCCTGCAGGACCACCAGTTCCTGCCCTTCCTTGGAAAGAAGGAAGTCGATGAATTTTTTCGCCCCGTCGGGGTTCTTGGCCGTCGACATAATCGCGGCAGGCTCGGTGATGAAGGAAACGCCGTCCTTCGGGAAAATATGGTCGACGGGCGATCCCTTCGCCTTGGCACGGATCACGTCCGCATCGGCGATGATGCCGTATTTGGCAAGCCCGCTGGCCACAGCCTTGAGCGCGGGGCCATTGCCGCCATCAGGCGCGATATCCAGACCGGCAAGGCCTTCGTAAAATTCCCAGCCAATGCCCGGAACATTGACGACGCTGTGCAGATGGTTCAACGCCGCGCCCGAATAAAGCGGACTCGGCACAGCGATCTGGCCCTTGTTTTCCGGCGTTAGCAGAGCGTTCCATGTCTCGATCGGTTCGGCGTTCGCAGTGTTATAGGCAATGCCAGTCGAGATGATCTTGGTGCCGAAGAACGTCATGTCCTTGTCGTAGGTGCTTTTGTCATAGGAACCGACCGGCGCCTGCGGATAGGCCATCAGGCGACCTTCCTTCTTCAGCTGTCCGAGATTGATGGTGTCGGCAACCAAAAGCACGTCTGGCTTGACGTCCCCTGCCTCGATTTCGGCACGCAACACATTCAACAGTTGGCTGGTGCCGTTACGCGTCCACTCCACCTTGATGTCGGGATATTTAGCCTGGAAAGCATCGACCGTTTGCTGGGCGATTTCCGGCGATTGCGAAGTGTAGAGTGTCAGCGACTCAGCGTTGACGGCGGTTCCGCTCATCAAAATGAGCATGAGGGCAGTTGTAATGCGCATGAGAAAGCTCCTGTCGGTGGATTGGAAGATGTCAGGCAGCGGCGCGAGGGATGACCCAGCCGTCGCCGATGCAAACCTGAATTGTGTTGTCGGGTGGAATGGACACGTCCACCGGCGCCTGCAGCGTCAGCCGTAGATCCGGATCGTCCGTGGTAAAGACGTCGATCTGATTGTGATTGCCGCGATAGACCACCCGCTCGACCTTGGCGGCGATACCCTCCTCGCCTGCCTGCGCCAGCCGCATGCCTGACGAGTGCACGCAAAGCTTGGCCGAAGGGCGCCCGGTCTCATTCTTACGCGCCCGGACGCAATGATCCTTGCCGAAGATGCTGACGACAGCGGACTGCTCATCGGCGCCCGGACGCACGTCTTCGACGGGAAGCACCTGTCCGTTGCCGATGAAACGGGCGACCATTTCGCTCTGCGGCTCGCGATAAAGATCGCGCGGCCGGTCGAACTGGACGAGACGCCCATGATCGATCACTGCTATGCGATCTGCCAGCGCCATCGCCTCTGATTGATCATGCGTGATGTAGACCATCGTAGCCCGGGTGTGTCGGTGAAAACGCGCGAATTCGTTTTCCATGGCGGCGCGCAGATGCACGTCCAGATTGGCCAGGGGCTCGTCCAACAACATTACTGAAGGGCTGGCGGCAAGACAGCGCGCCAAGGCGACGCGCTGGCGCTGACCGCCGGAAAGATCGGATGGCGCGCGCTCGGCCAATTCTTCCATGCCGACGATCGCCAAGGCATCGCGGCTTCGACGCAGACGTTCCGTTGAGCCGACGCCTGCGATCTTGAGCGCATAGCCGACATTGTTCGCCACGCTCATATGCGGCCACAGCGCATAATTCTGAAAGACGATGCCGACATTGCGCTTTTCCGGCGGCACGCTTGCCTCCCTGGAAGAAACCACGCGGTCGCCGAACTGGATCGTCCCCTCATCAGGCGTTTCAAAGCCTGCGACGAGCCGCAGCAAAGTGGTTTTTCCGCAGCCGGAAGGGCCTAGAACGGCAATGAATTCGCCATCGGCAATCGTCATTGAAACCCGGTCGAGAACACGCTTGCCGCCATACATCTTCGAGATGTCCCTGATGATGATGTCTACCAAGATCGCTCTCTCAACAATTTGAAACTATTGATGTTTTCTTCAAGTTCTACGCTGGACAATGATATTGGAACTGAATATCAACGTCATTGAACACGTGTGCAAAATATCGGACTTGTGCTTCAGTTTTATGACGGCGCAGACGAAACTTCGGACCATTCGCCTGTCGATCAAATCGCATAGTGAACGGAGCATCAGCCATGAAGAGCGGCTTTATCACCGCTGCCGACGTCGCCAGGGAAGCGGGCGTCTCGCGCTCCGCTGTTTCGCGAACCTTTACCCCGGGCGGCAGCGTCTCCAAGGACGTTCGCGAGCGAATTCTGCGCGCGGCCGACAAGCTCGGCTATCGGGTCAACAGGCTCGCCCAAGGGCTTCAGACAGCACAGTCGAATCTGGTTGGCGTGGTTACGGTCAATCTGACCTCGCCTTTCAACACAGCCCTGCTTGACGGCATCAGCGCGGCTCTATTCACACGCGGCCTGCAATGCATGTTGCTTAATGCGGAGGCTGCACGCGACGATATTGCTACTCTGGTCAATCGCGTTCTGGAATATCGCGTACGCGCGGTGATCATTCTTTCCGGTGCGCCACCGGAGGAGATCATCGAGGCCTGTCTCAGCAATGACGTGCGCCTCATCCTGATCAACCGCAGCACACCTCCGGGTAAGGCCGACAAGATCGATACGGACGACATCGCCGGCGGACGTCTGGCCGCGGATCAAATGCTTCGGGAAGGCCGTCGTCATATCGCGGTCATCCGCAACGGTGGCGGAAGTGTGAGCCAGCAGCGGCGCACTGAAAGCTTCACCGCGCACGTAATCGAGGCAGGAGCCAGGATAACTCACCGTGCAACCGGAACAAACAGTTTCGAGACCGGATGCGAGGCCGCCCGCACCCTTCTGGCTGACAGGTCGATAGATGGCGCTTTCTGCGCCACCGATCTCATCGCGCTGGGCTTTCTCGAGACGGCTCGCTTCGAGTTAGCGCTGGAAATCCCGAAACAGCTATCCGTGATCGGCTTTGACGACATCCCTGAATCAGCTTGGCCATCCCACCGACTCACAACAGTCAGCCAGCCCATCCAGGCCTTCTTGGAAGCCATTCAGGCCTGTCTCGACGATGAACGGTTAATGACCGACGGCGCATTGAATTTCACCGTCCCGGTCGAACTGGTTCAGCGCACGACCACCAAGTGAGTTAAGGTAAGTACTTTAAATAAGACCCCGCGACTGGGTGAATTTGTCGTCGCCGGTCAAGCGCAGCAGTCATCGGGGCCGGCATGACGCTGGGGCTTACCGCTATCGAGTGCAAATGCGTGCTTCTGGCGTCATGGCTCGGTTATCAACGCTTCATGAGCACCGCCCCGTGTGAAGGTGGGCGACACAGCGTTAACGTGGGTTTGGGGGGTGAGGTCGAGGACTTGCGACTTCCAGCGCATTGAGTCCCTTCGACGTGATGCAAACGCAGCACTCTCCAAGGTCATCTGGCTCAGAAAACCGCACGTATCCGTTTTCGGCAAGTTCCCTGGCAAGCTTGTGATAATGCGGAAGCTTAGCCTCACTTCTCACGATTATCTTCAAATAGAACAAATGCGTCCGTCGCAGCGGAGCCATGATTATCCCCCTGTATTCCTCCAAGCGAACGAAGTCTGACCGCTTTTTGCTTGCGTGGCATCATCCATTTGAATGATCTCGCACAGCCCTCAGCCGTGCCGCCAAGGAATACGGCGTGGTGCGCACGCGGAAATTCTTCAACACCCTCGCCGCGGATACGCATGCCAGCTGATTTCCTCCATAGGCACAAGGATTTTGCTTCCCTGCTGCGCATCGTCGCTGACCAGATGAAGGTGCAGCCGGTGCTGGTCGAAAAAGACTACTGGATCATGCACTGCCTGTACGGCCTGCAACAGTTGGAGATGGCGTTCGAGCTCAAGGGCGGTACCTCGCTCTCGAAAGGATACCGCATCATCAACCGCTTCTCGGAGGATATCGATATCCGTATCGAACCGCCGAAGGCGATGGAGGTAAAAACCGGCCCCAATCACGACAAGGCGGCGCATCGTGAAAGCCGGAAGGCCTTCTATGACTGGCTGGCCGAGACGATCACGATCGACGGTATCCAAAAGATCGAGCGCGATACCGAATTCGACAACGAGACGTATCGCAGCGGCGGCATCCGCCTCTACTACCCCGAGACGACCGGCACGAAATCGGATCTCAAGGACGGAGTTTTGCTCGAAGCCGGCTTCGACACGCATCGCGCGTCGAGCTGATCGATAATCGCGCACTGGCCGTTCCCTGCTACGAGCCCGGCTACACGCTGGTCGAGAAGCTCCAGACCATCTCCACCAAATATCGCAAGCAGCAGGAAACCGGCCAGTTCCCCGCCAATTTCCTCCGGCATTATTACGACGTCTACTGCCTACTGGACCAGCCGGAAGTGCAAGATTTCATCGGTACGGAAGCCTATCTCGCGCGCAAGGACCGACGTTTCCCGAAGGCTGACGATCAGAACATAAGCAGCAATCCCGCTTTCAGCCTTTCCGCCCCCGGGACGTTCGGGCTTTACGAGCGCGCATATGAGCGGACCACGGCGCTCTATTATCACGGCCGGCCCAGCCTGAAAGAGATCCTTGCCCGCATCACCACCTACGCGGAGCGTCGTGGATGCCTTCGCTATGCAGTATTTGGACGAGTTTACCGCAGATACGCCGTCGAACGCGGTTTACAAACCCGGATCGACCCCTGTGCCAATCGGCTATCTTGCCTCTGCTTTTGATGGGAATCGAACCGTCGACCACGATTTTTTCAAGTTCTTCACGCTGAATATCAATAATAAAATCCTTTACCTCTGCGATCGACGAGTTACCGAGCTGAACGAGGTCAGAGAAAATTCGTGCGCTTGCCTGTGCGAGTCGGTTCCGAGCGGATGTCGACAAGGCGCTCGAACTTCGCTGTCAGCATGTTTGCGACGGATGTCACAGAGGCGTTCGAGGAGGACATGAAACCACGCCCTCATCGAAGTTAATTGACGCAACTTTGCTTTAATCGGCGGACGTCGCTTACGAGCATTCGCGGTAAAGTTCGATTGACGGCGCATGCGCATCGATCATCTCGCGGACCTTGTCGGCCATCGGCAGGTTGGCTTTTTCTGCGTTCCACACTTCGCGGAAACGCTCGACTGTCTCACGGGCCGTGTCGAGCACTAACTTTTCGGAAAGCTCTGCCTTGGCTGCAAGATGCGTGAGTTCGTCCAATGACAACGCAGCCATTTTCTTCGTGCGCGAGAAATTCAGGGCTGCGGTATCTTCCCCTTCGATATACGGGATAGTCGATAGCAGGTCGTAAGCGGGCGAAAGCGCCGGCGTTCGCCTGTCGGGATAGATCAGCGACCAGTTCTTCAGATGCATGTCGTCATTGCCGATCAGCGTGCTGAACACGAGCCGCCGGATAAACTCGCCGACATCGGCAGAACCTGTTTCGATACCCAGCACGCGCGCGATGCTGCGGTAATTGCCCCTGCTGTACTTGTCGTCAGGTTTTACGCCGAATACCTGCGCGAAATCCTCGATATGGACTGGCCCCTCCGCCGTGCGATCGAAACGCCTAATGGCCAGTGACTGACCCTGCAGCTCACCAAGACCTTGCGGCAGGCCGCTGACGGCATCGAGATCGACCAGTTGAATCTCGGGTACGTTCATTCCCATCATGCCGGCGATCGTCATCATCGCGAACTCGTTCTCTGGCACGCCGCTATATTGCTGCGACGGCAGCTTTACAATCCATGAGCCGCCGGTGCCTTCCGTCGGAATGGTCAGGCCGCCGCCCTTTCCCGTGTCCTTGAATGCCGAGAATTTCAGCTGCACACCGGCCAACGAAAACCGCAAGGCATTGGGTCGCGCTACGTTATCGGCCCGATCGTCGTCGGGAGGCGCGTCGTCCCCTTCCGAAGGGTGCACGGTCACCGCACCCGGCAGGTCGCGACCCAACATCCAAAGCAGGAAGAATTCGCGTGTTTGTTTTACGCCGGCGCGGTCGGCAAGGTATCGGCGTAGCGGTCCTTCCGGCAGAAGGTTCGAGAAGAACGGCGGCACGACCATGTTATAGGGTCGGAATTTGGTCAGGAGCCCGCCGAACGGATCTTTATAGGAAAGACTGAGCGTCGGCCGCTTGTCGTCTTCAATATAATCCTCGTTGAACGCGAAGAGGGTGCGACCGTCCGGCAGGTTGGTCAGGGTGGCAGCCGGTTCTCCGTATAGTCTGACATCCAGTATCATGACCTTAGGCATCGTCGTCCTCCTCATCCAGCGCATAGGCCGAACGGGGAACGGCATCGTCGCGGTCACGATGCACCGCCGCATTGCGCAGCGACCTTATGGCGCGCGCGAACTCGCTCACCTGCTTGGCAGGCGGAGGCTCGCTCTGCCAGCGTTGAAGGATCAACCCCAAATCCCTGAATTTTTCCAGCTCGTCGGCCGATAGTGGCAGATGGCGCAGCAGCGCAAGACTGTCTTTCAGACTATCGGCATCCGAGGTGATGGCGAAGCGATCCCTCCCTTCAGCCAGCCAACGATCGATGCGTCCCACGAGAGAGCGCTGTTCCGACGTCAGCGTGTCGCTCATGGCCGACGCGCTGTCGAGAATGTTACCTATCGCCGGCATCAGTTTTTTGGGTGCAAGGACGATCTCGAGGTCGAGCGCGCGTGCGACATCGACAAGGCTTGCAAGGCCCGGCTCCATGGTGCCGCGCTCTATCTGGGATATGTGGCTCTGCGTCAGGCCCGAGCGCGCACTTAGCTCGCGCTGGGACATATGTCTAGCCTCGCGTGCTGCACGTATCTGCTGGGTGATGTGCTCAGTCTTATACGCCATTATCATTATCCTGTATCATACGATACCTTATATACAGGATAATATATAGGAGCTTCTGCAGGGCTTGGCAACGGCAATATATAATAACGCATCATACACGCTTTTGATGCGGAATACTATATCAATATCAGTGCTAGCTCTTGGTTTTCATTTCTGATCCGGAGCCTGAGGCTCAACATTATCCGTCTCCTGCGGCGGGACGGCCTGAAGGGCGCGAAAGCGCTCGTTCAAAATGGGGTCGGAACAAGATGGGATGGTTGCCGCCCTCCCCAGACGGCATCGCAATGTGCCAGGGTTGTGATCTTCAAAGGTCACGCAGCGGAGAGGACGGCACCATCCCATCTTGTTCCCGGTCGGGAAACTGCAGGGCCGATTCTCCCCGCCAGACCTCGAATTTTAGCAGCCGCGTTCCCCACGCACCGGCGCCTTGATCGCTTCGGCGATATCTCTGAATTCCTCGGCGCGCGCGGACTAGCTCGCTTGCCGCCCAACTTACGGTAGTTGAAGCTTTTATACATCGGAAAGCGATCAGAAAACAGATAACATTCGCAATACCCAAGGTTCTGATGCAAGCTGTCAATAGCGCCATTTTAGAGAGATGCACGGATGTCGATTTCCCGCAGCATAGGCATGTCGTGCAGTTCGATTACGGCGAGCGGAGAAATCCAGTTTGCCGGAGTTGTTTTCCAATACACGAGCGATCCTTGAGTCACCGTTCAGCATTCTGACGAAGAAACGACGCCATTGGCAATCAAACCAGAAATCTCCTTATCGCTGAGGTCAGTTAGTTCCCGGAGCAGCGCTCTGGTGTGTTCGCCCGCGAGTGGTGGTGCGTAGCGATAAGAGACGGGCGACCCGGATAATTTCAGGGGGCTGCCGACGAGACCCACCCTTCCCGATACGTCATGCTGATAAGGCATTTCGATACGCATTCCACGCGCCAGAACCTGCCGGTCCTTAAAAACCTCGTCGATGCCATTGACCGGCCCTGCCGGAACGCCTGCGTCTTCGAGAATACTAAGCCAGCCCACCGTCGTCCTCAGCTTCATAGCTGTAGCGACACGCCGATCCAGCTCGACCCGATTGAGCACGCGGTTTGCATTCGTGGAAAAGCGCTCGTCTAAGGCCAGATTTTCAAGCTCGGCCAATTCGCACCAGCGCTGGAACTGCATATCATTGCCAACCGCAAGTACGACGAAACCGTCCAGCGTCTCATAGGTCTTGTAGGGAACTATATTTGGATGCTCATTGCCGCGGCGGACCGGACGCACGCCTGAAATCAGATAATTTGTCGCCTCGTTGACGAGCCACGAAACCTGCGTGTCGAGGAGTGCAATATCGACATGCTGGCCCTTACCCGTCGTATCGCGATGGCGAAGCGCGGCGATGATGCCGATCGTGGCGTAAAGGCCCGTGGTCACGTCTGCGATGCCGACACCGACTTTCATGGGCGGGCCGTCCGGGCTGCCGGTGACGCTCATGATGCCACCCATTGCCTGGGCGATATAGTCGTATCCGGCGCGCTGCGCATAAGGACCGGTCTGCCCGAAGCCCGTGATCGAGCAATAAACCAGTGCTGGAAACCGGTCTTTCAGGCTGTCATGGTCCAACCCGTAGCGCTTCAGTGTACCGGTCTTGAAATTCTCGACCAGAACGTCGCAGTTTTCGAGCAAATGCAACAGTATTTCGCGACCTTCCGGCTTGGTGAAATCGAGCGCGAGCGACTGCTTGTTGCGATTTGCCGCGAGATAATATGCCGATTCCGTCGTGGCTTTCCCGTCTGGCCCCTCGACATAGGGTGGTCCCCATTTGCGCGTGTCGTCGCCCGCGCCCGGCTTTTCCAACTTGATGATGTCGGCCCCGAGATCACCCAGTATCTGCGTGCAGGTGGGTCCGGCAAGGATGCGCGACATGTCCAGCACACGGATACCGGATAAAGCACCCAAGGGCTTCGTCTCATCGGTCTGACATTCCATGGTCTAGACGCTCGCCTTTGCGTAGCCGTCTCGGCTCTGCGGCAATTTCCGGTCCAGTATTTTGGAGGCCACCAGCGTACGCAGCACCTGCGCAGTGCCACCTGCAATCGTGAACATCCGAACGTCGCGCGCCATGCGCTCAAGCGGCAATTCACGCGAATAGCCGCGCGCGCCAAAGAACTGGAGAGCATTGTTGACGATTGTGATCGCCGCCTCGGAGGCGAATATCTTGGCCTGTGCGGCCAGCGCCGGGTCGGGAAACACACTCCCGTTGGGACCGCGCGAACGCGCTGCCGCATGCAGCATCAAGCGGGATGCGGTCAACTGCGTCTGCATGTCGGCCAGCATCCACTGCAACCCCTGAAATTCTGCAATCGGACGGCCAAACTGTTCACGGGTCTTGGCCCACTCTACCGCATGTTCGAACGCCCCGGCGGCCACCCCCATGGCGACAGTGCCTGCACCGACACGCTGGCTATTATAGGCATTGATCAGATTGACAAAGCCACGCTTGAAGCCCGACGGCGGCATAACCACGCGGTCCAGCGGGATTTCCAGATCCTCAAAAACCAGTTCGCCCTCCGGAATCCCGCGTAAGCCCATCGTCGGCTCGCGTTTGGCCACGCGCAGGCCAGGGCGTTCGCCGCGGATTGCCAGAAAGCCGCCAATGCCAAGCTCCTCTCCGGCTTCATCGAACACGCGCGCGAAGATCAGATGCAGGTGCGAAACGCCCGCGCCGGTAATCCAATGCTTGCACCCATTGATGACATAGACATCGCCGCGCCGGTCGGCGCGTGTCGTCATGGCCAGCGCGTCGCTGCCTGCCTCCGGCTCGGTAATACAGATGGCTGGCTTATCGCCGGACAGGACGAGTTCGGCCGCGAGCTTCTTCTGCGCCTCGCTGCCATAGGCCATGACAGCAGAAATCGCGCCCATATTGGCCTCGACGACTATACGCGCCGTGACCGTGCACGCCTTCGCCATCTCCTCGATTACCAATACCGCATCGAAGAAAGAACGACCCCCACCGCCATAGGCTTCGGGAATGGTCATTCCCATGAAACCGGCTTCCGTAAGACCCTTAACCACATCCCAAGGGTATTGTTCGCTGCGATCCGTCTCAGCGGCGCTCGGAACGACGACCGAGCGGGCAAAAGACCTCGCGTCCCGCCGCAGTTTCTCTTCCTCTGGCATCAATTCAGTATGCATGTGCAATCCTGCATGGTTTCGGGCGCGGAACGCGCAGCCGGACAAACCCATCATCAAAAGAATGTCGAAGCAGATCAGCTTTCGTCGGAGAGATAGCGAACGAAATCGGCCGCGCTGATGACCGGCGCAAAGAAACTGTTGATGCGCTCGTACGCTGCCGCCTGCTGGTCGATACGCTGGGTTCCGGTTGCGTCGCCAATGACGATCGGCAAGAGGCCATTGTCACGGGCAGCACGTGCATTGCCCTCGATGCACCAGTCGAGATGGAAGCCGGTGAGCACGATGACTTCGACGCGCTTGCGCGACAGCTCGATCGGAAGCTGTGTGCCGATGAAGGCACTTTGCAGGGCCAATTCGTTGAATTCGAGATCGCCGGGCCGCACTTCGGCGCGCAACTGATCGACCAGTTCGTTGTCCTCAAGTCGCTTCTCGGGCGAAAAGTCCAGCCCCTCGACCCAGGATGCGAATTGAACCTTGTCAAAAGCGCTCTTGGGCTGGTTATCGCGAAAGATCGGCGCACCAACCCAGCTATAGGAAATGAAATTCGACTGCTTCCTGGCTGCTGCGACGACTTTCAGGGTTGCCTCAAGATTTCCGCGTTCCCACTGCCGCTCGCGCGCCTGTGCACCCCAAGGCTCGTAAAGGGATTTGGTCTGGCTGATCGACATGAAGGCGGCGGGACGACGCAGGATCGCCGCCAGATCGAGTTTCTTCCAATGTGCCGCCAATTCCGGGATGGCCGGAAGGTTGGTTGAATGATCGAATAGTGCCGACATATTGACTCCAGGCAGATTATTTTCCGACCGGTGCGGGCCGGTCGGCTGTTCGACGTTTTCTCGATCCTGATTGCGAAATCCAGCCATGTCCAATGCCGATAACGCATCCAATCATCTCTTTTTTGGACAGACGAACATGTCCGGCCGATCAGCAGGCAATCCTGCAACGGTCATGAAGCCATCAAGGACGATGCAGAATCGAACACTTCCTTGAAATGGAAATTCTGGCCCGGATAGGAGATGCGGGCATAATCATGAGCGAGGTTCACGAAGTCCATGGTCATAGGCCGAACATAGCGCCGACTATCCCATATAGCCGAAATCCAGAGGCCGAGCTGACGCCCTTCATGGTGCAGCGTAGCTGTGTGTTGATTGGGACGCAGACGCATCGTCGAGGGAATGATTGCAATGCCATGTCCCTCGTTGGCAAGGGAAACCAGCCCATGCGGGCTGCTGCTCTCGACAAGGATCTTCGGCATAATATGGGACAGCGCACAGGCCCCGTCGAAGAGCTTGCGGGTCATGAAACTTTGACGAAGAAGCAGGAGTTGCTCATGCGCCAGTTCGTCTATCTCGATGGTGCGGCGTGTAGCAAGCGGATGTGAAGGCGGCAAAACCGCCAATGCACCGAACGGGAAGAGCTCGCGCTTCTCAAATGTGGAATTCTGCGGGAGAGCTACGAAAGCAAGATCGACATCGCCCACCTCGATCCTGTTGACGAGGTTGGCTGAACCGTCCTCGACCAGCATCACGGCGATGTTAGGGTATTTGCGCCTGTACTCGCTGAGCACCCTGGCGACGAAGCTCTCCAGGGTCTGCGGCGTCGTGCCTATGCGCAGGACACCGCGGACACCGCTCGCCATTTCGCGCGCATGCTCGCGCAATGCCGAAACGCTGTTGAGGATCGCCTGGCTCTCCGAAAGAAGCTCTTCGCCAGTCGCCGTCAGTTGGATGCCACGGCCAAAGCGGTCGAATAGCTTTATGCCAAGCTCGTCTTCGAGAAGCTGAATCTGCCGGGAGATCGCCGACTGGCTGATATTCAATTGCTCAGCGGCGCGTGAGTAGCTCAGCCCGTCGGCAACGGCCACAAAATATCGAATGCTGCGCAAATTCATGGAAAGCTCACTTGAGATTGAGACCATTTAGCGTCTGCGTATCGAGAGTGGGAAGATCAGCTTGATTGCCGTGAAGGCGTTTAGAGGAATTTTTTATCCTTAAATCCGCTGTTTGACGAAACTCGCCACAGATAGCCCATATTTCGCGCACTCCATCCCTTAATTCGATAGGTTTTTGGCTAAAATAGCATTGGACGCCTTGGGTGCCCTGCATATCCTGATCCTAAATTGAGATGGAGAATATGCGGTGTCGAAAAATGTCATGCCCAAATTGCGAAATGCGGCACTTGCCGGAAGTTTTCTGGTCGCAGCCGCCACGTCTGCCATAGTCCCGGCCTTCGCCAGTGAGCCTATCAAGATCGGTGTTCTGGAAGATCAATCCGGCGATTTCGCGCTTGCGACATCTGGGAAAGTGGAGGCTATCCAGCTTGCGACCGAAGAGATCAATGCCAAGGGCGGTATATCCGGACGGCCGATCGAACTCGTCATCTACGACACCCAATCGGAAAATACCCGTTATCAGGAGTTTATGCGCCGGGTTCTTCAGCGTGATAAAGCCGACGTCGTATTCGCCGGTTATTCATCGTCGGAGCGCGAAGCCTACCGGCCGATCGTCAACCAGCTCGACGGTTTTGTCTTCTACAACAACCAATATGAGGGCGGCGTCTGCGACGGCAATATGGTGATTACCGGCGCGGTGGCCGAGCAGCAGATTTCGACGCTCATTCCCTGGATGATGGAGAAATACGGCAAGAAGGTCTACACGATCGCTGCCGATTATAGCTTCGGCTGGATTTCAGCCGAATGGATGCACACGATCGTCAAGGAGAATAACGGCGAGTTGGTCGGTCAGGAATTGATCCCGCTCGGAGTTTCGCAATTCTCCCAGACCATCCAGAACATCCAGCAGGCAAAACCTGATTTCGTTGTGGTTCTGCTGGTCGGCAACGCGCAATCCTCCTATTTTGAACAGGCTTCCGCTGCAAATTTGAATCTGCCGATGGCCTCTTCGATCGGTGTCAATCAGAGCTATGAGCACAAGCGGTTCAAGCCGCCGACACTAGCCAATATGCATGTCACCACGAACTTCATCGAAGAGATCGACACGCCTTCGGCCAAGGAATTCGTCGCTCGGTTCAGGAAAAAGTTTCCGGATATTCCCTACATCAATCAGGAAGCCGAAAACTCCTATCTGGCCGTCTATCTCTACAAGGAGATGGTCGAGCAGGCGAATGGATCAACAAAGCGCGCGGATCTGCAGAAGGAGATCGCCAAGGGCAACATCTGCACGGATGCGCCGGAAGGAAAGGTCTGCATAGACCCAAAAAGCCAGCATGTCTCCCACTCGATCTATCTCGCCAAGGTCGGCGAAGATCACTCGATCACCTTTCCTGCCTATTGGCAGGACGTACAACCCTACTGGCTGGGGCAGGCCGGTTGCGATCTGACGAAATACGATCCCAGCACGCAATATTCTCCTGACAATCCTCCGCCGAAAGATTGATGAAGCGTTTTCCGATATCGATTGATTGGATTGCCCCGGCACCAGTTGCCCGGGCGATCTCCCTACATTTTATAACAGGCCCTTGAATGGAAACCGGCTATCTCGCCTTCGCCATGATGATGCAATTCGCGGATGCTTTCGCGTTTCTGGTGCTGGCCGCCTGCGGTCTTGCCATCGTCTTCGGCATGATGGGCATCGTCAATCTGGCCCATGGCGAGTTCATCATGTGCGGGGCCTATGTAACGGTGGCCGCCGTTCATGCCGGCGTGCCACTGCCTCTGGCCATCGCAATCGGTGCAATCATCTCCGCGCTTGCCGGGATGGTCATCGAGTTCATATGCATACGCCATCTCTACGGTCGCCCCCTGGATTCCATCGTGCTGACATGGGGGATCAGCCTTGTCGTCACGCAGGCAACCCTGATCACGCTCGGCTCCAACATGCCAGGCATCGGAACGCCCTATGGCAGCTTCGAGGTCGGACCCTATTCCTACTCGGTCTACCGCCTCGTCCTGTTCGCAGCGGCAGTGGCCGTTCTGGCCGGTCTTTATATTCTCTTCAACTGGACGCGCTTCGGGATTGCGGCGCGCGCAACTATGCAGGTGCCGCATATGGCCTCGGCTTCGGGAGTGGACACAAGACGCGTCTACAGTTGGACATTTGCCATCGGTGCAGGACTGGCAGGTCTCACCGGTGGGCTCTATGCGCCCACCATGACGCTCGTGCCGACAATGGGCACGAGCTTCATGACCGAAGCCTTTGTCACAGTTGTCGTCGGTGGCGCGGATGTGTTTCTCGGAACCGCACCCGCCGCCGCCATCCTGGCTGTCATCAAGGCAGGAATGACATATTGGAAAGGACAGCTTTTCGGCCAAATCGGCCTTCTTATCGCGGCAATCATTGTCATTCGCCTATTGCCCAAGGGCATCTCCGGCTTTCTGACGCGTGACTGAAATCATGCAATCAATTCGCCGCTTTTTCAGCTTGCTCGAAGGACCGCAAACGATCGGCAGGGGCCGCCCCTTCTGGTCCGGCTTTGCATTCCTCATCGCTGTGGCACTTGTCTATCCTCTCCTTGCCGATGGCTATACAGTTGGCAACACTGTCTACTTTCTCAACTCGATCTTCATCGCGATGGGCCTATGCCTCATCTGGGGCTATGGCGGCGTGTTGAGCTTCGGGCAGACCGCCTTTTTCGGCATCGCCGGTTACAGCTATGCGGTGCTTACGATCAATCTTGGCACCGCCTACGGGTTAACGTTCGCTGCGCTTGCACTGTCGATCCTTGCTGCATCGCTATTTGCCGCGATTCTTGGCTGTTTCCTGTTCTTCAGCCGTATCAACGGTGTCTTTCTCGGCATTGTGACCCTCTCGGTAACGTTGGTGCTGGAGCGCTTTATGGCGCAGACATCCGGCCCCGAATGGAAGATAGGAGTCGCCCGGCTCAACGGAACCAACGGCATGAACACCATGCCGCCACTGACCCTGCCCTGGAGCGGCAGCGATATCGTGTTCTATCCCGATCCACCGCTTTACTACCTCGTGCTCGGCCTGCTTCTGATCATTTATCTCGGCCTGCGAATCCTGCTCAATTCGCGGTTCGGAAACGTTCTTGTCTCCATTCGCGAAAACCCGGAGCGCAGCGAGATGCTCGGCTACGACATACGGAAATATCAGCTTGGCGCATTCGTAATCGGTGCGGCTCTCGCCGGTCTGTCCGGCGCCCTCTACACTGCATGGGGCCAGTATATTACCCCATCCAGCATGGGCATGACGGCCGCGGCGCTCCCCATCGTCTGGGTCGCGGTGGGCGGTCGATCCGATATTACCGCCGCAGCAATCGGAACAGTCATCGTGCTTGCCGTATTTCAGGCACTCACCATCTATGGCAATCAATATGCGCTGGTCGTCATGGGCGCACTACTCATCCTGACCGTCCTGCTCATGCCAGACGGGCTGATCCTTACCGGTATAGCAAAATTCGCGAAGCTGGCCCAAAAATACCGTGGCCGGAGCGACAACTGATGGCCCTTCTCGAAATTCAGAACCTAGCCAAAAGCTTCGGTGGCCTGCAAGCCACGGCAGGCGTCGATTTCAAGCTGGAAACGGGCGATCTGCACTGCCTTATCGGACCGAATGGGGCGGGCAAAAGCACGTTGTTCAGGCTTATTCTCGGGGCACTCTCTCTCGACAGCGGGAAGATATTTCTCGCAGGAAAAGACATCACCCGGCTGAAGCCGTTCCAACGGGTGCGCGAAGGCATGAGCGTCAAATTTCAGGTGCCGGGGATATTCAAGGCACTCAGCGTCAGGCAGAACCTCCAGATCGCAATGCAATATCACTGTGATGCAGGGGAGCTTGACGAAAAGATCGCCGATCTGCTCGCTTTTCTCGGATTGGCCGAGGAAGCTGCAAAGCCGGCAGGAAGCCTCAGTCATGGACGAAAGCAATGGCTCGAAATCGGCATGGCGATCTGCCTGAAGCCGCGCCTGCTTCTGCTAGACGAACCCACCGCCGGAATGTCGCCAGATGAGACACATGCAACGGGTGAACTGGTCAAGTCCCTGAATGCCGGAGGCGTGACGGTGCTGGCCGTTGAGCATGATATGGAATTCGTCCGCCAAGTCGCACAACGCGTTACAGTCATGCATCTCGGACGCGTCTTTGCTCAAGGGACCGTCGACGAAATCATGGCCGATGAGCGCGTCGAAGCCATCTATCTGGGGCGGCCTCATGTCTGACGTTGTTCTCAAGGTGAACGGTCTGAAAAGCGGGTATGATGATAAGCCCGTTCTCCAGGGAATTGATTTTGAAGTTCGCCAAGGAGAAATCACGGCGATCGCTGGCCGTAACGGCGTGGGAAAATCGACTCTGATGAAGACATTGATCGGCCTTCTTCCGGTTACGGCCGGATCCATAGTCTTCGAGGGTGAAACTGTCCAAAACCTGCCTGTTCACAAGAGAGCACGACGCGGCATCGGTTATGTTCCACAAGGGCGCGATGTCTTTCCGCGGCTGACAGTATCCGAGAATCTTGCGATCGGAGCGATGGCCGCACAAAATCCGGACAAACACTACCAGGAGCGTGTGTTCAGCTATTTTCCGATACTTGCGGAAAGATTGAATCAAAGAGCCGGCATTCTATCAGGAGGGCAGCAGCAGCAACTTGCCATTGCACGAGCGCTTGTCGCAAAACCGCAGCTTCTGCTCATGGACGAACCATCAGAAGGAATCCAGCCAAACGTCACCCAGGACATTGCGCGCATCATAGTTCGTCTCAAGCAGGATACGAATCTCAGTATTATTCTGGTGGAACAGAATATCGATATGATCTGCTCCGTGGCGCAGCGGGTCTACGTCATGGAAAAAGGCCTTATCGTTGCCAAATTTGAATCCGGGGACCATCTCGATCCGGATGTCTTGCGGCGTTATCTTGCGATTTAAGCGGGATTTGTTGAATAATCTCGACGGTAAGTTCTTAGATTACCGCATCTGCGACGACACCCCTCATCTTCCGGGATAGTAAAACTTATAAAATCAGTTGCAGAACGCCTCGCGAAAAATAGACGGCGCCGATCGCTGTTACGATCCATCGCGTCCACAGACGAAAATTCCTGTCCGACATACGGTGCAAGATGATGTTGCCGGCTCGTGTGCCAATGATGGCAATCGGCGCTGCGGCGGCGACAGCCATCCACCCTTCCGTGGAAAGGGTCATTGCCGCATTCCAGTAAAAGACGACCTTGGTTGTGTGTGTGATGAACTGAAACGCTGCTTTCGTGGCAATGATCTTGCGACGGTCCATGGTGGTGCGAATAAAGAAAAGATCAACCGTCGGACCTGAAACCCCGAGCCCAATTGCCAACCCGCCGGAAATGAAGCCACAGATGAAAGCGTGCAACGGCCGCTGCCCGTCGAGTTGCAGTTTTCCAAGAGGCAACCAAACAAGGATAGGCATTAAGCCGATTGTGATCGACACCACCACGAGGCTTGGGCGGTAATTGACGAAGAGCAGCAGGCTCGCGGCCAAAACGAGCCCGAGTATCAGCAGAAGCAGTGTGCGCGAATCCAGATAGCTGCGGGAGAACCATGCCCGCGAGCCGTTCGATACCATCTGCACCATTCCGTGCACGGCGATCGCTGTTGCTACTGGCATTGCCAGCATCAAGACCCAAAGCAGGACAAGCCCGCCCGCCATGCCAAAAATGCCTGACAGCAGTGACGTAAGGAACACGACCACTGTCATACCGGCAAGGAGGGCAATCGTCACAAGTCTTGTTCCATCGGTGGCGTCAGGGCTCACGGCCCCGCAAGATCAGGTATCTGATTCGCAACTCGGCGCTTCCACCAAAGGCGAATTCACCATCCCATCAGGGCAAATAGAGACCGCCGCTGACGTGAATGGTCTGTCCGGTTATGAAGCCCCCTGTAGGCAGGGCAAGCAAGCGGACGATCTCCGATACGTTTCTAGGTTCGCCCTCATGGCCGACAAGCGTGCATCCGCCGCCGGGAAACTTGCCGCCTGCCCCGGAAGTCGCCGAACGCTGTCCGCCGATACGCCCCGGCACGACAATGTTGGACGTCACGCCATGTTCACCGAATTCAGCCGCCAAAGCCTTGGCAAAACCGACCAGCGCAGCCTTGGCAGTCGCGACATGCAAACGTTCAGATACGCCTGCGTGAGCGCTGACACCACCGATGGTGATGATACGCCCGAAGCGGCGCTTCGCCATGTCGGGCACTACGGCCTGCGTAACGAGAAAGGCTCCTTCTACCGCAACGGCGTAAACCGAGCGAAAGGTTTCCAGATCCAGTTCCGCCAGCGGTTTCTCGCCACGAATTGCAGCATTGTTGACGAGAATATCTACCGGGCCTGCTTTTTCCCGGATGCGCGCGATCAATTCGGCTACGGCGTGTTCATCCGTGATGTCCGCAAGCAGAGCAGTCGCCTGCCCGCCTGCCGCACGAATCTCTTCGGCAACGGCCTCGATCTCGTCCAGCGAAGAGCGTGCATGCGTGATAATGTGTGCGCCTTCTTCCGCCAATGCGAGCGCCGTCTCGCGACCAATGCGTCGCGCCGATCCGGTGACCAGCGCGACTTTTCCGGCGAGCGGTCGGTTCGTCATGCCACGCTCCTCGTCAAAGATTGAAGGACAATGTGCCGTCGCGGCGAACCTGTTCAACGAGATCGAGTTCCCATTGAAGGTACTGGCGCATCGCTTCCTCACGTTTTTCGCGACGCTCAAATGCCTTCAGGAACACATCGTTCGGTTCCGAGGCTAAAAATTCCTCATTACGCTGCAGCGCAAGATCAGCCTGGACCCAGCCGTTGGTTCCACCTTTCAGAACAGTCACGGAAGCGCCGGTGGCAGCCGCCAGTTCGGCTCCACCGAGCCGGGCAAAGACTCCATCCGGCGACGTCACCACATAATGCTCCGCTTTTGGAAGCGCGGCCACATCTTCGACAAGACGACCGCGAACGGCGAACCACGCACCGGGAATGTGACCTGCGCGATACTGACGGCTCGTGGCGAAATCAACGACGACTGTCTCGTTCTTTCCCACCAACGACGCCAGTTCCGACGCGGAAATCTCTTCTACTGAAACAGCGTCAAGCGTCAGGATCGTCTCCGGCGCATCGCCTGTCTCAAGCTCGGCATCTCCATCTTGCGCATCAAGCACGAACACCCAGGCGAAACCCATTCGGTTGAGCCATGCAGCGGCAGTGCGAGCCCGTACGCCATCGCTATCGGTCAGCACAATGCGTGCCTGACGCACGGCGATGAATGTGTCTGTCGCCTGAACAAGCTGCCCGCCGGGCGCCGACAGAAAACCTTTCAAATGTCCGGCCCGGAATTCCGCCGGATCGCGGACATCGAAGCGATAAAGCGCGACGCTGTCCTGTTCGCTCACAAACTGCGCCAACTGATCGGTCGAGACAGTCTTAACCCCGAAATTTTCCGATAACCGCGCGGCTGCCGATCGCGCCCAATCGAGAGCCTCTGCCGTCGGCTGTGGCGCAATACGGGTCGCGCCGCGTTCGACTTCACGACCCGAGAGATGCCATCCTTGCGTTCCGTCTTTCAGCGAAACGACCTTGTTGGGCAGGCCGGCATCGATGAGTGTCTGCGCGCCAATGATCGAGCGTGTCCGCCCGCCGCAATTCACCACTACCAGCGCAGAGTCATCCTTCACCGTTTCCTTCACCCGCAGCACAAGTTCACCCCCGGGCAAATCGATGGCACCGGGGATTGTAATCCAGTTGTATTCGTCGAAGGGACGGCTATCGATCAGGACGACATTTTCGCCCGCGTCGCGTTTCTGCTCAAGTTGGGCAGCGGTAATGTGTGGTGTCTCATAGCTCACCTCCACGAATTCGCCGAAGGCTTTGCTGGGCACATAGACACCCTCGAACGTCTCAAATCCCGCAGCCTTCCAGGCAGCTACACCGCCTGAAAGTACGGAAACCTCGACATAGCCCGCGTGGCGGAACAAGGGTGCCGCACGCTCCGCCAGGCCTTCGCCATCGTCCACGAGAACGATCGGCGTGCCGACCCGCGGCACCAAGGCGCTGAGTATCCGCTCGATACGGCTGAAGGGCACATTGGAGGCGGCGAGAATATGATCCTCGGCAAACAGGCCCTCCTCCCTTATGTCCAGCAAGGCAAGCTCTTTGTCAGCGCGCAGTCTGGCGTGAAGGGTCTTTGCGTCGATGCTCGGCAAGGTGGCAGTCAAGATTTATCTCCGGTGATTGTGCCGACCCCGCCTGTGAGGACGGGGCCGTAATCTGCTCACTGACGTTTGAAGACCTCGTCGAACTTTTCAAGGAATTCCTCAGACGCCTTACCACCGATGTCCTGATCGGCGACAATGATCTTGAGTTCGCTCAAGCGCGGCAGTCCGCCCGGGATCGGCGTGTCGGGATGGGTCGGGATGTAAGATCCCGCCTGCGAGACGACGTCCTGACCTTCGGCGCTTGCAAGAACCTCGACCAGCAGCTTTGCCGCTGCCGGGTTCGGGCCGCCTTCAAAGATCGCCAGATACTGCTCGTTCGCAACCACGCCTTCTTCCAGAATGTAGGACTCGATGTTTTGGCCGCGTTCCTTCGCTGTGATCACATTCTGCGAGGAGATCAATGGCGACAGGTCGCGCTCGCCGGCAACGAGCAGGCGAACCGATTCAGCATTGCCGCGCGTGAAGAGAAAATCCTGTTCGGCCAAGCCGGCGATCGTATCCCAATCGATGATCTTGTGGGCCAACAACGTCTGGAACCACGTCAACTGCGAAGAAGCCGTGCGCGGATCGGAAAACACGATCTTTCCCTTCCATTTCGGGTCGAGGAAGTCGGTGATCTTCTTGGGCAGTAGGGACGGATCTGTGTACACTTTTGGATTGTAGGCCGCGGACAAAAGCGTCGCGCCGACGGCTGTGAAATACCCGTCATCCTCGCGGAAGTACCCGCTGATCTTCTCGAAATCGCTCACCTTATGTGCGGTCAGCCAGCCCTTGTCGCGCCATCCATTGAGAATGAAGCGCTGGCTGATGAAGGTGACATCCGGATTTGTACGGCCCGCGGCTTTTTCAGCCTCGATTGTCGGAATGAGATCCAGTGTCTGTTTCTGGACGATGTTCAGACGAACGTCGGGAAATGTCTTGCGCCAGAAGTCCAAGACAGCCGTGCTCGTTTCCTGACGGTAGGATGTGTAAAAAACGACCTGCCCTTCCTTCTTCGCTTCTGCGTAGAGATCGGCGAAGCGCTCCGGCAGCGTTTCGGCCGAAGCTGAAACCGGCGCGTTCAGGGTGGCGGCAAGACTCAACGCTGCAACGGCCTTGAGGAAATGTCTTTTGGTGATCGTCATCAATGTTGCTCCAAGAGTAATGGGTTCAATTTTCAACTGGATTTGGTCAGCTTTCGACTGCCGCTTCTGCATGCGCGGCACCATCGATCGCCTTGTTATGCTTGTGATTTCTGGCCGGACGTTTGAGCCCAAGATGCTCGCGCAGGGTCCGGCCTTCATATTCGGTTCGGAACAGGCCGCGCTTTCGCAGCTCCGGCAGAACCAGTTCTATGAAGTCGGTCAGACCTCCGGGCAGGTAAGGCGGCATGACGTTGAAACCGTCAGCACCGCCATTGACGAAGCGATCCTCCATCGCGTCAGCAATCTGTTCGGGCGCTCCCACAACCTGCCAGTGGCCGCGCGCTCCGGCGACCCGAAGCGCCAGTTGCAGGATCGACAGCTTCTCGCGCTGCCCCAGTTCCAACAGTAGTGTCTGGCGACTCTGGGCCGCATTGGTAATCGGAATATCCGTGGGCACCGGCGCATCGTGCGGCAGGTGGCGCAGAGGTATGCCGAGCCTGTGCTCCAGTATCGACAAGGCGACATCCGGATGAATAAGATTCTGAAGCTGGTCAAATTTGGCCCGCGCTTCTTCTTCCGTGCGCCCGACAACAGGGAATATGCCCGGCATGATTTTGACGTCATCGGGCGAGCGCCCATGCTCTACCGCTTGCTGTTTCACGTCCCGATAAAAGGCCTGCGCATCGGCAAGCGTCTGTTGCGCAGTAAAGACGATCTCGGCGGAAGCACCGGCAAGCGCCTTGCCGGCACCCGAAGATCCCGCCTGCACCAGAACCGGCCAGCCCTGAGGTGAACGCGGAATGTTCAGCGGACCACGGACGCCGAAGAATTCACCGCGATGGTCCAGCTTATAGACCTTGTCGGGGTCGAAGAATACACCGCTTTCCTTGTCGCGGATGAAAGCCTCGTCTTCCCAACTGTCCCACAGGCCCTGGGCGACACCCAGAAACTCGGTCGCGCGCCGGTAGCGGTCTCCATGGGCAAGATGCTGCTCCCGGCCGAAATTGTAAGCTTCCGCCTCATTTCCCGAAGTTACGAGATTCCAGCCTGCGCGCCCGCCGCTGATATGATCGAGCGACGCAAACTTGCGCGCCAGTATGTAAGGCTCGTTGTAAGTGGTTGAAGCGGTGGCGACGAGGCCGATGCGCTCGGTGACGGCCGCCAGCCCACTGAGAAGAGTCAGCGGCTCAAACTGCGCGACATAGTGTGTTGAGAAGCGTGCCAGAGCGCCCCAATCTTCGCCTCTGGCTCCGGCGCTATCCGCCAGAAACAGGAGATCGAACTTCGCCGCTTCGGCAGCTTTGGCAAGTTCCGCATAATGGCGGAAATTAACGCCTGCATCGGCCTGCGCATCAGGATGGCGCCAAGCCGCAGCGTGGTGGCCCGTAGGATAAAGAAAGGCTCCAAGGGCCATATGTCCAGATTTAGTGGTCATGTTCGGAAATCCATTACTGGCTCACGGCCAGAAGCTTGCTGGCACTCTCGGTCCAGTCCGATTGGCTTGCAGCTTCCTTGCCCGCGATCTGGCCGGTGACGAAGCACTCGGCGAGATTGCCTGCGCCGAGATAGAGAAAGCCCCAGATCGAGCCTATTTCACCGGCCTCGTAGAGCCGCGGGATGACTTCGCCATGCGCATTGATGACCCGCTGCTTTTCATCATGCACAGGCCCGCCCTGCGTGTTGTTAACGACCGGCCAAAGCGTGCCGACGTAAAACGGCGCTTGCTTCACCGCAAAGAGAGAGCCACCGGGGCGGCCGAAAGCCGTGTCTTCTTCCGCCTCGACTGAGGCGTTCCATCGATCCAGACTTTCCGCCAAAACCTTCGGATCAGCACCGATCAGAGCCGCGAGTTCTTCAACCGTGTCGGCCCGCTTCAGTATGCCGTTCTCGACCTCGCGCAGATTGTCGCCGCTCCACTCATAGGGCTCCACCGAGCTATCGTTCACGACAGCCTGACCGAGAGGGTAGAGCTTGCGCCCCTCCTCATCCAGAATGAGATAGGCCGGGATTTTCGGGAACTTTTGCGTCACCGGATCGAATTCATCGAGCGGGCGATGACCGGTATCCTGCACATAGGGATGGTATTCGTTCATGAAGCGCCGCCCTGTGCTGTCGAGGATGATCCACGACATGCGAACGTCAGGCTCCCGCACCTGCGGCGTCCAATCCGGCAGGCGCTTCACACGAAGCGCATAAGGATAATCGGGGTCGGGATGGCGGAACCCGTAAGAACCATGGAAATTCCACATATGCCAAAGATCAGCCCCCACAGCCTGCGCCATGCGGATGCCGTCGCCGGTGTTGCCACGCGTGGCAACAGGCAAGACCGGGCGTATCTGCCAATATTTGCGTTGGAATTCCGGGTCTGCCTCGAACCCGCCTGTCGCAAGGATCACGCCACGCCGCGCGGCTATTCGACTGACAGCATCCCCTTGCCGGACGACCGCCCCCGTCACCTCGCCCGACTCCGTAATCAGACGCTCTGCCGCAGTGCTCAGCCGCACCTCGATGCCACGCGAGCGTATATTGTCGTGAAGCAGCTTGAACACATTGGGTCCAAGCAGGCGTCCACGCGCATGCGGATATTCTTTGCGTGCATCGAAGCCGGGAATGGATGCGACCTCGACGATGCCAAGCGCATCGTGCCCCGGAAACGGATAATTACCGCCGCGATCGCGCAGCACGATTTCAGCACCGTTCACCTTCGCGAGTTCGCGAAAATACGCCTCCAGTTCGGTCATGCCCGAAGAAATGGCATCGAGCACGACATCGGGCACATCCGGCCCTGCGCTGTGGCGAATGTATTCGCGCCCGCGCGGCAGATCGGTGATGCTGCGAACGCCGCCACCCGCGCAGATTGAGATGCCGCCGGGGTCAGGCATTTTTTCTATCAAAAGCACCCGTGCGCCTGCATCGTGGGCAGCGATTGCCGAAGCCGCGCCGGCAAAGCCGAAGCCCACGACCAGAACATCCCATGTCTCGTCGAATGGTTTGGGCGAAAATTCTCGTGTCATTGCTGTTCCTGTTACGTGATGGCGGTCGTCTTTTTACGATTGAAGGCGCGGGCCAAAAGCAGCATCGCCAAGCTGACGCCGACGATAATCACCGCGAGTGCTGCCGCGAGTTCCACCGCACCGTCCTCGATGAATTGCAGCACCACAGTCGGCATCACTTGCGTGTCCGACTGGGCGAGGATTGCCGACATGGAAAGTTCGCGAAGGCTGAGAGAGAAGACCAAGACCCAGGCGATGCCGACAGCGCCGCGCACCAGCGGGAAAGTCACGTCGCGGATGCTGCGAAGCCAGCCTGCACCGGATATGCGTGCCGCCTCTTCCAGATCGGTCGACAATTGCTGGATGCCGTTGCGCACCATAACAAAAGCGATCGGCAACAGCTTGCCAGCATAGGAAATCAGAATCAGTGTCAAAGTGCCGTAGAACAAATCCACATAGCCCATAAGAACACCGACCGCATAGGCGATCGAGGGGAACCCGTAGGCGATCATCACGAGAAAAGTGATCAGCTCGCGCCCGAAGAAGCGAAACCTCTCGACGATCCAGCCAAGCACCAGCCCAAGTGTCGCGCAGACTGTCGCGGTCGCGAGCGCCAGCAGGATCGAATGCAGGATCGAGCTCCACGCCGGATAATATGGATCGATGATCAGAGCGTAGTGCTTGCCGACCAGATTTCCGAAATTGATATCCGCACCGAAATTCGTCAGCAGCGAAAGCAGAACCAGCGAACCCAGCGGCAGGATCGCGGTTACAACCGCGACAAGCAGGCAAAAGCCCCCTGCCAGCCAACGCCAGCGACCGAGCGTGACGACCTGCTCCGGCGTTGCTTTGCCCGAAAGCGTACGGAAATTCTCGGCGCGGATCACATATTTCTGGATCAGCAGGCTGATGGCCGTGAAAAGCATGATCGGCATGGCGACCGCCGCCGCATAATTGAACTTTGGCGGGAAAGTCAGCAAATCGTATATCTTGGTGGTGATGACCGAGAAATTGGCCATGGTCCCGATGGCGGCAGGAGCGCCGAAGGACGACAACGCATCCAGCATAACCAGAATGACTGCCGAAAGGATTGCCGGGCGCACCAGCGGCAGCGTGATGGTGAGCGTGCTCCGCAGACGATTTGCGCCGAGCACGCGGGCAGCCTGTTCATGGCTGGAGTCGATATTGTTCAGCGCCACGTTCACGGCAAAGAACACCAGCGGGTAGACACCTATGATTTCGATGAAAACCAACCCGCCGAAGCTCATAATATTCAATGGCGCATGCGTAAAACCGAGATATTCGATCGCAAACTTGTTGAGATAACCGGAGTTTGGCGCGGCCAGAAATATCCACGAGATAACCGAAATGAAGGTCGGGATAACGAAGGAAATTCCTGCTGACAGGAAGACCAGCGATTTTCCCGGCGCATCGGTGCGCGCCACGATCCAGGCCAACGGAATTCCGAGTGCGCAGGCTCCCAGCGTGACCCAGAAAACCAGCCACACCGAATTCATCGTGGCCGTCAGCATACCCCGGCGCGAGAACGCCTCGCCAAAAGTGTCGAAGGTCAAATTTCCCTGTTGATCGATAAGGCTGTAGCCAATCAGCAGCGTCAGAGGATATGCGATCAGCGCGAACAAAATGGCCAGTGCCGCGCCGATGACGACCACGCGAACGGGCTGAATTGCCGAGATTCGACGACGCAATGTCGTGCCGAGAGAAAACTGACGCGTGTCGTAACGCTGGTGAGGTGCAGCTATGTCGGTCATACGACAATCCACGCGCTGTCCGGCCGCGCCCAAAGCCGGGTCTTGCCGTCCACAAAAGAACCGCGCTCGCGTGCCTGCACGCGCAGCAGCGTGTCGGCGGCTTGAAGCTTCAACTCATAATGCCTGCCGAGAAAGGCTTCCGAGACGAAGTTCGCCTCGATCGGCTGCTCCTCGGAAGCCGAGGTCTCTACCTTGAAACGCACATCCTGCGGACGCAGCAACGTCGTCGCCTGCGCGCCGACCACAACCTGCTCTACCCAAGCCTTCGGCCCGTTGCTCCAGAACTGCCCGCCAATATCGAGCTTCAAAAGTACGCGGCCAGCCTTGGCATCGACCTTTACGACGGTGCCATCCAGCAGATTGGCACTTCCCACAAAACTGCCGACAAAGCGGCTCGCTGGCTTGCGGTACACTTCTTCCGGAGTACCGATTTGCTCGATCCGACCCTTGTTCATGACCACGATGCGGTCAGCCAGCACGAGAGCCTCGTCCTGATCATGGGTGACGTAGAGAGACGTGATCCCCAGATCGCGCTGGAGATTGCGCAGCTCGAACCGCATTTCCTCGCGCAACGAGGCGTCAAGATTTGACAGCGGCTCGTCCAGAAGCAGAAGCGAGGGCCGCGTCACCAACGCGCGCGCCAGTGCCACGCGTTGCTGTTGCCCGCCCGAAAGCTCTGCTGGATAGCGCTTTGCGAGGGAACCGAGTTGCACGAGTTCCAGCGCGGAGGTAACGCCTGCCTGAATCTCAGCCCGCCGTTTCCCCGCCATCTTCAAACCATAGGCGACATTCTCGGCTACCGTCTTATGGGGCCAAATCGCATAGGTCTGGAACACCATTCCCAGATGCCGCTTTTCCGGCGGGAGCGCAAAACTGGCATCCGACGCCATAACCCCGTCGAGATGAATCTCGCCTGCATCAGGCTGTAGAAACCCTGCGACCATGCGCAACGTCGTCGTTTTGCCGCAACCGCTTGGCCCCAAAAGGACCACGCTTTCGCCGGTCGCAACTTCGAGGTCGATGCCATTGACGGCAGCCGTGTCACCCAGCTTTTTCTTGAGACCGCGCAGAACCAGCCGGGCGGAAATGCTCTCATTATCCTGAGATGCGGTCCGCTGCGTTGGAAGATGTAAGTAAGAAGCAGGCAATGAAATCTCCAGAAAACTAGGCGTCAGCCGGGCGCATCACGCGGTGCGCGCGTAGCGGCTTGGTGGCCGAGGAAGGCCAAAATGATCGCGCAGCGTCCTCCCGGCATATTCTTTACGAAACAGTCCGCGCTCGCGCAGGATCGGCACGACCTCGTCGACGAATTCCGACAGACCGGAAGGCACGATAGCGGGCATGATGTTGAAGCCGTCAGCCGCACCATTTTCGAACCAGAACTGAATGTGATCGGCCACCGCCTTCGGCGTCCCGGCCAGAACCTTGTGGCCGCGTCCACCTGCCAGCCTATGTAGAAGCTGCCTCAACGTAGGCTGCTCGCGTTTCACGATTTCCAAGATCACACCGGCACGGCTTTGCGCGCCCTGAACTGTCTCCGGCACCGGAAAAGCTTCGATCGCAATTTTCTCGTCCAAAGGAAAACCGGTGAAGTCGAAGCCATCGAAGCGTTGCGAAAGATGCTTGAGGCCGACGGCTGGAAGCGTCAGCTCGTTCAGCGCCTGTTCGTTGGCGCGGGCTTCGGCCTCGGTCGATCCCAATATCGGAGAAAGGCCCGGCAGGATCTTTATGCCCGATGGATCGCGTCCGAACGCGCGTGCCCGTCCCTTCACATCGTCAAAGAATACCTTTGCATCAACGAATTCCTGTTGGGCGGTGAAGATCGCTTCGGCATAGCGGGCAGCAAAATTGCGGCCGCTTTCCGAAGATCCCGCCTGAACAAGAAGCGGATAGCCCTGCGGCGAACGCGGCTGGTCAAGTGGCCCGCGCACGTCGAAATGCTCGCCATGGTGATCAATTTGATGGATTTTGCCTGTGTCGGCATAAATTCCAGCGGACCGATCGTAGACACGTGCATCGTCTTCCCAGCTATCCCAGAGCTTACCAACCACATCAATGAATTCGGTTGCGCGCTGATAGCGGCTCTCATGCTGGCTACGCTCCGAACGTCCAAAATTCCCGGCGGCCTCCGCAGACCATGAGGTAACGATGTTCCAGCCTGCGCGCCCGCCACTAATGTGATCGAGCGAGGCGAACTGACGTGCAAGATTATAAGGCTCGTTGTAAGTGGTGGTGGCCGTCGCGATCAGGCCGATCCGCTCCGTCGACCCGGCCAATGCAGCGAGAAGCGTTAATGGCTCCAGCTTGCCCTGCGCAATATGGCGTACGCTGCGCCCAATGGCCAGCTGATCGGCGAGAAACAGACTATCGAAACGTCCGCTCTCCGCAATGCGCGCGATTTCACGATAATAGCCGATATCAGTTATGCGATCGGGCTGCGACTTCGGATGCAACCACGACGCTTCGTGATGCCCGGTTGTCGGAATGAATACATTGAGATGCAAAGACGTGTCAGATGTCATTTTATTTTCTTGAAGATATTGACTGGGAAAAAAGTCGCACGCCGTGCAATCAAAAACCCGCCAGCGCAGCAGATATTGCCGCGCAGCACAAATCTTATGAGTTTCAGAAAGTATTCGCTGCAGAAGAGGTGATTATTGGCGTATCAACACGCCGCATTTAGCCCAAACATTGCCTTAGCCAGTCATTTACTCAATCTTTCGTTGACTGCGTAACGATAGACAGAGAGCATCACTGCCAACAGAGAAAATAATCTAATATCTATAAAATTAGTAGATTAAACGCATCCTTTGGGCAGAGGATGGTTTGCGCGACGCTATAAGCCGTGCCGGTTTGAAAACCCCATTAACGTCGTTGGGGTTTGTAGGATGGCGTCATCACATCTCTAAGCATCGCTCAAGGAATGGCCGCGAGTTACGTTGTCGGCATAGCGTGCGCCGCTAAAGTTCAGCAGGAATTTTCTTCTTGGCCCACTGAAGTTGGAATGGACTGGCTCTCCCGGATTCACAAAACCCTCCATGATTAGCGGGAATTCAGCCAACCAAGGATATCTCCTCATGGATGCAATCAACCGTCGAACCGCAGTTTCTGCTTTAGCCGCATTCGCAACGCTTACATTCACACTGCCCATCTTGGCAGAAGACCTGAAGCTCACCATCGGATATCAGACCGTCGTTGAACCGTCGAAGGTCGCACAGGCAGATGGCCTGTATGAGAAAACGCTCGGCGCAACGATCGACTGGCGCAAATTCGATTCCGGCGCAGATGTGATCGCAGCAATCGCTTCGGGCGCAATCGACATTGGCTATGTCGGGTCTAGCCCGCTTGCTGCGGCCGCCAGCCGTGAGCTGCCCATCCAGACGATTTTCGTCGTCGGGCTGATCGGGGAATCCGAAGCGCTCGTCGCACGCAACGGTTCGGGTATTGCAAAGATCGCTGATCTGGCTGGCAAGAAAGTGGCGGTACCTTTCGTATCGACCACGCATTACAGCCTTCTCGCCGCTCTGAAGCATGAAGGCGTGGATCCGAAAACGGTCGAAATCCTCAATCTTCGCCCTCCGGAAATCGCGGCAGCATGGGAACGCGGCGACATCGATGCCGCCTATGTCTGGGACCCCGCGCTGGGACAAATCCGTACGAATGGCGAGATCATCGTGGATTCCGCCAAGGTCGCCGAATGGGGCGCGCCGACTTTCGACGCGTGGATCGTGCGGACTGAATTTGCCGAAAAATCTCCAAAAGCCGTCACCGATTTCGTCAAGGTCACCGGCGCTGCATATGCCGAATTCCTGAAAGCACCGGATTCCTGGAGCACATCTTCAGAACAGGCTGGAAAGATCGCAAAATTGACGGGCGCAAATGTCACTGATGTTCCGCTGCTTCTCAAAGGCTATGTTTTCCCATCACTTACCGATCAGGCTTCAAGCGACTTTCTCGGCGGCGGCACCGTGAAGGCAGTTGCTGCTACCTCCGAATTCCTGAAGGAACAAGGACGCATCGACGCAGTGTTGCCGGATTATGCAAACTACGTGACCTCCAAATATGCGACCGAAGCCGCGGCCTCGAACTGATCGATCTGCAAGGAGCGCGCGATGGGAACGCTGAAACTGAACAATGTGGTCGTTCGCTATGAAGGCCAGTCGTCGGTTGCGGTCGATCGCGTGTCTCTTTCCGTGTCTTCAGGCGAGTTTGTCGTTCTTACCGGAAGGTCCGGTTGCGGGAAAACATCGCTTTTGAATGTTGCCGCCGGCTTCATCACGCCAGCTTCGGGATCGGTTGCGGTCGACGGCCGGGCGGTCATCTCGCCCGGAGCTGACCGGGCCGTCGTTTTTCAGAACGATGCATTGTTTCCGTGGCTCTCGGCGATGGACAATGTTGCATTCGCATTGCGTATGCGCGGCGTGGCGCGGGCCGAGCGAAAAGCGCGAGCGCTGGATTTGCTCTCTCAGGTGCGGCTCGGTGATGTCGGCAGCAAGCCGATATGGGAACTTTCCGGAGGCATGCGGCAACGGGTGGGACTTGCCCGCGCGCTTGCCGCATCGCCTGACTTCCTGTTGATGGACGAGCCGCTCGGTGCACTCGACGCGCTGACCCGAGAAAGAATGCAGACGTTGTTGCTCGACATATGGGCAACAACGGGTGCCGGTGTGCTCATGGTCACGCATGGCACCGAGGAAGCATTGCTTCTCGCGACAAGCGTCATCGTCATGGCCCCAGGCCCCGGCCACATCACGCACCGGATCGAAACCGGTTTCGGCCGTCGTTACGCTGATGGAGAGCCGCTCAAATCCATCAAGGCTGATCCTTCCTTCGCCGCAACACGCGCAGAACTTTCCGATGCGATATTCGAGGGAGAAGCGGCATGAGCATCGCGCAACAATCCACGTCGCTTGAGCGCGGCTTGCCAAACGAACATTCGGCCAAGCGGGTCGTGCCGGATGCATCTGCCGTGCCGTGGTCGGGTCCAGCACGAAAGCGCTCGCTGAGCGCACGCAGCATCAGCCTGTTGACCGTCTTGGTCCTGCTGCTCGTTTGGGCGCTTGCTGCCGAGCTTCGGGTCGTGTCGCCTGTTTTTCTACCTTCACCGCTGGTCGTGGCGAAAAAATTCTTCGTTCTGATCGACAAGGGCTATGTGGACGCGACGCTGCTTGTGCATTTAAAAGCGAGCCTCTGGCGGGTCTTTTCCGCATTGCTGGCTGCGCTGGCGCTCGGCGTTCCGATAGGTCTGGCTGTGGGCCTAAGTCCCGTCGGCAGAGGGATTTTCGATCCTCTTCTGGAATTTCTGCGGCCCATACCGCCATTGGCCTATCTGCCGCTGGTTATCATCTGGTTCGGCATCGGTGAATTGTCCAAGGTTCTGGTGATCGCCATAGCGATGCTGGCGCCTATTGCCCTGTCAGCGGCGTCAGGCGTGCGCAACGCGGGACAAGAAAAAATCAACGCAGCGCGCGCCTTGGGCGCTTCTCGCGGACAGGTGATTTATCACGTCGTATTGCCAGCAGCGCTTCCCTCTATCCTGACCGGCCTGCGTATAGCGCTGGGTGTCGGCTGGACCACATTGGTCGCAGCAGAACTGATTGCTGCCACTCAAGGGCTAGGCTTCATGATACAGTCAGCCGCACAGTTTCTCGTCACCGATATCGTGATCGTCGGGATTTTTGTCATCGCTGCCACCGCTTTCGTTTTCGAGTTCGCGATAAGACGCATTGAAACGATTTTTGTGCCGTGGTCCGGGGAAAACTGACCGAACAGGCAAACTAAGAGAACCCCTTTGATATGACGCAGCCACGCAAACTCAAGCTGGGCGCATTCATGCGCCCGGTCAGCCTTCACACTGGAGCTTGGCGTTATCCGGGCGCGGTTGCGGACGCCAATTTCAACTTTCCGCTTCTGAAAAAGATGATCCAGACGCTGGAGGCAGCGAAGTTCGACGCTTTCTTCATGGCAGATCATCTTGCCGTACTGAATATGCCGATTGAAGCTTTGAAGCGAAGCCACACAGTCACGTCTTTCGAGCCATTCACGCTTCTGTCCGCTCTTGCAGCCGTTACCGAGAAAATCGGACTGGTTGCGACGGCGTCCACGACATTCGACGAGCCCTATCACGTCGCACGTCGTTTCGCGTCGCTCGATCATATCAGCGGAGGTCGCGCCGGATGGAATATCGTGACGACCTCCAATCCGGATGCGGCACGCAATTTTGGTCGTGACGAGCATGTAGATCATGCGCATCGATACGCCCGCGCGCGCGAATTCTACGATGTCGTCACGGGCCTATGGGACAGCTTCGACGACGATGCATTTACCCGAAATCAGGAAAGCGGGCTCTATTTCGATCCCGAAAAAATGCATGTGCTTGGCCATAAGGGTGACCAGCTTTCGGTGCGCGGACCGCTGAACATTGCAAGGCCGCCACAGGGCTGCCCGGTCATCGTTCAGGCGGGAGCATCAGAGCCCGGACGGCAATTGGCGGCCGAGACTGCAGAAGTGGTATTTGCGGCGCCTGACAGTCTCGCCGCTGGCAAGGCGTTCTATGCAGATGTGAAATCCAGAACGGAAGCTGCGGGCCGTCACCGCGATGACATCAAAATCCTGCCTGGAGCCCTCGTGCTGGTCGCCGACACGCAACAAGAGGCCGAAGACAGGCGGGCGAAACTCGACAGTCTTGTCTATTATGAAAGTGCGATTGCCTCGCTTTCCATCGCGCTCGGTCATGACGTCTCGTCGTTAGATTCAGACGCGCCACTTCCTGAGCTTCCTGAAAGCAATGCCAGCAAATCCAGTCGCGAACGGGTCATCGCCTTGGCAAGGGCTGAAAATCTGACGGTCAGGCAGCTTGCGCAGAGGCTGGGCGGCTATTCAGGACTGGCTTTTATTGGGACGCCGGAAAGCATAGCGGACGAGATGGAGCAGTGGCTTCTTGAAGAAGGATCTGACGGATTCAATGTAAGCTTTCCGTATCTTCCTGTCGGGCTGGAAGATTTTGTCACCAAACTCATTCCTGAATTGCAGCGGCGCGGTATTTTCCGGTGCGAATATGAAGGCTCAACGTTGCGCGAAAATCTGGGACTAGCCCGCTCCAAGAGCCGTTTCCTCTGACGAGGCTTGGAAGAACGAATTTCACGCCGCTATCGGAATATCTTAAACGCGATACACGCCCGTTTAGGCCTTTATTCCCCTGCCGACCGACATCACGCACGGCTGTTTCTGTGCTTAAGAACTCAGCCGTGCCAGTATTTTCATGAGAGAATCTGGCGGCGACAGGCATCTGGATCTGGTGCCTTGCTCCGCAGCTTTCCTGCAGGAGGAAAAGTTGCCCCGAATAGTGCCTATACTTGATTTGGCCCGCTTCGATCAGGGTGCATCGGAGCGCCGGTTGTTTCTGGCAGACTTGCGCTCTGCTGCACGCGATGTCGGCTTTTTCTACCTCGCCGGCCATGGCATTCCGCATTCAGAAATTCACGACGTGCTTTCGGCCTCGCGACACTTTTTTGCGCTGCCCGAGGCTGAAAAGCTGGCAATAGAAATGGTCTACTCATCACAGTTTCGTGGATACACGCGGGCTGGCGGCGAGTTCACCAAGGGTAAGGTCGACTGGCGCGAGCAGCTCGACATCGGTGTGGAACGTGACGCGATCGAGCAGAAAAACGGGATTCCCGCATGGACCCGGCTGCAGGGTCCGAACCAATGGCCAAGCGCCCTGCCCGCGCTGAAACCGGCATTATTGGCCTGGCAGGCACGGGTGACGGATGTCGCGATCAGGTTGCTGAAAGCTTTCGCCCTTGCGCTCGATCAGGCTGAAGATGCCTTCGATCCGATATACGCCGATCAGCCCAATCATCGCATGAAGATCGTTCGTTATCCCGGGCGCGACTCCATAGAAGACGACCAAGGTGTCGGCGCGCATAAGGATGGCGGATTCCTGACTTTGCTTTTGCAGGATGAGCATAAGGGCCTGCAGGTGGAATATGACGGAGAATGGATCGACGTTGACCCCATCTACGGCACCCTCGTCGTCAATATCGGCGAATTGCTTGAGCTTGCCTCCGATGGATTCTTGCGAGCCACTGTGCACCGGGTGCTAACGCCTCCGACCGGAACTGACCGTATCTCCGTGCCGTTCTTCTTCAGTGCCAGACTTGATGCGACGATCCCTCACCTCAATCTGCCGGAGGAATTGGCCAGCCAGTCTCGCGGGGCTGCAAGCGATCCCGATAATCCGCTGTTTCGCGATGTCGGCACCAATGTGCTGAAGAGCCGGTTACGGTCTCATCCTGACGTAGCACGTCGGCATTATGCCGACTTGCTGGAAACGAGCAGCGCAACAGGTTGAGCAGATTGTGCACCTCGCCTGAATAACGGCCGCAAGGGGGATATCGAACTCTTCAAGATGCTATTTTTGGAATAATCTACCTTCTCTATCGAAATTAGAAAATTACGGTATCGTCACGGGAGTTCATTCATGACGATATCGAAAATTTCGCCCAAAACCGCTTCTGATCCACTTCATTTCTTCTGGTTCATTCCGACCCATGGAGACGGAACATATTTGGGCACCGAGCATCTGTCCCGGCGCCCGGATTATCGTTATTTCAAGCAGATAGCGGTGGCTGTCGACCAATTGGGCTTCGAGGGCGTTCTGCTTCCCACCGGCCAGAGCTGCGAGGATTCCTGGATCACCGCGACCGGACTTGCAACGGTCACGGAGCGGCTGAAATATCTGGTGGCATTGCGTCCCGGCGTTACCTCGCCAACCTTTGCCGCCCGCCAGACAGCAGCACTCGACAGGCTTTCGGACGGGCGACTTCTTCTCAATGTCGTCGTCGGTGGAAATCCCACCGAACTTGCCGGTGACGGCATCTATCTCGGCCATGACGAGCGCTATGAACAAGCTGGCGAATTCCTCGACATATGGAAGCGTCTGCTTACCGGCGAGACCGTCGATTTTGAAGGTAAATATTATAATTTGAAGGGCGCACGCGTCGATTTCCCGCCCGTACAGACGCCGCACCCGCCGCTTTACTTCGGAGGGTCGTCTGGCGCGGGACAGGATCTCGCAGGCGAAACCGTCGATATGTATCTGACCTGGGGTGAGCCGGTAGATCAGGTGCGCGAAAAGCTCGAGCAAGTACGTGAACGCGCTGCCCGTTTCGGCCGCAAGTTGCGATTTGGAATGCGCATCCACTTCATCGTTCGCGAAACGGAAGAGGAGGCATGGCGCGCAGCCGACAAGCTGATCGAGAATATTTCGGACGAGCAGATCGAGCGGTCCTACAAGCGCTTTCAGCAGGAAATGGACTCGGTCGGCCAGAAACGCCAAGCCGAGTTGCATGGCGGACGTCGCGACAAGCTCGTCGTTGCCCCGAACCTATGGGCGGGCGTGGGGCTGGTGCGAACAGGCGTTGGCACAGCGCTGGTCGGCACGCCTAAACAGATCGCCGAACGCCTGCGCGAATATCAGGCGCTCGGCATCGATACGATCATCGGCTCCGGTTATCCGCATCTAGAGGAAGCTTACCGCGTCGCCGAGCTTCTCTTCCCCGAACTGGGCATCACCGCTGGCCGTCACGGGCTGCGCGACGCCGTCGCCAATGAATTTTCCGTTGGCAATTATGGCGGATCAAAGCTCGGTGCCGCTGCTGGCTGACACAACAATTTCAAACATTTCGAATGAGGGACGATATCGTGAAGAAATTTTTTGCAGCCATCGCCGCAACCACCATGCTCACCTCGATGTTTGCGGTGACTGGCGCGCATGCAGAAGGCCTAATCCGCATTTCCGAGCAGTTCGGCACGATCTATCTGCCACTGCATGTGATCCGCGATCAGAACCTTCTCGAAAAGCATGCCAAGGCAGTAGGCCTCGATTCAATCGAGGTCGAATGGGCAAAGATCAGCGGTGGTGCAGCCGTCAATGATGCCATCCTGTCGGGTGCGATCGACATTGCCGCTGCCGGTATCGGGCCGTTCCTGACATTGTGGGACCGCACGGATGGTGCCGTGAAAATCATCGGCGGCCTTTCGAACCAGCCGAACTATCTCATCACCAGAAATCCCGAAATCAAGACGCTGGCCGACTTTACAACTGCTGACAAGATCGCTTTGCCCGCAGTTGGTGTATCGGTTCAGGCAAGAATTCTTCAAATCGCGGCTGAACAGGAATTCGGAGTAGGCAATCACAACAGGCTCGATAATATCACCGTTACGCTGCCACATCCGGACGCCACCAATGCGCTGCTTTCCGGCGCGACCGAGGTAAATTCGCATCTGTCGAATACGCCTTTCCAGGAACGGGCACTGCAAGACGAGAAAATCCATCGCGTTTTCTCGTCCTATGACGTACTCGGCGGGCCGGTGACGCCGACCTATGTCTATTCGACGACGGAATTCCGCGAGGAAAATCCACTGACCTACAAGGCGTTCTTCGAGGCGTTCAAGGAAGCGTCGGCATGGATCGAAGCCAACAAGAAAGAAGCCGCCGAAACATATATCCGTGTCGAGCAGTCGAGCCTCGAACCGGAATTCGTGCAGTCGCTCTTGGAGTCGCCGGATTCCAGATACACGCTGGTGCCGTCGGCCTCATTCAAATTCGCCGATTTCCTTCATCGAACCGGCGCAATCAGCAAGAAGGCCGAAAGCTGGAAGGACTACACGTTCGAAGATCTTCATGGCGAAGAAGGCAGCTGATCCAATGCTCGCCCCTGCTGAAAAACGGCCGGCATCGCCACCTGTATTCGAAGCTCGCAATTTGACGATCGATTATTCCACCGATCATGGCACCGTGCGCGCCGTGGAGGATGTCTCGCTTGAGGTTGGTGAGGGCGAACGCCTTGTTCTTCTCGGGCCTTCAGGCTGCGGGAAGTCGACGATCCTCAAGGCAGTGGCGGGGTTCATCAAGCCGAAGGCAGGGGTAATCGAAGTGCGTGGCCGCAAAGTACAGGGGCCAGGACCGGACCGCATCGTGGTGTTTCAGGAGTTCGATCAGCTACTGCCTTGGAAAACGGTGCGCCAGAACGTCGAATTTCCGCTGCGTGTGTCAAAAAAACTCAACAAGGTAGAAATTCGCGACCGCGCCGATACTGCCTTGCGCAAAGTAGGCTTGGAGCGTGTGCTCGATGCGTACCCGCATACACTTTCAGGCGGCATGAAACAGCGCGCGGCGATTGCGCGCGCGCTGGTGACTGATGCCGATATCCTGCTCATGGACGAGCCCTTCGCAGCGCTGGATGCTCTTACGCGCAAGCAGTTGCAGCAGGACCTTCTCGCACTAGCCGAAGACATCGGCTTTACCTTACTGTTCGTCACGCACTCGATCGAGGAAGCGATCCTCATCGGGACGAAGCTGCATCTCTTAAGCCCGCATCCGGGCCGTACCATCGCCAGCTTCGACACCAGCGAATTCGGCTGGGAGCAGTATGGCAATCGCCGCTTCGAGGATGTCTCGAGCGAAGTTCACGATCTGCTTTTCAAGCGGCCGGCAAATCATAAGGAACTCGCCAATGTCTAGCGTCGTGTCGCCCTCCAGCGATGCGGCTGGTTTGCCCCGCTTCGCAGCCAATCTCTGGAAATCGGGATTCGTGCGAAAGACACTGATCCTGATCGCCCTCGCTACGATCTGGCAGATTGCGGCGACCATAAATGCCAAGCCGATCCTGTTTCCGACCTTCACCGCGACAATGTCGGCGCTGTGGAATGCAATTCTCAACGAGAATTTGCTGCTTTCTACATGGGGCTCCCTGTCGGTTCTCCTCAAGGGCTACGCAATCGCAATCGCGCTTGCACTTGTCATCGTGTCGCTCGCCGTAACAAGCGCCTTCATCCGCGAGACGCTGCAGTCCCTGATCGCGATGTTCAATCCTTTGCCGGCAATCGCGCTTCTGCCGCTTGCCATGCTCTGGTTCGGTCTTGGTGAAACAAGCCTGCTGGTGGTGCTCGTTCATGCGGTGCTCTGGCCTTTTGCGCTGGCCACTTTGTCAGGCTTCGACGGAGTACCGGAAACGCAACGCCTGGTGGGCCGCAATTATGGCCTGAAGGGACCAGCTTATGTCGTGAAAATCCTTATTCCAGCGGCCCTTCCATCGATCCTTTATGGTTTGAAGATCGGCTGGGCATTCGCATGGCGCACGCTTATCGCGGCCGAACTGGTGTTCGGCGTCTCTTCGAGTTCCGGTGGTCTCGGCTGGTACGTCTTCCGCAACCGCAACGAGCTTTTCACCGACAAGGTTTTTGCCGGATTGGCGCTCGTGATCATCATTGGCCTGTTAGTCGAAGGCGTGATCTTCCGGCTTACAGAGCGACTGACTGTTCGCCGCTGGGGAATGCAGCGCTGATCAACAGCGCTGCTATTTGAGCGGGAAGCCGAGGCGGTTCAGCACATCGCGTAGAAGATGCCTGCCTTTCAGTGCCGCAACGGTTTGCAGACGCGCAATAACCAGCTCGCTCCACGATGCGGGATCAAGCCCCTGTTCGGCGCGGAACGCCGAAGTGTGGCGGTCGTGGCGCGCTATGGCTTCCTGCTGGGCATCTTGCGAATAGCGCTCATAGTGAAGCACCGCTGCCTGCGGCAGACGCGGCTTGACCGCCGTTTGCACAGATCGGTCCAGATAGCCGACCACCAGCCCAAACACTGCAAAGCTCGATGGCGGCAGGTCGATCTCGGCTGCCACCTCGGCAGGATGATTGCGCAACGCGCCGACATAGACGGTGCCGAAACCAAGCGATTCCGCTGCAACCAAAGCATTTTGCGCCGCGAGCGCGGCATCTATGCTGGCAATCAGGAAAGTCTCTGTGAAGGCAAGCCCTTCAAGTTCGCGGCCTGTTGCTGCCGCGATGTTTCCGGCGCGCGCAAGATCGGCCACCCAGACGAGTAGCAAAGGCGCATCCTTGATGTGCTTCTGGTTGCCCGCAAGCTCGGCAAGGCGGGCCTTGCGAGCCGGGTCCTGCACGGCAACCACGCTCCACGCCTGCAAATTGGAGGATGTCGGCGCAGATTGCGCAGCGGCGACAATCGCTTCGATCGTGCCCTTCGGCAGCGGGTCAGGATGGAAAGCGCGCACGGAACGATGATCGAGCAAGCCTGCAATCGTGTCGTTCCAACCCCTCGCGGTCTGGAGCGGTTCGCGATACCGCTGGCGATAGGCCGCCTGCTGATCGTCCTTATCAACCAGAAGTGTATCGTGGGGTTGGATCACGTCTACGACGCTCATGCCTATACTCCTGAAAGCGAATAGTGAATGTAACTTAGCAGCGTGTAGGCCACGAGCGTATGCGCATAATGCTCCACGTCGCCTTCTATTCCGCCGCCTCGCGGGCTGCGTGAACGTTCGCGGATTAGGGAGACCGAGATTTCCACGCGATGTCGTCGTTTCATATTCGGAGCGGAACAGCCCGCGCCGGCGCAGTTCAGGCACGACCAGATCGATGAAATCAGTCAGCCCGCCGCAATGAACCGAACTTCAGATTCAGGTGTCTAGAACCTTACTCCCAGCTTGGCACCGAATGCATGGTCTTGGTTGCCCGATCCGCCGAAGCTTGTCCGGTAGTCGAAGCCGAGGTTCCAGTCGTTGTCGAAGCCCATGTCGAGCGAAAGGCCGAGTGTGGCATAGTCGCGAACGGTCGGATCGATGTCGATCGCATAGGGCAGCCCGCCGATATCGGTATAGCCAATGCTCGCCCGCGACGATCCATCGAAGTCATGGGTGTATTCGGCCCGAACCCCAGGGGTCAGGACACCCCAATCCATATCGAACGCATAGCTCGCTCGAATGCCGAGAACACCCGACAGGGTGTCGATCGTCTGATCGCCATAGGTCAGCCCGTAGATCCCGCCGCCCTTCTCGGTGAATCCATCCAGCAAGGAACGTGAGAGTTCGGCCCGCCCATAGGGCGAAATCAGCCATTTCGCGCCGCGGAATTCATACGATGCCGCAAGCGAACCGAAGAGTTGCGCGCCGCTGCGGCTACCCTCGGCGAAATCGCCATTGGCGGTGACAAAGCGCCTCGAGTCGAAATCCAGCCGGCTTGCGCCGATGAGGCCATCGATGAAGAAGTTATCGACCGGTTTGTAGCTGCCGTAGAGGGCGCCGCTGAAGGCTGTTCCGCGGCTTCCCGTGCCGTTGGAACCAATATCGGTCTGATCCCTGCTGTAGCCGACGCCGAAACCACCGACGAACCGCTCCGAGAAGCGGTAGTCGACACCGCCGCTGACGCCGACCATGGTGGAGTCGAGATCAATGCCGCCGCTGTCGCGTTCGCTGAAATTTACGAATCCTCCCGACCAGACAGCGAACGGTCCAAAATCAGGAGCCATCAACGGTGAGGAAGACGATAGCTCCGAATTCGCCGTGGAGGCCCGCGATGCCGGGGTGGCGTCGCTCGCCCCATAGGCAAGCATTCCCGGCATCTGCGCCGCTTGTTGGCCGCCGCTGGCGTCCTGGCGCGCGGCCGTCAGTTGTTCGAGTTCCCGCTGCGCGGGGCTGACCGAGCTGTTCTGCTGCAGGCCGAAGCGGACGCTCATGCTCGATGCACGCCGGTCGCCTTCATTATGAAGCTGTTCGAGCCGGCTTCCGAAGTTGCGTGTCTGGGTTTGTGCAAAACGGCGCGCCGCACCAACCTGCGCGTTCAGCAGGCCGATGACCTCGGGGTCCTGCGACGGGTCTGGGCGTGGCACCTCGGCGCGCGTGACGGTCACCGTATAGATCAGGCTCGTGCTGCCGTTCTGGGCGGTCACAGTCACGGAGACTGTGTTCGGCCGATGGCGAGCGGCACCGGCTGGCTGGCGGCACCCGAGGCGGCCGGCTGGCCGGCGATGGTTATGGCGGCGTTGGCGTGCGCGGCGGTCGGGGTCAGCGTCAGCATCTCGACCCCGTGGTCCACGGTGACCGAATATGCCCGCGTACCCGGCGCGAATGCCGGTTCCAGCGTGCCTGCGCTGAGCAGGAGCCCCGCGAGGTTCGCATTGGCCGAGCCTGCGCGCACGATCGTCACCGTATAGGTCTGCGTGCTCATACCGTCCTGCGCCGTCACCACGATGGAGACCGCATTCGTCCCCACCGCGAGCGGCAGTGCTTGACCGGGAGTGCCGGAAGCGACTGCCTGTCCGTTTACGGTCACCGTGGCGTTGGTATCGGCTACCGCCGGTGTGAATGTCAGGCTTTCAGTGTCGTGATCGAGATTGACCGTATAATTTGAGGTTCCGGGTGAAAACGCCGGCTCCAGCGCGCCGGCGCCGATCGACAATGCCGCGAGACTGGCGTTCGACGCGGCAAGGCGATTGACCGTCAGCAGGTAGGAAAGCACCGTCCCGTCTGCAGCGGTCACGTCGATGCGGATCGGCGTCGCTCCGACCGCAAGCGCCACCGGCTGGCTCGCGCTGCCCGAAGCAACCGCCTGGCCGTTGACCGTCACCGTCGCAGTCGCCTCGGCCACCGTCGGTGTGACGGAGAGGCTGTCCACCTCATGGCCGACATTCAGTCCGTAGCCGAGAACAGTGGGCGCGAAGGCGGGATCGATCGTTCCTGCGCTCGTCGCCAGACCGGTTAGCCGGACGTCGCCCGAAGGCGCACGCGTCGCCGTTACCGTATAGGTCTGTGTGCTCGTGCCGTCATGTGCCGTCACGAGAATGGTGATCACATTGGCTCCCACCAAGAGCGGAACCGGCTGGCTTGCGTTGCCCGAGGCGACCGCCTGGCCGTCGACCGTCACCGTCGCGTCGCTGTTCGATACGAGCGGCGTGAGCGTCAGGGTTTCTGTGTCGTGATCGACGGCGAGCGTATAGTTCAGCGTTCCGGGAGCGAAGACGGGGCTGAGCGCGCCTGCGCTGGACACAATCGAGGACAGGCTGGCATCATCCGAAAAGCGCACCCACACCGAGTTGTTGGTGTAGGCGACGTTGCCGTTCCCCGCCGCATCTGTGACCGAGCCGGCCGCTATCTGGATGCCGTAAGTGCCGGGAACGGTCATGCCGAAATCCACCTGATAGGTGATGTTGTCGCTCGTGCGCAGATTGGTCAGGGCCGCAGAGCCTCCAGCCGGCGGAAGGGGCGTTATGCTCCCCACCGCGAACCCCGTCACAGGCTTGGAAAACACGATCTCAAGCGTGACGTTTCCCACGTCGGACGGAGGGCTGCCGACGACACTGACGGCCTGCACCTCCGGCGATGTCGTGTCGACAAGCACGCCGCTGGTATTGCCGGTATTGTTCAAGGCAAGGTTGGCATTGGCGTAAGCAACGCTTCTGATCATGCCGCCATTGGCGCTCAAGGTTCCGACAACGACGCCGTTGGGCGCCAGATCGCCGGCCTGCACGCTGTACCTGAACACAAGGGCGCTGGAGCCACTGCCGCTGACATAGTCCGCAGTGCGCGTGACCGTGCCGACCGTCAGCGCGATTTGAGGCGTGCCGGTAACGGTAACGTCGCGATCGAAGTTGACCGTGAATTGCAGCGGATCGCCGGCCTTGTAGGTGCCATTGGCTGGAACAGCCACGGATGTCACAGTAGGCGTGGGTGCGCCAGTCGGCACGAAAGTGATTGTCCCGTCTGCGCGATCGGCGCCGGTGCATTGCTGCTGAGACGTACATGTCCAGTATGGGGCTGTCCCCGCCCTGACAAATCCCGGATTGTGGAAATCCACATAAAACTCGTCAGGGTCTGTGCTGCCTGTAAGAACCGTTTTAATGTTCCCCCACGGAAAGATAGCACTTCCATTAACCTGATAGCGCCCTCCGGTCGCGTGGCCTGCAAAACTGTAGTCTATCCTTGTCGTACCATAGGGCGCCGTTACCGTGAAATCATTGGCAGTGGGCTTCGGCGGCGTCGTGTCGACAAGCACGCCGGCAGTGCTGGCTATGTTGTTCAACGCAAGGTTGGCATCGATCTGAGCGGCGGTTCTGATCGTGCCGCCATTGGCACTCAGGCCGGTAACGGCGATGCCACTCAGTGCCATATCGCCGGGCTGCACCGTGTGCGTGAAGACAAGGGCGCTGGTGCCGCTCCCGCTGACATAATCCGCATAGCGCGGGCCCCCACCGACATTCAGCGCGATTCGAGGCGTGCCGGTGACCGTGACGTCGAGATCGAAGTTGACGGTGAATTGCAGCGGATCGCCAGCCCTGTAGCTGCCATTGACCGGAACAGCCACGGATGTCACGACGGGCGTAGGTGCGCCCGTCGGCACGAAGGTGATCGTCCCGTCCGCGCGATCGGCGCCGGTGCATTGCTGGTAAGACGTACATGTCCAGTATCGGACAGTCCCGGCCCCGATAAATCCCGGACTTTGGAAGAACACGTAGAAGGCAGGGTCGCTGCTGACCATAAGCGCCGAAGAGGAGGGCCCCAACGGACTGTAATCGTCGGTATCAACCCGATAGGTCCCTCCGGTCGCGTGGCCCGCAAAGCTGTAGTCTATCCTCGTCGAACCATAGGGCGCCGTTACCGTGAAATCACTGGCGGTGGGCTGCTGCGCCGACGCCGGTGCGGTCAGCGCAATCTGAACGCAGGCCACCAGCACAAAAAAGAAAAAACCCACGCGTCCGAAAACCGCGCCGAAGCCGCCCCGCATCGTCATCCCCATACCGCCCTTTTAAGCCCGCGCGCACAATGACGGGTGGCTGGCGGAAAATCAATACACACGGTATGGTTGTTGAAAAGGGCTGGCTGTGAGTTCGTCCGTTGGGAAACCGGGTCGGGCGCATCGAATGCGAGCTGCGCGCGCCACAACCATTGTTCAATGCCGACGCGGGATGGACCCGACGCTAAGTGGACGCTCGGCGTCCACTCTTGCAGTTCAAGCAAAAACTATCTTCACACCGCGCCGCAACTTGGCGAGGCAGTCCAAAATTTTAGCTTCGGCCAGGCCAGCCTCGTCGCGGAGAGGCGGCGGGCCACGGCTACAGTCCGAAAATCTCAAAATTGTCGCGGCCGGAAAGTTCGCGCACGGCATCCAGTTCAACCAAGCGCTCGAACAGTTGCCGCTTGCCCAGGGCGACGGCGAGCTCGTCGTCAATGTTCCGGGTACAGCATCATCGTCGAGAGCAAGCGCAACAGTGGCGATGGGGCTGGCCGGTCACGAGCGAAGCTCGAAGGAGGTGTAGCGCCAGTGCCGAAATCTCCTGCTCATTACCGGACAATCTTGGCCCCGACGTATTCGTTCATATCTCTGCAGTTGGCTTCGGCAACTCACTATGGCCAGAAGGTGAGCTTTGACATTGGCCAGAACTGCAAGACTGGCAAATCAAAAGCTGAGAACGTCACGGTTCTTTGAAGTTGCCAGCCAAACCGCCACTGGTGGGTCGACACAATATCAGGCGGTCTTGATGAGGATCGAACCTTCGGTGCGATTTCCTCTCCCGGCCCTTCCCCCTCCTCTCATTCCAGCTGTCCCTTCGCGAGTCTCGACGGCGAGTTGGCGTTTTCGGTGCCATGGAAGCGAAGATTCTTGCTGTATGCCACTGAGTAGCATATCCTGGTGCCGAAAGGAGATCGAAGATGAGTGTCAAAGCGTCTGTCTCACTAACCGAATCACAAGATTCCTTTGTACGGAATCTTGTGGCTGAAGGCCGGTTTTCCAGCGTAAGTGCGGCTATCCAGCATGGGCTGGAGATGTTGCGCGATGAAACGGAAGCTCGACGATCCCACACAGAAGCACTGAGTGTACTGCTTGCGGAGCGCCGTGCCGGCAAGTTCGTTAGTCTGGAAGAAGGCCGTCGTCAGACCCTGGATATGATCAACAGAAAAAAGGCGGAATATGGCCTTTCGGATTGAACGGTCCGAAGCTGCTGCGGCTGATCTGGAACTGATATTCGATTTTCTCATTACTGCCGGAATTGATTTTGGCGATGATCCGGAGACAGTGTTCGCACACGCATCATCTCGTATTGCGGAGATCGTGCAAGCCATGGAGCGGATCGCAGACGCACCGTTTCAGGGCACCCTCCGCCCCGAGCTGGGGGATGGCATCCGAAACGTGACAAAACATCGAGCCATATTCTATTTTGACGTTCTGGAAGAACAGCAGCCGGTAAGGATTCTGGCCATATTCTTTGGAGGACAGGACCATAAGCGCCGAATGCTGATTAGAATGCTAGGTCGAGCGGAAGGACTGTAAAGACCCTTGCAACGTCGATGATTTAGACCAGTTCCAAAGCTACAGAACCCGATTGCCCTCGAAACAAGGCAATTACATTCAACTTTACCTGTTGATTCCTATCGTCTTTTGGAGGCAGTCCAAATGGGCCGACCAGCCTCGACATCGACCTGCCCCCTGCCGTGCCTTGATCGCGCACTGATGACGCGGGACGGCATGACCTAGGGATTGCGGGCCTTGAGCAACTTCTGAGCCGCCTCGAACGTCTCCGCGCTGCTCGGCCGCGACGACGCGATAGCCGATGGGTGGGCGTGAGCCGTTCCAGAAGCCTTGCCGCGCATTCTCCTTCAAGGCCCGCATGACGTGCTTGGCGTTTTCCTTGGATTGGTATTCATCGAACAGCGCCATGATCTGCCGCATCATGACGTGCATAGGGTCATCGCCCATTTCCTGTGTGATCGAAACCAGCTTCACGCTGTTCTTCGCCAGCTTGCGGACATAGAACTCAAGCTCGAAGTGATCACGGAATAACCGGCTGAACGAATGGACCACGACCATATTGAAGGGCGCGGGCTTGAACGTTCCCGCCTCGATCATGCGCTGGAACTCGGGGCGGCGGTCATTGGTCGCCGACGCGCCCGGTTCAATGAAGGTCTCGACCAGTTGCAGGCCGCGCGGCTCGATACCTTTTCCCGGCACATCTCGAGATAGACGGCCAGCGACTTGCGGCCTTCCTCGATCAGATTGTGGACGCTCTCGGCATAGAAGTCGGCCCCGCCATTCAGACCAACAAACTCGCCGCGCAGCATCTGAATCTCGGGATCGAAAGCGATCACCGCTTTCTCGCCGTTGATTTAAACGACATTGTTCATGGCTTTACTCCTTGTTCGTCCAGCCATTTACGGATGCTGGCAACCGCACCTTTGTCCGTATCCGGGGTCGGTTGCGAGGGCATGAGTACCTTCGATTTCCAGGCCATGTCGAACATATGGATGATGCAGCTTAAGCCGATTTCCTCGCACGACCACGTGTTGCAGCGGCCTTCGAAGGTACCTTTGTAACGGTCTCGCCGGCTCGTCGTCCAAGCCCCATATTTTTTGCGAGCTGAGACCTCGCGGCCGCATAGCTTGGAGCAACCATCGGATAGTCCTTCGGAAGGCCCCACTTCCCCCGATATGCGTCAGGCGTCAGACCGTAATGTGTCATGAGGTGACGCTTCAGAGATTTGAAGCGTTTACCGTCTTCAAGACAGATCAAATAATCGTCGGATATGGATTTCTTGACCGAAACAGCGGGCTTCTGAGGCTCAGTTTCTGGTTCCGGTTCCTTGCTTAGCGATGCGATTGAAGCATGAACGCTGGCTATGAGATTGGCGACCTCCGCAGCCGGTACCGGATTATTAGAAACGTAAGCCGACACAATCTCTGCGGTCAGTTCAATTTGAGTGTCGCTTTTCAAATTCAGGAGTTCATTAGCCATAACGTCACCTTTTCGAAAATTCTCGACGGATGGGTAAGCCATTGAAACTGGTGACGCAAGCAATCGCATTGTTGATGGAGGTCGAAACTTCCGCCCTGTTTTCGAGCGATGCATGACACGCGCTGCAACCATCCTTTGGCTCATGATTTTTGGAGAGACTGGGAGTAGGCAGTGAATAACGACTTCTTTTTGGCCGAGATTGACGCCACTACTGGTGGTGACCATCCTGAACGGCCCCATTTGCGCGGCGGCTGCAATCCGAGCATTCTGGCCAAAAACAGGGCCGACCGGTGCGGGTCTCGTGTCGCCAGGATGGTGGTGATTAAAGTCGATGCTCATTGGAGATCTCCACGTCTATTGCTGACACGCCCTCCTCCGAGCTGCCCTAGCGTCGAGATCACCACGATCACTGTCATCACGGCGGCACCCGCCACAATGTATGCGGCCGATTCCCAGCCAAACCAATCAAGTGCGCTTCCGATAGCTGCCGGACCAAGAATCTGGCCGAGATTGTTGCCCTGCACGATCAGGCCCAAAACCACCGGCACCAGCCCGGCTGCCGGCGCCACGATTGATGCGGAGGACAACAGGATTGCCGGGATCAACCCGCCCACAGCTGAGAACAGGAAGCAGAGGAAGAAGGCGGCACTGCTTGGCAATATGGGGAGAAAGATGCCGAAGCCGGCCAGTCCCATCACGAGGCACGCAGCGATCAGCAATGCAGGCCGGCTGATACCTTTGGACAAAAGCAGGCCCGCCGCCAGATTGCCGATGACATTTACGACTGACACCAGCGCACCGAGCCATCCCGCTGCCTGGTGCGATACGCCCAGCCGCTCCATAAGCAAGACCGGCAGGAAGCTGAACACGGCGAAAAACATCAGGCTATAAAGCGCGAACGTGATTGAAAGCCCAACGGTCCCCCGATCGCTCGACACAGCCATCGTGGCATGGCGCAAGCCACTCCACGACATGGACCGGCCTCGCGCGCTGGCGGGAATGGCGACAGGAACAGCCAGGCAGATAGCCAGCGCCAGCGCACTGCTCGCCCACCACATCATCCGCCAGTCCTCAAACAGCGGCCCTGCCAGCATAGCTGTCGCCAGGCCGACCGGCATGAAGCAGCTCCAGAGCGCAAAGGCCAGATCGCGGTCAGATGGCCGCGTAACAGACGCAAGCAGCGAGGGAGCCGCGACCGTCACCAGAAGAAAGCCTCCCCCCTCAATAACGCGACCGATGAATAGGCTGGGAAGGCCGATAGTCAGCGCGCCAAGTGCGGCACCCGTTGCCGTGACCAGAAGTCCGATGATGAGGATGCCCCTCGCGCCGAAACGCACGACAAACGCCCCGGTCGGAATGCCGCCGAAAACCCCGATCACCGCGAATATCCCGGCCAGCCAGCCAATCGCCGTCATGCCGATACCAAGGTCGGCCTGCAGCAGAGGTGCTGCGATCGCCGCCTTGCCGACCTGCAATGCGGCCGCGACCCCACACCCCACGATCACAAGCACCGCAGGCCAATGGGTGGAAGACGGTTTGGCCGTGGTTGTGATGGCGTCCATCACGACACCTTTGCCGCGTGGCCGACAACGACGGCGGCGGTTATTTTCGCGACATGTCGCCCCTGGAAGCGGGCACCTGCCAGCTCGTTCTCACTGGGTTCACGGTGCCCGCCCTTGCCGTCATCGGCCAGTGTAGATGCGCCATATGGAGAGCAACCGGTGATTTCGTCCATCCGCATCTGCCCCTTGAAGCTGTAGGGAAGCCCGACAATGATCATCCCGAGATGGAACAGAACGGTATGAGTGGACTGGATTGTTGTTTCCTGCCCGCCATGCTGGCTGCCCGTAGAGGTGAAGACGCTGCCCACCTTTCCGACCAGCTTGTCCTCGAACCAGAGCCCGCCGGTCTGGTCGAGAAAGTTCTTCATCTGAGACGCCATATTGCCGAAGCGGGTAGGCGTTCCGATGATGATGGCGTCGTAGTCGACAAGCTCAGCCACGGTTGCGACGGGAACTGATTGGTCGATCTTATATCCGGACTTTGCCGCCACCGCTTCGGGGACAAGCTCAGGCACGCGCCTTATCGTCACCGCTGCGCCCGCCTCACGCACACCATCTGCCACGGCCAAAGCCATTGTCTCGATATGCCCATATGAGGAATAGTAAAGCACCAGCACCTTCGTCATCTCTGTGACCTCGCATTCATCTCGTATGGCGCGGAGGTTGCACCAAATTTCCGAACGGATTAAGTGATATAAAATTCATAAAGATGATCATGAGAATCGATCATGTTGGATACTCTTACGCTTGATCAGATCCGCACGTTCGTGACGATTGCCGATAGCGGTAGCTTTCGCGCCGCGGCCAGGAAACTGTCACGCGTTCAGTCCGGCGTCAGCGTTGCCATCGCCAACCTTGAGACCACGCTTGGCGTCGCGTTGTTCGACCGTTCGGGGCATCGGCCGGTCCTTACACCGCAGGGGCACGTGTTGCTTGGCAATGCACGCGACATCATTCTCCGCGTGGACGTATTGCGCGCTCAGGCCCGCGGCTTCGCGGACGGCGTGGAAACGGAGTTGGGAATTTCTGTCGATACGCTCTTCCCCATGCCGGAGGTTGCGCGCGCGATCTCACAAATGCGACACGATTTCCCCGCCGTCGCCATTCGGGTATGGGCGGAGCCTATGGGTGGCCCGCTCGAAGCTCTTAGAGAGAACCGCTGTACACTTGCCGTGATGGTCGGTGAAGATTTCCGTGACCGCCGCATCAGATTTGAGCCACTGGTATCGATCAATCAGTTCGCCGTGGTTTCAGCAGCGCATCCGCTGGCCCAATGCCATACAGATCACCCGCTTGAATTGATGGATATTGCCGATCATCTCCAGATCGTTCTGTCTGACCCTTCGGACTTATCCGCCGGGCGGGACTTCGGCGTGGTGTCGTCCCAGACCTGTCGCGTCAACACACAGGACACCAAACACAATCTCATCCTGGGTGGAGCAGGCTGGGGTCGGCTGCCGCATTGGGTCGTTGAACGGGATTTGGAACAGGGCAAATTGGTGAGGCTCAATCTCAGCGCCATGGGCCGCAATGGTGAGGTCACGTCAAGCGCCTATGTCGCACATCGGCGGGACGAGGCGCTGGGGCCGGCGGCAAGGCAGTTGGTGAACGATCTAATTCTCCAAGGGACTAACAGCGCCTAGAAAATTATGTGACGAAAATTCGTTGGCGCAATCTGCTAACTGTGCCTGGTTTTCATCGATCGCCCTGGCAAACAAGATGGCGCGTGTAGTCTGGACGAGGCTGACGCGGCAAGAAGATTATCGGAATCCGGCGCAGACGACAGCTGCATGAACGCGGCTATCGTCGAGGTCGGCAAAGAGGTGTGAGAAGTCGATGACCTGAATGGGCGCAAGTTCGAACGATCCGGAACGGTAAAACCAGTACTGCTCTTGGAACTCCGAGCTCGGGAACAAGATTTGGACCTGATCCGCTGATCACCATCCCGGCCAGCGGCTTCTGAAACGCCGCAATTAAAGGCCTGACAGAAGACCGCATTCGATCACACCCTCAAAAGGTCAGAAACGACTTGCACTCCGGGCGCCAAACACAGAAGAGCATTGACTAGATTGGGCCAAGCTTGTTGTCTTGCCATCAACACAAGCATATGACGACGGAGCGTCGGCTTTACTCTGCCGGGGGCGCCAATGAGCCGTTCGCCATCCGCGACGGTCGCCCGATCGCCAGGCAGCAGCAATATAGCAGCGCGTTGACGGCGAAGCTGGAGCTGGAAGCTCTCGACGAATCTTAGGCGTGTGGCTCAAGCTGACCGTGGCCGCGACCATTTGAAAAGCCGTTGGATGGCGATTTAAGGCGCCTTTAGCGGCTATATTGTAGACATAGCGCTCGTCAACATCGGATCGCCTTTCTCCTCCAGATTCCGCTTCCCTACCGCGAGTCAATGAGCCGCATGATTGTGGGCCGATCCGAAATGACCGCGACCGGATGAGCTCGGCACCAGCATCGCCAACATCGCGCTGCCGACGGTGGCCGAAGCCTTCTCCGCACCGTTTTCGCAAGTTCAGGCGGTGGTCGTCGCCTATCTCGGAACCTTGACGATCTCGGTTATCATCGCCGGTCAACTCGGCGACCGTTTTGGCCTGAAGTCGATGCTCGTCACAGGCTTGCTCCTGTTCGCGGTCGCCTCGCTGTTGTGCGCCGTCGCACCGACACTGTGGCTGCTGATTGGCGCGCGGGCGCTTCAGGGCATCGGTGCGGCATTCCTGATGACGCTCGCCATGGCGCTGATGCGCCAGACCGCCAACGAGGCGCATGTCGGGCGGGCCATGGGTATGCTCGGGACCACATCGGCGCTTGGAACGGCACTTGGGCCGTCGCTCGGTGGGCTGCTGATCCCCTTGGCGGGTTGGCGCGGCATCTTCTGGGTGCAGGTGCCGCTGGTGGTTCTCGCGCTAGTCCTCGCTCTCTCCGCGCTGCCAAGCGATCCCGGCAGGGGAAAGGCCCCGTCGGCAAGCCCGTGGTCGGTGATGGACAGGCGACTGGCACCCAATCTTGTCGTCAACATACTGGTTGCGGCCGTCATGATGGCCACGCTGGTGGTCGGCCCCTTTTTCCTCAGCCGCGCTCTTGGCCTGGAGGCGAGGCATGTCGGCTTTATCATGGCGGTCGGCCCCGCGATTTCAATCTTCAGCGGGGTTCCGTCCGGTCGGCTCGTCGATCTATGGGGAAGCCGTCGCGTCCTTGCCATCGGTCTCATCCTGCTGACGGTCGGAGCGTTCCTCTTGGCCCTCTTGCCGAGCATGATCGGCGTTGTTGGCTATGTGTTGTCCATCGTCGTGCTGGCGCCGGGCTACCAGCTCTTTCAGGCCGCGAACAACACAGCGGTCTTGGCGGACGTTTCCAAGGACCGGCGTGGCACGGTTTCGGGGCTGCTCAGTTTTTCCCGCAACATCGGCCTCATCGCAGGCGCATCCTGCATGGGCGCTTTCTTCGCCTTCGGCACCGGAACAGAGGATATCATCCGTGCGACGCCGGCCGCGATCGCGACCGGGATGCAACTGACCTTCCTGCTGGCCGCCGGAATGATGCTCGTCGCTACCGGGATTGCGCTTGGGCTTCGTGTTGCCGCCGAACGCCCGATATAGCCGCCTCTGCCGCGCAGTCGGTGCCGAAAGCCGCCGATTGCCGCCTATCGCGTGATACTGCCGCCGGTCACCGGTTTCCCCGGGGTGAGATAGTAAGCTCCGCCGAACCACGCTACAACCCGATGTAGGTCTTGCGAGCGGCGATGGCGGCTTGCAACCCCATGCACGAACCCGCTTCGCGGGAGGGGCGCTACGGGCTGAGATGGCGTAGTATTCGTAGCTTTTTGAGCAGCTAGCGGCGGGCGAGCCGACCATGGAGTTCCCTTCAACGAGAGAAATTCGCCATGGCTGTCCCGTCGACCGATGCACCTATTTCTCCGCTTCGCCAGCGCATGCAGCACGACATGCTTATGCGGGGCCTGGGCTCCCACACGCAGCACGACTCGTCACGTCCGGTGCTTTGCCGCGTTCCTCGGACGCTCGCCTGACACCGCGACGCCAGAGATATCCGCCGCTTCGGTTTTAAAGCGCCAGGATTCTTTCCCGGTCTCGACTATCTCGCAATAATGGGTCAGGCGATCCAAAAGCTGAGAACGTCACGGTTCTTTGAAGTTGCCAGCCAAACCCGCCACTGGTGGGTCGGCACAATATCAGGCTTCGCCTTGATGGGATACGAACCGTTGGCGCCGCGTGAAAGCAAGGATTTTCAGTGGCTTGATGCTGCAACGCTAACCGGCGTGGTGGATCGCGGGTCTCCACCCGCGGTAAAACCCTATTCCCCCGGATCGAGATGACTGCGATCAAGACAACGCGCTCGACTTGCGCGCCCCGTTGACCAGATCGGCGTGAGTGTAACGCCATGAAGGAGTAGAAAGTAGCTTCTACTGCACCAACAATACCTGCATCTTAACTGATGCCAAATTCAACCATGAGAAGATCGGAAATTACACCTTACAACATTCCGGTACTGAAATGACATCGACATCGTCTTCGACCGGTGTATCACGTGATTTTCGTGGCTTGAAGTCCCCCTGTCCCGTCCTTTCCCCACTTGATACGCGAGCGATAGGAAAACTTGCTATTGCTCGCTGATTGCGGGTAAAATGAGTTATAGAAAGGCGCTCTATAACTCATGATCTGGAACTGGCAGCAGGCCGATTGGCCGGAATTCACCTATGACGCGGCAAAGATCGAACCGCTCGAAAAGCAATTCCTGTTACGCTCGGGCGAGTTTATCGGCGCGTACCGGCATGTACGGCCCGATGAACGGGATATGTTGCGTATCGAGCTTATCAGCGATGAAGCCTTAAAGACCTCGGAGATCGAGGGCGAAATGCTGAGCCGCGAAAGCCTGCAATCCTCGCTCCGCAACCAGTTCGGTCTTGGCTCGGAAAATCAGCGCATCCCGCCAAAGGAGCGCGGCATCTCGGAGATGATGGTCGAACTTTATCAAGGCTTTGCCGATCCGCTCTCCCATGAATCGCTGTTCGCCTGGCACGATATGGTCATGGCCGGGGAGCGCCGGATCGAGACCATCGGTGCCTACCGCAACCATAGCGATCCGATGCATATCGTCTCGGGTGGTATCGGCCAGTCCAAAATCCACTTTGAAGCGCCGCCGTCCAAACAGGTGCCAGCGGAGATGGAACGGTATGTCACCTGGTTCAACAAAACGGCGCCGGACGGAGATGCACCGTTATCGCCCCTGATCCGCAGCGGCATGGCACATATCTTTTTCGAGAGCATTCATCCCTTCGAGGACGGCAATGGCCGGATCGGGCGGGCGCTCTCCGAAAAGGCCTTGGCACAAAGCCTCGGCCAGCCCAGCCTGATCTCGCTTGCTTATACGATCGAACGGAACCGCAAGCGCTATTACGACATGCTGGAAGCCAGCAACAAGGATATGCAGATTACTGACTGGCTTGCCTATTTTGGCCGAACAGTTCTTGAGGCCCAGCACGCCACCATGCGTCGGGTCGAATTCTATATCGCCAAGGCGCGCTTGTATGAACGGATCGGCCATCAGGTCAATGAACGGCAGGCAAAAGCGATCGCCCGCATGTTCAGCGAGGGGATCGACGGCTTCAGGGGCGGGCTAAGTGCCGAGAACTATCTCAGTATGACGAAGGCGTCACGAGCCACCGCCACGCGTGATTTGCACGAGCTGGTCGAGATCGGCGCGCTGACCAGAACCGGGGAGCGCCGCTATACTCGCTATCACCTCAATATTGATACCGATAATGACGAGGCACGCGCATGAGCAAGCGGCCATTTATCCAAAAAGGCATTGAGGAACTGGAAGCGGTGTTTGATGAAAAGCGTGATGATGCCCGCTTCTTGAAGACGTTGATCCATGAGCTCGGACAGGCGCGCGTTCAAAGAGGCGACCGCCAAGGCTGAGAAGGCATTGGCAGCACTGCAAAACGCCCATGAACTTTATGAGGCGATCCGTCTGTGCGGGGCCGATATCGCAACCTTGAGAGCAAAATTGCCACCGCCGCCGTGCAACAACGGGCGTCTGCATTCTTGTCATCCGCCAAGTATGAACATGGAAGACGTAGCGCTAGGTAGGCTAGGGTTTCTGGGTTGAGCGCCGAAGAGAAAGCGCACGATTGAATGACTGAAACGGGGCCGATAACGGACTGGCAGGTTTTGGGCGAGTTTCTAGCATAGTTGCCCTTCTCTGCAACTGCCGCTCATGGCGCGCGACTACATCGCGACCTTTGTCCGCTTCGAATTTGCCTTGAAGCGTGGCGGCTTTCTTGCCAGAAACGTTGGGGCCGGCGCAGAGCCGCCGCTTCGTGGTCCGCAAGAACAGGCCCAAGGCCGAGACCCCGGCAGCTAAATAATTCCGGTACAGAGCCCGCCGGTGACCGGTGGGCTTCGTGCTGTCTCTGCTGTCGAATGTTCCGCTCGCCGCGCGGGCAAGGGCCGCCCCGTCCTAATGGCACAAGGTCGATTTCCATGGCAGCATGGGTCATCGACTTCACACCGGCCCTGACGGCGTTCAGCATTCTCACGGGTGCCGTCGTGGTGTTCATTGTCTTCTGGGACATCCTGTTGTCGCCGGTCATGACCTGTGCGCTCAAGCTGGCGCTTTATGCCGCCAAGGGTGCGGCCGTGTTCGTGCTGTCCACGATGATATTTCACCTGCCGATTGGGGTTAATCCCACAGGTCGGACTGGTCGACGCCGCGCTTTGCGCGGCGGGCACGGACTGTGTAGGAAAGCGTTGTCGGCCAATCCGCGGGCGCGGGTATATTACGTGCGGTATGCAGCAGTTCCCGTCGATCGGGATCGTGGACGTAGCCCTCCGTCACCGCCACAAATGTACCGCTACCAGGCGCGGTCTCCTGCAATGTCTCAACGTCGTACCACATGTCCCGGCGGCGGTGCTTGGCGGCCTGATAGGCCGCTTCGACGAGCACCCTGTCGTTCCAATCCTTGAAATAAAGGTTGGCGTTACCCTTGATGGCTTGCAGCTCGTTATAGGCGACGACGTCCGACACACGATCGATGACGACCGGCTCCGCCGCACGCCCGCCCGGGCTGTAAATGGCCGGATCAAACGACAGCAGCAGCATGTGCGGGGTGAGCGGCATCACCAGCATGCAGCCGGGGCTTGCAAGACCACCGCCTCCCAACACGTCTTTTTGCAGGTGGAAACGATTCGTGTAGATCACGGGATCATCAGAGGTAATGAAGGAAAGCGGCGTGCGGTTGAGAAGGATACAGGTTTCAAGGTGTGACGTAGTGTCGATACTGTTTCTGAAAGCGTAGAGAGCCATTTCGATGGCCATCTCGTGGGTTATGACGAGCCCTTCAAGCAGCTCGGGCGTGGCCTCTGCCGCCAAAAGGTCGCGTTGCGCCTCCGCCATCCGGATTTCTCCTTTCAGCCACGCTGCGCTCCTGTAGGACTGCAACAGCATGAATGCATGCAGCGTCCGCAGGTCATCACGTGATAAGGCACGCGGATCGTCGACGGCCCGCCGCATGTTGGCCGCGTATGCACCTTCGGGCTGCTGCAATGCATTTTCCAGGACCCCGTCCGATCCATAGAAATAGGGCTTGGCACACTGTCCTCGCGCCGGTGCTGCTTCAATGGACCGTTCCCGGGCCATGTTGAAAACGTTGATGGCGGCGCCTGTGCTGTCGGCGCAGAAAGCTCGGAGGTAGCACCTCGGAACGAAATGCTGGGACTTGTTGGCTGGCATGCTGCCTGGAATGATGTGTCGCTTCGGCCGGATATGCAACACGTCAGTGCCCAAGATGCGGGCGCAATCAGGCACTCTTTTGTAACTCCTTTTGCACTGAACTTGTGCACAGAAAGATTTCAACCCGGCTCCTTGGCAGACATGCCCGGATGCGTCCATTTCTGTAACAGAAATCAATAAGGGTCATCGGCATGGATTCGGGCACGCATGGCGGGAACGGAAGAGAGCTGGGCGATGGGCATCGGACACGTCAATGGGCTGGAAGCCATACTGAACGACACGGCTAATGAACTGCCTGATCTCGTACGCGAAGAGGGTCGTGATCTCATGGCGCAAATCGGTGAAAAGACCGTCAGAATTGGCAGCAAAACCCAGAAGCTCGCCTCTCTGGCCAAGCAGACCGATGTGGCGCGGCGTCTTCAGACGATGCCGGGTATAGGGCCGATGACCGCTGTGGCCGTCGAGGCGTTTGCGCCGGCGATGGAAAACTTCAAATCGGGGCGCGACTTTGCCGCTTGGCTCGGCCTCGTGCCGCGACAGTTTTCGTCCGGCGGCAAGGAAAGGCAGGGCAAGGTCTCGAGGGCCGGTCAGATCGACATTCGTCGGCTGCTGATCATTGGCGCCATGGCTCGCGTGAATTGAGCGAGCCGCAAGGAAACATCCATTGATCCCTGGATGATACGTATGCTTGGAAGAAAGCCTCGAATGCTGGTGGCGATCGCGCTGGCGAACAAGATGGTGCGTATGATCTGGGCGATGCTGACGCGGCAAGAGGATTATCGGAATCCGGCGCTGACGGCGGCTGCATGAATGCAGCTACGTCAACGTCGGCAAAGAGATGTGAGAAGTCGATGACCTGAATGGGCGCAAGATCGAACGATCCGGATCAGGAAAACCAGTACTGCTCTTGGAGCTCCGAGCTCGGGAACAAGATTTGGACCTGATCCGCTGATCACCACCCCGGCCAGCGGCTTCTGAAACGCCGCAGAAAGCCTGACAGAAGACCGCATTCGATCACACCCTCAAAAGGTCAGAAACGACTTGCGCAACGGGCGGCAACCACAGAAGAGCAGTGCGAAATCCATATAACGTTTAAAATTATGATCACGAAGCACTCATATGACCAAACAAATGAACAAAACTTGACTTCCCGCTAGCATCACCGCAAAGTGTATAAAATTATGGACATGAAAGCATCTTACGTCCATCTGAATGAACAAAAGGTAACAAAATTGCCCCGCACGAGAAGCTACTCACGAGTGACGCGCCAAGCGCTCACCATGCTCGGAAAGCTGATCCGCATCGGCCGGGCCGAGCGAGGCCTGACGGCGCAGGAACTGGCCGACCGCGCCGGCATCAGCCGGACGACCCTGTCCAGCATTGAAAAAGGCGCGCCAGGCCCCGAGATCGGCATTGTCTTCGAGGTCGCCTCACTCGTCGGCATGCGTCTCTTCGACTATGACGAACGCACTCTGCAGGTGCAGAATGCCCGCCTCGACGAAAAACTGACTCTGCTGCCCAAGAGCGTTCGTCACGCGGTGAAGGAAACCAATGATGACTTCTAAGGCCGACGCCACAGAAGCCTTTGTCTGGATTTGGCTACCCGGGGCAACAGAACCGGTGGTCGCAGGCCGCCTCGACCACGATGGCGAACGCCTGCTCTTTACCTATGGCGCCAGCTACCGCAGCCGAAAGAACGCCATTCCTATCTACGAGCCTGAACTTCCCCTTCAGGAAGGCGCGATCGTGCCCATCAACGGCTTGCAGATGGCGAGCTGCATTCGCGACGGCTCGCCCGATGCCTGGGGCCGCCGCGTGATCATCAACCGGCTGACGCGAAAGAAGCCAGACGCTGACGGCGTGCCGGAAATCAGCGAGCTTACCTATCTGCTTCACTCAGGCTCCGACCGGACGGGCGCTCTTGATTTTCAGGCATCGGCAACAGAGTATGTCCCCCGCCGCGCCGCGCAAGCATCACTCGACGAACTCATGGAAGCGGCCGCCCTCGTTGAAAAAGGCGTCCCTCTGACGCCCGCGCTCGACCATGCTCTCAACCACGGCACCTCGATCGGCGGCGCGCGCCCCAAAGCGCTTATCAACGACGACACAAATAAGTTCATCGCTAAATTCTCGGCGAGCAACGATACCTACAGCGTCGTGAAGGCTGAATTCATCGCAATGAAACTGGCAAGCGCCAGCGGGCTTGACGTAGCATCTGTGTCGATAACCCGCGCCGCGCACAAGGACGTGCTGCTGATAGAGCGCTTCGATCGCAAGAACACCAAGGACGGCTGGACGCGGCAGGCGATGGTCTCGGCGCTGACCATACTTGGGCTTGATGAGATGATGGCCCGCTATGCTTCTTATGAGGATTTGGCGGAGCTGATCCGCCATCGCTTCACGGCTCCCAAGGATACGCTCAAGGAGCTCTACGGGCGGATTTGCTTTAACGTGCTGTGTGGCAACACCGACGACCATGCCCGCAACCATGCAGCATTCTGGGACGGGAAAATGATGACACTGACGCCCGCCTATGACATCTGCCCGCAAAACCGCACGGGCACCGAAGCCACACAGGCCATGCTGATCAAGGGCGAGGGCCGCGCCAGCACGCTGGCGACCTGCCTTGCGGCCGCGCCGGACTACCACCTGAAAGAGGCGGAAGCCGCCGCGCTGATCGAAGAGCAGATCACGACCATCGCCGGACAGTGGCAGGCGGTCTGTGAGAAAGCCGAACTGACCCCTGTCGACCGCCAGTTTTTCGCCGGACGTCAGTTTCTCAATAGCTACGCCATAGAGGGACTCGATGGCCATAAGTCGCTGCAGGATGCGTTTGGTGCCGCCCGGAAGGCGCTGATCGCCAGCGGAGACGCCTGAAATGGGAGCGCCGCAGCTTCTCAAAAGACGCGCTTTGCGGGGAGCATTTCTCCGCTCCCTGGGCCATGCGTCATGGGCTGCGGAGCAGACCGCGTCAGGGATTAACTTTCTGGGCGGCCACGACCAGGCGCCTTTCTCCGCATGGGCAGGCCCCGCCCATCTCACCAGCACATTAGGCTTCACCACGATAGCGGTGCCCCTTGCAGGTGGATGGGTCGCGAGCCTTGCTGGCGTCACCACAAATGATGCGGCCGATTTCATATCCTCGGCCAACGAGGCCTTCCGCGCCCATATCCTCCGGCAATGCGAAGCGGTGAAAAACGAGCTGAGCGCCCTGTCCGAAACTGTCAGCCGTCTTGACCAGCCGCGCCGCTATCCGGTGGCCTCAAGGCGAAGAGGCCAAACACATGATCGCTTGCGCCACCGGTGTCCGTAAAGTGCTCCTGGATGTCGAGGATCGTATCCTGTTCGAAGAGGCCATCGAGCACATAGGCCGCTTGGCTTTCAGTGGGACTGATGGGCAAAATACTGAAATAACCGTACTGATCCGACAGGTGGCTGTAAAACTTCGGCCCCGGTTTGCTGCCGTAATGCAGATTGGCATCGCTGCGTTTTGCCGCGCGGTCGCTCGCGCGTAAGAACTGTCCGTCGGACGATGCGGTCGTTCCATTGCCCCACAGGCCGGAATGCGGGTGACGGGCATGAGCGTCGGTGATGCTGGCCTGAGCGGCGATAGGTTTCGGAGGGGCTGTCCGGTGAAGAGCAAATAACAGTCATTCCGGCGTCAGGAAGGACGATAAGAATTCCTCCCTGTTGTCTCTGTGTGATCGTTGCTTAGCCTTGGGCTTTAACCGCTTGGCGCTGAACGCCAAGATTTTCGATGGAAAGATCCATCAGCTGACCAGCTTCCAGGTAGATCGGCGGTTTCTTTCCCATACCCACGCCAGGCGGTGTGCCAGTTGTTACCACGTCGCCAGGCAACAGTTCCATGAATTTGCTAATGTATGACAAGAGGTACGGGACTTTAAAAATCATCGTTGCCGTTGATCCTGTCTGCATCACCTTTCCATCGACCCTGAGTTCCATTTGGAGATTGTCAACGTTTTTAACTTCGTCAGGCGTGACAAGCCACGGACCGAGCGGCCCAAACGTCGGCGCGCTTTTGCCTTTCAACCACTGACCGGTCCCCTCTATCTGCCAACTGCGTTCTGAGACGTCATTACATATGCAAAAGCCTGCGACGTGCGACATCGCCTCGTTTTCGGCGACGTTAAATGCACGTTTGCCGATGACGAATGCTAGTTCAATTTCCCAATCCGTTTTCAGCGAACCCCGTGGAATAACGACATCATCGTTCGGTCCAACAATGCAGTTGGGTGCTTTAGAAAACAGAATTGGCTCAACGGGGATCGGCATCCCAGACTCAGCGGCGTGATCAGCATAGTTCAGGCCGACGGCAATGAAGTTTGTGGGAACTGCCACGCAAGAGCCGAGACGTATCCCTTCGTCGACTTTTGGCAATATAGACAAGTCGAGACGGCGGAGAGTTTCGACACTGTCCTGATCGAGGAACACGCCAGGATCGTCGTTGGTGATATCATGCACATCTCTTAGAGAGCCATTTGCATCGATAACTCCGCGTCGTTCAAATCCGGGATTACCATACCGTACAAGTTTCATTCGAATGTTCCTTTCCTTGAAGGTTGAAAGTAAAACTTACGTAGTCACGAAGATTGGGCGTTTTTCCCCCATTCGGGCTCGACTTGCAGCGGCCTTATTTCAAGAAACTCTGAGAGACGTGAGCCGGTGGGAAAGGCCTGCGGGAACGATGGGCGGGCCGTGGCTCTTTCATACCAACCTGAAACGAGTGGATAAAAGCCTTCCCATCCTGCCAGTTTCAAGTCGTACATCCTGTCCACAAGCGGGAGTGCGACTGCATCTGCTATGGTGTAGGCTGCTCCCGCAAGCCAACCGTCTGTCGAGCCAAGGTGTCGTTCCATTCTCGAAAGACTTGTGTCGAACCTGTCTAACGCCGCTCGAATGGCACCTTCATCGAAGCCTCCCTTTCCCATTTCGCGGTAGAAGTGCTTTCTGATCGGCCGAATATCGGACTGTTGCTTTTGGAAGCTATCGTCGTCCAAGCCATCAAACCGTGGCAAAAACGCCATGTTGAACGATGGCGGTCTGACCGCGGGCGTTGGTACTTCTTCGAGGAACCTCATAATCGCTCTCATGTGCGCCCGCCCAGCGGCGGTAGGAGGAGACATGGCCGGATCGGGAGAGACTTCGTCGAGATATTCGCAAATTACGCTCGAGTCAGTTACCACTGTGCCGTCGTGCACCAGCGTCGGCACTACGCCATTTGGATTTATCTCCAAGTACTCAGGCCTCAAATGCTCGTTGGTGGCTAAATTGATGAGATGGTCCTCCCAATCGAGTCCTTTCTCTGCCAACACAAGACGCACTTTCTGGCTGCACGTCGAATGTGCAGCGTGATAAAGTTTCAACATTTTTGATTACCTTGTGTTTATAAAAGGCCGTGGAAAGAGCCGCCATCCAACTGAATGCTTTGGCCAGACATAAACCCGGCATGCGCACTGCAAACAAATGCGCACGTGTTCCCAAACTCTTCTGGTCGACCAAACCTATCGGCCGCGATGGTTTTTACGATTTTCCGCCGAGCCTCCTCATAAGTGATGCCGTCTTCTTTCGAGACTTTTTCTGCCATGAATACCTGCCTCCCCGTATCGAAGCGCTCCGGAAGCAGGTTATTGATGGTGACGTTATCGATAATTACCTCGCGCGACGTCGCCTTGCAAAAAGCTGTCAATCCTGTGCGTGCGGCCACACTGAGGCCCATGTCGCTGATATGCGGTGATTTCACCATTGCGGAAGTGATGTTGACGATCCTGCCGAACTTTCGCTCCCGCATAGCTGGAAGAACAGCTTGGATAAGATAGACTGCAGCCAACATATTGGCGTTGAGCGCCTGTTCCCACATCTGCGGCGTAATCATGCTGTAGTGCTTGGGCGTGGGCCCCGCATTATTGTTCACGAGGATGTCGGGGTCTGGACACGCCTCAAGTAACGCACGTCTTCCCTCGTCGGTGTTGATATCCGCTCGAACGGGAACCACAACGTTACCGGTTGCATTCAAAATCTCGGTCGCCGTTGCTTCTAGTCTGTCGCCGTCTAGCCCGTTGATAAACACGGAACACCCTGCTTCAGACAGTGCCTTCGCGCAGGCTTTCCCAAGCCCTCTCGATGAGGCGCACACGATGGCGCGCTTTCCTTTGATACCCAAGTCCATTTTGTGAAGTCTCCTCGTTTACCGCCCTGTCTTCATTGCCTTGGCAATGTCGTCAGGAGGATTCATGCGCGTAAGCCGCCATCGCTTTCCGGGATCAGATATTTATCTGGGTCGGGTGTGTTGCTCTTCATGAAACCACCCTTTTCGATCATGTCCGTCAACGCGGCCGTCATACCCTCCAAGGACACTGCAGCGGTTTTCGAGTAGATCGGATCGGTGACAAAATATGACTCGTAAATGCGGTCGAGCAGCTCTGGATTACGATTTGTGACCTCGGCCAGAAGTGTGACGGCCTCTTCCCGGTTTGATTGGTCATAGAGCCATTCGTGTGCAGCTTTTAAGGCAGCGGAGGTTTTCGCTCCCGCTCCAGTCGCGGCCCATTGTCGATCGACTGTGTACAAGATTGAAGGATATTCTCTGAGGCCAGAATAGCGTATCAAAGCGGGGTGTCCTTCGTTCACCGCCAGTTCCCCTGACGGCTGAAACAGGACTGCCGCGGAGATGCTTTTTTGCTGCAGTGCTATGATCTTCGACGGTGACGTTCCAACTACCAGAAAATCAAATTCATCTGGCCCGATACCCACTTGCGCCAGCATCTCCTCGGTCTGCCAACACTCGCTGTTCTGCAGTGCCGAGACCCCTATTACTTTGCCCCTCAAGTCTTCCAATTTCTCGATGTCAGGCTGCACATTAAGGGTCCAGTCAGCTTTGTTCATAGGCGCGCACAGAGCCCCGATTCCAGTACCACCCTGTTCGAATGCAGCGACCATCGGTTCTGGCTGAACCGCCACAAAATCGAGGCTTCTGCTGATGACCATTTGGATTCCCTGCGGTGACGACTGCAGGTTTGTAAAGGTCGCTTCGAGTCCATTTTTGGTGAACAGCCCTTTGCGATCGGCGATGATCAAATCCCAGTAGATTGAATTGCCAACCACATTTCCGATCGCGACTTTGTCAGTTTGCGCCCTTACGATCGATGGCATGTATAGTGTTCCAGCTACCGCTGATGCACCGGCCACGAACCTTCTTCTGTTGAGTTTCATGATTTCCTCCCATTTCTTTTTCTCTTTTCAGTGAGCTTGGCTCTCCTGTGATTTACCCTCCGTCACCATTTCCCAGATCTGTTCGACTTTTTCCTGAAATGGCTGACTGCGCTTGATATCGAGAGCACGAGGGCGTGGAAACTCGATAGGGATGATGTCTTTGACGTGCCCAGGTCTGGCTCCCAAAACTGCTACTCTGTCTGCGAGGAGCACCGCTTCGTCGATTTGGTGCGTGATGAAGATGACCGTCTTGCCTGCTTCGGCGACAATCCTCATCAGTTCCTGTTGCATGCGCTCACGTGTAAGGGCGTCCAATGCTGCAAATGGCTCATCCATCAACAAGATGTCCGGATCGATAGCAAATGCTCTCGCGAGGTTTACGCGCTGGCGCATCCCTCCAGACAGCTCGTAAGGGTATGAATCCTCAAAGCCTGCCAGCCCGACCATCCTAATTACTTGGCTTGCGCGTTCGACGGCCTCTTTCTTGGGGACGTTCTTAACTTCAAGCCCGAAAGTGACATTCTCGAGGGTCGTGCGCCAAGGGAACAGGCTATCATTCTGGAACACGAAGCCACGTTCGTGACCTGGTCCAATTAAGGGACGACCGTCCATTTCTATCGATCCCGTTGAGGGCTTTTCAAGGCCTTGGATCGTACGCAGTAAGGTGGTCTTCCCGCACCCAGACGCTCCAACGATCACATAGAACTCACCTGACTGGATATCGATGTTGATGTCGTCAAGCACCGTGAGGGGGCCAGATTTGCGTGGGAATATCTTTGACAGCCCGCGAACGGCGAGTTTTGTGCTGGTGTGGTTCATGGTTGCAAGCATCTCAGTCCTCCAGCGCCGCTCGTTTACCGTGCGTAACTCTGACCTCAACCGCCTGAACGGCCCAGGTTAAAGTCACACCGATGACGGCGAGGCAAATTACAGAAGCGAATAACACGGGGACATTGAACGTCTGTCCGGCGTTGAGGATCAGAAAGCCGAAGCCAGCGTTGGAACCAAACAGTTCGCCAATCACCACGCCAACGACAGCACGGCCGACCGCCAGACGAATACCCGTGATTACGAACGGTAACGCTGCGGGCAGCATGATCTTGCGGATCACGTTACGCTTGCTGGTGTTAAATGCTTTTGCGACATCGATGTAATTCGCATCCACATTCCTTATGCCTGCTGCCGTGCTGATAATGATCGGGAAGACCGAAATCAGGAATACGACGGCAACCTTCGATGCGACGCCGATCCCTAACCAAAGGATGAACAGCGGAGCGATTGCGACAAGCGGGGTGGAATAAAGCGCATTCAGATAGACTTCGAGATAGTCGCTTGCTGTTCGGCTTGCTCCCAAAAGCACCCCGACTGCTACACCGATAACGGTTGCTATCACCATTCCGTAAAGGAGCGCGGTAGCGCTTGCGCTGAAGTGTTTCCATAGCTCTCCAGAAACGGCAAGGTTGTAGAGGGCCTCCATCACAGAGGATAAAGGTACGAAGAAAAGCCTGTTAGTGAACAGGAACCGTCCCGACAGTTCCCACGCAACAACAAGGACGAGGAGCGTTATCAATGAACGATAGAACCGCGGTTTCATGAAGAACGGTTTTGCTTGATCGTTCGCAAGTGTGGCTGGAATTGTAGCGACTGCAGGACTTGGCATGTCAGCCTCCTAAGTGGCGCTTGAAGTGATCAGCGACTTCACCGCGCATCGGCAGCCAAATGTCATCCCTTCCCACGCACACCTTGGCGATTTCTTCGTATGCCCAAGCACCGCCTGGTCGACCGTAGCAGTGCGCGTGCGCGGTCACCTCTATGGCGAAGGTGCTGTCCTTGGTTAGGAGTGCGTGCTCCAGGAAATCATTGAAATTCTCCACGAACTGCCGAGGCGTCTTCCCGAAGCGCATGGCATGCGGGAGATCATTGATTTCCATTCCAAAAGGTACCGCGACGATGCTCCCATTTGGAAATTCCTGCGAGTACGGGACGTCGCTGTCCAGAACGTCGCTGTGCCATTCGTATCCGGCCGCCACCAATCGATTTACAGTTGCAGCACCCGCCGTCCCACGCGGACTTATCCAGCCTTTGGGGCGAGCACCAGTAGCCGCCTCAATCGCCGCAGTGGTGTCGCGGATATTCTTTTCGTCTTCGTCCGCCGAAAGTGTCGAAGGTATAAGGTCTTGCGCGTAGCTGTGAGCGGAGATTTCGTGACCAGCTTGGGAGATGGATTTTACGATGGCTGCCTGACGTTCTGCCAGAATACCACTCACCATCACGCTTGCTCTGGTCTTGGTCCGGTCGAGCACTCTCAGGAGACGATTGATGCCGTTGACTGATCCGTAACGACCCCAGGACAAAGCGTTTTCGTCGAAGTTGCCTGAGGGAAGTGGGTTGCCCATAGGCCCGATCCCAGGTGCTTTCCCGTCTGACCACGCCTCATAAGCGATGTTGAATATCACCGCGACTGTACGGCCATCTGGCCACGTCATTGTTTGAGGCGCATGAGTGATTTTGGGTGTTGCGGGTTTGTCGAGCAAGCGGACCTCCCTTGCTTGGGGATGCACCAGCTTATGGATGCATCCTGGTTCCTCCTCGTCGCAAACAGCTTCCTCCCGTTGACGACAAGGCAGAACCTTGCACAGATGAAAAACCATGTCAAATGTTCGATCATTCTTGATTTTTGGCATTATGTTCGTCAAATCGTCTTGCCTGAGAAGCTGCCTTTCTCTATCAGTGTAAAGGGAGAGAATTCTGAGGCATGGACACGATGGTCAAACGGACCGAAGAATCGACGTTGACGTCGGCAATAGCTGAAAATCTTCGCCGCGAAATCGTGAGTGGTAAGTTCCGGCCAGGCGAAAAGTTGAAAGCACGAGAACTTGCCCAGCGGTATGAGGTTGGCATTGGGCCCGTTCGTGAAGCTTTGAACCGTCTGACCAGCGATCGTATCGTGGTATTTAACGATCACAGAGGTTTTGCCGTCGCTGAGATTGGTGTGAGCGAACTTGAAGATCTCCTGCTCGCGCGCCTTTGGGTTAATGAAAGGGCGCTGAGGGAGTCGTTATCCAAGGGCGGCAGTGAATGGGAAGACGAGCTTGTCCTCGCCCATCACCGACTGCTGGGTGCGACGAAAAACAGAGGCGAGGGAATTTCCGATGAGTGGGAGCGCGCGCACCGCCGTTTTCATCGTGCACTGGTAAGTGCTTGTGGGTCTTCCTGGATTGTCGATGCGTGTGACCGCCTATTCGACATGGCTGACCTATATCGATCGGTGGCAAGAACGGCACCAGACTACAACCGTGGAGGGCGAGACGCGGAACACGAGGAACTTATGAATGCTGCGCTGGAGAGACGCATTGATGACGCCGTTGCCCTTTTGAACCACCACTTTACGAAGACGGCAGATAGCTGCCGAACTGTCTTGTCTTCGGAGATCGCCCCCCGGGCACGGCGAAAGCACTTCGCATGACGATCGCACGCCTTTGCATCGCCCTCTCACATGCTGTGGTGAAATACACATATTTCGACATCCAACTAAATACTCAGCTTCTCTAATTCTGAAGACATCTCATACTGAAGCCAATCACAGATCTCTCTGGCCACATGAGGGACTGCTCTATTTTTCGGGATGATCAGACGATGAGTACGCCCGGTAGCGCGCTGTTTATTTGAAGAACGCACCAAGGTTTTATCGTTCAGCGCACTCGCGATTACGCTGATCCATCCAAGCGCGACCCCTTTGCCCTGGGTGGCTGCTTGCAAGATGACGGCATAATCCGAAAACTGGTTCCATGTACCAACCTCTGCCGTTTCTACAACCGGACCGCTGAGAAAGGGCTTCCATTGATCTCGTTTGTGATCCGTCAAATGCAGAAATACCTGCTGCGATAGACCGGTCACCTCGTCGACCGAGCCGTGATCGGCCAAATATTGCGGGCTACACACAGGAACAATGATCTCAGGTGCGAAGTCCCAGATCTCATAACGCGGATCGCCGTCTTCGACGATACGGGTGGCGATATCAACATCGCCAGTCACATCTCGCATAACTCCGGAGATGAGTTCGAACCGAAGGTCGATATCTGGGAACGCCTCATTAAAATCTCCTAGTCTTGGGATCAGCCAGTGTGTCGCGAACGAACTCGACATGGACATCGTCACTGAACGTTTTCCTGCATTCTTGCGAATTTCTTTAATGGACTCGCTAATCGCCGCCATACTCTCCTGAACGGTATCGAAAAATTTCTGGCCTTCTCGGGTAACGATCAGTCCTTTCGAATGACGTTCGAAAAGGCGAAACCCCAACTCCTCTTCCAACTGAGCGATGCTGCGGCTGACGGATGGTTGCGTGACATTAAATTCAGTCGCCGCTGCGGTGAAGCTGCCGTGACGTGCGGCCGCTTCGAAAACGAGAAGCGTGCGCGGTGAAGGGATTGTGCGAGAGAGGTTTGCCATACGCTCAAGTTATAGCGAGCCTACGTTTTTTGAAGCTACAAAATGTATTTTTTTCAGCCGACTATCGTGGGTAGGCAAGCTCCCTTCTGGGCACATACCCAAAAAATCTGAAGTGACCGACACGATCGGAAGATAACGGAAGGGCGCGCCAAAGTATTTCAGTGGAGCATATCCGTGAACGTCATGTCGATGACTGATCGCACCCAAGCCACCGCCGTAAACCGCGACCCCCTGCTTCAGCCGTTCCAACTGAAGCATCTGATGCTGAAGAACCGCATAATAAGCACTAGCCACGCATCGATGATGGACGATGGCGGCATGCCGCTCGAACGCTATCAGCGTTACCATGAGGAGAAGGCCAAGGGCGGCATCGCCATGACGATGATCGGCGGCTCGGCCATGTCCTCGCGTGACTCAAGCTGGGGTGGCGGACAGCTCGATCTCAGCTCGGATGCGATCATCCCGCATCTGACCGCCATGGCCGAGCGTATCCATAAACATGGTTGCGCGATCATGTCCCAAGTCTCGCATCTCGGCCGGCGCGCGACCGCCTATTCAAGCACTTGGTTGCCCGTCGTGGCGCCTTCACGCATTCGCGAAACGCGAAATCGCAACTTTCCGCGCGAGATGGACGAATACGATATCCGCCGCATCGTTACGGATTATGCAGAATCCGCGCGCCGCTGCCGCGATGCAGGCCTTGATGGCGTGGAGACCGTAACGGGCGGGCATTTGATCGGCCAGTTTCTTTCGCCCCTGACTAACACGCGCACTGACGGCTTCGGCGGTTCGATGCGCAATCGCGCCCGCTTTGGCCTGATGGTGCATCAAGCGATCCGCAAGGCGGTGGGCGACAATTTCCTTGTCGGCATTCGCCTCGTTATGGACGAAGGCGGCGACGGTGGCCTTAGTGCTGAAGATTGCGCCGAAATCGCCCAGCTTTTCGAGGCAGAGGGCCATCTCGACTTCTTCAACAGCATCTATGGACGCATGGACTCCGACCTACTGCTGTCCGAGCACAATATGCCGGGCCTCTTCCAGAAGAGTGCACCTTTCCTGAAGGAAGTCGAAGCGTTTCGCCGTGAAGTGAAACTTCCGCTTATCCATGCGGCAGCCGTCCGCGATGTCGCCACCGCGCGGCATGCCATTCGTGAGAACATTGTGGATCTCATCGGCATGACGCGGGCGCATATCGCCGATCCCCAGCTCGTCAACAAGATCATACGCGGTGAAGAAGACCGCATCCGTCCTTGCGTCGGCGCATCATATTGCCTCTACAAAAAGGTACATTGCGTCCACAACCCATCAAGCGGTCGAGAAACGGTACTACCTCACGAACTCACCAAGGCTGAAGTAGCTCGAAAAATTGTCGTGATTGGCGGCGGCCCTGGCGGTCTGGAGGCCGCGCGCGTCTGTGCCGAGCGCGGCCATCAAGTCGTTCTGTTCGAAGCAGCTTCAGAACTTGGCGGACAAATTCGTATTGCCACCGCTGCGCATGAACGCCGCAACCTTCTCGGCATAGTTGACTGGCGTATCGAGGAATTGCAGCGTCTTGGTGTCGATATGCGCCTCAACAGCTATGTCGACGAAACCGATGTGATGGTGGAAAATCCAAGCGCTATCGTGGTTGCGACCGGTGGCATTCCCGACACGAATTTCATCGAGGGCGGCGAGCTTTGTACTACTGTCTGGGATATTCTGACCGCTTCTGTTCCTGCTGCCGAAAATATCTTGATCTACGATGGCACAGGTCGCCAGGCTGCCGCCTCCTGCGCACTCGAACTCGTCGCCAAGGGCAAAAAACTTCGTTATGCTATGCTCGATGAAATGCTCGCCTTCGAGATGTCTTACACCGACAAATCAGGCTTTCGTAAAAAGTTTGCCGAACTGAGCATTCCACGCACCGTCGACATCCGTCTCATTAAGGTTGAGCGAGACGGCAATAGTTTGCTTGCGAGCTTCCGAAACGAGCTCACAGGTGAGATTACGGCACATCACGCCAATCAGATAGTTGTCGACAACGGCACGGTGCCGGTGGACGACATCTTTTCCGCCTTGCGAGATCAGTCGTCCAATTTTGGCGAAACCCATTTCGATGTTCGTTCCAAGAACGACATTGCGCACGCCACAACAAAAGATGGCTTCGAAATCCACCGCATCGGCGATGCGATTGCCAGCCGCGACATCTACTCAGCGATACAGGACGCGTTTCGTCTCTGCAGCAAGCTTTGAGACAAGAAAACAGAAACAAAAATGGGAGAACTAAACATGTCTAAAATTGAGATTGGCTATGAAAATCTGAACGCATCCGAGAAGGCAAAGCTTGATCGCGACCTGCGTTCCGGCGCATCGCGCCGCGACGTTATGAAGATGCTGTTTGCCGCAGGCATGGCAACGACGCTTGCAGGTTACATCGCAATAGATGCCACGAAGGCTTTCGCGCAGACGCCAAAGAAGGGCGGCAAAATCCGCGTTGCAACCTATGCCAGCAGCACCGCCGATACCCTCGATCCGGCTCGCGCAATCTTTAACATCGACTATATCCGCGTAAACAGCATTTATAATGGCCTGACCCGTCTCGACGACACGCTGACTCCACAGATGGAGCTGGCAGAAGCGTTTGAAACTGAAGACGCAAAGCGTTGGGTCATCAAGCTGCGGAAGAACGTAACCTTCCACGATGGTTCTGCCTTCGGTGCCGACGATGTTGTCTTCACGCTTAATCGGCACAAGGACCCGGCGACCGCATCGAGCGCCAAGTCAATCGCCGCACAGATCGAAACCGTTTCGAAATCTGGTGACCATGAAGTCACCCTGGAACTGACAGGCGCAAATGCCGACTTCCCTGCGCTCATGGGAACGCCTGCTTTCCTGATCGTCAAAAACGGCACTGACAATTTTGCCAAAGGCATAGGTACAGGCCCGTTCAAAATCACCGAGTTCACCCCGGGCACGCGCTCTATGATGGCAGCGAATGAAAATTACTGGAAAGAGGGTAGCGGTCCTTACCTCGACCAGATCGAGATATTCGCGGTCCAAGAGGAAACGGCACGTGTCAACGCGCTTTTGGCGGGCGACGTGGATATCATTGCCAACGTGAATCCGCGTGCAGCCTCCCAAGTGACGGATGCCGGCCACCAACTTCTGCGCACCGTGGCGGGTCAGTACACCAACCTGATCATTCGCCTCGATCAGGAACCCGGCACCAATGCCAAGTTCGTGCAGGCGATGAAGCATCTGATCAATCGCGATCTCGTTAAAAAAGCAGTCTTCCGCGGCTTCGCGCAGGCTGGCAATGATCAGCCGATCCCGCCTTCCAACCGCTTTTATCGCAAGGACCTGGCACCCGCTGCTTATGATCCTGAAAAGGCGAAAGCGTTGCTCAATGAAGCTGGCCTTATCGGCAAGACGATTCCGGTCGTCGCCTCTCCAGCCGCGCAGCAGTCGGTGGAAATCGCAATGGTCTTGCAGCAAGCCGCAGGCCAGATCGGTCTCAACCTCGACGTACAGCGCGTTCCGGCAGACGGTTACTGGTCGAACTACTGGCTAAAGGCACCGATCTGTTTCGGCAACATCAACCCGCGCCCGACACCCGATGCGATGTTCTCGCAGTTTTACAAATCGGACGCGGCCTGGAACGAAAGCAAGTTCAAAAACGAAAAATTCGACTCCATGCTTACCGAAGCGCGCGGGATCACCGACGATGCCAAACGCATGGAAATTTACAGTGAACTGCAAGGTATTGTGAGCTCCGAGGCGGGTACGATCATCCCGACCTTCTATGACGGTCTGGATGCCTATAACTCCAAAGTGAAGGGCATCCGTCCGCTACCAAGCGGTAACCTGATGGGCAATTCCTTTGCCGAATACGTCTGGCTCGAAGAAGCTTGATGAAAGTGAGAGCGCCTCTACGGCGCTCTTCACTCGGCTGATGGCATGTCGAAGTCCTGGTTCCGAAACAAATGTATCTAAGAGTTGGGCTTTTGCCATGAACTCCCCGGTTTTCAATCTAGCGGTAAAACGCCTCGGCATAGCTATCGTGACGCTGTTGATCGTAGCCTTCACGGTCTTTTTTGCGACCGAAATGCTGCCTGGCGATGTTGCCGAAATCCTGCTCGGACAGGCAGCAACGCCTGAAGCTGTCGCTGGCCTTCGCGAAGCGATGGGCCTGAACCAACCTGCGCTCCTGCGCTTCTTGCAGTGGCTCGGTAATCTGTTGACTGGTGACTTTGGCACGTCTTACGCCAACAACATGCCTATCGCCGATCTGATCGGAGGTAGGCTGATCAACTCGCTCAAGCTCGCTGGTGTGACGGCTGGAATTTCAGTGCCGATTGCCCTGACGCTTGGCATTACCGCTGCAATCATGCGCGGCACGATCTACGATCGCATCATTTCGACCCTGACGATTTCGGTGATTTCTGTTCCGGAATTCATGGTCGCGACCATCGCCGTGATTGTCTTTTCCGTCTATCTTGGCTGGCTGCCTGCCCTCTCCATGGCAAATGAGGTGCAGTCAATCGTCCAGTTGTTCAAGGTCTTCGCCATGCCTGTAATCACGTTGAGCTTCGTGGTTTCGGTACAGATGATCCGCATGACGCGTGCTGCCGTGCTTGAGACGCTGAATACGCCCTATGTCGAGATGGCATTACTGAAAGGCGCATCGCGCCGTCGCATGGTCGTTCACCATGCCCTCCCCAACGCACTGGGTCCCATCGTCAACGCAGTTGCGCTGTCGCTGTCCTATTTACTCGGTGGCGTGATTATCGTCGAGACGATCTTCAACTATCCGGGGGTTGCCAAGTTGATGCTCGATGCGGTCGCCACCCGTGATCTGCCTCTAATCCAAAGCTGTGCGATGATTTTCTGCCTGGCTTATCTTCTGCTTATCACCATCGCCGATCTGATCGCTATCGTATCCAATCCGAGACTGCGTTGATCATGGCATTTCCCTTTTCCGACACAAAAACTGTCAAGCCACCTCGCTTCGGCTACCGGGTCAATTTGATTGGTGCGGTTTCCTTTCTGATTGTCCTTGCCTGGGCGATCGTCGCGATCATCGCTCCGTGGATCGCACCACATCCGATCGGTGAAATTGTCGATTTCGATTTCTTCGGTCCGATAACAACGCAGTTCCCGCTAGGCAGCGATTATCTCGGTCGCGACATGCTTTCACGCATCCTGCTCGGTGCGCGCTATACGGTCGGCATCTCCTTGGCAGCGGTGTTTCTCGCCTGCTTCTGTGGCGTGACGTTGGGCATGACAGCCGCCGTCGTCGGAGGCCATTTCGACAGCGTGCTTAGCCGTTTCCTCGATGCCCTGATTTCAATCCCAAACAAAATTCTGGCGCTGGTTATCATTGCTGCCGTTGGCACGTCGATACCGGTTCTGATCATCACGCTCGGCATCATTTACACGCCTGGTTCATATCGCTTTGCGCGGGCGCTCGCCGTTAACATCAACACGATGGACTACGTCATGGTCGCACGCGCACGTGGCGAAAGTGTCGGCTATCTGATCCGCGCCGAGATTTTACCCGGCATCATCGGTCCGGTGCTTGCCGACTTCGGCCTGCGCTTCGTCTTTATTGTACTGCTTCTTTCGGCCATGTCTTTCCTGGGCTTGGGCGTTCAACCGCCGTTCGCCGACTGGGGCGCATTGGTGAAGGAGAATATCGGAGGTCTATCGTTCGCAGCTCCGGCGGTGATCTTCCCCTCCATCGCGATTGCAAGCCTGACGATCAGCGTCAACCTGCTGATCGACAATCTGCCCCAGAAAATCCGAGACAGAAGCGAATGACATGGCCAATTTCGTAGAAGTTCGCGATCTGCACGTCGATGCCAAGACAGACTCCGGGCTTACCGTCGATATCATCCGTGGCGTTTCCTTCGACATCGCCGAGGGCGAGATCGTCGCGCTAATAGGCGAATCCGGTTCCGGCAAGACGACTATCGCTTTGACGCTCATGGGCCATACGCGGCCGGGCTGCCGCATTGCTGGCGGCAGCGTGATGCTTGCTGGCGAAGACATGGCAAAACTTCCAGAACGCAAGCGCAGCGAGAAGCGCGGCACAGAAGTTTCTTATGTGCCGCAGAGTGCGGCAGCCTCTTTTAATCCATCGCACAAGATCATGAATCAGGTGATCGAGATCACCAAGATTCACAATCTGATGCCTGCCGAAGAAGCCCGTAAGAAAGCTGTTGAGCTATTCCGCGCGCTGGCATTGCCGAATCCAGACACCATCGGCGAGCGCTATCCGCATCAGGTGTCGGGCGGTCAGTTGCAGCGTCTTGCGGCTGCCATGGCGCTGATCGGCGGGCCGAAGCTTGTCATCTTCGACGAACCGACCACCGCGCTTGACGTGACGACGCAGATCGAAGTCCTCCGCGCCTTCAAGTCGGTGATGAAGAAGGGAGGCATCGGCGGCGTGTACGTCTCGCACGATCTCGCAGTTGTTGCCCAGATTGCCGATCGCATCGTCGTGCTGCGTAATGGCGAAGTGCAAGAAATCGGTGTTACTCAGGAGCTGCTGGAAAATCCGCGGCATCCTTACACCCGCCAGTTGCTCGATGCATTCGAACCCGCAACTTACGCGGCCACAAAAGAAGCCCCCGCAGAGCCTGAAACAGCATTGCTTGCCGTCAAAGATGTTGCAGCCGGTTATGGCCCCATCGACAAAAAGACCGGAGATCCGGCCATGGTTGCAGTCAATGGTGTTAGCTTCGAACTGCCGCGCGGCAAGAATCTCGGCATCATCGGCGAATCCGGGTGCGGCAAGTCCACGCTAGCTCGTGTCATCTCCGGCATTCTGCCCGCCGGCCGCGGTTCGATTGAATTCGAGGGCAAGACGCTCGCGACGGATCTACGCCAGCGCAGCCGCGACCAGCTACGTGAAATACAGATTGTGTTCCAGTTCGCCGACACGGCACTCAACCCAGCTAAATCGATCGAGGATATTCTGGGACGTCCACTGATCTTCTATCACCGCATGAGTGCCAAGGAACGCAATGCTCGTATTAACGAACTACTCGACATGGTGCATATGCCGCGCAATATGCGATATCGTTGTCCAGGCGAGCTTTCGGGCGGCCAGAAGCAGCGCATCAATTTTGCACGCGCTCTGGCGGCAAATCCCAAGCTCATCCTATGCGATGAAATCACCTCTGCACTCGACACGGTGGTAGCGGCAGCAATCATCGACCTGCTGAAGGAATTGCAACGCGAGCTTTCGCTTTCCTATCTCTTCATCAGCCATGACCTATCGATCGTACGCGCGATCTGCGACGAAGTCGTCGTCATGTATCGTGGCGAGAAAGTCGAGCAGCTTAGCCCCGAAGCAATGGGCTTGGAAGCTGGTCATCCATATTCACGCCTGCTCTTCTCCTCGGTGCCTAAGCTCGACACGAACTGGCTCGACAGCCTCGAACAGGGCTCGCTGCCCACGGGAAATGATCGGGGTTGATCACAAGCAAGATTTAAACTGAGGGCACGAATGCTGTCGCTACGAGGGGTTGGAACAAGAAATGAGCGCAGGCGTGTTCCACATGGGCGGTTCCACCGACGCTGCCAATGTCCGCATGCTGATAGGCCACTGCGCCTTCGTCTCGGACGAAGCCGGCCTCCTCGTGTCGCTCCTGCCGCAACTTGTCCATATCCGCGCAGAGAAGCGGCTCATGACGCTGGTCGGACTCCTGAACGACGAGACGCGAGCGAACCGGCCCGGCCGGGACGTCATACTGGGTCGCCTGCTTGAGATCCCGCTGATCGACTTGCCATCGCACTACGGGAGATGCACGAACGCCCCGAGGAGCATTGGACGGTCTTGGACCTCGCGAGGGAGGCTGCGCTTTCGCGCTCGACATTCTTCGAGCGGTTCCGTCGCGAAGTCGGGGTCGCGCCGATGGAATACCTGCTGGGCTGGCGCATGGCTCTGGCAAAAGATCGGCTGCTCCGGAAAGCGTCACCGTGGCGCAAGTGGCCGTACGCGTAGGCTCCAGTTCGGCGAACACGTTCAGTGTCGCGTTTTCTCGCCATGTCGGAACGCCGCCAGCCTATTACGCACGAGCGGTGCCTTAGTACGGTTATGTCCGCTTTGGGCATGGTGAATCCCTCGCAGAACGTCCGAGATCGGTGGGAACCCGCCACTCGGGTCAGGCGGGAGGCATTCGATCAGGCTGCGCTCGACGGCGGCGTGGTCGGCCATGCTGGCATCCGCCAGTGCGAGCCCCTCGTCGGTCAGTTCAACGATCACGCCGCGCCCGTCGCGCTTGTTGGCCGTGCGGGTGATGTAGCCGTCGGCTTCCATCCGGCGCAGAAGGTTCGAAAGCCCGCCTGAAGTCACGAGGAGCGTCGAGAGCAGTTCCGTCGGTGACATGCGATAGGGCTCGCCGGAAACGCGGATCGTCGCCAGCACTGCATAGACCGGATACATGATGCCGTGCCGGGACAGCGCCTTGTCCACGGCGCGCATGATGATGTCGTTGAGATGCAGGATGCGACCGACGACTGCCTTGCCGCTCCCGTTGATATCGGGGCGGGCAGCTCGCCACTGCGCCATGCCATTGTCTTTCAGGAAACGGTCGGGAAACTGCCGCAGCGGAGATACGCGAGGCGCTCAAAGACATCTCCAGGCGACCAATCCCTGATCGTACCGGGGCTATTCAATATGCAATGGCTGCAGTGGAGTGCGCTGCCCGTGATCTGACCGGCGAACCGAACCTTACGCTTGGCCGGTTGATCCCAAGGCTCAATGTCCCTGTCCGTTGGATACCGCGTTCGAAAAGCTTTGGGGTTATGCGTCCGAGAACGGGCGTCATGTTCGGGAAAGAACCGAGTCCAGCGCCGCTGAAGCCGAGCTTGTCGTGAGCATCGCGTGCGCTGTCAGCGTATTTCTGATTCAGCGAGAAACCGAGATCAGCAGCTTGTCCGGCACCCCATGACCGCCGGACATGATGAAGGTATTTCGACCCATCATCCATTCTCAGGGAGAGCGGAGCTTGCGCATGTTATTTAGTCAACGGTATCTCCGCGCGATAGAGAGCAAGGCGCTCTCGGTGGAGATTCCTGAAATAGCACGCCGCAAGGTCTGGGCTCAGCTTTCAGTGTTTAATGCGCCGATGCGGATTCAACGTAACCGGTGTCGCATCCGCACCTTGACCGCCGCGTCCTATGTTGTGGCGGGTTCAGACCGAGACATAATTGCAAAACCGGACTGCGTGAGCTACTTATCGTCATCCACAAGGACCCGGTGAAACTCCGGGTGGCTCTTCTGGCCGCCGATCCGCCAGACAACACAGCAACGCAACCTATTCCATTTTCGAGGACCGAGTTTCGCTCGGCCCGTTGCCTCAACTGTGAAAAATATCTCCCATGCGAACTTTTTCAAACTATCGTCAGGAGTGGTTCTCCAACATCCGTGGCGACGTGCTTTCGGGTATCGTCGTCGCCCTCGCGCTCATCCCGGAAGCAATTGGCTTCTCCGTGATCGCAGGCGTCGACCCGAAGGTCGGCCTCTACGCCTCCTTCGCAATCGCTTGCATGGCGGCATTTGTGGGCGGTCGGCCGGGCATGATCTCTGCCGCCACGGCAGCGACCGCTGTTGTCATGATCTCGTTGGTCAAGGAGCACGGTCTTCAGTATCTGTTCGCCGCCACCATCCTGATGGGCATCATCCAGATCGTCGCGGGATGGCTGAGGCTTGGCCGCGTGATGCGCTTCGTCTCCCGCTCGGTCATCACGGGCTTCGTCAACGCACTTGCGATCCTGATCTTCATGGCCCAGTTGCCCGAACTTATCGGGGTTCCGACGCTCACCTACGTGATGATCGCTGGCGGCCTCGCTATCATCTACCTCTTTCCATACGTGACCAAAGCTATCCCATCGCCGCTCGTGGCCATCGTGGTACTCACGGCCATGGCGTGGTGGTTCGGCATGGACCTACGCACCGTCGGCGACCTCGGAGAGCTTCCGTCTTCGATCCCATTCCTGATGCTTCCGCAGGTTCCGTTGACCTGGGAGACGCTGCAGATCATCTTCCCATACTCAGTGACGCTCGCTGCCGTCGGCCTGCTGGAATCGCTGCTTACCGCGCAGATCGTCGACGACATGACGGACACGCCCAGCAACAAGAGCCAGGAATGTGTTGGTCAGGGCGCGGGAAACATCGCCTCGGCGCTGATCGGCGGCATGGGCGGATGCGCCATGATCGGACAGTCGGTCATCAACGTAACATCTGGTGGTCGAGGACGGCTTTCAACGTTCGTGGCGGGTGCTTTCCTGCTATTCCTGATCGTCGTCCTCAACGACCTCGTCCAGATCATCCCCATGGCCGCGCTCGTTGCGGTCATGATCATGGTTTCCATTGGCACTTTCTCCTGGCGGTCGATCCTCGACCTGAGACGCCATCCGCTTCCGTCCTCCGTCGTCATGCTGGCGACGGTCATCACCGTCGTCGTAACGCATGATCTGGCAAAGGGCGTGATCGTTGGCGTCCTGCTGTCAGGCATTTTTTTTGCTGGCAAGGTAGCCCGTCTGTTCAGGGTCACGCGCGTGGAGGATGCCGAACAAAACAGTGTCACCTATGCAGTGGAGGGGCAGGTCTTTTTTGCGTCGGCGGAAGCCTTCATCCATGCGTTCGACTTCACGGATAAGGGTCAGCGGATCATCATCGATCTCACAAAGGCCCATCTCTGGGACATCACCGCAATTGGCGCGTTGGACAAGATCGTATTGAAGTTCCGTCAGGCGGGCGACGACGTCGAGGTCCTCGGCTTCAACGAAGCGAGTGCTGATATGATTGACCGCTTCGCTCTGCACGACAAGGATGAGCGGCTTGCGGCAAGCGCCTCACTACACTGAACAACGTGGCTGCGTACATTCGTGCGCAGCCATCTACCCCGCTACTGTTCCCTTTTGTTCCGCTCCAAGGTCGGTTTATTCCAAGGCAAAAGCTCATCAATTTGGCTCTGGTTGTGGCCGTTGACGATAGCGCGACGGACGCATTTGTTCTATTTGAAGATTATCTTGCGACGTGATGCTAAGTTTTCGTATTACCATAAGCTTGCCAAGGAATATCGAGAACAGCTTCGCTAAAGTGCGCGAGATTTCTGGAAAGGGATAAAGAACGGCGGATTTAGTCGAAACGCTTACGAAGCTGCGTGACTACACTGACCAGCCCGGCATGGCGACATGCCGGGCATGGAGTGAGAATGGCCGAAAGTTCCGCGCGCCGGTTCCAGCGCGATTTCCCTCTACGGAACGGCGTATAATCCATTTCGATTTTCGACACGGCGCCGACTGTCATGAGCCTTGCGGCGATAGAGGTCTTTGTCCGCCTCGGCTAAAACACCATCTGCATACAATCGGCCTTTAGGCTCCCAGTCCGCGACACCAATACTGGCCGATAGATAGATCTCTTCGCCGGAGATCACGACGGGCGTTCTTGCCAAAGCGTCGTGAATTTTTTCCACACTCTCCACGACTTCGTCCTTACTGGTCTCCGGCATAAGGATACAAAATTCATCACCGCCCAGACGTGCGACGAAATCGCCTGCGCGCACTGACGAAGACAATATGCCGGCAAGGTGAACGAGCGCCGTATCTCCGGCCGCATGACCGTATTTGTCATTCAGCTGTTTGAACTTGTTCAGGTCGATTAGCGCCACAGAATATGGAATCGCCGAGAGCGTGCTCCTGCGATGCTCGTCCAGCAGAGCAGCCCGCAAAGCGCGTCTGTTTCCGATCCCTGTCAAATCATCGGTCTCCGAAAGCCGAGCAAGTTCGGCTTGCAACTTGTCTATGGCCATAAATGCGAAGCCGAAATTCCACACCATTCCGCTGAAAATCGTGCATAGGAGCGCGTAGGAAGCCAACTGATAAAATGATGGAAAAGTCATCGCGCCTGTCAGGACAGCGAAATTTCCGCCGATAACAGACAACTGCCCCACGGCGGCAATGGCGAACGCGACTGACGCAACGCCCGTGCCAAGAGATTGTCGTGCCGGTTTGAGCAGATAGATTATCGAAAGCACCATGACCGTCATTTGACCCGTCGCATAGACCATGCTGCGCAATCGATCCTGATCGTGGAAAAAGATCATCGCGAACACGGAAACCAAGGTCAAAATGACGGCCGTCAACTGACCCCCTCGTTTTCCGTAGAAACGACGAATTCCAATCCAGGACTGACAGAATCCGTATATGACAATTGCATTGCCCAGTATCGCGGGAACCAGCGAGCCTTGATTGCCCTGTATCGTCAGAATGCTTCCGCCAATCATTGAGATGACTGAGCCCGCCAGCCAATGTTGAGCGGCGACGTGCGGATGATAACGATATGCGAATGCTGTCCAAATCACCGTAACTGTAAGCGATTTGAGAAAGATCACGACGTAGAGTGTTAGGAAATCCAACGCCAAGACAGGGCCCATCTCACTTGCTCGTTGGGTTCAGCTACTGTCTGCATCTTCAAAATGGCTTAACGAAATAGATAAAATGCCAAGTTGTTTGTCTCCACAGCGAGCGCGGCTTTCGGCTGACGCGCCAGTTTGGTGAGAGATGGAAATTATCGCCGTCGATCGCGGCAAACCAAACGAAATTATGGTTGAGTTGGAGATAGGCGCGCGCGAAGAAGAGGGCGGAGAAAGCCCGGCGCATTTCCGTGCCTCGACCTGGCCCCTGTTCGCGCCAGACGAGGCTGGCGCCTGGTTCAAGCAGGTCTTCGAGAAATGCGAAAAGCGATGTGGCTCGTGGTGCGGTCTGAAGAATTTCATTCCAAGCGCAGCGGGCGACATCGTCCATGTCGAAGGACATCTGGCTCATGGGGCGCCCGCTTGGCATCCGCAGATGGGCAGGGCACGCGCTTGGAGGATCGATTATGTAGCGTTGGGATCTCGTGCTCATCGTAGGCGGGCCTATAAAAACGAATGCACGGTCAACGCGCCTGCGACGCTGGAGCCGACCCATTTCTCAGCGTCCGCAGCCTTGAGGTCGATCGCATCGGTTTCATAGTTGACGCAAACGAGCGTCTGGACGGCCGGCTCGTCGAGCTGTGTCAACGCCTCCACGAGACGGCGCTTGTTGTCGCTATCCAGGCCTAAAAACAGGCTCGAATCCACGATGATCATCCAGGGCGTTGGCCTTGGGTCCGCCCTGATCATTCGGAGAAGGATGTCGAACAGCGCAAAGCTATGTTCGGAAGCAGCCAATCCGCCCGTCTCGTAAAAGAAATCGCTACCGGCCGAGCGGACTTCGGCGCGATACTCCCCAATCCGGCGAATGCGTGATCGGAAGGTCGAGCTACAGAACAACTCTTCGCGGAGCGCGTCCCAGACCTGATCCTCGCTCATTCCCAGCTGCGGCGCGAGCGCGCGTAAATCACGGCGAAACGGGTCTTTGATCCGGTTCGGCTTCAGGTTCTGACTATCCAGATATACAATGTTGAACAGCGACCGGGGCCAGTGTGCTGCGACGTTTCCGTCAACCTCTATATGAAGCCGGGTCTGATGGAGTTTCGGTACATGTTTGACGGCCACAGGCTCTTCACTGAGCCGCACGGTTGTTCTCGCGCCGTTCACAGAGACGGCGGCCTCGATCATCATTGACGGGGAACCAGGCCCGAACAGGCGCCAACGCTTGCGGAAATTCTCGAAGTTCGCGCCGCCTGCAAAGGCCGCAATGCTCTCGCAAAGGCTGGATTTCCCGGAACTATTCAGCCCGAAAACGACATTGTGCCGACCAAGGGAAATGCTGGTCCGTTGGCGGAACGGGCCAATATTCTCGATCGAGATATTGGTGATCCCGTGCTTGAGCAAGCTGTCGGCGCTGGCGATGCGCGCGAAGACCCATTCATGGTGTTGCGATTTCCAGCGTTTTAGGTCGATAGCGGTGTGTCGGCTGGCATTGTCGTCGATCTGTTTTCCGTGGAACTGGCACATCCATATGCCGTTCGCCTCGCTCGCCCGTTCTTCAGGGGTGAGGCTGCCGTCGTAGCGTGGCCCTCCTGACGAAGCGGCGGTGATGTGTGCGCCCACTCCGACCATCGTCAGTCCTGACTTGCGGTCGTCGGACAGTCCGATCGTCAATTGGCGGCAGTCGGGGTAGGAGCAGATGTATCCGGCCCGTTGCGCCATCAACCTGAGTGCCGGTTTCGTGAAATCGTCGCGCACACGTGTCGAGGTCATACTGGCCGCGACGCCAGCAACGGATTGATGACGACTACCCCGGCAAAATCTTTCTCATTGTCGGTGACGACGGTGCAGCCATGGGCTTCGGCGACGGCGGCGATGATCGTGTCGAGCGCGCTGCGGGGCCGACCCTGCGATTTCCCTTCCGCCATCAGACGCGCCCAAATCAGGCCGGAGTTTTCGTCGAAGGGCAGTATGCGGCCCGCGAACAGCGCCTGCGGCCCCTCCGGCCCGGAGAACCACGCCTCAAGCTGATCGCGGCGTTTGCCAGCCGGCTTGTCCAGAACCCCTCGGCGGATTTCAGCGACGGTCAGCGAGGCAATGAAAAGGTCTTCGTCGTTCTGCTCGCTCATCCAAGCGAGCAAGGAGTCCGACGGGGCCGGTTTTGCGATGTCGCTGATGATGTTGGTATCGAGCAGGTAGCGCATCAGATTTCGACGGCTCGCCCTTCTTCATGGACACGGACGAGATCGAGGTCCGCGCCCACGAGAGGGGACCGTCGTAGCGCCGCCAAAATCCCACCCTTCTTCGGCGGCTCGCCGCCAATGGTCTGAGTGACCGCCTCGCGGAGGCGCGACGCCTCCGGGCCGTCTTCAGCCAAGCGACGCGCCAAGGACCGTATAAGATCGCGATCCGCATCTCGGGCCAACACTTCGAAGCGCGCCAGGCCGCGCTCGCTCAAACGAGATCGATAGTTTTGAATAGCGCGTTTCTGCGAGCTGCCCATAGCCGCCTCCTGGATATTTCCAGTAATATAACCGCACGGCGCGAATCCTTCAAGGATTCTCTGAAAGGCACAGCCGCTTGAAACCCTAAAAACCGCAAAGCCTATCGGCAACAGGCCATTTCAGCCCATTGTCGCGATCGTCTCCGCAATCAAGCAAGACGATTGCGGGATTAGAGGGCTATAGCGTAGACGTAGTGCTCATCATCGTCGGGCACGGCCCGGCAGCGCGAGCTGGACGCGCTCGGCCAGAAACTGGCCGGCGAAATGAACATGCCGTTCCAGCAATCCGCTGCCGGCACCTATCGTCAACGCTTCATCCTGTCATCCGGTCGCTTCGCCATGATCGACGACGGGCTGGGCTTCAAGCTCGTGCCGTGGACGCCATCCGTGGAGAACCACATCGGCCGGCATATCTCCGGCGTCGCCCGCGCAGATGGCGGCGTCGACTGGTCCTTCGGCCGCAAGCGCGGGCTCGGCCTGTGAGCGCCGACCGAAGGCGGCATGTTGCCGACCGGCCACCGTGGCGGCCGCGCCTTGCGTCCGGCACATCGACGCTATATATGACTACCAATAGTCATATTCGGAGTCCTGCCATGAAGGAAATCCAGCTCAAGGACGCGAAGGCGACATTGTCCGCCGTGGTCGACCGGGCCGTCGCCGGCGATCCGACCGTGATCACCAGGCATGGCCGCAAGGAGGCCGTGCTCGTCTCCTTCGACGAGTGGGAGCGCATCTCGAAGGCCCCGGACTTCGCGGACCTGCTTCTGTCCTTCCCCGGCGAGCCGGGCGACATTCCGGAGCGGTCGCGCAAGCCCGCCCGCGCCCTGCGCGACGCAGCCCTTTAAGCTTCATGTACCTGTTCGACACCAACATCGTTTCCGCCGACGCGCCGACGAAACAGCAGATCGGCGTGGAGGCGTTCGCGGCCTGGGTGCGCGCGAACGGCGACCGCCTCTATCTCTCGGCCGTCACCATTGCCGAGATCGAGGCGGGCATCGCCCGCGCCGTCAGGATCGGCGCGACCACCAAGGCCGACAGGCTGCGGCGCTGGCTTACGACTGTCGAACACTTCTATGCCGGCCGCATCCTCGCTTTCGGCATCGCGGAAGCGCGTGAGGCTGGCGCGATCCTCGATCGGGCGCGGGCGCACGATCCCGGCTTCGAGGACATCGCCATTGCCGCCACGGCGGCCGCGCACGGCATGACCGTCCTGACGGCCAACGAGCGCCACTTCGCGCCGCTCGGCGTTCCGGTCGCCAATCCACTGAAGCAATTGCCGGCAAGCTGAACCAGTCACACGCCCGGTCCTTCGGTCGCAAGCGCGGGACCGCGCTTATAGCAAGGTGACATCTTTCCCGACCCCACCTACAATGGCGCCGACCAAGGGGAGCCCCGCAAGGGGCTGAGATACCGCTGGCGCAAGCAGCGCGGTGACCCTTCGAACCTGATCCGGATCATGCCGGCGAAGGGATGGGATTGTCGAAGCCTGCCTTTTGCCGGCCTCCCTGCGAGGCCGCACCATGCCAGAAAACACGCGGTCTCGCTGCCAGCCACGAAAGGGCAGCACCATGACCGAACGTTTCACCGAAAACCTGAAACGCGCCAGCGAGCCGACCTGGACGAAGGCGGTCGAGCACCGCTTCGTCACCGAACTGTTCACTGATGCCATCTCCGACGAGGTGATGGCCGCCTACCTCGTGCAGGACCACCGCTTCCTCGACAGTTTCCTGACGCTGCTCGGCGCCGCCATCGCCACCGCCGACACGTTCGAGGCCCGGCTGCGCTTCGGCCGCTTCGCCGGCCTCATCTCGGGCGAGGAGAACACCTATTTCCTGCGCGCCTTCGAGGCGCTCGGCGTGACGCAGGATCAGCGCGCGACCATTGCGGACACGGAACCGACGAAAGGCTTTCAGGCGATCATGCGCGAGGCGGCCGCCACGCGCTCCTATGCCGCCGCGCTTTCCGTTCTCAACGTCGCCGAATGGCTCTATCTCGACTGGGCCTCGCGCGCGCCGACGCCGCTGCCGGAGAACTTTGTCCATGCGGAATGGATCACGCTGCACGACAATCCCGACTTCCGCGAATTCGTCGCCTTCCTGCGCTCCGAACTGGACCGGGTCGGGCCGGCCGAGGCCGAAGTGAGCCAGGACTTCTTCCCGCGGGCCGTTTCGTTGGAACTGGCCTTCTTCGACGCAGCCTATGAAGCGGGAGAGTGAGCCATGGATGTCTTCGATCGCCTCAGCCAGGAAGCCACCCCCGAATGGGAGAGCTATGTCGACCATGCCTTCGTGCGGCAGTTGGGGAAAGGCACGCTGCCGGAATCAGCCTTCCGCACTTATCTCGTTCAGGACTACTTGTTCCTCATCCAGTTCGCCCGCGCTTGGGCGCTCGCCGCCTACAAGAGCCGGACCATCGCCGACATCCGCGCCGCGCAGGCGGGGCTCGCCGGCATACTGGACGAGACCGAACTGCATGTGCGGCTCTGCGAGCGCTGGGATATTTCCCGCGACGAGATCGAGGCCGCGCCCGAGCATCAGGCGACGGTCGCCTATACCCGCTTCGTGCTCGACTGCGGCGCGGCTGGCGATCTGCTCGATCTGCAGGTCGCGCTGGCGCCCTGCGTCATCGGTTATGCCGAAATCGCGAACAGGCTCGCGCCGGATGGCGTCGACGCCTTGGGTGAGCATCCCTATCGCGAGTGGATCGCAGAATATGCAGGCGAAGCCTATCAGGCCGTGGCGGCCGGCGCACGACGTCAACTGGATGATCTCGCCGAACGCAGCATGACGGACAGACGGTTCACGAAACTGGCCGCGCTGTTCGGCAAGGCGTCGCGGCTGGAGGCGGACTTCTGGCAGATGGGGCTCGACTCAGCCTCCTGAAGTGAATGGCGGCCCTCGCGACGGACCGACAGCGACAAGTATTTTCCGCAATCCCTACGCTCCTCTACGACGCCCGGGCCATCCGCGATTGAAACCCGTGCCGTGCCTGTTCTTCTTCGCCGATTCGCAACGAAGAAGAGGAGCAGCCCCGCCTCGTCCGCCACCCGTGTCCTTTGGCTCCAGATCGTCGTCGTCTTCTCGATCGTGCTCGTCGCGGTCTGGACGGCGACGCAGTGGACCGCGTGGCGGCTCAGGCGCAGCTCGGCCATCCCTGGTTCGAGCTGGCCGGATGGCCGGTCTACTATCCGCCCGCCTTCTTCCGGAGGCCAAGCCCTTGCCGGATATGCAGGACATACGCTTACCCAACAAAGTAGATGTGGGACTTTTCTCAAAAGCGTGCTTCTTGCATGAAGGTAAGGCGCAGTTTCGGGCTATAGCCTGATTATGCTGGCCTACCGGGGGCGCTGATCGCGCGTGCCGGTAGCCGTCCCTTGTCGCGCAAATCCTGAAACCGGCGTCAGATCGTTACGGCCCGAAGCTCGGAAGGCTTTGTGTCGCGTGTTCGTCACGGAGCACAAACGGCCGGCTGCATGATATGCGACAGTGGAGACAGCGACAAAGAGGACGGTTCTACAATCCGAGATCCCGCGCTCTGCGATGGCACAGGAAGGGAAAATCTACCTGACATTTGACGACGGTCCCCTCACGGGGACCGAAAACATCCTTAATGTCCTTCAAGCCGAAAGCGTGCCGGCCCCCAAAGATCAGTAGGCCTGCTATCAATGCCCTGCGCTTTCCTGGTCGTCGCGCGAGGGCCACCCATAGGGGAGCGTGAGAAGTGATGTCGCCAGGACGCTGCCGAGCACAGGAGCGTGCGCAGTCTTGGGTAATGCTGACATACGATTCCAAGAAGAAGGGAAGCTTGATGACACTTACATCAGGCTAGATGGGCTAGCATGTCAGGCAAGCGCGTAGTGTCACCTTGGAGTGGACCCCATTTCACCCCACAAATGCGTCTGACGATATTGCGAATTGATGAGGCGCGTTGAGATAACACGCCTATGGTGAGTCCGCTTCTTGTCCTCAGCGACCAAGGCTGACAGTCTCCTCCTGGACCCGGCTCTGCCGTCCGGGAGAAGCAAACGAATGGCAGGTTTCGAGCGGCGCCCACTATTGGGGTCAGAACAACCACGAATGCAGTGTCGGACAGGAGGACGACCTGACGCGCAAGGAGGCGCGCTTCGTCAGGCGGGCGCATAACGCCGAACCCGGAGCACACCCAGTCCTCGCACGCACTCAAAATAGTCGGGGATCAAGTGAAAAGGATTCCTGGCCGACGATCCGGATGTCGCCTGAAGCCGGATGGCCATGATTTATCAGCACATTTGCGTCCGGTGAATTGGCGACAGGCACAACGACCGAAGGCACACGCAACAATAGGGTGGCGCGTCCTTCATGCCATTCGTCTCCCCTCTCCTGACTCCAGGCCTCATGGCGACGCCAATCCGGTGGCAGATCCGACAGTTCAAGGCTGTCTATCGTCACGGCGTCCGGCAGCTCATACGTTACCATGACGAGTTCCGGCAGGAGCGCCGGGTCCTCGACATGGACGAGCTTCTCGAGAACGCAGAGGGCGGGAGAAGTAGCACAGTAGGTGACCGCATGGCCGACGGTGTTCCAGCGTCCGTCGAAATGAAGACCATAGCCGCCGTCGAGTGCTCGAGCATACTGCTTGCCTGACAGACGCCAGAGCAACATCAGGCGGCTGCGCCCCAGGCGATCTTGCCGAGGATGGTTTCGATGACACGCGCGCCGGCTTCGGTTTGAGCCACTACCAGCGGCGTCTCACTGTCGAGTTCGAGGAGTGGACGACGAAGCCAGCGGTTCGCCTTGTCATGATCACCGAAGACCTGCTCGGCCAGAGACTGGACGCGCAAGATCCGGACAGCGCGGTCCGACTCGTCCACAGTCAGTGACTGCTGCTTGTCCGCGCGGTGACGGCGAGTGCGCTGCGGGATTACAAATGTCTCAATTTCCCGCTCGGTCATTCCGGCCTGGCTAAGCCCCCGAAGGGCAGAGAGCGGGAGCCTGTTGCGAACCGCCAGCGCCAAGTCAGCTTGTGACCGCACGACCTGACCCAGCACGCTCTGACCGCCGAGCTTTCGTGCGACTTCCTCGACAATGGCAATCGACATGGCAGCCTCCTTGTTGTTAGTGGCAACTTGCCGTAAATATAGACGGCAGATTGCCAAACATCAAGGTGAGCACCAGGGATTCGGACTCCGACAGCGCGACGGCTTTGTCGCTGACGCCGACGGCCGCCCGGATCGCATCTCCGAAGGCTATGCGGGTCCGGTGGTGCCAGCCGCCAGCGACCGACAACAACTCATAGGGACGGCCGCGACATAACCCTTGCACTCTTCTTCAACGGGTCTCATTAAGAGTCCAATGTAAACACTGCCCGTTCCGGGGGACGAAATGACACTCTCATGAGCGATTTAGGTTCCGGACGCAGATCATGCGTGCGAACGATTATTCGAGTAATCCAGGTGACCGACAAGCGCTACCAAGACGGGCTCGATAACTGCCAACCAATAGAAAACCTGGTGTATCAAACCGACTTCCCATACGGTCTGCCTAAGTTTTCTGCTGTGTTAAGTTCATTCACTACTTTGACGCGTTTTCTGACAATTCGGCGCGTCGCTGGATTTTCAGCGGGAGAGAACCGGATGTCTAGATTTAACCGCCGCAAGTTTCTGGCAATGGCTGCGACGACCGCTACATCAGCCGCTCTCGCAGCTTGCACAAGTGGCCCCCAACGTGCAGCGTTTGTTCAAACTGCAGAACCATTTCCGACATTGCCTGCACAATATAGCGCCAGTCCTGATTTCGGCGATCCTCATCTGATGTATGCGGCCACATTCGACGATGGCCGCGATATCCCTGCGGTACCGATCGAACGGATTGATCCGAAATTCTATCGCCAAATCGTCCCGAACCCAACCGTAGAACAACCGGGAACTGTCGTTGTTGACACGGCAAACCATTTTCTCTTTCTCGTTGGCTACAACGGTGAGGCAATCCGCTACGGCGTTGGGCTTGGACGTCAGGGCTTTGAATGGTCGGGTCGCGGGGTAATCCAATGGAAACAGAAGTGGCCGCGCTGGTTTCCTCCCAACGAAATGATCGACCGGCAACCTGAACTCGAAAAATATCGAGCACGGCAGATACCCGGCACAAATGATTGGGAGGGTGGCATGGAAGGTGGTGTCAGCAATCCGCTCGGAGCCCGCGCGCTCTACATTTTCCAGGAGGGCAAAGATACGCTCTATCGCCTCCACGGCTCTCCGGAGTGGTCATCGATCGGCAAGTCGGTTTCGTCGGGATGCGTACGGCTAATGCACCAGGACATCATCGATCTCTATGATCGCGTGCCCGACGGCACGCCTATCGTGGTCGTCAGCGGATCGTCGTCGGCTGTCTGACTTCACCTTTTCCTTGAGAGGTTCGTGTGGAGCGGTAAGCCGTGTGATTTCGGCGTCGGCCTGAGATTCCGTACGACAGCGACGTGAAGTCGAAGGCCTCCATTCGGTCAATTTTGCCAATCACCGAGGGCGGGATCGACGGCGGCAATCCTTGCCTGCGGATGACGCGGAGCAAGGTGTCGTTGCTGACGGGAAGCATGAGCTGCTGTGCAAAAAGCGCCGCCGGGCGTCCTCCAAGCGCGAGGGCCAGATGGTGGACGAGATGCTCGGGACGCCCGGTTCGTCTGGCGTAGGAAGGTAGGACATCGCCGAACCGCTCGGAGAATATCTGCCTGCCGCAGAGCACCGCGTCACAGGTGAACCTCCGCGTGCGTACGAGAAGTCTGACGCGCCTTCCCGACAGGGGGAGGTCCGCGACCTGTCGGTAATAGCGGCTTCGAACCGTTCGCGACATTCGTCCGCATGCCAGACATGACGCGGTAGCGCCGGCTCGGGAAAGCAAGATGCAGGTCTCATCGCCAATGTGGGTGATGCGTTCGGCGATGAAGCCAGCCGGTACCAAATCAGAGGGCCGAAACTTGGTGCTCATCAGGCTGATTCCTTTGTGGAAACCAGCAAAGCAGCATCGTTACAACTGCATCAAAACTGAGTCAGAGCCAATATTCCGCGCCGATTAACAGATTCTACCATGATGTGCCACTTGGGAGAATTCCTGCCGGATGCCGTTTCTGGACGCGGCATCAGTCCGGAAATTCTTCCCACACTTCGGCATAGGATTTGAACCCGATGCGTTCATAGGTGGATTTTGCTTTCGGATGGTCATTGGTGTCCGTGTGAAGCCTATGCGGTCAGGTCGGTCGCTCCATATAGCTCGGAGGGACCAATCCAACAGATACGGTCCTGGACGACGGCCTTGAGCAGCTGGGATCAGGCCAAAGTGTTTTAGCTCTACCTCCCTCTCACCAAAACTATCGAACTCGTACAGCCCGAGTGCTTGCCCGTCGTGCCGTAAAATGTAGAGAGCGGTGGAACAGCTGCGCAAGAACGTCGAAAGCTCGTTCCTTGGCATTCGGAGACGCTCATCCCATTGCAAGGTTGCACCTACGCATTGATAGAGCTGAAGATAATCTTCAGCATCAGGGCTTTCCTTCGCGATGCGCGCACCCGCAACTGGCGGTGACAAAGCAGCACCATGCGGGGACTCAACTTGTTCCATATATGTGACGAGGAGACGGACCATAATTCGCGGCAGGCTCGATAATTGCCAATGAATAGCAGATCCGGTTTATATAATCGACTTCTCACACGGTCTGCCTGATTTTTGCGACTGCCAGACGCAGATTCGATGCGCCCACCCATAAGGTGTTGATCCAACATGACCTTATGGCGAAAGGCGCACTGTCGCAAAACTCGGATGCAAAAGTAAAACTTTCGCGACTGACTTCTGCGACAGTTTCGGCGCATGGACAACTCAACAGCGAAGAGCTATATTATCACTAGGTATTACCATGTGATAAAGGGCTATGGATATGGCGACATCTCTCAAGATTGATGATGGCTTGAAAAGCCGCGTCCAGCAGCTCGCTAGCCAGCGCCAGCGCTCGGCGCACTGGATCATGCTCGAAGCGATCCAGCAGTATGTAGACCGCGAGGAAGCCCGCGAGAGTTTCAAACAGGAAGCCTTGGCATCCTGGGCGGCCTATAAGGAAACAGGCAAGCACCTAACCGGCCAGGAAGTCCGGACCTGGTTGAACACTTGGGGTACCGACGACGAAAAGGCGATGCCTGAGTGCCACAAGTAATCGTCACGGAAGGCGCGGCCGTGGGGTTGGCGCGCTGTCGGCGCATTTTGTCCGGGAAAGCGCCGGAAGCTGCCAAGCGGGCCGGCCAGGCCATCGAACGGCAATTCCTGCTTCTGGAAAAAACGCCGGAAATCGGCCGGCCCTTCCCCGAGGAGCCGGAGCTGCGCGAGCTAGTAATACCGTTCGGGGATTCCGGCTATGTGGCGCTGTATCGCCACGAACCAGCCGACGATGCGGTGTATGTGCTGGCCTTCCGGCATCAAAAAGAAGTCGGATATTGAACGGCCCGAATTTTAGGCAGACCGTGTGAGAAGTCGGTTATATAAATCGGATCGGCACCGTAAATTTAACCAGTTAGCGATGAATTATTGTGACTTCGAGTGATGCCCGAAGCTCGTGATCCACTCTATCGCCGCCACCGTTTTCCAGCTGAAATCATCGCCGAGGCGGTGTGGCTGTATTTCCGCTTCCCGCTCAGCCTTCGCATGGTGGAAGATATGCTTGCCTATAAAGGCATCATCGTCACGCACCAGACGATCCGCACGTGGGCGGAGAAATTCGGACGGAACTTTGCCAACAAGATCCGTCGGCGCACGCGACGCCTTGGCGACAAGTGGCACCTCGATGAAGCAGTGTTTCGATCAATGGCAGGAAACACTGGTTGTGGAGGGCCGTCGATCAGGATGGTTTTGTTCTGGATGTCCTGGTGCAAAGCCGCAGGAATACCAAGGCTGCCAAGCGTTTGATCCGCAAAGTGCTCAAGGAACAAGGTTGTGCGCCGCGTGTCATGGTGACGGACAAACTTAGATCCTATGCGGCGGCCAACGGGCAGATTGGTCTGACCGTCTGTGATCATCGTAAGCACAAGGGGCTCAACAACCGGGCGGAGAATTCGCGCCAGCCAGTTCGACGACGGGAGCGGATCATGAAGCGCTTCAAATCACCCCGTCAGCTTCAGCGCTTCGTTTCAATCCATGATCCCATTGCCAACCTCCATCATTTTCCTCGTAACCAATATTCATCATCTGAGAACCGTGGACTTCGGAATACTGCAATGATGGCGTGGCGCGAGATCACAGGCGTGAAGGCTGCGTAAAGTCAGCGACAATGCTGAAACTGCGGCTTTCGCCAATTACGCTCGATAACTTTACAGTGCCATCCCATCTTGTTCTGACCCCGATTTGCGACACAATCTTCACATGTGGTCACGCAGTATGCGGCGGGTGCGCTCTCGCGTGAATACATTGCGATCGTCTTGGAAAGCTTCAATACGCTCTGAAATCACCCATTCAGTCTCCGTGCACGACAGCGTCGAGACACTGTTCGTACGGGTCTGCCATTCATCGCGCTCCGTAATGCACGTCCAGCGCGCTTCTGCTGTCATCGACAATGGATCGCCTTGCGTGATCGACCACACCTCTTCGTGAATATCGCGGGTACACAGCCCGTTATCAGGATGACGGCTGAGGCCGGAATCTTCGTCGATCCGATAGCGGGTTACGCCGTCCGCCAGATTACGCGCGATGGATCGGCTGGAAGACCCTTCCTTCAAGATGTCGTAGTGCGGCAGTGGATCCGGATTTGTTGGTTCAGCTACCTTAATCCTGCGATGCGTACCCAACAGCGGTAGTTCCAGCTGTAGTTTAGCAAGGTCGACGGCCAGCGTTGCGTCATTCGGCGGAGGCAGTATCATTGGCCAGTAAGCGCTGGAGAGTGCCAGGCGGATGCGGTGTCCCGGCCCGAATCGATAGCCGCAGGCGTCGAGCACCAACACGATCTCGACCGGCTTGCCCGGCTCAAGCGGTTGAGGCTCGGCGTTGCCGAGACGATGTGCAAGGTTGAGAACGCCGTAAGAGACACGCGTGGCAACACCGTCTGGATGAATATCCACCAGCCGCGCCGCAAGGTTGGCGAGAGGCACATCACTTGAAAGCACTACCTTGAGCACCGGCTGGCCAAGGACGACACATTCTTCGGCAAGCACCGTGCTTTCAAAGACGAGGGATCCGGCATCATCTATGCGCTGATCACCGGCCATCTCTGCATCAGGCTTCGGGGTGAAGAACCCTCCTGCCATCGTGCCGGTATCGAGAGGTGACTGTAGTAAGGCGCTGCCTGATAAGCCGGATACCGGATCGTGTTCGAGGTGGCCCGAGGAAGCTAGGTGCAGAGTGATAGTCTCCGGTTCAGCCCACCTGTTCTTGGCGATCCAATAACCTGGATCTGCCTCCCGCCGGCGCGCAGGCCTAGGGCCGTCGAGAATATAGGCGCGCATCCGGGGAGTGGATTCCACGCCGTTCCCTTCCCCGCATAGCCAATGACGCCACCATGCAATCGCCTCGCCGTGGAAGTCTGCCCGAGGCTTTGGAAAGGCGAAATGAGGATATTTATGGACCCAGGGACCAATCAGCGCCCAAGTCTTTTCAGGCATCCCTACTACCGCCTTTAGCGGTGTGTTGCGATAGCCGTCGGCCCACCCGGCGATCATCAGCGCGGGAACCGAAAACTCCTCGAAAGTTTCGCATATCGATCCATGACGCCAGAAGTCGTCGCGGCGCTGGTGTGAGAGCCATTGCTCCATGAAGAACGGCTCCTGCTCAAGCCGCTCAAGCCACATGCCGAGCCAGCGCTCGCCGACGATGTCAGGGTCCGGCGCCCGCGACTGGTAGGCGCTCATCGTCGCCGCCCATGACAATTGCGCCGAAAGATGCGTGCCATTCTTGTAGTGAATGTCGTCGTTGTAGCGATCCACAGTCGAGGCGATGGAAATCACTGCCTTCAGCGCTGGCGGCTTCAACGCTGCCACCTGAAGGCAATTGAAGCCGCCCCAGGAAATACCCATCATGCCGACACTGCCATTTGACCAGCCTTGGGCGGCGATCCATTCGATCACCTCGACTGCGTCGGCAAGCTCACGCGCGGTATATTCGCCGTCGATCACCCCGTCTGACTCACCGCAACCGCGAATGTCGACGCGCACGCCGGCAATACCGGCTGCGGCAAAGATCGGATAGGTGGACTCGTCGCGCGGCGCGGTGCCGTTGCGCTTGCGGTATGGAAGAAACTCCAGCACGGCCGGCACGACACTTTCCGCGCCCGCGCTATCTGGCATCCAGATGCGCGCTGCCAGCCGTGTGCCATCCTTCAGGATGATCCACTCGTTTTCGATAACGTGAAAATTCGTTTTCGACATGGGATTTCTCAATAAATGATGGGCGCGGCGGCAAATCCACTGCGCATTACGCACGGACCAGGTTTAATGGATCTGCCTGGGCTCAGCCCTCTAGCCAGACGCGGCTGGCAATACGTCCGTTGGAGATATCATTGCCGATGTCGTGGACAAACCCCTTCAGATGCTTCGAGGCAGCGTTTACATAGTTGTTGAATACGGGAAGTATTAGTCCGCCTTCGTCGCGCACCATGATCGCCATCTCTCGATAGAGAGCTCGACGCTTGTCCTGGTCGAATTCGGCGCGAGCTTGCATCGCCATGGTGTCGAAGTCAGGGCGCTTGAAGCGGGTATCGTTCCATTCCGCATTCGAGACATAGGAGGTTGAATAGCGTGAATCCTGTGTTGGGCGCCCGCCCCAGTAGGAAGCGCAGAATGGTTGGACATTCCAAACTTCTGACCAATAGCCGTCGCTTGGAACGCGCTGCAGGTCGATCTTGATGCCGGCTTTGACGGCGCTCTGCTGGAAGAGTTGGGCTGCATCCACCGCGCCAGGAAACGCTGCCTCGGAGGTACGAAGCAAGAGTGGCCCGTCATGACCCGATTTCTTGAAATGGAAGGCGGCCTTCTCGGGATCGTAGACGCGTTGTTCGATATCGGTCGGGGCCAGTGCATAATTGGCGTTCACCGGGTAATCGTTGCCAATAGTCCCGAAACCGCCGACCACGCGGTCCAGTATGGCCTCGCGGTCGACGGCATATTTAAGCGCCAGCCGCAAATCAGCGTTATCGAACGGCGCCGTATCGCAATGCATAAGGAAGGAGTAAAATCCCTTGCCGGAACTCTGAAGGATATCGATATTCGGGACCTTGGACAGAAACGGTGCCACCTTCGGCTCCACCGTATTGATGAAGTCGACTTGACCGGCGCTCAACGCATTGGTGCGGGCGGTGGAATCGTTCATGACGATTATATCGACGTTATCGACATGGCCTCGATCGTCGCGCCAATCGTTGGCATTTTTCTCGAAGGTGGCTCGGATGCCTGGCTCAAAAGCGATCAGTTTGTATGGTCCGGTACCGATTGCCGCTGAGGGATTCCCGGTGCCGCCCTCCGGTTGAATCTGGAGGTGGTAGTCAGTTAGCAGGAGGGGAAGGTCAACATCACCTTCCACCAAAGTAATGACAACGTCGCCGGCACGATCCTCGATCTGCTTCATGTCCGACAGCAATCCGAGCGCGCCCGACTTTGAGCCGTCGTCCGCATGGCGGCGTAGCGTGGCGACCACATCCGCGGCCGTCATCGGCTTGCCATCATGGAAACTGACGCCTTGCCGGATTTTGAAGATCCATTCTTTGGCGTCGGCAGATGAAGTCCATGACACGGCCAGCGATGGAAGCGGTTCACCCGTTTCCGGGTGAGATTCGACAAGTGTATCTCCCCAGCAATGGGCTATGACGAACGCCACACTGGCGGATGCCAGTGCCGGGTCGAGCGTGTCTGCGGAAGCCCCTCCCGCGAGCCCCATTCGCAAGGTCCCGCCGCGCACCGGGGTCTGCGCCTGAACCGGTGATGCGATAAGCGTACCTGCCGTGGCCGAAATGCCCAAAAGCGCGCTTCCCTGGAGAAATTTACGACGTGAAATATCTAGCGTTCTGCTAAACTCGGTCATTTTTTTGGCCCCTCGTTGCCAGCGTTTATTTCCTCGATAGTGGACCCAGTTCAATCTTATGCAATTTCGCGGCTTGACGCGCCTTTAAGCAGGTTTACGCTAATCATCATGAACAGGACCCGTGCGAATTTTAGCGACAATCTGAAACTTGCTTGCAGCACCAGGCATTCGATTTCGGATCTATGCCGCGCCATCAGCATCAACAGGCAGCAATTTAATCGTTACATCAACACAGGCGCGCTGCCGTCGGCGAATAACCGGCTCAGAATTGCTGCCGCTTTCGGTCTGGATTCGTCTGACTTCGATCTTCCGACGGGGGCCTTTCGCCATAAGTTAAATGAGAGACTTCAGCCCGCAATGGAGGAAGGGCCTCTAGCCGACGCCTTTCCCGGTGACCTGCAGGCGTTGCGCCCGCATTTCGGGTTTTATCAGACCTGGCACAGATCAGTTTCCTGGCCCGACAGAATCGTTAGTTCCTGCTCCCACCTGCGGGAAAAAAACGGACAAGCATTGGTAACATCACTCGAACGTATCGAGGACACGCAACGCGGCGTCGGGCAACGTTCCCGCTATGTCGGACTCGCTGCTTACCGGCGACAGCGTATCTTTTTGACCGAACTGACTCGCGGCAATGCGCCCACCTTCGGGCAAACGATCCTTATGCCGTTTGAAATCCATCAACGTAAGTATCTGCGTGGCCTGACGATGGGCGTGTCGTGGCGAAATGGAAACGAACCATATGCGACCCGCACGATCTGGCACTATCGTGGGCTTGGTACCGATATACGGGCACTTATCTCCAATTGCGGTATCTACAAATTGACCTCTGCAGCCTTGCCTTCAGTGGTCGTGTCGTTCCTCGGCGAAAAAGACCCTCTGGCAGTCAGTCTTTGACAGCGCGCATGCGGCCCACGAACGTCCCTTCGACGATCATGACTGTCACTATGGTGCTGTCAGGTTAAGTCGGTTAGGACGAAAGTTTCGTGAATGCCGGTTTTTAGGCAGCAACATCCGTGATGGATTACCAGTGTGCAAATGCCCTTGTACGATGGTTAGTTGCAGGGGCGGTGCGTTTTGAGCGAGGCCGCACCAAGAGAATTGCGCACCACCGACAAAGCTGAAAAGAACCGCTGAGGGTTTCCGATAGATCGAAATGTTTGCATTAGCGCTCCCGTTTTTCGCAGTGGCAAATGCGAGTTCTATGCTCGATTATTTAATCCTTTGTGGGAACCGGTGCTCGGGAGTTGGCATGACTTGGCGTTTGCGGCGGCGTAAGATCGTAGTTTTTCGGTAATCATTCGTTTTGGCGCTCCCAGGCGTACTTCTCCCCGCCGCTTAAGCAAATTGACATATCCGCTTGTGCAAACGTCCGAGACTACACGGGGTGAAGAGAAGGCGACTTCAATTTGAAGCCACAGTGACCGCTTCCAAGCCTGGGCGTTGGGAGTGCGGATGACCGAATTAGGGTCGGAAGCAGAATGGTGGTTTTCGGAGAGCAGTCTAAGAATGAGGACCTTCATCTGGAAGCAGCAGTCAGGCTCCATAGCCGAAGCGGATGGGCCCGGCGCTCAATAGCCGCGACACGCCGTCACGTAGATTATGAGCACTGGCCGGCGAAATCTGTCGAAAAATAACATCAACTCCTGATCAGTTCGTCGATGTCGCCTCATCAGTCGCGCGCCAAGGCTTCGATCGGGTCCAGATTGGCGGCGTTGCGCGCGGGCAGGAAGCCGAAGACGACACCGATCATGGTCGAACAGGCGAAGGCGATGATGATCGATCCCGAGGAGAAGATCATCTTGAAGTCGGGGCTCAACAAGTTGAAAAGAGCGCCAATGCCGAGAGCGAGCATGACCCCCATCAAGCCGCCGACAAGACAAACCAGAACGGCCTCGATCAGGAATTGTGAGAGGATGTCGCTGCGTCGCGCGCCCACGGCCACACGGACGCCAATCTCCCTGGTGCGCTCGGTGACCGACACCAGCATGATATTCATGACCCCGATGCCGCCGACAATCAGCGAGATAACCGCTACTGACGAAATCAGCAGCGTCAGGGTTCGCGTAGTGGTCTCGATAGTCTCACGAATGGTCGCCGAGTTGGTAAGGAAGAAGTCCTTCGCGCCATGCCGACGCTCGATAAGGCGGGAAACTGCCGCCTCGACATTGCCCGGATCGACATCGTCGCTGATACGGACAGTTATGCCGTCGACATTTGGTCGACCCAGCATGCGGCCCATAACGGTGGTATAGGGCGCATAAACGGTTAGGGTATCGACGGCCGGGCCGAAGGAATTCTCGGGTTTCGTCACCCCCACAACCCTCGCCGGCATTGTGCCCAGAAGGATGACCTGTCCCACCGGGTTCACGCGGTCGGGAAACAAGTCGCGTGCGGCGTTTGCATCGATCACCACATTCTGGCTGTAGCCGGTGACGTCCCGGGCGTCGAACAGATGTCCTTGCGCCAGTTCCAGGCCCCTCGCGCGGAAGAAGTCCGCGCCGGCCCCGGTGACCGCGGCATTGACAGTCACGGCGGCGCGCTTGACAGTCACGCTGGCCGAGACGGTTGGCGTAACGCTGTCGACATAGGGCTGGTTCGCCAGCGCTTCTGCGTCGGCCGGAACCAGGGTTCGAATCTTGCCCGCGTCCAGATCGCCGATGCCTTTCCCGGCCCGCACCTCGATCGTATTGGTGCCAAGCGAGGTGATACTGTTGAGGATCTGTTGCTGCGAACCAGCTCCCAGGGCCGAAATCGCGGCCACCGAGGCGATGCCGATGATGATGCCGAGCATGGTCAGAAGCGAGCGCATCTTGTGGGCCCAGATTGCAGTCGCGGCCATGCGGAAGGCTTCGGTCATCCGGTCGATTGCGCCGCGCCAGCCAGCGTCAGGCGCGCGCTCCCGAGCGGGACGTCCTGTTGCGGCCGCCCTCGGCACATTCCGAACATCGGAAATGATGACGCCGTCGCTGATTTCCACAACCCGATCCGTATGGTCCGCGATCTTCTTGTCGTGCGTCACCAGGATGATGGTGTGCCCTTCGGCGTGAAGCTCACGCAGGATTGTCATGACCTCCGCGCCGCTGTGGGTGTCCAGCGCCCCGGTCGGTTCGTCGGCCAGAATTATCTCGCCGCCATTCATCAGGGCGCGGGCGATCGACACCCTCTGCTGCTGGCCGCCCGACAGCTTGCCGGGGATATTGTCCATGCGCTCCGACAGACCCAACCGCGTAAGCAAGGCGATCGCCCGTTTGTGCCGGTCGGATCGGCCGCGTCCGGCATAGATGGCCGGCACCTCGACGTTGCTGGCTGCGCTGAGATCGCCAAGCAGATGATAGCGCTGGAAGATGAAACCGAACCGCTCACGGCGTAGCGCTGCAAGTTCGTCCACACCCATCTTCGACGTCTCGCGCCCTTCGATCCAATAGTTGCCTGTCGTCGGCCGATCCAGACATCCAAGGATGTTCATCAAGGTCGACTTACCAGAGCCGGAAGCGCCGATAATGGCCATCATCTCACCGGCCTCGATATCGAGGTCGACATCCTTCAGCACCCGCACCATCTCGTCGCCTGCGGGGAAGGCGCGAGATACCCCGCGTACGCGTATCAGCGGCTCGGTCATGGCGCGCCTACCGCTTGGACCCGGGCAGTTGAGACTGGCCGTCTGCACGCTCGTCGGTGGACGCGCCCAAGACAATAATCTCCCCAACCTCAAGGCCGCCAAGAACCTGCATGTCGGCGCCGTTGTCGATGCCGACCTGGATTTCTCGCATTTGGACGTTGCCGTCCGCACCGAGCACGCGGACACGCGCCGTATCGCCGGCCCGAGGCGCGCCTTCCACTGCGCTCAGTGGAACCAGCACAGCGCCGCCGACACGGCTGAGCACTATGGACACCTGCGCGGTCATGGCGGGTCGTAATACCCCGTCCGCGTTGGCGACGTCGATCAGCCCTGTGTAGTAAACGGCTCCGCCGGTTGAGCCCTGTCCGCTTGTTGCGGCGTTGCTCTCGTTGGCGATGGAGGCAGGGGCGGGCTCAACCTGGCGCAACTCGCCATCAAAACGCCGGCGCGGGGCGCCAAGAATGCTGAACCAGACCGGCATGTCTTTTCGTACACGGATGACATCGGCTTCCGAAATGTCCGCGCGCACAGTCATCGTGTCCAATCGCGCGATCATCACGATGGTCGGAGCACTCTGAAGGGCATTTACGGTCTGACCTTCGTCGGCGACAACAGCGACCACCGTGCCGGCGATGGGGGCGGTGATGCGGGTATAGCCCAACTCGACGCCTGCCGACTCCACCGCGACCTGCGCCTGACTGATCTGTGCGTCCAGCGCCTGGACCTCCGCCCGCGCAGTGGCCAAGGCGGCCACAGCAGCATCATACTCGGCGCGCGGGGTCGAGCCGGAGGCCAGCATCGCGCGCCGGCGCTCGTAATCTTTCTCGGCCAGAGTCAGACCGGCCATGCGCGCCACATGGACGGCGCGGATGTTGGCCAGGGCGGCTTCCCGATCCCGCAAGGTGTTGCGCTGAGTCTGGGAATCGATCTCGGCCACCAACTGCCCGGTCTCGACGACCTCGCCGATCTTGACAGCCAGATGCTCAACGCGACCGGAAGCCTGGGCCCCGACGCGCACCAGTTCCAGCGGTTCAAGAACCCCGGTCGCCAGCACGACTTCCTCGATGTCGCCCGTTCGCACTTGGGTGGTCACCAGTTCAGGCTTCTCCGGCGGACGCAGAAACAGAAACCAGACGGCTAGCGTACCAACAAGGGCTGCCGCCACCAGGATCAGACGCTTGTGGGTGATGTATCGTGTCATTGAGCCTTTGGACCGCGCTATTGAGAATCGCGGCCGTTGTCTCTCACGAGTATTGCCCCAAAATTACGGAGCAGTCGGCCAAACGGACGCGCTTTCTAAGGCTGTTGGAAAACGCGCATGTCGCGCCAGCGCACGGCAAACGTGCTACCCTTGCCGGGGGCCGAAGAAAGCTCGACGTAACCGCCGTGGCGGGTCACGATCTCGTTGACCATGCTGAGCCCCAGGCCGGCTCCCGAGCCATGCGGACTGACCCGGTAGAACGGCTCGAATATACGCGTATGCTTATCGTCGGCTATGCCGCATCCATGATCGGCTACGGTCACGCTGCCGTCAGTCTCAATTCCGATAGATATCTGTCCCCGGCCGCCTCCGTATTGGATCGCATTACGCACCAGATTGATGAATGCGCGCTCCAAAGCTTCGGCATCGCCGCGAACGAACACGTGTTCCGCGCTGCTATCGAACGAAATATCGTAGCCCTCTGCAATGGCGAAGGGCGCGAGGTCGGCGACCACCTTGGAGACAACATGGTTGAGGTCCACAGGCAAATCCTGTTGAGGCTTCTGCCGGTACTTCTCAGTGTCGAGAAGCTGGTTCGCAATCGCTGTAAGGCGCTTGATGCCCGACTGCAGGTGCATCTTGTCCTCACTTGGCGTGAGGGTATCGATTCTCACCTGAAGTATAGCGATCGGCGTTCGAAGTTCGTGCGCGGCGTTGACGAAGAAGCGCTCCGTCGACTCGAAGCCGCTATCGAGACGGCGCAGCGCCCTGTTGATGTCACGCACAAGACGAAGGACCTCGTTGGGCAGGCCCCGCTCTTCCACCAGAGCGCCACGTGTGTCGAGGTCCATTCTGTCGAGGCGTTCCTTCAGATCGCTGAAAGACCGCAGGGCCCAGCGCGTGACGAACGGAACGCCGATCAAGGAGATCGCGACGAGGATCAAGGCTGGTACGCCGACGGCAAGATTGCCCAGCAGGACGGTCAGACCATATTGGGACATGAGAGCACCGCCGGTGAGAATTGTTGCCTCACCGCTCCGTGTCTCGAACCGCTCCATTCTGGCCACACTCAGCGGATCGTCAAGATAACCATGGAGTTCGACGCTTCTGAATGTCTTCAGAAATGGCGTATTGCTGGCAATGCCTTGGGGAGTTGCGCCGTATGACAGGACACCACCATTGCCCAGGTCCGCCACGAACCACAGGTCAGGCGCGTCCTCCATCATCTCTGTTAGTTTGGCCGTCGGCTCCAGACGGGCTCTGCCATCCGGCCCAAGACCGATCGAATCGGCGATTTCCTGAGACAGCCAGACGGACGTGATCGCCACATCGGGCTTTAGGCCGGAAAGGAAATAGAAAACCAGGCCGAGCGAGGCGATGACCGCGCACACCTGCAGGACGATGAAGCCAAGTGTGAATCGCCAGCGGAGAGATGAGCTTCTCATCCTATTTCTGCTCATGAAGGTAATAGCCGATGCCACGAATGTTCTTGATGACAATATCAGCCTCAGCATCGCTGAGCTTCCGGCGCAGGCGAGACATATTGGCCTCCAGCGAGTTCGACTGGATCTCATCGTCAAAGGAATAGACCTGCTCCTCCAGCGACGAGCGCAACACAGTGCGTCCGCGGTTTCTCAGAAGCGTCTCCATGATAAGTAGCTCGCGGCGGGTAAGCGCCAGCCGAACTCCGTTGACATGCACATCGCATGACACACGGTCGAAGGTGACATTTCCGGCAGCCAGGACGGACGGTCCCGCTATCGGGGCTCGCCTCAATACGGCACTCATTCTGGCAATCAGCTCGGGTATTTCGAACGGCTTCGGCAAATAATCATCAGCGCCATCGTTCAGGCCGGAAATCCGCTCGTTGGTCGACCTGAGTGCGGAGATGATTATCGATCGGGTGCTTGATCCCGTGCGACGCAAATCTGCAAGAAACGTGCTGCCGTCGCCATCCGGCAGTTGTCTGTCGATAAGGACGATGTCGTAGTCGGCCACCGCGATTGCCTCCCGCGCAGTTGCGAGGTCTCCCACGGCGTCAAGGACAATGCCGTGCTGTGAAAGGGCTGCCTTCAGCGCGTCGGTCATTTCCGGGTCGTCTTCGATAAGCAGAAGTTTCATAGTGGCCTGATCGGTTAAGTTCCGGATAGTCGTCGTCCGACAGTCTTTACAGCAAAACCGCGCCTCGGGCTCAGACGAGCGCGACTATCATGCGATCCTGGCCTTACGGTTATTAGACGCCAGGAACCTGTTGCAAATGTCGATACCGGACAAACCAAAGTTGGCCCGGCATCCATCAGGTCCTTGAACTTACGCCGACAAGTCAGCACTCTTTATCGGCAGCGACCATATTGATCCCGGTACCTGCAACCGTAGTGACGGCGGTCACGTTGTTCCCAGCGCTCGCGTCGGTTTCTGTCGTTACGCTCGCTGACATTGCCAACGACTGCGCCTCCCACACCACCTGCCGCAGCACCTACCGCAGCGCCTTCCCATGTGCCGCTTGCCAGCCCACCAATAATTGCACCGCTCGCCGCACCTATGCCTGCGCCTTTTTCCGTCTGGCTGCACGCTGTCAGCGCCAGACAAACGAGTACGCCTGAAATGATGTTCTTCATTTCCGTCCTTTCGATCCATATCGTGCTCCGACCGTCCGTCGATCATTGAGGTGAGCCGAGGTGGAGGTGTATGGCTACCGGGGATTACGTGGAAGTTACACGGGGCTGTCACATTGTTTGAATTAAGGCGCGGAAGACCCCTGTTCGGGCTCTCAGGCGTGTTGATCGGCCACAGCATTCCATTCGGTCAAGGCCTTGCGACGATGGATGAGGATTTGTGAAGCGGATCGATTTGCACGAGTTGGAGTGAAGAGGTTGCGGACTGCAGAGAAGATTGACAGAAATTGCTGTAAGGACCCGATGGACCGAAACCCTTGCTATGTTCGCTCCCGTTTTCGAAACGGTAGATGAGAATTCTCGGCACGGTTATTAAGTCCCTTGTGGGACCGGTGCTCGACATGCGGCATGACTTGGCGCCTTGCCGCTCCATATGAGCGCAACTTGTCTGTAATCATGCGCTTGGGCGCCATGCCTTGCTTCTTCAGCAGACGGATTAACAGGCGCTTGGCAGCCTTGGTGTTCCGGCGCATTTGCACGATTTCATCGAGAACGTAGCCGTCCTGATCAACTGCACGCCGGAGCCAGCATTTCCTGCCGTTGATTCGCATGACAAGCTCATCGAGATACCAGATATCATGCTGCGAAGGCGGCTTGCGGTGTAAGCGGTGGATGTAGTCAGCGCCGTGCTTGCGGCACCATCTCCGGATTGTCTCATAAGAAACGACAATGCCGCGCTCGAGCATCATCTCTTCTACTTCGCGAGGCTGACATTGAAACGATAATAGAGCCAGATCGTCCGGGCGACGATCTCGATGGGAAAACGATGGTTCTTATACGTCGGGGATGTCTGGTTCATCCGGAAAAACTACCGCTCTGCGGTTTACGGAAGATCAATGTGACAACGCCGGTTGGGCGACTGTTCGAGAAGGATAACCATCGCATGGCGCGGCATTCAGGTTGAAATCACTTTCACGCCGGAGAAATTCGGGATGATCGAGCATATTGAATTGTAAAGCGAAAGCAGGCTTGCGCTGCCCGCTCCAGAAACCGGCTACCGCTTTCACTTTACACCCATCGGCACCGCTGGACAGGGGGCGGCGCGGTTGCCTATGTCACCTCATGGCTGATTTTGAGTCGAGCGCACGCGCTGGTGCGGCTCGCAGCTATCCTTGTTCTAGGGCGGCCAAAATTCGCGGCTGATCACCGGGTCCACCGCATATATAATGATGTGCATCATCTCATAATTTGCCTATCTATTGATTGTCGAATTATGAAAATGTGCATATCGATAAATTGACAAAAGTTTTTAATGGCCTATCTTTAAATAGGCATAAAACACAATATACCCATAAGGCGATATGCAATGAGCGTGAAAGACACAGCCAGAAAGCAGTATGTGCAGATCGTAGATCGCACGGCCAGCCAGATTGCAGCTCTGAAGAAACCTTCAGAGGGATGGCTTTCCATGCTCCGCAAGGCACTCGGCATGTCCGGCGCGCAAGTGGCCACACGCGCAGGCGTTAGCCGCAATGCGGTCTATCAGGCGGAACGCAACGAGCGCGATGGCGCAATCACCATCAACCAAATGCACAAGCTTGCCGAGGCAATGGGCGGACACTTTGTCTATGCCATCGTTCCCGACGATGGGCGCGTGGAAAACGTCATTCGCGCGCAGGCGCGCCGCAAAGCCGAAGCGCGCATCATGCGCGCCAGCGCGCACATGGCGCTGGAAAAGCAATCGCTGACGAATGCGCAGACAGCGCAGCGCATTGAAGACCTGACCGATGAACTCATTCGCGACATGCCTTCCGACTTCTGGGAGGTCAGATGACGTTTGAAGAACCGGACGGCGCAACGCCACTCGATCCCGACGAAATGCAGAGGTTGAAATTCTCGCATGTGACGACGCGCGGGGAACTGGACGAACTGGAACAGGCCAATATCGAACAGGGGCTCGCTTGGATATCACGACGACGCAGCGGCTCGATCTTTGATGACGCCTTTGTCAGGATGCTGCACAAGAGACTCTTCAGCGATGTGTGGGCGTGGGCGGGCGAATACCGCAAAACAGAGAAAAATATCGGCATCGATCCACTTCAGATTTCCGTACAGCTGCGCACGCTGCTGGATGATGCGCGCTATTGGGCCGAAAACGACGTTTTCCCGCCCCTTGAAGCCGCAGCGCGCTTTCATCACCGCATGGTGCAGATTCATCCCTTTCCAAACGGCAATGGTCGTCACGCGCGGATCGCCGCCGATATCCTGCTTGAAGAAGTCTACAAGCATCCGCTTATCGCCTGGGCCAGCGGATTTGATCTTCAGGCCGACAACGAGCGCCGTAACGTCTATATCGCTGCCCTGCGAACTGCTGACGGTGGCGATTTCGCTCCGCTGCTGACCTTCGTTGGCGCGACACAGTTGTAGGCGGATGAGATCGCCGCTGGCCGGAAGGCCAGCCGCATTCGGATCACGGGCCGGAGATCGGTGTGGCGATCGGCCTTCAGCATACGGGATCGGAGCCGGTTCGGCTTCTGGACGGCACGCAGGCGCAGCGCAATTCGTGGAAGGTGATAGACGCCCGTGAGCTGCCCTATAGCCAGTTTGAAAACCGACTGTCGCGATTGGGCTTAAAAGAAGTGTGAGTTCATGGCGAGGCGTGAGCATAATCGGCTTGGCTTTGCCATTCAGCTATGTCTGACGCGAGATTCGGGCTGAGTGCTCGGAGCAGAAGAGGCCCGGCTCGCGCGATACAAAGATATGTTGCTGACCAAATCGGTGCCAACCAAGCATCATTTGCACTCTAATGGCGCCGTAATGAATCCCGCTGCGATCATGCCTACGCCTGTTGGTGTATATGGATATCAGAAGTGCGACGGCGGAAGATCGTCGAGCAGCGCTATTGGCTGCAATTCAGACGGCGACGATGTCCGACGACGGTGCCACGATAGCGAGCTCCATTGTCGCTACGTTTCGAGAACGCGAGTCCCTTCGCCTGGCAGTCGACACGATCGAACGGATGGGCCTTGCCGGTCGCGCGATAGCCCGCTGACGCGCGGAGAGAACTCTGATCGAAGACACCTCTCTCGATACGCTCCAATCATTGGATAGGCTGTCAGATGTCGACCCGTCGATGGCAGTTCGTGACAGCGGACACCAAACGCTCCGCAGTGCCTGTCTTGATACAGCATGGAAGAGCCGAAATTTGGGTCGGATCGAACGTCCATCCCACCTTCTGCTCTGCCAAATTCCAGCTTATGGTAGCACCAAAATCGTCTTACCCAGATCTCCACGCTCGACAGCTTCATGTGCCTCTACGATGGAGGCAAGCGGCAGCGTTCGTCCGATCTGATGGGTCAACTGCTTTGCCTCAAGCGCCGAATTGATGGCCTCAGCCGCTTCCAGATGGGCCTGCTTTGGCATCACGTAAACCAGTACGAAGCGTATGGTCACGTCGAGCATTACCAGGGGCCAGAACGGTAGCTTTGGCTCGGGCACCGCATCGCTGGCATAACTGGCGACGACGCCATTCGGCGAGATCGTTTTGACGATCAGCTCAAGATTGGCGCCGAACGCGACTTCAACAAAGCGGTCAACGCCACGGCCATCGGCATCGCCTGTGAACCCGGCTATTGCGGTCGTCAAATCGTCGACATGACGATTGAGAACAAGGTCCGCACCTGCCGTTGATGCGGATGCTGCAGCCTCGGCGTTACCAACCGTGGCAATGACCCTGGCACCACCCAGCTTGGCGAACTGGATTGCGTATCGGCCGACGGCCCCGGCACCGCCCGAAACCAGAACGGTCTTGCCATCGACTGGACCGTCGGCAAACACACAGCGCCAGGCGGTCATGGCGGGAATACCCAAACACGCACCTTCCTCGAAGCTCACGCCATCCGGCAGTCGCACCGCCTTGTATGCGGGTACCGTCGTGAATTCGGCGGCTGAGCCGTTCCGGCGGCCCAGCGTGGATTCATAGAACCAGACGCGTTCGCCAATGCGGTCTTCGAGCTCGGGGGAGCCGACGCCGACAATTTCCCCGGCGCCATCCTGATTGGGAACGACCCGCGGAAACGCCATACCGCGACCACCGCGACTCTTGGTATCGGACGGGTTGACGCCCGAGGCACGGACGCGAACCAGGATTTCGCCCGGACCAGGCGTCGGATCCGGCAAGTCCCCAATTTCAAGAACCTCGCGAGCGGGGCCATTTTTTGAGTACCAGGCAGCTTTCATGGAACGATCCTCTTGTTTCGCACCGAAGTTAGAGGCTTAATACGTCTAGAACAGTACGTACAAAGAGAACATGTACTATCATGAATGATAGCATCCCTATCCAAACACGCCCGCGTCGACGTGCCGAACGCACCGGATGCGCCGTGGAGGTGACGCTCTCAGTCATCGGAGGGTTGTGGAAGCCGGTGATCCTGTTTCACCTGCTCAATGGCAAATTGCGCTTCAATGCCCTGTGTCGCATGGTCCCCAACGCGACGGCGCGTATGGTGACGCTCCAGTTGCGGGAACTGGAGCGGGATGGGATCATCAATCGCATTGTCTATCCGGAAGTGCCGCCGCGAGTGGAATATGAACTGACCGATCTGGGCCGTTCGCTTGAGACGGTTCTCCTCAGCATGCGCAACTGGGGTGCTGGCTTTGCTGGCATTGAGCAGACCGATCCGAATTGCCGGTAATGCACATTTGGAGTCCTGTCTCGACACAGCAGAACTAGGGAACGTGCGCTACCCCACCTGAGAGTTAACGCTGAGCCTGAGCGCCATCACCGAAACGAGCGCAGACAATTCGTCGATCGGCTATAACTATCCCAGACGCTTCCAGACTTAGGATAACTCAAAAAGCTTCCGGCCCAATGCGGGCAACGAAATCGCCTCTACATCATCCTTCAAGGGGAAAGACTCGACGCCAGGATACACTACGAAACGTCGTTCCGGATCAAGATCGGCGCACGCTTGGTGAAACCCTTTTTCTACTTTTGGCGACAGGCTGCGCTTGATTTCAATCGCCCAAGGGCGTCGTTCCGGAAGGGTAAGCAATAGGTCTATTTCAGCACCTGCGGCGGTCCTATAGAAGTTGCTTTGCGTGCCGCTTGGCGCGGCGGCAATCAGCGTTTCAATCACGAAACCTTCCCAACTGGCCCCAGCGACCGGATGGCCTAAAACATCTTCCTGCGTTGTCAGACCAAGGAGCGTGTGGACTATACCGCTATCGCGAACATAGATGAGTGGCGATTTGACCAAGCGCTTTCCAATGTTCGCATGCCAAGGTTCGAGTCGTCGTACCAACAAAAAGTCGATCAGGAGATCCAGATAGGAGGCAATGGTTTTGCCATCCACGCCGAGAGCTCGAGCAAATTCTGCAGCATTGAGCAGACTCGACTGGTGATGAGCGAGCATGGTCCAGAACCGGGGGGCCGAAGCTGATGAGGTGGAACGGCCCTTCTCAAACGGCATCAAGTGCCTAACGTGGTCGTGTTGAAACGCGACAAAGAAGAAGGACCGCTCCATGAAGAAGATTACCACAGTCGGGCTCGATCTGGCCAAATCCGTTTTTCAGGTTCATCGCATATCGAACTGCTCGACGAGTGACGGTGCTAGATTGCAAGCGTACTTTTACCTGTCGTTTGCGCACTCGATGCCGAACAGGATCGTCGCGGCGCAGCTCATCGATTTGAAACCGAGCATGGATCGGATTCGGCGCTTGATACGTCGGTGATCCTGTTCGATGCGATTGTTGAGGTACTGACTCTGCCGGATGCGGATTGGTTTCAGCGATCCCCGTGATCGATTTCGCAGGCGGCTTTCCCATCGCAGGCAATGATTGCCTCCCGGTTTGTCTGGCTACCGTCAATGACAACACGATCCGGTCGGCTATGACGGCGACAAGCAGGCTTGAAGATTCCGGTTCGGGGCAAGGGCGACCCGCTTGGTAGGTGGAGGAAAATTCAAGTCGCTGTAATCGTACCTGGCGGCATATCACGCGGGTACGAGCGGCTCATCACGGAAGTAATATCGGGGTGAAATGGTGACAATAGCGTTTCGGCTGGTATGCTCACGCGCTTCCTGAACAGATCAGAGGTTATCATGAAGAATTCGCTTGCAATGCTGCATCTAAAGGCGCGATCCGGCGGGCCGTCCCGTCGCGATTTTCTGCAAAAGGCAGCATTGTTAGGCGTTTCCTCATTAGCAGCACAGACACTGTTCTCTGGAAAAACTGATGCCGCGCCCTCCAAGGGCGGTATCATGCGCGCCGGTATGGTTGGCGGCGAGGCCACGAACAGCCTTGATCCCGCCACATGGCAAAGCCAGGTGCCCTATACGTTCGGTCGTTGTTGGGGCGAGCAGATGCTGGAGGTTTCGCCCGATGGCGAGATTGAGCCGCGACTTGCCGACGAGTGGGAAGCAACTCCCGACGCGATGACCTGGACTTTCCGTATTCGCAAGGGTGTTACATTTCATAACGGTAAGGATCTGACGCCGGACGATGTCGTAGAGACCCTTTCACGCCATGCAGATGAGGCGTCACAATCCGCGGCCCTGCCTTTCGTAGAGGGGATCAAAGACATGAAGATCGATGGCGAGTATGTCGTCATTACTCTTGCCGAGCCCAACGCGGACTTGCCTTACTTCCTCACCGACTATCATCTTATGATCCAGCCGAACGGTGGACGCGACGATCCGACGGCCCGGCATAGGCACCGGTCCTTACAAGGTCGCAGTCAATGAGCCTGGTGTGCGCCATATCGGCGAGCGATATGAAGGTTACTGGGCGAGCGACGTTCGCGGGCATGCTGAGCAGGTCGAGATCATTGTCGCAAACGACGCGACCGCCCGCATGTCTGCCCTGCAGTCCGGGGAAGTGCATCTGATCAACCGCGTCGAGCCGAACCTTGTCCATATCGTGGAGCGTGCTCCCGGCATCGTAGTCCGCAATGCAGTCGGCAAGGCACATTATGTCATGATCGCCCACTGCAACACTGCACCATTCGACAATGTCGATATGCGTCTCGCGTTGAAGTATGCTGTCGATCGCGAGCAGATGATTCAAACGATCCTCAGCGGCCATGGCACGATCGGCAACGACCTGCCGGTCAACAACACTTATGCCTATTTCTCCGACGACATTGAGCAACGTGTCTACGATCCAGATAAGGCTGCCTTCCATTTCAAGAAATCCGGCCATGATGGTCCGGTTCTCTTGCGCACATCGGATGTTGCCTTTCCCGGCGCGGTAAATGCAGCACAGCTCTTTCATCAGAGCGCTGCCAAGGCTGGAATCCAGATAGATGTTAGACGGGAGCCAGGCGATGGCTATTGGTCTGAAGTGTGGAACAAGCAACCCTTCTCGATGTCCTACTGGACCGGGCGGCCTACACAGGATCAGGTTTTTTCACTGGCTTATGTCTCCGACGCGCAGTGGAACGACACGCGCTTTTTCCGCGATGATTTCGACAAGCTGATCCTGGACGCGCGTAGCGAGCTCGACGCGGATCGACGCACTGAGCTTTATGGAGCCGCGGCACGAATTCTTCATGACGAGGGCGGGGCGATCACGCCGATGTTCAATAATAATATCGATGCAACAAGCGAGGCCGTGCAGGGCTGGACCGACGATCCTCATGGCGAGTTGATGGCCGGCCATGCTCTGACGAAGTGCTGGCTCTCAAGCTAGAGCGGCATGATCTTGGGTTGAATCGTTTTGGGATCCTCATAGTGCGACTGAGCGGAGCAAAGCATTCGTCAGAATTCTCGCTGCTTTGACGGCCTAATCCTTGTATGAGGTGTCCAGCGCCTCGAGCAGGCGCAGATGTGCATCCCACTCGAGCGCAAGGTCGCCATCGTCGAATGCCATCTGGTCATACTGATCGGTGACACGTTTGGCGATGTCGATGCTTATCGGTTGCAGTTTTCGTCCCATAGAGAGCGACGCGACCTGAATTTCGCAAGCACGTTCGAGATAGAACATGTTCGAGAACATTTCACCGGAAGTCTTGCCGACGGTCAGCAGACCGTGATTGCGTAAAATCAGGACTGGGTGTTCGCCAAGGTCGGCAACGATCCGGTCGCGCTCGTCTAGGTCCAGTGCGATACCCTCGAAGTCGTGATAGCCGACGCGCCCATGAAATTGCAGGGCGATCTGATTCAGTGGCAGCAACCCTTCGGACAGACAGGAAACGGCGACACCGGCACGCGTGTGTGTATGCATGACGAAAGCGGCGTCGTGCCGGCTGCGATGCACCGCGCTGTGAATGACGAAGCCTGCAGGATTCACGCGCGCCGGATTGTCATCCACCTTGTTTCCATCAACATCGATCTTCACCAGCGATGAAGCGGTGATCTCTTCCCATCGGTATCCATAGGGATTGATTAAAAAGCAGCCATCCTCGCCCGGAACGCGGGCGGTGATGTGGGTGTAGATAAGGTCCGTCATCCGGTAGTGCGCAGCAAGCCGATAAGCGGCAGCAAGGTCGCGGCGAACCCGCTGCTCTTCGTGTGAAAACTGTGCCATCTTTTCGGATACTGCGGGACGCGACATTCCATACCTCATGTAGGTTGAGTTGAAGTTCTTTAGCGGCTGCCACAGAAAACGTTGAGAGCCGCACGTCAGAAGTGAGCGTTTCCGGTATCGTCTACTGGAATTCCACCTATATGGCCGACGCCGTGGCCCATCTGCGATCAACGGGCGAATTCGTTCCGGATGACCTCCTGGCTCACACGTCGCCGGTAGGATGGGAGCATATCGCCTTCTCCGGCGACTTTCTCTGGGATCGCGCCGCGTTGGCAACGAACCGAAAGCTGCTCAACCTCTCGTCCAAAAAGCGGGCGGCATGACGACGCTCCCCACCCGTTCACCATTGGCGTTGTTTAGCGTACTTTCAACGCGATGCCCTCGTGTAGCCAGAAGCGCACAACGCAGGTATGGCGGGAAATGCGGAAATTGGAGAAAGATGCACCACTCCTCGACTGGCCGGAGGCCGTTTCTTACCGACAGATGGAGCTCGATGCTCATCAGAAGATTGTCGAGAGCCTTGGGGATCGTGCAGCCCCAGTCACAGGCAAATGATCGACTGCCGTCTAACTCTCCCTGCTGATCCTGTCCGTCAGTCGCATCATTAGGTCCATGCGCTCGTGAAAAATCGCCACGATCAACGCAGGCGCACTCTCACGCGGCAGGCAAAAGACGTAGTGGTGTTCGCAGCGCGCCATCTGCAGCGTGGGGTAGACGTCACTTATGTCCCTGAAAGAGCCCTGTCCGGTTGCAAGGCTCCCAATGCCCTGCTCTAGCTTTGAGATATAGCGGCGCACCTGCGCAGCGCCCCATTGCTTGCGCGTGTGGCGGATGATGCCGCGCATATCGGCTTCTGCCTCTGCCGTGAGTATATAGGCCTTCAAGCTCGGTCCCCGGCGAGTTCCTCATCAAGAATTTCGCCGATGCTCTTGGTGGACACTTTTCCTGCAAGCCCATCGTTGATACGGTTTCCCAGCAGGGTTGTCAGTTCCTGCCATGCCTGATCTGCATCAGCATCGCCAGGGAACAAGCGTTCTAGGGCGTATTGTTTGATGGACTTGCCCTGCAAGGCGGCAAGTGCCTTCAGGCTTTGGTGCTGCTGGTCCGTTATGTCGATCGTCAGGCGGCTCATGGGATAAACTCCGGTGAATTACACAAACCCACATTAGCACATATGTAGGCACGAGGCCACCGCCTGAACTTCTAGCCCACATCTCTTCTCTCGATTGGGCACACTGCCGCAGACGAGTTGATATCTCTGGCCCACGGAGGCAGACCCTTAGAGGGCCATGTTCGACTTGGAAGAAAGATGGTGCGTTATCTGGCCAGCCCGACCGATGGCACCGTAAAGTTAACCCGCTGGCTATCCGCCCTGTGCGATCTTTCAGCATGACCCAAGTCGCTCGTGATCGCCTTTATCGCCGCCATCGGTTTCCAGCTGAAGTGATTGGGGCTTTATCTTCGTTTTCCGCTCAGTCTGCGCATGGTGGAAGATCTCCTGGCGGCACGTGGAATCATCGTTTCGCACCAGACCGTGCGTCTCTGGGTGGAGAAATTCGGCAGGCATTTCGCCAATGATATCCGGAGGCGATCCGCCGGCAGACTTGGCGACAAATGGCACCTCGATGAGGTCGTCATCTCCATTGACGGCAAAAAACAATGGCTTTGGCGCGCTGTCGATCAGGCTGGGTTCGTTCTCGACGTGCTGGCGCAAAGCCGCCGCAATACCAAGGCCGCCAAACGCCTTATACGAAAGCTTATGAAAGGACATGCGCACTCGCCACGCGTCATGATCACCGACAAACTGCGATCCTATGGCGCGGCAAAGCGCGATATCATGCCCGGCGTCGAGCATCGTTCGCACAAAGGCCTGAACAACCGGGCGGAGAACTCCCATCAACCGACCCGGCGGCGAGAACGGATCATGAAGGGCTTTAAGTCAGCCCAACATCTCCAGCGTTTCGTTTCAATTCATGACCCTGTCGCCAACCTCTTTCACATTCCACGCCACGAGATCTCATCAGACAATCACCGCGAACTGAGAACCGAAGCCATGCAGATGTGGAACGAAATAGCATGCCTCCAAGCCGCATAAGCGAAAGCCGCGCGCAACATTTTTGATCGGTATCCGTTAACTTTACGATGCCGATTGAGGATCTGCGCCAACGTCGTGCCAGGGTGGCGAAACAGGGCCAGTTGCATGCCGATGCCGATGCGGTTCCGGTCTTCCCGCCGCAGGCGGATCGGATCGATATCCGTCGGCTCAAAGGTGTAGAGCCTGGCAAGGTCATCCCGCTCCGTCGGGATTCCCAGCAACTGGTGCCGCTCGCCGTCGCTCAGTAATTCGTGTTTCGCCATTCCGGCCTCCTCCCTTCGTCCACAAAAGACCCTTCCAATCCGTGGACAAGATTAAAGAGACATATTCTGTGGACGGATTTCGAATCGTTCGATAGGCCGAGTTGCACTCGTCCCTCTCCGGCCGAGGCCGCCAGGCGACTTGGGCTCGGCCGCTCCACAATCTATCGGGAAATGAGGCGGCTTGCATCAGCCGCCGCTTGAGCCAAAATCTCGCTTTGTTCTTCCTTGGCGTTGTTTAGCGTACTTTCAACGCGATGCCCTCATCTTCCCTATGCACAAGACTGCCCTTAGACGTCTCGGGCATGAATAGCACCGCAATCAGTACAGCTATGGAGATTGAAGTCATATAGAGCGCCGGGGCGATGTTCGAGCCGGTCTGCGTCACCAGCCAAAGGCCAACAAACGGCGCCGTTCCTCCGAAAATCGTGTAGGCCATATTGTAGCTGATGGCCGAAGCACTAAAGCGGGTGCGCGTTGGGAACAGCTCCAGAAGAGCGATGCCCATTGGCCCCCAGAACATGCCGCAGCCAACGGCGAGAAGGCTCTGGCCAAGAATGGCCGAAGTCAGATCGCCCTGAGCAGCGAGTATGTAAGCCGGTACGGAAACGAGCGCGTTGAATAAGACGCCGACCAGCAGGAGGGGCTTGCGACCGAACCTGTCCGATAGATGTCCACCCCAGATCATCACGACAAAAGCCACGAAGAGAGCGATACTGTTCGAGATCAAAGCGGAGTTTCTGTCCAAGCCGACAGTGGTCGTCAGGTAGCTGACAAAATAACCAGACAGGGTGTAGAAGCCAAGGCTTGAGAACGCGGCCAGCGAGAAGCTGAACAGCATCTGCTTCTTATGGCCGACCATCGCATCGCGGATGGGCGTAGCGGTCACGCGGTTTGCAGCCTGGGTTGCCTTGAATGCGGGCGATTCATCCACCTTGCTACGGATGTACAGACCGATCAGCGCAAGCGGACCGCCGATGAGAAAAGGAAGGCGCCAGCCCCACGACTCATATGCTTCGCCGCTCATTGCGTTGGTGAGGAAAAGCACCAGAAGTGCTGCAAAGATGGGCGGGAGATTGGCGAAGGAATAAGTGAAGGCGACATAGAGGCCTCGCTTTTCAGCTGGTGCATGTTCGGCCACAAAGGAGTTCGAGCCAACCGTTTCGCCGGCAGCTGAAAGACCCTGGATCAGGCGGCAGATGACCAGAAGGATCGGAGCCATGATGCCGATTTGCGAGTAGGTCGGGAGCAGGCCGATCGCGACGGTTGCAGCACCCATCATTAGGATGACGAGCGAAAGGACGCGGCGGCGCCCGATCCGGTCACCAAGCCCGCCGAAGACGAAGCCGCCAAGCGGGCGCATCAGGAAGCCCACGGCATAGACCGCAAAAGTGGAAAGAAGTGCGGCCGCCGGATCGGTATTTGGGAAGAACAGCTTCGCAATCACTGTCGCTGAGTAGGCATAGATGACAAAGTCGTACCATTCCACGAACTGGCCGAGTGCGGCAGATCCAAGAACGCGCCGCATAGCCTGCGATTTTAGCTGCGGATCCGCATCACCTGTTGCAACGTAAGTCGTCATACTACTTCCCCCTCCGTCCCTTGAATTTTCGATTTATCGGTCCTGGCGAATTACGTAGCGGCGATGCTCCAGGCATGGCAGCACGTCGCGCACGGCCTGTATCCGCGTGCCGTCCAATTGCGCAATCGCGAGACCCGTACCTTCCGGTACGGACGCGATCGGTATGCCATTGGGGTCGACGATCATGCTCAAACCCACCGACAACGGCGCCGGCTGGCATGAGGCCGCAACGAAGGCCGTGCTTTCAATGGCGCGTGCCTTAAGCAGCGTTTCCCAATGATATTCCTTAAGTGGCCCGGCAACCCAGCCGGATGCAACGAGCAGGATCTCGGCACCGCGGTCGACCAGCAGCCTTGTCATCTCGGGAAAACGTAGATCGTAACAATTCAACAGGCCAAAACGGAAGCCCGCGTGATCGAAAGTGACGAGTTCGCCGAAATCCGGCTGCAATGGTGCCGGTTCGTTCTTCTCGGATTCCTTGTAGTGAAACGCATCATACAGATGCAGCTTCTGGTAGCGCCCCAGCGGTGCGCCATCCGGGCCGAAAGCCAGCATCATGTTGCGGGCCAGCGTGCCCGTGCCGACGGCATAGGTGCCAACCACAACGGCGATGCTGTTCGCGGCCGCTATCGCCTGCACACGATCTTCAAAACGCAGTGCATGTAACAGCGCCGCTTCCGCGATTCGTTCGGCTGTTGCAGTGAAATCGAACATGGTAGCCTCAGGAAACACTACGATGTCGGCGCCGCGCTGCGCTGCCTCGACCGACATTGCCTCGACCGCCTGGAGGTTGCTCTCGACGTCTGGCCCGCCGACAAGTTGGGCGACCGCGACAGATATGCTTTTCTCGGACATGATTTCCCGTTCATTCTATAACCGCTGCATTTGACATGTCCGGCGATCAGCCGTCTAATATCAATTCACAACTCATTGATAATCAAGCGGCATCAATTTGCACATTCCTGACCTTGCAAAACTTCGCTATTTCGTGGCCGTGGCTGACACGCTGAGCTTCCGAAAGGCAGCTGAAAACCTGAACATTGCGCAGCCCGCGATTACGCGCGCGATCCAGGCGTTGGAGAAGGAGCTCGGCCTAGTGCTTCTCCTGCGCACAACGCGGCGTGTGAAGCTTACCGACGCCGGCGCCCTTCTTGCCGCCGATGCAAGGCAAGCGTTGGGCCTTTTGGAGCGCTCAGTGCGCCAGGCGCGCCAGCTTGCGAACGGGAAAGCGGGCGAGATTATCATAGCTTACTCGGCACAGGCCGCGCATGGGCCGATGGCTGATTTGGTCGTGCGGTTCAAGAACGAAAATCCTTCTGCGACCTTGAGCCTCTACCAAATGTCGTCGCATGAGCAGCTCCAAGCAATCGAGCGTGGCGAGGTTGATATAGGGTTCATGCTTTCGGCAGCCTGCAAGTCATCGCTGAGCCAATTACGGGTTTGCCGAGAAAGATTTGTGTTGCTGCTATCTGGGCATCATCCGTTAGCTAAGGCCGAGACGATCGGCCTTAGCGCGCTTCGCGATGCACCTTTTGTGATGGGGACGAGCAAGCGATGGGAAACCTTCCGCTCGCTTGTGAACAGCGCTTGCGTACAGGCCGGCTTTCTGCCGAACATCGTTGAGGAAGCCGACGACGTCCCGGTCCTGTTGCAGTTAGTAGCGCTACAGCGCGGCGTTACCCTCTACGGCGCGGCGATCTCGTCAACGCTGCCCAGCCAGGTTATAGCCGTGCCAATCAGCGACCCCCATGCGAACTTCGACATCGTGGTCGCATGGGACGGAAAGCGAAACGCTCCACTAGTCGATAAGTTCGTAGGCTTTCTGCGAGCCCTCATTACGATTTGATCACTGACAACGGAAGGAGGACTTCGAAGTTGGACCAATCTGACACCGAACGGTAATGGGTGTGACGGAGCTGAGAGCAAAGAGATTTGAACACTGTGCCGCACAGTCAGGATTTTACAATTCGTCTCATGCTCGAATGGCTCGTGACAGGGTTAATTTCCAAATGTCCTCTGAGCTTTATCGATACCGAATTCCGCCGCTGCATCGACCGCGGCGTGCCAGAGACTTTCAGCATAGCTGGTCGGGCAAAGGATATGATAAATGTCGCGGTCATCAAGACCCCGCCAGATTACCACGTTAGTGTGGTCGATGATGGTGGTTGCCGCGCTTCCGAACGGAAAGGCGGAATCATCGAGGTCGATCGAGATCAGCTTGGCAAGGACGTTACGCACGAGCGGGCCACCAACAGCCAACAGGCAGCGCGCATTAGACTGGTCGGAAACCGACGCTGTATCCCCAAATGCATTGGTGAGTTCGTCCGCAAGCGCCATCCCCCCTCTCGGCATCACAACGAGAAACTGCTCCGGGCCGCTCCAGATCAACAGCGCATCTCCTGCACGCAGGGCTCTGGCCATCTGCGGCGCCTCGACACCAAAGCGGCGCTTGGCTTCGATATTCAATGCCCCCCACCTTCCACGCCGGCAAGCGACCAGCGCAAGATCGAAACCCCGAATCTCGCGCAGCACAACTCCGGCAGACCCATCCTGTCTGCCTAGACGCGCGGAGGCTTCCGCCTTGAGCGGCGATCGTGGTGTCCAGACAAACTCAGCCACGTTGACGCCCTCCTTCAGGGTCATAGAAGACGGGGTTGCATATCTCGACCTCGATGTCGCTTGAGCGCAGCGCATCCCACGCGCGCACGATCTCGCCATGACGTTCGCGCCCGTTCGCGACCAGCGCCAGTCCGATCCACTGATCCAGCACCGGCGAAAAACATACCGAGGTAACATAGCCCTGATCCGTCGCAGGACCGGGATTTGCACCGCGCGGCACGATATGCGCGCCGGATCGAAGCTGCGCCGATGGGCTGACGAGTTTGACGCCGACGACCACCTGACGGTCCGATGCGACAAGCGCCGGGCGCTGCGCCAGCACGCGACCGATATAATCCTTCTTTTTCGAGGCCATCTTGCCAAGACCCAGATCTCCGGCAGTGGTCGTACCGTTCAATTCCGGACCAGCGACATGGCCTTTCTCGATGCGCATCGCGCCAAGTGCCTCGGTACCGTAAGGCGTCACACCGAATGGCTCACCCGCGATCATCAGGTTTCGCGCCATCGCGTCGCCCAGATGCGCTGGCACCGCGATCTCGAAAGCAAGCTCGCCGGAAAACGAAATGCGGAAAAGCCGCGCCTTCTGGCCGCCACGCAAACTGATCTCCCGCACGCCCATAAAAGGAAAGCCTTCATTCGAAAGGTCCTCCGACGGGTCGGCGAGCCGTTGCAGAAGGTCACGGGAACGCGGCCCAGCAACCGAGAACTGCGCCCACTGGTCGGTAGCCGAAGTAAGCTGCACGTCGAGCCCTGGCCAAAGAACCTGACGGCAATATTCCAGATGCTGCATCACCGGACCTGCCTTGGCCGTGGTGGTGGTCAAACAGTAATGATCTTCGGCCAATCTGGCAGTGGTGCCGTCGTCATAGGCAATACCGTCCTCGCGAAGCATCAAACCGTAGCGTGCCTTGCCGACGGCAAGGGTGGAGAATGTGTTGATATAGACGTGATCGAGGAAGATGCCCGCATCGCCACCCATCACGTCGATTTTTCCAAGAGTGGAAACGTCGCAAAAGCCGACGCCGCTCCGCACCGCCAGTACCTCCCGGCGCATCGATTCCAGCCAGTGGGTCTCATCCGGCAACGCATACCATTGCGCGCGCTTCCATGGCCCTACATCCACGAAAACCGCGCCGCGTTCGGCAGCCCATGAATGCGAGGGCGTGTAGCGGACAGGGCGGAAGTTGCGGCCGCGGCTAGTTCCCGCAAAGGCGGCGATGGCGACTGGATTGAGAGGAGCGCGATACATCGTGGTGCCGGTTTCCGGAATCGTTTTTCCTGCCAGCTCGGCCATAATCGCCAGACCGTTGACATTTGAGGTGCGCCCCTGGTCGGTGGCCATGCCGAGCGTGGTGTAGCGTTTCAGATGTTCGACCGAACGGAACCCCTCGCGGTGCGCTATCTCGATATCTTTGACGGTGACGTCATGCTGAAAATCGACGAAGGCCTTGCCTTTGCCCTCTATGTGCCAAAGCGGGCTAATGGAGAAAGGCTCATCGGCGGCTGAGGCCGCCTCGCCTGCCGAACCCGCGCTGCCTGTGTCGCTTGCCGCAGCCAGACCGGCTGCATGGCCTTCTCGCAGACAGGCCCCTAAACCGAATGAACCGGCGGCAGCACCCGCGACGGATACGCCTGGAGGGCAGTCTCCTGGCAGAAAGGCCGCGAGGCGGTCGTTCCAGACCGGTTTGCCGCGTTGCTGCGAGGTCAGGCCGACGGAGGGGTTCCAGCCGCCCGAGATGGCAAGCATGTCCGCATCGATATGGACGGTTCCACCATTCGCTCGCGCTTGGACGCCGGAAACTCCACCCTTCCCGCCGGTGACTTTTTCGACCACGCCGGAATGGACGGCGACGCCGTACTGGCGCGCAAGCTCCATCAGATGCGCTGGCAGATCGCGACGAGGATCGATTACAGCCGCGATTTCCAATCCTGCCCGGCGCGCTGTCTCCAAAGTGCGCCAGCCGTCATCATTGTTGGTGAAGAGTGCCAACCGTCTGCCGGGTGCAGCAGCGAAACGATGAATATAGGTTCTCACCGCAGAGGAAAGCATGACGCCGGGCGTGTCGTTGCCCGGAAACACGAGAGGGCGTTCGACAGCTCCGGCTGCGACAATCATATGCTTCGCCACGATGCGCCATAGTCGCTGACGCGGCTGATGATCCGGCACCAAGGCGAAATGGTCGTTCACGCGCTCCAGCACGCCATAGCTGCCGCCATCGAACGCGCCGAACACACCGGCGCGGCGCATGATGCGCACGTTGGGAGCGGCTTCCAGTTCTGCTTTTGCGCGGGCGAGCCATTCGTCTGCGCCAGAGCCGTCAATGTCAGCACCGTCAGAAAGGAGCCTGCCGCCGAGACGCCAATCATCCTCGCAAAGGATGACGCGTGCACCCGCTCGTGCCGCAGCCAACGCCGCAGACAGTCCAGTCGCGCCCGCGCCTGCCACCAGCACATCGCAATGCGCCCACGCTTTTTCGTAACGATCGGGATCGGGCTCGCCACTCGCGCGGCCAAGCCCCGCCGCACGACGGATCAGGGGCTCGTAGAGCTTTTCCCACAATGCCGACGGCCACATAAACGTCTTGTAATAGAAGCCTGCAACGAAAAAAGGCGAGAACAATGAGTTGACTGCCATCGCGTCGAAACGCAGCGAAGGCCAGCGGTTCTGGCTCTGCGCATCAAGCCCATCAAAGAGCTCGACTGTCGTCGCCTTGGTGTTTGGTTCACGGTGTGCACCGGATCGCAACTCAACCAGTGTATTCGGTTCTTCGGGTCCGGCAGTCAAGATGCCGCGCGGTCGGTGATATTTGAAGGAACGCCCGACCAGACCAACTCCGTTAGCCACCAGTGCCGAGGCCAGTGTGTCACCGACAAAGCCGGTCATGGCGCGCCCATCAAATGTGAAGGAGAGCGGTTTCGAGCGATCGATGAGACCGCCTTCTGCCAGACGGTGACCGGCGCTCATCGAACGTCCTCTCTCTTCGCAGCAGACGAGCCAGTGCCGGGAGCCGCACGCACCGCACTTATGGTATGCGTGAGCGTATCACGGGTCACGACCAGCCACGCCCGGCAGCCGCCGCCGTGATACCAGAACTCATCCATCACACCTGCCGGGTTGTCACGCATGTAGACATGCTCGAAAAAAGCGTCTTCGACCCCGGCGGCGATGGCACCATTCTCGTCAACGACGAGTTCCGGACGTCGCAGGCTCGCGTCTCCGAGATAGGAAAACTCGCCGACGTCGCGTGTTCCGCAATATGGACAATTGATGCGCATGATTGATCTTCAGTGCAGGTTCGGTTGCGGGCCTTGGCCCTTCTCATCGATGACCGCGCCGGTTCTGAAGCGGTCGAGGCGGAAGCGTGCGGCTTCCTCATGCGGCTCATCGCGGGCGATCAGATGGGCGAAGGCGACCCCGGAGCCGGGGGTGGCCTTGAAACCGCCATAACACCAGCCCGCATTGAGATAGAGCCCATCGACCGGCGTGCGATCGATGATCGGCGTGCCATCCATGGACATATCGACGACACCACCCCAAGCACGCAGCATACGCAGCCGCCCGATCATCGGCATGATCGCCATGCCGCCTTCGCATACATCCTCCACCACCGGCAGATTTCCGCGCTGGGCGTAGCTGTTGTAGCCGTCAATGTCTCCGCCAAAGACCAAGCCTCCCTTGTCCGACTGGCTGACGTAAAAATGACCGGCGCCGAAAGTGATGACACCGGGAATGAGCGGCTTGATCGCTTCGGACACGAACGCCTGAAGTACATGGCTTTCGATCGGCAGACGCAAGCCCGCCATGGCGGCCAGCCGCGACGAGTTACCGGCTACAGCAAAGCCAACCTTAGCCGCACCGATAGTTCCGCGCGTGGTCTCGACGCCGGTGATACGCCCTCCCTGACGCACCACGCCGGTGACCTCGCAATTCTGGATGATGTCGACGCCGAGCCTGTCTGCGGCGCGCGCATAGCCCCATACAACCGCGTCGTGGCGGGCGGTGCCGCCCCGGCGCTGCAACAGACCACCGAGAACGGGAAACCGCGAATTTTCGTAATCGAGGAAGGGGAGCGTCTGGCGGATTTGCTCCGCGTCAAGCAGTTCAGCGTTGATGCCGTTGATGCGCATGGCATTGCCGCGGCGGGCAAAAGCGTCGCGCTGGGCATCGGAATGATAAAGATTGATGACGCCCCTCTGGCTGACCATCGTGTTGTAGTTGAGATCCTGCTCCATGCGTTCCCACAGCTTCATGGAGAACTCATAGAAGCCGACATTGCCGGGCAGCATGTAGTTGGAACGCACGATGGTGGTGTTGCGACCGGCATTGCCGGAGCCGATCCAGCCCTTCTCCAGCACCGCCACATTGCGTATGCCGTAGCGCTCCGCGAGATAATAGGCGGTCGCGAGGCCATGCCCCCCACCGCCTACGATGATCACATCGTAATGCGGCTTGGGAGGTGCATCACGCCATGCAGGCTTCCAGTTGCGGTGGCCCGAAAGTGCGGCCCGTAGAAGAGAAAATGATGAGTATTTCATCGCATGCGCGGCTCTTTCGAATTCGGTCACGCGGTGACGTGACCGAAAACTGTTTCAATCTAGATGTCGAGCGTATGATCACGTTCCCATTGGCTGAGATGGGAGGCGTAGCTGTTCCATTCCGCCTGCTTCAGCTTTACGTAAGCGGCTGAAAACTCGCTGCCCATTGCCTCGGTCAACGCAGTGTCTTTTTCGTATTCGCGCAGCGCGTCGAGTAGATTAAGCGGTAGTTTCTTGCCGTGCTTTACGGTGTGGCCTTCCTTGTACATGTCAATATCGCAGCGCTCGCCTGGATCGGCCTTGGTACGCACTCCATCGAGACCTGCCGCCAGAATTACCGCCTGCATCAGATAGGGGTTGGCTGCACCGTCGGGCAGCCTGAGCTCGAAGCGACCAGGACCGGGCACACGCACCATATGGGTGCGGTTGTTTCCGGTCCACGTCACCGTGTTGGGAGCCCAGGTCGCGCCAGAAATGGTGCGTGGCGCGTTGATCCGCTTGTAGGAATTGACGCACGGATTGGTAATGGCGGCGAGCGCCGGGGCATGAGCCATAATGCCCCCAAGGAAATGTCGTCCCTGTTCCGACAGGCCAAGTTCGGCGTTGTCATCGGCGAACCGGTTGACACGACCGGTCTCGTCCCAGACGGAGATGTGAGCGTGGCAGCCATTGCCGGTAAGGCCGGTAAAAGGCTTTGGCATGAAGGTGGCACGCAGGCCATGCTTTTCCGCGACAGACTTGACCATGAACTTGAAGAAGGAATGCTGGTCGGCCATTGCCAGGGCGTCATTGAATCCCCAGTTCATTTCGAACTGTCCGTTGGCGTCCTCATGATCACTTTGGTAGGGACCCCAGCCGAGCTCCAGCATGTAGTCGGATATCTCGGAGATGACGTCGTAACGGCGCATGATCGCCTGTTGATCGTAGCACGGCTTTGACGCCGTATCGTATTCGTCGGAGATACGGGTACCGTCAGGAGTAACCAGAAAAAATTCGGCCTCCACACCGGTCTTCATGTGGAGGCCTTCTTTCGCAGCATCGGCAATGACACGCTTGAGGGTATTTCGCGGAGCCTGAGCGACCCCTTTGTCCTCCATGATACAGTCGGAGGCGAGCCAGGCCACCTCCGGTTTCCACGGCAATTGCACCACCGATTCGGGATCGGGAACTGCAAGCATGTCGGGATGGGCGGGTGTAAGGTCGAGCCATGTGGCGAACCCTGCAAATCCCGCGCCATCTTTCTGCATGCCTGCTATCGCCTGAGCGGGCACAAGCTTGGCGCGCTGCGCTCCGAACAGGTCCGCATATGAAATCATAAAATATTTGACGCCGTTGCTTTTTGCATATTCGGCGAGATCGTTCCCCATATTTATTCCTCGCAGTCTTGTGAATTAAAAGCCGTTCCTTCCAGGTATCCAGCCGGTCCCTGCCAACGGAACGCCAGCCATGGCTGCCGCCTCGATGGTGAGCGCGGAGAGATCCTCCGGCTCCAGATTGTGCACATGGTTCTTGCCGCAGGCACGGGCTAGCGTCTGCGCTTCCAGCGTCATGACCTTCAGATAATTGGTCAAACGACGACCGGCCGCGACCGGATCGACACGCTTCATCAGTTCGGGATCCTGAGTCGTGATGCCTGCCGGGTCACGGCCCTCATGCCAGTCATCATAAGCGCCTGCCGTAGTGCCGAGCGCCTGATATTCGTCTTCCCATCGCGGGTCGTTATCACCCAGCGCGACGAGCGCAGCCGTTCCTATGGAAACAGCGTCCGCACCAAGCGCAAGCGCCTTTGCAACATCGGCGCCGTTGCGGATGCCACCGGAGACGATGAGTTGAACCTTGCGGTGCATCCCAAGATCCTGAAGCGCCTGCACGGCCGGGCGTATGCAAGCAAGCGTCGGCAGGCCGACATGTTCGATGAACACCTCCTGAGTGGCTGCGGTTCCACCCTGCATGCCGTCGAGCACCACGACATCGGCACCCGCCTTAACCGCCAGCGCCGTATCGTAATAGGGACGAGCACCACCGACCTTCACGTAGATCGGCTTCTCCCAATCGGTAATCTCGCGTAACTCGAGTATCTTGATCTCCAGATCGTCCGGCCCGGTCCAATCGGGATGCCGGCAGGCCGAGCGTTGGTCGATTCCCTTGGGCAGAGTGCGCATATCGGCAACGCGGTCGGAAATCTTCTGGCCCAGCAGCATGCCGCCGCCGCCCGGCTTTGCCCCCTGACCAACAACGACCTCAATCGCGTCGGCGCGGCGCAGATCGCGCGGGTTCATGCCATAGCGGGACGGCAAATACTGATAGACTAGGATGCTGGAATGGCCGCGCTCCTCCTCGGTCATTCCGCCATCACCGGTGGTCGTTGAGGTCCCGGCTGCCGACGCGCCGCGTCCCAATGCTTCCTTGGCAGGTCCAGACAGCGAGCCGAAGCTCATGCCAGCGATCGTGATTGGAATCTTCAGATGGATCGGCTTCTTCGCATAGCGGTTGCCGAGAACGACGCCGGTTTCGCATTTCTCGCGATAGCCTTCGAGCGGATAACGTGAAATCGATGCACCAAGGAAAACCAGATCGTCAAAATGCGGCACCTTGCGCTTCGCACCGCCACCGCGAATATCATATATGCCGGTGGCCGCTGCACGACGGATTTCCGACAGCGTGTAGTCGTCGAAAGTCGCAGACTTGCGTGGCGTCGTGGGAGGGTTTTTGTAGGTCATTGAAATCTGCCCCTCAATACGCGTCGGCGTTGTCGACGTTGAAATTGTAAAGTTTGCGAGCCGATCCGTAGCGGGTGAACTCGCTGGGACGAACGTCGCTGATACCCGCATCCGCAAGCAGTCCCTCAAGAAGGGAAATATGCTCGGGCCGCATCTCCTTCTCGATGCAGTCCGCACCCAGGCTGTTCACCCTGCCGCGCACGAAGAGCCGCGCCTCGTAGATTGAATCGCCCAGCGCGTCACCGGCATCGCCAAGCACGACAAGATTGCCGGACTGCGCCATGAAAGCCGACATGTGACCGATATTGCCGCGCACGACGATGTCGAGGCCTTTCAGCGAAATGCCGCATCGCGAAGACGCATTGCCATCGATGACCAGCAGACCGCCACGGCCGGTCGCGCCTGCATATTGGCTGGCGTCGCCCTTGACCACGATTTTGCCCGACATCATGTTCTCGCCGACACCAGGGCCAGCCGATCCGTCGACGATGATCGTCGCCTGCGAATTCATGCCGCCGCAGTAATAACCCACGCTGCCGCGCACCTCTACGGTCACGGGGGCATCAACACCCACCGCGACAGAATGGCTGCCTCGAGGATTCAGAACTTCGAATACCGTTTCGTTGGCACCTTCACGCACTTCGTGGAGCGCCTGATTCAGCACGCGCAGGGGCACTTCTGAAAGGTCGATGACCGGCATGAACTCAGTGCTCCCAGAAATAGACGGTGGAGGGTTCGGGTTCCCAGATTTTCGCGTCTTCGATCCCCGGCAACATGGCGAGCGCCCTGTATTCGGACCCGAAGGCGACATACTGATCTGTCTCGGCCAGCACCGCTGGCTTGCAGGCAATCGGATCCCGCACGACGCCGAAACCCGACTCCGTACCGACGACGAATGTGTAAAAGCCATCAAGATCGTCGAGCCCGCTTTCCAGCGCCTCGCCAAGCGAAGCGCCCTGCCCGATGCGCGAGGAAACATAGGCCGCTGCCACCTCTGTATCGTTCTCGGTCTCGAAGGTGATGCCCTGCCGTTTCAACTCGCGGCGCAGATTGTTGTGATTGGACAATGATCCATTGTGCACGAGGCACTGGTCGGGGCCGGTAGAGAACGGATGTGCGCCAAGCGTCGTTACCGCCGACTCTGTCGCCATGCGCGTATGCCCGATACCATGCGTGCCCGACATCGCGTCCACGCCAAAGCGCTCGACGACCTCTTGAGGCAGACCGACTTCCTTATAAATCTCCACGACACCGCCGGAGCTCATGACGCGTATGTCGGGGGCCAGCTCGCTAATGACCGCGCGGGCCTCGTCCACCTTATCGGCAGGCACGGCGACGACCGCATGAGTGGATTTGCGCGTAAGCTTAACATCCACGCCCAGCTTCTCCGACAACGATTTCTCAAGTCCTGGAAAATCGCGATCGGGGAAGGGTGACTGCACCGTGATCTTGGCGCGGTTGCCATCCGGCGCACCATAGATCGCTATTCCGGCGCTATCGGGGCCGCGATCGGTAAGTGTCACGAGCATTCGCGACAGCAGCGCGCCAAGCTCAGGCTCAAGCGACTTGTCCTTCAGGAAAAGTCCGACAATTCCGCACATCTCCGTCACCTCATTCGGATAAGGTCTTCTCAGAAACTGCTAGCAGCTTCGGAAACCAAATTCAACTGAGATGAATTTTATTTTCTTAAGAGAAAACGTCGGATGGCACCGGTCGCCAGAAAAAACGCGTTTATTCGCTCTGCCTGCCTAGCGGATAAGAGATGATCGAGAGATATCTGATCGGCCGGCGGGTTAGTTCTTCGGGACCGTGCGGGGCATCGGCATCGAAGAACAGGCTATCGCCTGCCGTCATGCGGAAAAGGCCGTCGCCATGCCGGTAAACGACCTCGCCTTCCAGCATATAGATAAATTCCATCCCTTCGTGCTGGAAGGTAGGAAACACGTCGGAATCCTCACTCAGCGTGATCAGATAAGGCTCAACAACGACACCGCTGGAATTGGCACCGATATGACCGAGCAAATTATATTGATGGCCCGCCCGCGTGCCGCGTCGTTCGACATCGACCCCTTCGCCCGCCTTGACGAATACGGCGCTGCGTTCCTCCTCGAAGCGGCGAAACAGTGAGGTAAGCGGCACGCCGAGTGCCCGCGACAGCGACTGGAGCGTGGTGAGCGACGGAGAGGTGATGCCGTTTTCGATCTTGGACAACATGCCCAGCGAGATGTCCGTCGCGGCAGCCAAATCTGCGACGGTAATTCCGAGTTGCTTGCGAAAGGCACGCACTTCATGGCCAATCGCGACCTCCAACACCTTTTCGCGTGTGTCGCGAACGGCGTGAGGATTCTGTACCAGCCGTGCACCTGCCCGCGGCACTGTCGGCTGGTCTTTGACAGAGCCTTCTGCCGGTGCGGACTTGCTGCTTTTCTTCGGTTTCATTGTTCCAGCCATCTGCGCCCACAGCTATCGGCCACTCATCGGCCCACTGGCCTCTCCTAACATGAATGGCAAGGGACTCAAATCATACTCTTGGCCCGAGCATAGCGAATGCGGCGCATTGGGATGTGGCGGCGACGCCCGGCGCTTTTGCAGCGCCGGGCGTCTTCTTTACTCTCCGATCGACAGAGGCGCGTCTTCTTTCGGTCGACGCGGCTTTCCGTCAGGTGACAGACATTTATTGATGCCGTGGCGGCGATAATACTCCACGGCCTCCCGCATCTCTTCATTTTCATCGCGGATGCAGCGCCAATGCCACCACAGCCAGAAGATCACCGTTGCAACAACGAGCAGCCATTCCAACCCCTGGAAAGGGTAGAAGGCGTTGATCTGGTCCAGATTGGTCCAGTCAGTGAGTCCATTCCACATGTCAGGTCTCCCTTTGTTGGAAATTAAAGTTTGCTGGCTTCGTCCCGCTCGATTTCCTCGAACTCGGTCACCACGCCTGCGCCGTACGGATACATGTCCTGATTACGCCAGGCATCGGCACCAGCCAGTTCGATCTCGATCGGTTCCCGCAGAATTCCCATATTCTGGAGAATCTTGGCGACCACCCAAGTAGCCAGGAACCCGAACAGACCGAAGCAGAGGATCGCGCCGATGATCATGCCCAGCGGGTTGATCGCCGGATCGCCCGCTGCGGTGACGCCGAGCCAGCCGACCGAGCCTGCCCAATTCTGCACAGCAGGTGCGGCCGGCGCAGCCGGATAACCCCACAATACAAAGCCGCAGATGATAAGACCCCAGGTGCCTGCATAGCCGTGCACTGCGATCGCGCCGACAGGATCGTCGATCTTGAAACGGCGCTCGACATAGTAATGCATCTTATAGGCGATGACGGCGCCCGCAGCACCAATGAACATTGCAATGAGCGGGTGGTAGAGGTCATTACCGGCCGACGCCGAGATAATGCCTGCAAGTCCGCCTGACAAAGTCCAGAAAGGATCACCGCGGCTGACCGTATAGGCTGCCATCAGGCCACCGGCCAGCGACATCAGGAAGTTGAAGGTAATGGCCGACAAGGTCGTCGGGGTACCGTAGATGGTCGTGGCGGCAAAGCGCACGATGCCTTCATCTCTGCTCACATCGATGATCGGGATATTGCAGGCCGCATAGAAGCCCCAGAACCCGGTGTAGATGATGAACAGGCCGATGACCGACTGGAACGAGTTATGCGGTTTGATGTCCCGCACTTCTCCATTGGGTCCGAACTTGCCGATGCGCGGGCCGAGCACGATGGTCAGCGCAAGGCAGGCGCCGCCGGCGATGGCGTGAATAACGCCCGACGCGTATGCGTCGTGATAGCCGAGAAGCTGAACCGTCCAGCCTTCCGCATGCCATCCCCATGATGCGTGCCAGATCCAGGTCACCGAGCCGATCAGCACCGCCAGGATCATGAATGCGCCCGTGCGGACGCGCTCGATGGCGACGCCCGACAGGATCGCCGACATAACCCATGAGAAAAGTAGAAAGGCCGCCCAGAAAACACCTTGAATGTTGTCCTGGAAATTCGGTCCCATCTCCCGCGCCCATGGCAGCGCCGCGGCAGTGGCATCATTGGAAATCAGGCCACCGAACAGGAACGGACCGTTGTTGAAGGCCCAATAGATCCACCAGGCGAACAGGAACCACGTTACGGTCACAAGTGCCAAGCTCATTGTGTGACGGGTCAGCGTCTGATTGAGGTTCTTGGGTCGTGTAACGCCAAATTCGTAAGCAAGCAGTCCCACATGAATCAGGAACATCATGACCACGGTGACCCAGTAGTAAAATTCAGTGAATATAATTGTCAGTGCTGTATGTTCATTGTCCATCACTTCCCCCTGGAAATGGGTACGTCTTCTTTTGCACTTGGCTCTGGTTGTTATCGGCAGCTTACCGGGGGAGGCATGAAGGGAGGACGGAAATTGCATCCGGGCATGAGTACATTGCGCGTGCCGGAAAGCCTTGCCGCTGTCATTTTGCTTCTCATATTCAGCGCGGCTTGCCTCCCTGTGTCATCGTGCGAGTCAGGTCGTCGAACAGTTCACGAAAGCGGTAGCAAAACGGGGCCGGAGCATCAGGTCGATGCCAGCCGACAACAACTCGAACAAATCAGTCCAGCAATCCATGATGGTGGCGGCGAGCGAGCTGTCGCCGCAGGCATTATGGTCCATCATCCCCTCCTGTTCAGGTAGAGCGCTCTTGCTGGCGGCTTTCCTTTACAGAAATATCATTTCCTAAGAGGAATTTCTAACAGAACCGAAGGATTGTCAACTCGCTATGAGTTTGCCGGCCAACCGCTTTGTGCGGTCTTTTTGGAAGGCCGATCACTTATTCTTTTTATGAAACTTTCTTTCTTTAAGGTTGACGCCCTGAAATGCCGATTGTTATGATTCTCGGCAATTGACGGTCAGTAACGGCTGGGCGAACTGGATACGGCTGACACTACGATTTCCTGTCATCAATCGACGTTTCTTAATTGAGGAATCCATGGCCCAAGTAAAAAGCGACATCGAAATTGCGCGCGCAGCGCAGAAAAAGCCGATTCAGGAAATCGGCGCCAAGATAGGCATACCCTCGGAACATCTCCTGCCCTACGGGCATGATAAGGCCAAGATTTCGGCTGCCTTCATCGCGGAGGCCCGCCAAAAGAAGGATGGCAGGCTCATTCTGGTGACGGCCATCAATCCGACGCCGGCCGGCGAAGGCAAGACCACTACGACCGTTGGGCTGGGCGACGGCCTGAACCGCATCGGCAAGAAGGCGATCATCTGCATTCGTGAAGCCTCACTCGGCCCTTGCTTCGGCGTGAAGGGCGGAGCCGCTGGCGGTGGTTATGCGCAGGTCGTGCCTATGGAGGACATGAACCTGCATTTCACCGGCGATTTCCACGCCATCACCGCCGCGCACAATCTCCTCTCGGCGCTCATCGACAACCACATTTATTGGGGCAATGAGCAGAACATCGATACGCGCCGCGTTGCGTGGCGTCGTGTGATGGATATGAACGACCGGGCACTGCGCGAGATCATCTGCTCGCTTGGCGGCGTCACCAATGGCTATCCGCGCGAGGCAGGCTTCGACATTACGGTTGCCTCGGAAGTCATGGCGATCCTCTGCCTTTCGAAGGATTTGAAGGATCTGGAAGAACGTCTCGGCAACATCATCATCGCCTATCGCCGCGACAAGACGCCGGTCTTTGCGCGCGACATCAAGGCCGATGGCGCGATGACCGTTCTGCTCAAGGATGCAATGCAGCCGAACCTTGTGCAGACGCTGGAGAACAATCCGGCCTTCGTCCATGGCGGCCCGTTCGCCAACATCGCGCATGGCTGCAACTCGGTCGTCGCGACGACGACGGCGTTGAAGCTTGCCGATTATGTGGTGACGGAAGCTGGTTTTGGTGCCGATCTCGGTGCCGAAAAATTCTTCGACATCAAATGCCGCAAGGCGGGCCTCAAACCTGCAGCCGCAATTATCGTTGCAACCGTGCGCGCCATGAAAATGAATGGCGGCGTCAAGAAGGACGATCTCGGCACGGAAAATGTCGAGGCAGTCAAAAAGGGCTGCGCCAATCTCGGCAGGCATATCGAGAATGTGAAGCAGTTCGGCGTGCCCGCTGTCGTTGCCATCAATCATTTCCATTCAGACACCGAGGCCGAAATTCAGGCCATGAAGGACTATGTCGCTTCGATGGGTGAGGACGCGATCCTCTGCAAGCATTGGGCAAAGGGATCGGAAGGCATAGAAGAACTGGCGCACAAGGTGGTCGCTCTGGCCGAATCCGGCGCATCGCAATTCGCGCCGCTCTATGCAGATGAGATGCCGCTGTTCGAAAAAATGGACACGATCGTCAAGCGCATCTATCGCGGCTCGGAGGCGATTGCCGACAAGAGCGTGCGCGACCAGCTTCATGCCTGGGAAGCTCAGGGCTACGGCAAGCTGCCGGTCTGCATGGCCAAGACGCAATATTCCTTCTCGACCGATCCGAATCTGCGCGGTGCGCCGACCGGCCACACCGTCCCTATTCGAGAGGTGCGCCTTTCGGCAGGTGCTGGCTTCGTCGTGGCGATCTGCGGAGAGATCATGACGATGCCCGGCCTGCCAAGATCGCCCTCCTCCGAACGGATTTTCCTCAACGAGTTGGGGCAGATCGAAGGGCTGTTTTAGAGCGCTGTATCAAGGGCACAATCAGCATGAAAGGCACGAGACCAGGCCATGGCGCAAAGATCATCGACGGCAAGGCCGTCGCGGAAGCGTTACGCGAAGAATGCCGCCAGAAGGTGCATTTGCTTCAGGCGCGGCACAATGTAACTCCCGGCCTCGACGTCATTCTGGTCGGCGCCGATCCAGCGTCTCAAGTCTATGTCCGCAACAAGATCCGCGCTTCGGCGCTCGTTGGCATAAATGCGCGGCTGCACGAATTTCCCGCGACGATCGATCCACAGGAGGTGCTGGGTCTTATCGACCGGCTGAACGAGGATTCGGCGGTGCACGGCATTCTTGTTCAGTTGCCGCTGCCGCCGCATTTCAACATCTACAGTGTCCTTCATCGCATCTCGGCAGCCAAGGATGTCGATGGTTTTCATCTCTACAATGTCGGTGGTCTCGTGGTCGGCGAAACCGTGTTTCCGCCTTGCACGCCTTTCGGCGTCATGAAGCTTTTTGAGCACGAAGGCATCGAGGCGGCGGGACAGAATGTGGTGATCGTCGGCGCGAGCAACATCGTCGGGAAACCGATGTCGCTGATGATGATGCGCGAGGAGGCGACCGTGGCGGTATGCCATGCGCGTACGCGCGATCTCGCCCAGTTCACCATTCTGGCCGATATTCTGATCGTCGCAGCCGGCGTACCGAACCTCATAGTGCCCCAGATGGTCCGGCACGGCGCAGTGGTAATCGACGTCGGTATCAATCGTTTGCCTGACGGCCGGATCGTTGGCGATGTCGACTTCGAGGGCGTGCGGCAGAAAGCCAGCCACATTACACCGGTCCCCGGCGGCGTAGGACCCATGACGGTCACCATGCTGCTGGCCAACACTATCGCCTCGGCAGAACGAACCACTATGCTGGATGGCGCAGCAGGGCTTGCGGCGTCCTGAATATATCCTATCAGTAAAAAAAATTTCCTTATAGTGTTGCAACCCTATGTCAAATTGTTGCACACTCTTCGAGCGGCAAGGGAACGTCGCCATAGGGAAAACGCCGAAGGCGACCGGCCTGCTCAAAGGCATTTGCAATGCGGAGGCGATTTGAATGACAGCATCATGGCGATTCTCGGCCCTGGCGGACAGGCATCGCGCGCTGGGCTCAAAGCTCGAAGACTGGAGCGGCATGGGCACCGCCTGGAGTTACGATGGGGATCCCGACGCCGAATATACCGCGATCCGCACCAAGGCCGGGCTGATGGACGTTTCGGGCCTCAAGAAAGTTCATATTACCGGCGCACATGCCTCACACGTCATCGATCTGGCGACCACGCGCAATGTTGAAAAAATCTATCCAGGCAAATCTGCCTATGCGTGTCTGCTCAACGATGCCGGAAAATTCACGGACGACTGCGTTATCTACCGCACCGGTCCAAATGCGTGGATGGTCGTGCATGGCTCGGGTACCGCATATGAAGAGCTGACAAAGGCTGCGGTCGGGCGCGACGTATCGATCCGCTTCGACGACAACCTCCACGACCTGTCCCTGCAGGGGCCATTGGCGGTGGACTATCTGTCAAAACATGTGCCCGGGATAAGGAACCTCCCCTATTTCCACCACATGCAGACGCAGCTTTTCGGACTGCCGGTGATGATCTCGCGCACTGGTTATACGGGCGAGCGCGGCTATGAAATCTTCTGCCGCGGCCAGGACGCCCCGGCGATTTGGGACCGAATCCTCGACGAGGGCAAGGAACTCGGCATCATCCCATGCCGCTTCACGACGCTCGACATGTTGCGTGTGGAAAGCTACCTGCTTTTCTACCCCTACGACAATTCGCAGAAATACCCGTTCGAGAACGAAGGCCCGGGCGACACGCTGTGGGAACTTGGCCTGGACTTCACAGTCAGCCCCGGCAAGACGGGCTTTCGCGGGGCGGAGGAGCATTACCGGCTGAAAGGCAAGGAGCGCTTCAGGATTTACGGCGTGTTGCTTGAAGGCAGCGAGCCAGCCGACGAAGGAGCGGAAATCCGCGCCGACGGCAAGAAAGTCGGTGTTGTGACCTGTGCGATGTATTCGCCTCTGGTGAAGAAATCGATGGGCATTGCCCGGCTCGATGTCGGCAAGGCGGTCAAAAACACCCCGCTGGAAATCGTCAACACGAGCGGGACCATCAAGGCTACGGCGCAGCCGCTTCCGTTTGACGACCCGACCAAATCAAAGCGGACTGCCAAGGGCTAGGTTCCGGTATGAGCATTATCAGCCGACCCTTATATGGCAGGCTGTCGCCCCAGACCGGGGTGGACCAGCTTCTCGTCGGCGACGCCGAAGGTGCCGAGGCAATAATCGATCTCTCTGACCGGATCCCCGAAGGCTTCTTCGACGCGGCTGCTATCGTTTATATTCCAGGCCGCTCAGGTGACGCCTATCTTGAGCGTCTCGCCGCGCTCCGGCCTCGAAGCCTGCGCGAAAAACCGTCGATCCATGCCGCATTGCCGGGGCTGAAGCAGGTATTTACAACCGGCCATATGGGCTTGCGTGTCTACCTCGCCGGCACTGAAGGGCTAATCGGACAAGTCATGCAGGCGGCCCTCGAAGCCGGTATCGACCACACATCGATCCAGGCCGAGCAGCGCGGCTCGCTGGCGCGGCGCGTGCAATGTGTGCATTGCAAAGGCATTACCGAAAATGTGACGACTCAACCGGCGACATGCTCGCATTGCGGCCTGCTTCTGCTTGTAAGGGACCATTACTCGCGCCGGCTCGCCGCTTTCCAGGGCGTATGCATCAATGCAGAGGATCCAAGCGACATTCCAGCAACGGAGGAGCTTTTCCGATGAGCGCCGGAACCGACAAGTTGCAGGTGACCGTTACCGATGTGGTCGAGGTCAACGAGTTGATCAAGCGCTTTCACTTTCGCCGCACTGACGGCAAACCCCTGCCGACTTTCTCCGGTGGCTCCCATATCGTGGTTGAAATGCCGGACGACGATGCTACCCGGCTCAATCCTTACTCACTGATGAGTTCGCCACTCGACACAAGCGAATACACAATCAGCGTGCGGCGAGACGATACCGGTCGGGGCGGCTCACTATTCATGCACAACGCCGTCAGGCCAGGCATGGGGATGCAGATCAGTTATCCAGTCAATCTGTTCGCGCTCGACCTGCGGGCGAAGAAGCATCTGATGCTGGCGGGCGGTATCGGCATCACGCCGTTTCTTGCGCAGACGGCCCAGCTCGCGGCCGTAGGCGGAAATTTCGAGCTGCATTATTGCGCGCGCTCGGCCCCGCTCGCGGCCTATGCAAGCCAGCTCCGGGAACGCTACGGCAACCGCCTCCACATCTATCATGATAAAGAGGGGCAACGGATCGACTTCAAGCGTCTGTTCGCTCTACAGCCTCTCGGCACCCATCTCTATGTCTGCGGGCCGGCAGGGATGATCACGGCGGTTCGTGAGATCGCCGCAGCCGCTGGCTGGCCCCATGAAAATATCCACTTCGAGCATTTTGCGGCACCCCCGCCTGGCAAACCTTTCGAAGTCAAATTGGCCAAATCGGACCTCACCATCCAGGTCGGCTCGCACCAGAGCCTGCTGGAAGCAATCGAAGCGGCCGGCGTCGACGCCCCTTATCTGTGCCGCGGCGGTGCCTGCGGACAATGTGAAACCAAAGTGGTGTCGAGCGACGGCCTCTTTCTTCACAATGATCATTGGCTCACCGAGGAAGAACACGCCTCGGGATGCAAGATCATGCCATGCGTATCACGCTTCGAAGGAAAATCGCTCGTCTTGGAACGCTAGAGGGATCATATGCTGAGGAGCCAGTAGATGGGTATCGATTTCAGGAAAGAGACTTTCCGCGGCGACTTCACCTACCGCAACAGTCCCGACCACATCAGGCGGTTTCCTTTCCCGTTCCATGAAGACTCCTACATGTACGCCGTCAACATCGAGCCCCACACGGCAGGGCCGAAAAACAGCGTGTTCGAACATCTGATCGACGTCGACGAGCATTATATATCGGAGATGGAGGATCGGGCGCTTGTCCTGGCAGAAGACCCGCTGCGCTGCCAGTCGCTGCCCCATATGACGTTGGCGGGCTGGGACCTGCTCGAACTGCTGATGATTTCCAAGGCAGAGAGCTATCCCGAGCACTTCGAACTGCACCGTGAAGGCGACCGCTGGCGCTGGGTCAACTGGCCGCTCGGCATCGACGACACATTCACCTTCGGCGACGTTTCCACCCTGCCCTATGGACCCATGGAATACATAACCCGTCAGAGTCAGGGCGACTACGTATTGCTCGACCAGCGCGACGGCAATCTCTGGATGGACGCGGGCATGGTCACGACACAGGCCGACTGGTCGCTGGATTTCGACATCAGCATGAATTTCTTCGAATGGCATGCACCCGTGCCGCTTGCACACGAAATGGGCGTATTCCAAAGAGCATTGAAATTCCTCCTCAACATTCAGCAAGGCAGGCCCGCCCGTCGCCTCAACTGGACGATGACGATCAACCCGCGCCTCGACACCAGCCCGGAAAATTATCACAAATGGGGAACCGACCGGGCCACGGTGACGACGGAAAATGTCGGCGAAAAGGTTCATCTGCGTGTCGAGCTGCAAAGCTTCTGGCGATTGCCGCGTTCCAACGCGATGGTGTTTCCGATCCGCTGCTACCTTATCAGCATGAACGAACTCGTCACCTCGCCAAAATGGGCGCGCAGGCTGCACCGCGTGATTCGCGACCTGCCAGACGAACTGGCCGACTACAAAGGCCTTACCCGCTATCGCTCGACGCTGCTCGAATGGCTATCGAAACTCGATGACGGAAAGTCGACAGGTCCTGGTTTTGGTCCAGACTAAGCGAGTGATCAACGCCTCCGCTATAGTAGGCGCGGTCTATTTCAGTTGTTTTGCGACTTTTGAATCGCAGATTTTCTGGCAGCGACCGACTTTCAAAGCATGTGCCATTTGAAACCTGCTCACATTCTATTGCCTTCTCATCGCTTGTAAGAACCGAGCATATGAACGCTGCCGCACAAAACCTGCCACGGTAGCGGCAGGATAGCCCGGCTGCAGACGGAATAAACCGGTCATCTATTTTCCTTCTGCAACACTGCAGCTGCGCTTGGCTTGCTCGGCGGGTATGCCGAAGTGTCAGGCTGCGAAGCATTTCGATATCACGCGACGGCGTGGCGCGTGGCCAAGTTGCTGGCGTGTCCGACACCGCCCGGTTATCGGCGTATGCCGCGAGACCGAGCCCGTCATGCGGGCCTCCGCGAAGCGTTGGCAGGTCTCGGTTACTCGCGCTAGCGCACCGCGAGCCGGTGACCCGGTCGGTTGCGGGATGGGGGATTGTGGATCCTGCAATATCCGCAGACCGAGGGCGAAGTACAGATAGAGAATAGCGCAACGACGGTAGGAGCACAGCATGCCGCTGGCGCTGTCGATATCATGGCCAAAGATGTAACGTAGTATGACGACCGTGCACATCATGGCGGAGAATCCGCAAATCAAGCGGATTCACACCGATGTCGTTCTAAGGAGCTGAAAAAAATTGGGCTTTTCGTGCCGGTGCCTTAAGCCCCGGCACCAACATTTATCATTAGATCTCAGTAACGAATTTGGTCCTGAGATATGCGTCAAGGCCTTCGCTGCCGGATTCTGAGCCGTACCCGCTTTCGTTTACGCCGCCGAAAGGCGTTTCTGCGGTCGAGACCATCATGTGGTTGACGCCCACCATGCCCGCTTCAAGCGCCATTTCGGTCTTCTGAGCGAGTGAGCCATTCTGGGTGAAGACGAAGGAAGCGAGGCCATACGGCAAAGAATTTGCCCGTTCGATCACCTCGTCAAAGGTCGAGAAGGTTGTCGTGGGCGCAATCGGACCGAAGGGCTCCTCCGACATGATGCGGGCGTTGTCAGGTACATTCTTCAGGAGCGTCGGAGCGTAGAAATACCCCTTGTTGCCAAGGCGCTCACCGCCAGTCACCACTTCGGCACCGCTGGCCCTTGCGTCTGCAACGAAGCCATCCATCACGTCGAGACGGCGGGCCGCGATCATTGGACCCATCTGGGTGCCTTCTTCCAGGCCGTGGCCGATCTTCAGCTTTCGGGTGCGATTTGCGAAGCCATCGATGAAGGGCTCATAAAGCGCTTCATGCACATAGAAGCGGGTCGGCGACGTGCAGACCTGGCCCGCATTGCGGAATTTGAAGGCAACGACGGTATCGAGCGCCTTTTCAAGATCAGCGTCGGCATGAACAATGACGGGCGAGTGGCCGCCGAGTTCCATCGTACAACGCTTCAGCGTATCTGCCGCCTGTTTTTGCAGCAGTTTGCCGACGGTCGTCGAACCGGTAAGCGAGACTTTCTTCGGGATAGGCGAAGCAAGGAGGTATGAAGAGACTTCTGATGGCACGCCGAAGACAATATTGAGCACGCCCGCCGGGAGGCCCGCCTCTTGGAAACAGCGGCCGAAGGCGATCGCCGTGCCGGGAGTTTCCTCGGCCGGCTTGATGATGATCGAGCAACCGGCACCAAGGGCGCCACCGATCTTGCGGATAACATTGCTGGCCGGGAAGTTCCAGGCGGCGAAGGCCGCGACGGGACCGACCGGCTCCTTGAATACCATCTGGCGAACGCCCGGCAGTCTCGCCGGTACGATGCGGCCATAGGCGCGTTTGCCTTCTTCCGCGTACCAGCGCACGACATCCGCGGAAAACTGCACCTCACCCGCCGCCTCGGCAAGCGTCTTTCCGTTTTCGAGCGTCAGAGTGCGGGCAATCTCAGCTTTGCGGGCCTCGATCAGGTCGGCTGCCTTATACATGATGGCGAAGCGCTGAATTGCAGTCATCGCCTTCCAGACCTTGAAGCCGCGCGCTGACGCAGAAAGCGCCTCGTCGAGATCGGCGGTCGACGCGTGCGGCAGATGCCCCAGCACGTCACCTGTCCCTGGATCGATCAAATCCTCGCCAGCCCCTTCGCTGCCCTGCCGGAACACGCCGTTAATCAGTAGCTCAAGTCGCTCGTGGTACATGTCTTTAATCCCTTATCTCTGACCATTGAGAGTCAGCCAGCTGCTGCTCCCAAGCTGCGTCCTGCACCGCCCAAGCGAACGTTTGAGACGGCGCTCGAAAATCTTTTCTAATCGCGATTGACATGTACATTGTATACACTATGGTGTCGACATGATTTTGCAAAGCGCACCCAAATGGTCGATGTCAATTCCAGAGAGCCTCGCTGAGACTTTGCAGGAAGAGATAATCGTTGGCCGCCTGACTTCAGAGGAGCGTTTGACTGAGGAGATGGTGGCTGAACGCTATGGCGTCAGCCGATCACCAGTTCGCGAAGCGCTTCGCCTCCTTGAGCGTGACGGATTGGTCATTCGCGAGGCGCGTCGTGGCATCTGGGTCTCACCCATGTCTCAGAAGGACTTCGATGAGGTTTATACCTGTCGCATACCACTGGAAGGGCTCGTAGCGCGCCAGGCGGCCGAATCCGCCAATGCCGAGCGCAAGGCGGAATTCCGTACAGTGCAGGCTGAGCTGGAAGAGGCGCAGGCGCGCGGCGACGTTCGCGAATTCTTCACTGCCGACATACGCGGCTCATTCATGATTTATGAACTGGCGGAAAACCGGACGCTTAGCCGGCTTCTAGAAGGCCTTGAAAAACAGGCCCTTCGCTACCGGTTCCATGCCTACGAGCAGAACCCGGACATGATTAAGCTCTCGCTTGACGACACGACGCGCATCTTCGACGCGATCCTGGCCGGTGACGGAGCGACCGCACAAGCCGTTACGGAAAAACTGATCCGTGAAATCTGGCAAAACATGCGCGGGGAAGTCGGCCGGTTCTTCGGAAAGTAACAAGTTATGGTGTCCCTGAGTGCTTCATTCTCTGTCATAGACAGCCACACGGCGGGGCACCCGACACGAGTCATTCTGAGCGGTATCCCGAAGCTTTCAGGCAACAGCGTTCTGGAGCGCCGCGACGATTTCCGTAATCGCTTCGACCATCTGCGATCGGCGCTTCTGCACGAGCCTCGCGGCCATGCGGCAATGGTCGGTCTGGTCCCCGTGCACTCGGATATTGCAGACTACGGCGCCTTCTTCATTTCGTCCTATGTCTATCTCGATATGTGCGGCCACGGCACGATCGGCTTTGCCAAGACGCTGGCCTTCAGCGGGCAGATAAGTCCGGCAAATGGAGACAGCTTCACCCTGGAGACGCCCGCAGGCATGGTGATCGTCGGCCTTGACTGGCAGGAAGACGGTTCGCTGGGCGCGGTCAGGATTTCCAATGTGCCAAGCTATGTCGGACTGGAAAACCTGACAGTGGAGGTTGCCGGCATCGGCACGGTAACGGCGGATATCGTCTATGGCGGCATGTGGTACGCGCTCGTCGATGCATCGCCGCTCGGGCTGGAGCTCAAGCCGGACTACGCCTCGGCCATGATGCTCAAGGGCTCGGCGATCAAACAGGCAATCAAGGAAGCGATTTCCGGCATGCCGCTCTTTGCGGGATCAGCAGCGCCCAGCGTCCTCTTCTACACCGCGGATGCTGCGGATCGGGCGACACATTTCCTCGTTCTGGAATCGAACAAATTCGACCGCTCGCCTTGCGGCACAGGCACCTCCGCCCGAATGGCTCACCTTCTCCATAAGGGCACTCTGAAAGCAGGCGACACGTACCACGCCAGCAATATCTTCGGCATTCCGTTCATAGCACGCCTGTCAAAAACGACACGCGTCGATGACCGGCATACCGCAGTCGTCGAGATTGAGGGCAACGCCTTCATCACCTCGTCCCAAACCATCTTCTTCGAGGCGGGTGATCCGCTTTCGCAGGGATTTCTCAGTCGCTAACGTCTAAAAATAAAGGGGAATATAATGATATCGCTTAGCAAAATCTTCTCCGCTGCAGTCGTCGCACTATCGCTGCTAGCTGCACCGATGACGGCATCGGCACAGGACAATCCGTCTGCCGTGATCGACCAGATCCGGTCTTCGGGTGTCCTTAAAGTTCCAGTTATGACCGGCGAAGAGCCGGGCTACATCAAGGATCCGGCAACCGGCCAGTGGAGCGGCTTCTATTATGAGTTCCTCGGCGAAATCGCCGCCGAACTCGGCGTCAAGCTCGAGCCGGTCGAAACCACTTGGGGCAACCTCGCTGCGGACTTCCAGTCCAACAAGATCGACATCGCCATTGGTGTGAATCCGAACCCCAAGCGCGGCCTCGTCGTCGACTATCTCTGGGAACCACTGTTCACCGACGCCTGGGCCGTTCTTACACCTCCCGGCAAACCCGTAAAGACATGGGCTGAACTGAACGATCCTGCGAAGACAGTCGTCGTTCAGAAAGGCTCGACCATGCAGATCGTTGCCGAAGCGCTGCTTCCAAAGGCGAAAATCACCCCGGTTGAAGATCGCGGCCTTGCGCTGATGGAACTTCAAACGAACCGCGCCGACGCCGTCGTGTTTGCTGTGTTTGACGCCCTGCAGATTTCAAACCAGAAAGTCGGCGAAGTCTCTGTACCGGAACCGCTTCTGCGCAATCCGGCAACGCTTGCCGTCGCCCGTAAACCCGGCAATGCAGGCTACATCAATTTCCTGACCAACTGGATACAGCAGCAGCGTTCGCTGGGCCAGGCTCAGGGCAAGTTACAGCGCGCCTGGGAAGCTCGCGGCATCGATCTTTCGATCCTGCCTTCGAACTTCAGCTTCTAGGTCAAAGTCGCTTTAAAATCCGACCGTTACTGACGGTCGGACCCGCCGGCCTTATCCGGCCTCCCCTCGCAATGAACGAGTGAGGACAGTCATGTTCGATTATACCGTCATCACCAACAATATCGGCCTGCTTTGGCAAGGTCTCTTGATGACCCTCTACTTTACGGTGATCACGATCGCCGCGGGCCTTGCTATCGGTCTTCTGGTTGGCCTCATTCAGCTAAGCACCTTCCGTCCGCTGGTGCTGCTCGGTCAGATCTACGTCGAGTTCTTTCGCAACATACCGTTGCTCGTCACGCTCTTGTGGGTCTACTACGCACTGCCAATCTTCACAGGTCTGGACATCACCAAATTCTGGGCTGGCTTCATCGGGCTGAGCTGCTACATCGGTTCTTTTTATGCCGAAATTCTGCGCGCCGGCGTCCAGTCGGTCGATCCCGGGCAGACGGATGCCGCGACCGCCATCGGCATGTCCTATGGCCAGCGCATGCGCCGTATCATTCTGCCGCAAGCCTTCCGCCGCATGATCCCGCCACTGGCCGGCCAGTCGATCATCCAGATGAAAAACACCACGCTTTTGTCCATGATCACAGTTCCGGATCTGCTGTATCAGGCAAGTTACATCTCCAGTTTCACCTATCGTCCGATGGAGGTTTATACGGCTGTCGGCGCGATATTCCTGATTATCCTCGTGCCTCTGACCTACCTTTCCCGGAGGCTTGAAAAAGGCGGGGTACTTGCAAAATGACCACTAAAACCCTCGATCCTGCAACGACTGCCGCTCAGATTCTTCAGCTCAGCAGCATCTGCCTCAAATTCGGCGAGCTCCATGTTCTCAAGGGGGTCGATCTTGCCGTCACCGAAGGTGAGGTGGTCGTGCTGATCGGCGCCAGCGGTTCTGGCAAGACCTCGCTTCTCCGCTGCATAAATCTTTTGAATACGCCTACGAGTGGCAGCATCACGATCGACAATGATTTGCTCTTCCAGAAGGAAGCCGATGATCGTGACGCCACCAGAATATCCAAGCAGGAAGTCAATCGCATTCGCTCGATGACCGGCATGGTATTCCAGCAGTTCAACCTTTTCCCGCACATGACAGCGCTGGAAAACGTCATGGAAGGCCCGGTCATCGTCAAAAAAGAGCAGCGGGCGGCCGTTCGCGAAAAGGCCTTTCAGCTTTTGTCGCTGATGGGCCTCGAACAGCATGTCGATAAATATCCGCGCCAGCTTTCCGGCGGACAGCAGCAGCGCGTCGCGATCACCCGCGGCATGGCGATGCAGCCGAAGGTCATGCTGTTCGATGAACCGACCTCCGCGCTGGACCCCGAACTCGTCGGCGAAGTGATGAAGGCGATCGTGCAACTGGCCGAAAGCGGCATGACGATGGTCATCGTTACGCACGAACTTGGCTTTGCCTTCGAGGTGGCCGACCGCGTTGTCTTCCTCGACCAAGGCGTGATCGTCGAGCAGGGTCCGCCAGAACAGGTATTGCTGCATCCCAAGCACCCTCGACTGAAAAGCTTCGTTGGCCGTTTCCACGAATCCGCAGACCTGCTGCGACCGTTCCTGGAAGCGCGCATGAAACAGAACCAATGACTTGCAGCACCGGCACGACGCCTGCGTAGAAAATGCAGATCGCGCATATGCGTGGCCGCGAAAGGAATATCTGTCATGACTTTGAGTTTCGATCCCGCAACCGTTGCCGTTCCAAAAGGGCATCACATCGGCGGGCGCTATGTCGAATTGCCCGGCGCGGAAATCTCCGTGCTACGCCCTTCCGACCATGAGAATATGGGACCGATCACCGATGGCGGCGATGCAGCCGTCGACATGGCGGTGGACACCGCCAAGTCTGCACTGAGGACCAGTCGCTGGGCAAAGATCGCGCCACGCGAGCGCGCGAAGGTTCTGATGCGCTTCGCACAGCTTATCGAAGAAAACACGGCCTATCTCGGTCAGTTGGAAGCCATGGGGTCCAGCCGTCTGATTTCCGGCACGATTACGGGCGACGCCGTACGTACCGCCGGGGTGGTTCGCTATTTTGCTGAATTCTGCGACAAGATCGAAGGTACCGTTACCGCGACCGAGGCAGATACGCTGAGCATTGTGCGCCAGGAGCCTTACGGTATCGTTGGCGCGATCGTTCCTTGGAACTTTCCGATGATCACGGCGGCATGGAAGTTTGCGCCTGCACTGGCAGCCGGCAATGCGATCGTCATGAAGACCTCGGAACTGACGCCGCACAGCCTGCTGGCACTTGCCGAACTGGCAGCGCAAGCCGGGGTTCCGGCAGGCCTTTTCAATGTCATCAATGGCTACGGTCACACGACGGGTGCGGCAATCGTACGCCATCCCGATATCATGATGATTTCGTTCACCGGCTCGACAAAGACCGGTGCAGCGATCATGTCGCTGGCCGCGCAATCCGGCATCAAACCGGTCACACTCGAACTCGGCGGCAAGAGCCCGCAGATGGTACTTGCAGACGCCGGCGATCTCGACGTCGTCGCCGGTCGCGTAGCTGCCGCGTTCATGGCAAATGCCGGGCAGGTCTGCACCGCCGGATCGCGCATTCTGATCGAAGAGAAGATCGCTGATGAATTCGTAGAGCGCTTGATTGGAAAGACGAAGGCAATTCAGGCCGGCGCGACCTGGGACGAAACGACGACATTCGCTCCCATCATCAGCAAGAAGCAGATGGAACGCATCGACGGTATGGTGCGAGAGACGGTTGCCCAAGGTGGCTTCGTCATCACCGGCGGCGGCCCGCTGGAAACGCGCAATGCCGGAAGCTTCTATGCGCCGACGCTGCTTCAGAACGTATCCGACGAAAACATCGGATTCCGTGAAGAATTCTTTGGTCCTGTGGCAACAATCCGCACCTTTGCCGATCTGCAAGAGGGCATCACCCTCGCCGCACACCCGACCTACGGTCTCGCAGCCAGTGTTCACACCACTAACATGGCAAAAGCCCTGAAGGCCGCTGACAACATCGAGGCCGGTATGGTTTTCGTCAACCAGCATGGCCGTGGCCCGGAATTTACCTACACGGCAGGCGGCTACAAGGGATCGGGCTTCGGCAAGGATATGGGGCGTCCCGGCTTCGAAGAATTCCTCCGGCAAAAAGCAATCTGGGTCAACTACGCCTGAATCGAGCCGCATTATGCAATTCGACTACATCATCATCGGCGGCGGTTCGGCAGGCGCCGTGCTCGCCAGCCGGCTTTCCGAAAACGGCACCAAGCAGGTTGCCCTTTTCGAAGCCGGGCCCGATACGCCGCCGGATGCGGTGCCGGACATAATATCCGACAGCTATCCCGGTCTGTCCTACTTCGATCCGAGATATCACTGGACGAAACTGCGCGTCTATAATCGTTCCCCCAAACTGAACTCCGGTACGCCGAAAACGGCAAAGCTGGAGCAGGCCAAGGTCATGGGTGGCGGATCGAGCATCAACGGCCAGTTCGCCGTTCGCGGCCTGCCGCACGACTATAACGAGTGGGAAAACCTCGGCCTGAAAGGCTGGGGCTGGGCCGGCATGCTGCCATATCTCAAGAAGCTCGAGCGCGACCTCGATTTCGACGGCGAGATGCACAACAAGACCGGAAATATCCCGATCCGCCGGGTCTTTCCCGAGGACTGGGCCGGTTTTACCAAGTCGGTGTTGAAGGTAACGGAACAGGAATACCCCTATCAGCCGGATTACAACGGCACATTCGACGACGGCTCCTTCCCGCTGCCGCTTTCAAACGAAAACGATCGCCGTGTTTCGACGGCTGTCGGCTATCTTCACAAGGAAGCTCGCGCCCGCAAAAACCTGCACATCTTCGCCAACGCTTTCGTCGAAGGGCTGACCTTCGAGGGCAGGCGCGCAACCGGCGCTCGTGTCACGATCGATGGTCAGACAAAGCAGTATGTGGCGAGCGAAGTCATCATCTGTGCAGGCGCTCTTCATTCGCCGGCCATCCTTATGCGCGCAGGGATCGGCCCGGCAGCGCAGTTGCGTCGTCTGGGTATCGACATGATTGCCGACCTGCCCGGCGTCGGCGAAAACCTGACGGACCACCCACATCTCGCAGTCGCAGCGCATTTCAAGAAATCGGCGCGTTTGCGGCCCGGTCAGCGACGCCACATTTTCCTCGGAGTGCGCTATTCATCGAACCATGCCGACTGCCACCCGGGCGACATGCTGATGATGCCGGTCAACAGGGCCGGTTGGCATCCACTCGGCAAGGCAATGGGCGCGCTGAATGTCTGCGTCAACAAATCATATTCACGTGGAACAGTGACGTTGAAGACGTCCGACCAGAACGACGAGCCGATCGTCGATCTGAACCTTGCTTCCGACGGCCGTGATTTGATGCGCCTCGTCGATGGCTTCAAGCGCATCTATCGTATCATGATGACCCCGGACGTGCAGCAACACGTCAACACCTGGTTTCTCGCAGGCTACAGCGATGATGCGCGGGCGCTCAGTATTCGCAAGCCGTCGAACTGGCTCAAGACCGCCAGCGCAGCCTATGCCTTCGACTACCTGCCCTTGTTCAGGGAGATGCTGCTGCGCCGGAAATTCGGCACGGCAGATCGCATGCACACGATGATGAAGGATGAAGAGCTGATCATCGATTGGGTCAAGCAATCCGTCTGGTCGGGCTGGCATGTATCCGGCACCTGCAAGATGGGACGCGACGACGATCCTATGGCCGTTCTGGACAGCGAATGCCGTGTTCGCGGCGTGGAAGGTCTGCGCGTCGTCGACGCCTCCATCATGCCGACCATCGTTGCCGCAAATACCAACATCACGACGATCGCGATTGCCGAGAAGGCCGCCGATCTGATTCTCGACAAAACGCACTGAAAGGACGAATAAAATGCGTAAGAACAAGGCTAAGGAAATATGGGCAGCGGGCGGCGAGGTCGTGACCGGCTGGCTCGGCATTCCTTCTTCCGTCTCCGCGGAACTGATGGCACAGCAAGGCTGGGACGCCCTGACGGTCGATCTCCAGCATGGCGCTTCCGACTACACCGACATGCTGCCGATGCTTCAGGCGATCTCGACGACTGACACCGCCCCCTTCGTGCGTGTTCCGTGGAACGACCCATCCATTATCGGCAAGGTGCTCGATGCCGGTGCTTATGGCGTCATATGCCCGATGGTCAACACGGCTGACGAAGCTGTCGCTTTCGTAAAAGCCTGCCGCTACTTCCCGCAGGGCGGCCGCTCCGTGGGTCCGTTGCGAGCTTCGCTTTATGCAGGCTCCGACTACTTCCAGCACGCCAACGAAACCGTCGTCACCATGGCGATGATCGAGAGCGAAGAGGCGGTGAGGAACCTGGAAGACATCCTGAAAACCCCATATCTCGACGCGATCTTCGTCGGTCCGTCCGACCTAGCCGTCACCATGGGCGAAGCGCCCGGCTTCGATCCGCGCTATCCGGCTGTCTACGAAGCGATCGAATATATCGCCGCAAAGTGCAAGGAAGCCGGTGTCATTCCAGGCATTCATTGCGGTTCTGTCGCCTATGGTGCGGATATGCGTAAAATGGGCTATCGCTTCATGGCCTATCTTTCCGACTTCCGCATGCTGCAGCAGAGTGTTGCGCGCGGCCTCACAGCCTTCCGCGCAGGCACAATCAGCGAAATCACGCCATAACGCGGATAGAAGGCGATTTTGAGCATGTCTTCGCAGGGTATTGGGCTGCCGGACAAACCCGGCGCAGGCCGCCGGGTTACTGTTGTGGGTGGCGGCATCATCGGGGTTTGCTCTGCCAATTATCTGGTCCGGCAGGGGTTTTCGGTCGAAGTTGTCGACCCGGCCCTGCCGGGATCGGAAGAGCAGTGCTCCTTCGGAAATGCCGGCGGGATCTGCCCGGGATCCTGCATTCCCAATTCCATGCCCGGCGTGCTCAGGAACGTGCCGAAATGGCTGATGGACCCGGAAGGACCCCTTTACGTGCGGCTAGCCTATCTGCCGCACGCCCTTCCATGGCTGATCCGCTTTCTCGCCGCGAGCCGCAAGCCGCGCGTCGAGGAAATCTCGACGGCGATGCACTCCCTGCACCGCATGACCTTCGAATGCTACGAGCCACTGATCAAGGAAGCCGGCTGCGAGGAATTGCTGCAGAAGCGCGGCCAGCTCTTCGTTTATGAAAACGCCGATGGACCCTCTGGCAGCGCCTACAGCCTCGATCTGCGCCGTCGCCACGGCGTGAAGGTCGAAATCCTCGACGCCGACGAAATCCGCCAGCTCGAACCGGCGCTGGCCCCGATCTTCAAGAGTGCGGTCTATCTGCCGGAACAGGGCCAGTGCCCAAATCCGGGACGGCTCGTGGCAAAGCTTGCAGAGAATGCCGCACGCTTGGGCGCAGTCTTTACCCGCGCCCGCGTCGTCGGTTTTGAGAAGGGTCCCTCCGGCATTGCCGCAATCCGGCTCGATAGCGGCGAGCGGCGAGCCATCGATCAGATGGTTCTTTCGGCCGGGGCGTGGTCAGCCGACCTTGCCCGCAATCTCGGTGATTCCATCCCGTTCGAAACCGAGCGCGGCTATCATGTGATGGTCAAAACCGATACGGGCCTTCGCGTCCAGACGATCTCGGCCGATCGCAAATTCGTCGCTTCGCCGATGGAGACCGGCCTTCGCATTGCTGGCAATGTCGAGTTCTCCGGTCTGACGCGCCCGCCGAACATGCAGCGTGCCGACGCCTTGCTGAGGCAGGCTCGGCCAATGTTCAACCGGCCGCTGGAAGGTGAAGTCTCCCGCTGGATGGGCCATCGCCCGGGTACTCCCGACAGCATCCCCGTAATTGACCGCGCAACGAAGGCGAACAATGTCATCTATGCTTTCGGGCACGGACATCAGGGCCTGATTGCCGGTTCCGTTACCGGCAAGCTGGTTGCCGAACTCGCGGCAAATCAGAAAACATCGATCAACCTTACGCCATTCCGCGCGAAACGCTTCTGAAACAGTTGCTAAAAGAACAAGAAAGACCGGGTAGGGAGCACCTATGACTGCAATCAAGATTCTTATCTGCGATCTCATCGGACTTCGCTTTGACGGGGCCGGCCGGCCGGACTTCAGCGAAGCCAAAGCTCATGTGGAAGGGCGCGGGGGCATCTTCCACGATGGGCCTCTCGACAGCGCAACGGCATTGGAGGCCGGTAAACTTCATTTTTTCTACCAGCCCGATATCAGCACGCGCGAAGAGCTTCTCGCGGTAGCAGGCGGCGGTCAGTACGATGCAGTCATCGCGGCAGCGACCTTTCTGCCCCAGGAAACCATATTCCCGCTCGGCGGCGTACGTATCGGTGTAGGCACCGGCAATATGGGCTCAGCATCCTGGGGCGGTGGCAGTGGGGTCGGCGGAGCCGCACCTTTGATGAACACCCCCGGCATCAACAGCCGGGCAACAGCCCAAATGGCTATGAAAGCCCTTTTGAAAGTTCGGCCGGACCTTCCCGTTGATGAACTTCACAGGCTCGTCGCAACCGGTAGTTTCGATACCGGAAAGCAATTGCGCGATTTCCCGACGGAAAAACTCGAGGGAAAGCGGCTTGCCATCATCGGTTACGGCAATATCGGTCGCGAGCTTGCCAAGCTCGGCCGCGCCTTCGGCATGAGCGTGGTCATTCACGCTCGCGATCGCCATCGTGAATGGATCGAACGAGAAGGCTTCGACTACGCTCCAACGATTGTCGACGCAGCCCGCGGTGCCGACGCGCTGTCTGTACATGTCGGCCTCGGCGCCTTCGACGAAACTACGCAGCGTTATGCGAATGACGGTCTGATAGGTGACGAAGTTTTGCAGGCGCTCAATACCGGTGCCGTTTTGATCAACTACGATCGCGGCGAATTGGTCGATATTTCCGCACTTCGAAGGGCGCTCGATTCAGGCCGGGTCGCGCATGCAGCAATCGACGCTGACCTATTCAAGGATCAGGCCACTGGCTCCCTTTCCGGCCCAATGTTGCCTTACCTCGATCTTGTCGAAGAGTTTGGAACCCGGCTCGAACTTCTGCCGCATGCCGCCGCCGACACCGACCATCCTTCGCGGGTTGCAGGCGCGAGACAGGCAATCGACCAGATATTCGAGACAGCCCTCAACCGCCGAATTTTCAACCTTAAGGGTACGTTGCCGGACGGGTATGAAAGTGGTGGCGCGCAGCTTCCGAGTGGCATCGGCCCCGTCACCGACAATCTCATTTCGGCAATTGCCGCAAATCACGACACAGCAGCGCAATTGGCCAGCATCGGAAATGCGTTCACAGCATTCTGGCAGCCACTTAGCAAAGTTCCAAGCGACCTCGAGCGTCAGACACTTGTGCGTAGCGGCGCTCGGGAAATGATCTTAGCGGCTAACCAACTGTCGAGGTTATTGCGCGAGCTTGGATTGGACTCTTTCTACTCAAAGGACCATTGAAGTTCTCGGTGCCAACGGATCGCTAGTAGTTACGCGAATAACCGGAACGGTATTTTATCCACATCGCCATGCTGTCGAGGATTTGATAGTCGGAAGAGTAGATGATGATACCGATCCCGATCACGCAGGGCTAAAAGTGGCGTGTGGAACCAGCCGCTTTGGGGGTGGACTGCTGCCGGTCAGGTTAGAGCCATCACGCAGGAAAGCCGCGATTTCGGCCGATCAGTTTCATCTGGACCGCCGATGCCCCTCTCGAACAATGAGAATACCAGCCGCCGCAATTAACGTCATTCCCGACGCCTCGCTCCACGTCGGGATTTCGAACATGAGAACGAAGGCCCAGAAGGCGGCGAAGGGCAGATAGGCGTTATCGAATACTCCGATGATCGTCGATGGCGCGAGTTGGTAGGCTTTCGCGACGGCCATCTCGATCACGGGATGCAGAAGAGCCAGAAAAACGATCAGCAGCCACTCTGCCGTTCCAAGGGACGGCCAAGCGGAGAGAATGAAGCCATCCGCATCTGCCGGCGCGAAGAGCACCAGCATGGCGGTGCCGACAGAACCTGCAATCACAAGAATGATATTCAGGTTGAAGGCCAATGCGAGTGGAGCCTCCTCGGCGCAGCGGCTCCATGTGATAATCGCGGTCAAAGCGTAGAACAACGCGGCCGCGAGCGGCAGAAGTACGGCGAGCGACAGCTCGCTTCCAAGTGGATCGACAGCGATCATAACACCTACAAAAGCCGTAAAGATTGCGATCAGTTTTACGCAACCGATCCTCTCGTCGAGTAGGATGCGCGAGAGCAAAGCCATCCAGACCGGCGCGGTGTAGTAACAGGCGGCGGCGAGAGAGAAAATCATGAAGGGTAGCCCCGCGTAGTAGCAAAGCCACATCCCTGCGAGGCATAGGTTACGGGCCCATACCCATCGGGGGCGTTTCAGCCGCAATCGCTCTCCTTGAGCGAAAATGGCGAAAGCAACCAATGGGGCCTTACGAATGTCGCGACACTAAAACCTGAAGAGATCGCGCCGAAAATCAGCCAAATTACCAATCTGATCCAAAGTGGCGAAGCTGATAAGTACGAATTCTTCTCAGGCAACGGCGAAGTGACGACGAGATCAATTCACCAGTACCTCTATTGGCTGCAAATCCGCCAACAAGACATTGACAGCGACGGCACCTATACACCTACGACGTTGAAATAGGCTACACGTATAGGGACCTGTCGCGAAACTCCCAAAGCCCGCGACAATGGTTATCATGTGCGGGCAGCGTCGTGAGGCGTGATCTTCGTCGTCTCCTTATAGGTCTCGACAGCGAACAGCGTCGTGTAGCGAACCACGTCCGGATCACTGTCAAAGAGGCGGTCGCAGAGCGCCTGATATTCTTCCATGTCGCCGAAATGACCGATCAGCACTGCGTCCAGATCGCCGGTGACGCCGTATGCCTGGGTGATCGCCGGTTCCTCTGAAATGCGTGACGCGAAGGAAGATCGCAGGTCCCTGGTGTGGTTGCGTGTGGTGACAGTGATAACAGCCCGAATGCCGCGCCCGAGTTTGGCCGGGTCGGCGAGATAGACACAGGCTTTCAGGACACCCGTTCGCCGCAGCTCCGCGACCCGGCGCAGGCAGGTCGAAGGCGTCGAGCGAACCATCTCCGCCAGCTCCGCCTTGGTGAGCGTACCGTCTACCTGAAGCGCGGCCACGATCCGCAGGTCCAGTCCATCCATATACAGTGGCTCCCGTGGTCTGAATTGCCATTTTCTAAGATATTTTGACCACCCTATCCGCCGCTTTCGCCGTATCAAAATGAAAAATTGATGTGGTGAGACGATGAACAACGCGACGCTCGGGCTGATCTGGGCCTTTTCCTTTGTGATCCTAGAAGCGGCACAGGCGGTGTTCTTCGGCGGCGTGTTTCAGGACTACGACTCGTTCCTGATCGGCGGGGTGGTCTTCGGGCTCACGGCAGCCGGAGCGCTGATCTGGGCGAAGGTGCGCGCCCCGGAGCAACTGAAAATTGCGTGGGCCGACAAAGCCACCCTGTTCGGGTTGAACCTCTCGACCACCCTTGTCTGGATCGCATATTTCTACGCGCTTCAAATGATCGAACCGGCGGTGGTCTTCACCGCGTTTTCGGGGCTGATCCCCATCGCGGTCGTGGTTGCCTCGGCTTGCGGGGTTTCCGAAGCATCACCATTGCGCAACCGGGTCGAAGGCGTCGGCCTGATCGCTGTGGTGATCGGCGTCGGTTATCTCGCGGCGATCACGCTGCTTGGACAATCAGGCTTCGTGCGAGGCGGCTGGACTGCCGCAATAGTCGGATTGCTGCTGACCTGTGTGTCTACCGTCAGTCTCGCGGCAATGATGATTTACAGCCTGAGGCTCGACCGCCTCGGCGTCGCACCGATTGCACAATATGGGCTGCGATTTCCGCTCTACGTGATGGTGGCACTCCCGGCCGCATGGCTCGGCCTCGATGGGAAAGGTTCGGTCGATCCCGGCGGGCTGCTCGCTGTCATCGTGATCGGCCTTGCGATCATGGCGTTTCCGGTCTTTGCAATGCAGAAGGCGATATCGCTGATGTCCATCCTGACGCTGGCCGCGATCACGGCGCTCGGTCCACTGTTCGTTTTCCTGTTTCAGATTGTCGAAGGCCGCGTGGCCTACGCACCAGCCACTATGACCGGTCTGATGATCTATTTCGCAGGGGCAGTTCTTGCGGCCTATGGCGGGGCCAGGCACTCGGGCGGAAAGTCGATCGTCCACGAGCGAACGGACATTACAGCTAAGCTCGACCGTGAGCTTGCGAAACTGGACACGACCCATCTTCGCTGAGGGCACTTTGTGACAGGCTTCCGCCGAGTGGCGGTGGCACGGTGATGCGAAAACGCGGGGTTTGACCACACCGGCTGTCGTGTTTGGGTCAATCGGCTGATCTGTCCTGCGGGCAGATCAGGCTTTCCATCGGCATGGAGCGGCCGGGCTGAAACGGCCCATTCTCCGAGCGGCTGAAAAGACCGCATGCGCGCCCAGATGGGCGCGCTCGTCCGTGGTGGGGAAAGGGAGTGTGAGGGAAGGGGCTTTAGGGGCTTCCCTCATACCGGATAGCGACCGCTCGATGCGGTCGCGCGCCGGTCATCGCCGGCTGGTGCGGCTGATCTGTCGCGCCTTGAGCGCGTCGACCATCAGTCCCTGCACCTGCTTGGTGAACGAGCTGGAAAATCGGCCAATGCGGTTTCCAGGCTCGAAATAGAAACTTTTGGCGGGAATGTCTTCGTTTGCCTCGTCGGCCACGATCCAAAGCGCCATGTGGGCGTCCAATCCCGCGCGCCTTTTTTCGATGTCAGGCACTTCCATGCTGTAGGGGCTATGCTGGAGAACACTGGTGATCGGCAGCATCAAAACGACAAGCTCATCGCTGCGATTGCGCACCAACAGCGAGAGCACGACGGGACGGTCCTTTCGTCCCTCGGTCTCGCCGCGCGCTGCTTCCCGGCTCCACAAGAATGGATAGCGCCATACATCGCCCAGGGCTGGCGCGGCTGCGTCAGTCATTGTCGATGCTGTGCTGAAGGCTGGTGATCAGGCTGGCGGCTTCGTCGTCGCTCAGATCATCGACATGGAAGGCGCGGCGTGTATCGTGATTGTGGGTCAAGTCCTCGTAGCGCTCCATCGACATGATGACATAGCGCGGCTTTCGGTGCTTGGTGATGGCGACCGGGGAAACGGATGCGGCTTCGAACAGATCGCCCGTTTTGCGGGTGAGGTCGGCGGCGGCAAATTCTTTCATGGCGAAGATCCTCGCGAGTGGCGAATAACCTGAATATACAGATATTCGGTAAATTCTGCAAATCTCCATTTTTGGGGGGAAGGAGCGCGAGGGAAGTGACCGGGTTCCCTCGTAGCGGAGCGCTGCGGCTCTCACAGCGCATGCTATGGCGGCGGATCGGCGGCGTAAGTATCGCAAGCTGTTGCGCGACCCGAACCTGTGCGCAGCAGTCATCGATCGCCTGAAGGATGGCTGGTCACCGGAGCAGATCTCCGGGCGGCTAAGGCTTGCCAGCGGCTCTTCTGCCAGATTGAGCCATGAGACGATTTATCAGTATGTTTATTCGCAGGAAGGCCAGGATCAGCAACTGGCCCGGCATCTGCCTGAACGACGACGGAGACGGCGTCCGAGATATGCGCGCAAGCCCAGAAGTCTCGTCTTTCCAATAGAATGCGCCATTCGAAACAGGCCTGAAGCGGTCAACTCGCGCAGTGAATTCGGTCACTGGGAGGCGGATCTGATGATCTTCAGGAAAGAGCACGGCTCCGCCAACATTGCCACCGTTGTCGAGCGCAAGAGCCGATACACCGTTCTTTTCCGCAACAACGACAGGCGCTCGAAGCCGATCATGAGCCAGTTGATCCGTCATCTGGCACCCCTTCCCGTGCAAGCCCGGCAAAGCCTGACATTCGATCGGGGACTGGAGTTCTAGCCGTTCCTCGAGGGCCGCCACCTGACGGTTGATCGCCGAGGGTGCGACTGCCAGCGCCTCTGCTGCTGCTGAGAATGAGCCAAACTTGGCCACGCTGTAGAAGTAACGCAGGCCACTGAGATACGGCACTCGTGACTTCGAAACGATTGCGAATTCCGTCGGCTTGATGTCCATGCTCTACCTGTTTGCCATGAAGCGCTGAGCGGAAGCTTTTGCAGCTATCATTGTCAACACCCCGCGACTATGTCCGGTGCCTAGGCTACTTATCTCAAAGGGCGAGGCCGCATTCAAGCGGCGGTTTCCAGTGTCGACGCCCTTAGAAGCGCGCGCTTTTTGAGCGTGTTGGAATAGGCAATACCTCCAAAGGTTTCCTAACACTTCGGCGAACTGTCCAAAGGACATGAAAGAGCGGATCCTCTGTGTTGCGAGTATCGCTCCAAATATCTTTTTGGTCTTGAAGGGATATGAAACGACGGCCCGTCGTTCAGCGGATTTATTCGTATTAGATTTTTCCAACCCGGACAGCTACATAAAAAGGTGGCCTGCGAGATCAATACGGCGAGCCTTGCCACATCGCACCGCAATAGCGCCGCTATTTGTGCATTGTCCTCCAAACTCTATCCTGCCATGGCAGCGACCGCTGCATGCGACTGCGACCATTGCCGCCAGCCAGTCCCTGATGATGCAGGACTTCATATTGTCAGGCGCAAGGACCTGCCTCGCTATCTCAAAACGGGTAAGCCGGTGCAGCTTCGATGGAGTTCCAGCATCAAGGTTGTGGCGGCCGATCTACCGACGCTTACGTTCGGACGATCTAAAGGTCTCGGTTTTGACCGCGTCGTTATCTATCCCACGGAAAAAATGATGTCGTGGCTGGAAAAACCAAAGGACCAACTGGAAGGAGAGGCACGTGCCAAGCTGTACGTCGCCTTGACGAGGGCACGTCATGTCGTCGCTATCGTCCATGACCTTCCGGGGGGTAAGTCAGTTCCGGGATTTTCGATATTCGAGTAGTGGAGATTTCCGGAAAGTCCCCCTATATAATTCAATTAGTTCAGTAAGATAGATGCTAAGCCGCCGCCAAAATTTGCATGAAATTTGGAAAAAATTGCATTCACTACCATATGTCGCTATAGTGAGTGCAGGAGCTAACCCATGACGAAGTTACAGGAATTGAAAAAGCATCTGCGGTCCGGCAAGGTCTACCGTCGGGAGGATCTCGCCCAATGGTCGTCGTCTGTCGATCGGCATCTTCAGCAGCTGCTGGCAGAAGGATACCTGACCAAGCTATCGACCGGCGTCTATCACCGGCCGAAGCAGACCGCGTTCGGCAAAGCCCCCGCCGAGGATGACGCGCTCGTCGAGGCTTTCTTGAAAGATGACCGTTACCTCGTTACCTCGCCCAATGCCTATAACAGCCTGGGTGTCGGCGCGACGCAGCTCTATAACAAGACCGTCGTCTATAACCATAAGCGCCACGGCAACTTCATGCTGGGCGGCCGAGAGTTCGAGTTCCGCAGAAAGCCAGCCTTCCCCAAAACCCTGACCAAAGAATTCCTACTGGTCGACCTGGTCAACAATCTCGACCAGCTGGCCGAGGACCGCGATCAGGTGCTGGCCCGCGTGAAGGAACGTGCCCTGCAAGGCAATCGCACCGCCCTCACCCGTGCCGCCAAGGAATACGGCATGGTGCGCACGCGGAAATTCTTCAACACCCTCGCCGCGGATACGCATGCCAGCTGATTTCCTCCATAGGCACAAGGATTTTGCTTCCCTGCTGCGCATCGTCGCTGACCAGATGAAGGTGCAGCCGGTGCTGGTCGAAAAAGACTACTGGATCATGCACTGCCTGTACGGCCTGCAACAGTTGGAGATGGCGTTCGAGCTCAAGGGCGGTACCTCGCTCTCGAAAGGATACCGCATCATCAACCGCTTCTCGGAGGATATCGATATCCGTATCGAACCGCCGAAGGCGATGGAGGTAAAAACCGGCCCCAATCACGACAAGGCGGCGCATCGTGAAAGCCGGAAGGCCTTCTATGACTGGCTGGCCGAGACGATCACGATCGACGGTATCCAAAAGATCGAGCGCGATACCGAATTCGACAACGAGACGTATCGCAGCGGCGGCATCCGCCTCTACTACGACGAGACGACCGGCACGAAATCGGATCTCAAGGACGGAGTTTTGCTCGAAGCTGGCTTCGACACGGTGGCTCCCAATATCGACAAGGATATCAGCTCCTGGGCCTATGATTACGCGGCATCGCGCGTCGAGCTGATTGATAATCGCGCACTGGCCGTTCCCTGCTATGAGCCCGGCTACACGCTGGTCGAGAAGCTCCAGACCATTTCCACCAAATATCGCAAGCAGCATGAAACCGGCCAGTTCCCCGCTAATTTCCTGCGGCACTATTACGACGTCTTCTGCCTACTGGACCAGCCGGAAGTGCAAGACTTCATCGGTACGGAAGCCTATCTCGCGCACAAGGACCGACGTTTCCCGAAGGCTGACGATCAGAACATAAGCAGCAATCCCGCTTTCAGCCTTTCCGCCCCCGGGACGTTCGGGCTTTACGAGCGCGCATATGAGCGGACCTCGGCGCTCTATTATCACGGCCGGCCCAGCCTGAAAGAGATCCTTGCCCGCATCACCACCTACGCGGAGCGTCTCTAACGATCCCGTCGCATTAGGCTGATCTTCTCGAAAGTCCACTTATATACGTGTCAGGGTGGACGCCTTCGCTATGCAGTATTAGGACGAGCTCATACCGCAGATCCGCCGGTGAACGCAGTTTACAAACCAGGATCGACAACATTGCAAATCGACTATCTTACCTCGCCTTGAGCGGAATCGAACCGCAGACCGTCGCTGCTTTGCTCATCAGTTCAGTCGGAGACCTTACCAGCACCGCCTGCCCGGTTCTCATGTCCATGGCATATTCAGAGCACGAGAACGGCTTCGTTTTCTTCAAATGCTGAGTATGATTTGAGGGTGATGGTGAACGTTCAACCCGCGTCATCGTTCGGTTTCCTGGGCTGATCGGCATCCAAAACCGGCGAAAGAGATCGGCAATCAACATCGGCAATTATGTTGGATTTTTTACTCAAATACCCTATAAACGTGACCATTGAGACGACACAAGGATCGGCAAAAAATGCTGGAAACGGCTGCTCGTATGGAGCCTTTGTTTTTCGATGATGTGGTGCCGACGAACCTGGCCGATATTGCGATCGAGTTACAGCGGGCTGCCGACGATCTCGGCCGAGGCCTTCATCCGGAATCAGCCGCCGAACTAGCCGATCTCGTGCGTGTGATGAACAGCTACTACAGCAATCTCATTGAGGGTCACAACACCCGCCCTCGCGATATCGAACGCGCTTTGGCTGGAGCCGAGATCGATCCAGAACGACGTCCCCTCGCCCTGGAAGCGAAGGCCCATGTCGAAATCCAGCGACAGATCGACGGCCTCGCATTGCGTGGAGATTTGCCTTCCCCAACTTCGATTGATTTCATCCAATGGGTTCATCGGGCGTTCTATGAGGAGATGCCCGAAGAATTGCGATTCGTTGATAAACCGAATGGCTCCAAGGCCGAGATCGTTCCTGGAGAATTCCGTGCGATATCCGACCATGATGTTGTGGTCGGCCGTCACCAGCCGCCCTCATCGGAGCGTATTCTTACTTTCATGGAGTATTTCCAGAAAAGATTCGCGATGGCAGACAGGCAAGCCAGTCTTCGTATTATAGCCATTGCGTCAGCACATCATCGGTTGAATTACATCCATCCGTTCCCCGACGGCAACGGACGCGTCAGCCGTTTGATGTCTCATGCAATGGCGCTGAAGGCCGGAATCGGTGGAAGTGGCCTCTGGTCGATATCGCGGGGATTGGCACGTGGCCTTAAAGACCGCGGCGAATACAAGCGAATGATGGATTATGCCGACACCCCGCGCCAGAATGACCGAGATGGCAGAGGAAATCTGTCGGAAAGTGCTCTGAAAGATTTCGTTGAATGGTTCCTGACAATCGCTCTCGACCAGGTGCGCTTCTCAACGGCGATGTTCGACCTTGGACGTCTCGAGACGCGCTATCGAGCCTTGGTGAAGGATGTCGTCGATGACAAACGGGCACCCGAGCTCGTGTCAGCGGTCCTGCGTTACGGCAGCCTGCCTCGTGGAGAGGCCAATTTCGTATTGAAGACTTCCGAACGCACGGCCCGGAACACCTTGTCAGACCTCGTCGATCGCGGATTCTTGAAATCGGACACGCCGAAGGCACCGGTTCGGATCGCGTTTCCATTAGACTATAGAGAGCGCTTATTTCCGAACCTATTTACAGATGCTGAAGTGATGATGGCTGAAACGCCGGTTCTGTCCTTCAAGTAATAATCAAAAAAGCTGGAAAAGGGTTGGAGCGCCGGAACTAGTCTACACTCGATCCGCCCCAATATGCCAAATATCCCAGGTTGCAATCTTATGCGACTATTCGAAGACCGAAAGTGGGTTCAAGGATGAAGTGCGACTTTGCAGTGATACCAATAGCCGATGGCTCCCATGTCAGCGCCCTGCGGCTCAGTGTGGTATGATCTGGAACCGGCAGATCAAGACCCATTAGATCGAGCGGCGATGCCATCAATCCCTCGCTTTGGCGCAGACGAAGCCCGAACACGCAGCCCAGCATCAAGATGGTCTCGATGGCCAGATCGGAATAACGGAACTGGCCGCCGCGGGTTGATCGTCGTGGCGCATGCCACAAGGCCAAGGCTTCTTCCGTCACCCATAACGTCAGGCTACCCCGCCAGCGAAGACCCTCCTCATATTCCGCCCAATTCGTCACCTTGAATTTCATCTTGCCAATGCGATGACGGCGGGCGGCGTTATGTTTATGGGGCATGGTCTAGGATCACAGTGATTACGGTATCAACTGCTTACAGTTCAACCGTTGAATGATCCGTGCACCAACGCCATTCCGTAGCTGATCGGTGTCGATTCCTTGCGTGCGCAACGCGACAAAGGTGGAGGAGAGCATTTCCCGTTCCTGCAATCATCTGGTTGTCGCGGCGGCATCCGGCGCCATAGCCGGACCCCGGACAATCTGCGTCAGCATCCGCGGCTTGGCACGAGCTCCCGTATGACCTGCGCAAGCTCGGCATCGTCGACCATCCGGGCTGCCTCGCGGAGTGCGAACCAGCGCCGCTTGCGCTGTCCGCGCTCCGGCCAGTTGGTCAGCGTTCCGCGCACCTGCAGGCTGAACAAGGTCACGCGGCAGCGCCGAAGCGAGCCGTCCTTGCCCGCCTTCAGGTAGTGATAACAGGCCGTCGGATTTAAAAGGATGTCACCGATCACGCCCGCCTCCTCGAACGCCTCCAGCGCGGCCGACTGATATGGCGGCCGGCCCTCGGCCAGCCAGCCCCTGGGCACGATCCAGCGCCCGCGCCGCCTCGACGTAATGAGAAGGACCTGCATGGCGCCGCCGCGGTCAATTCGCCACGGTAGCACGCCGTACTGCTGCATGACCTCGTCGGTGCACTTATCGACTCCTTGTGTTGGAACGACGCTCATGCATGTTCTCCCTGGATGAGAGTTAGAGTTCGCGGAAGATGAGAACCACTGGTGCGTGGCGACCAGTGGTTCTCAGCAAAAGCGATGCCAGGCGATTTGCACCACGGACACCGTCCAGGGGCGCGCGGCAGGCGGCGATTGCACGGGACACAGAATTGCGGAGGATGAGCATGTCTCACGAATACGCTCCATCAGAGGCGACGCTCCCGCGTCGCCAAATGAACCGCATTGTCGAGGCAGGTCCCGGAGCGAGGGTTATGTGCGGCGTTCAAAGGTCGATGGCGTGCCGCTCCGGGATGAAGAACGTGCTTCCCCGGCCAGCCTCGACGTCCTGATGAACGCTTCCATGCACATGCTCCCAATCTAGCCATTGAAAGCGGCGATTCAAGGGTGGTGGTGGTTCGCTGAGGCCGATTTTTTCTTTTTTTTCAGTTATTTGACTTTTATGGCGCGGCGGCCGATATACACGTCATGAACACGCGTCCGCATTCCATCTGCAATCAGACCAGGCTACGCCCGCTCATTGGCCGCTAGCCCTGGCTCGGGCTTCCGCGTTTGCGGAACCGGGCCAGGGAACGCTCCCCTCCATCTTGTCAACTTTCCCGATACGTCGATCGCCCGGACGCTTCCGTACGGCGATTGCTAATGTTGAAGGACAGTCAGGAGCGCCTGACATGGCCAAAAAAAATGGCAACCGTGAAGCTCGCAAGCCGAAGAAGATCAAGGAAAGGCAAGTCGAGGCAACTTCGATCTCTTCCTTGAGCGCCAAGCCCGTAATGCCGAGCAGGAAGAAGTAGTCGCCGGTGCGGTGTGATGGGCCACCGGCTCGCCGCACCGCGTGGTTGTGGTTTGGATTGCAGTCTACTGCAAGCTCTCATGGAGGTGAAAGTGGATAGTCTGAAGCTCTTTCTCGAGGCAGATATTTCCCTTGGCGCCGTGTTGCCGCACAAGGACGCCGTCATCGCGCTCGCGGCCGATCGGCTCGCGGAGAAAGCTCGTATGAGCTACGAGCAGGCCAGGTCCGCCCTAGCCGATCGGGAGAAGCTGGGCTCCACCGCTCTCGGGCAGGGAGTCGCGATGCCGCATGCGATGACGCCGCATTGCCGTCGCCCTGCATGTGCCCTCATCGGCCTGTCGAGTCCGGTCGATTTCGACGCGCCCGACGGCGAGGACGTGGACGTGGTGCTCGCGCTGATCTGGCCGGAAGGCCAGGCCCGGAAGTTTGTCGAGATGTCGTCCTCGGTCAGTCGCATCCTCCGGGATCCCGCGACGCTTCGGCTGGTTCGCAAGTCGGCTGACCCCGATCTCATCCGCAGATTGATCCTCTTCAGGGCGCAAGCCGATACGAACCAGCACTCGGCTGAAGCAGTGTCCGCAATGGAGATGCCGGGCTGAGCGCCCGGGACGGCGGATTCTCTTCCGAACGATCGATAGAAGCGCGCAGGTAGCCCGTCCCCCTTTTGTCGCACGCTTGCAAAGGAAAAGCAGGCTTGCCGTGCCTGCCGGCAATGCGGCCTTCGTGTTGGAGACCGGAGTTTACAGGAGAATACAGTTGACAGATCGAACATCAATCCTTCGCTTCTTCTGGCCGGCCCTTCTCTTCGGCTTTTCCGTGGCGGCCTATGTCTTCCACGAAACGGCCTTTCAGCACTTCGCACCGGAAGCAGACCGGAACGCTGTTCGGCAGCTAAGCACGGCGGCCGTCTGGTATTCCAGTGCCTGGCTGCTTGCACGGATGATCGGCGCAGCTCTGCAGAGAACCGGAAACGGCCGCCGCAAGGTGCCGAAGCTGCTCGGAGAGCTCGTCGGCGCCGCACTGTTTCTGGCCGCGACGGTTGCGACCGTGGCAATGCTGCTGGGCCAGTCGGCGGGCGGGGCACTGGCGAGCTCGGGTTTGATCATCGCCGTTATCGGATTCGCTATCCGCAATGTGCTCGCGGACGTCCTTTCAGGTATTGCACTTGGCCTGGAAGCGCCCTTCAGGATCGGCGACTGGATCGAGATCGACGGAGCCATCCGCGGCCGCGTTATCGAAATCGGGTGGCGGACCACGCGGCTGCTGACACTCAACGATACCTACATGATCCTGCCCAACAGCGAGATTTCACGCCAGAGGATGACCAACTACAGCGCACCGCGAAGGCATTATCGCGCCAGCCTGGAGATTGTCCTCGGTCACGACATTCCGGTCAGCCAGGGCAAGGAGTTGCTGGAGGCGGCGGCCGTGTCGAACGTAATCATCATGAAATCGCCGAAGCCCGATGTGCGCGCCCTCTCCTACGATACCGAAGGGGTGAGATACGCCGTCCGCTACTGGGTGCCGAGCTTCGTGGATAATGTCGATTGCCGGGACGTGATGCTCGTCGCTGTCGATGCTGCAATCCGTGAACGCGGACTGCCCCCGCCATACAGCCGGGTCAAGCTCGTGACACCGACGGACGATGGCCCGGGTGAGGCCTAATCTGGCATCAAGGGGCCCGTCACCGGACGACCGGAAGCAGCAGAGACGTACAGCCACTCGTTCCCGTTAACCGGTGATCAGCGGCACGAGACTTGTAGTTGCAGGCCAACTTAGCTTGCGTCGAAACTGTAGAGCATCATCACAACATGGTTTTCGGTGTGTTGAACAAGACAGAAGTGGCCTGGACGACAGCAGCTTTGATCAAATTAGCCATAACAGTCTGTCCTGTGAGGATTTAGACGACCGCTCGGAAGGCAAGCGACGGTTAGGATATGAGGTTTGTAAGGTGAAGTCATTTTTCAAAGCATCTCTGAACGGTCTTGGTGCATTGATCGGGGTGCGGACGGATTTCAATCTTTGATGCCGTTGGCTATCCTGTGGCTGCCTTGTAGCGGACAGACTTCGGGTGCGCGCATGCCAACATGCCATTGAGGACGGCACAACCAATGGCGACTTCCGTCTGCTGGCTCCGGAACGATTTTGCCCGCAGTCGGTGACCGATGATGGACTTGTAGCGGCCGATTGCGATCTCAACGAGCGAGCGCTTGCCGTAGCTGGTCGCAGCCTGCCATTTCATCCGGCCGTCTGTGTTGATCTCCGCGATATGTCCGTCCCGCTGGCGGGGAGGTCCAGTACCTGCCCGCTCGATTGCGTTTGCACGCGGCGGTATGACGATTGTTGCGCTGCCGCTATGGCTGGTGGCGACCTTGTGGGTTGGCTCGACGTCATAGGCGCCATCCGCTGTGGACTGGCCGATCGGCACATCGATCTGGTCGAGCAGCGGCTCCACCTGCGAGGATCTCCAGTGTCCTGATCGGTCATGACGTGAGCAATGATTCACCGCTGTCGGCATCCAGCGCCAGATGCAGCTTTCGCCAGCTTCGCCGCGATCTGGCGCCGTGCTTCTCTTCCATCCATTACCCGGCACCATAGATTTCGAGCCCGGTGCTGTCGATGAGGACATGTACGGGTCCCCTGGAAACCGGCGACCTTGGCGTCTGTCAGGCAATCGCGAGACACTTGCCCGACGGCTCTGCGCCGTATGATCGGGGACGGCGAGATCCAGTCCCATCAACTGCAGCACCGATGCCAGTAAACCCTCCGTCTGACGCAGCCGCAGGCCGAACACCAGACCCAGCGTCAGAGCAGTTTCAATCGCCACATCGGAGTAGCGCGGCTGGCCGCCGCGGGTCGTCCGCTTCGGTGCTCGCCAAAACGCCAAGGCTTCCGGCGTGAGCCAGAGCGTCAGGCTTCCTCGTTGGCGAAGGCCTGCCTCATATTCCCGCCGGTTCGTTACCTGGAACTTTATCTTGCCGAAGCGATGGCGGCGGGAGGCATTATGTTTGCAGGGCATGTAGATGACGAACCGGCTATTTCAATCGCCGCTCGACTAAACCATTGCCAATAAATGATCCGTGCACCAAGGCTCTGATTGAGAGGTTTTCTGGGTCACCCTGCCTGTTTAAAGGAACGACGATGAGCATCGCCTCGTCTCCCGTCAAGGCGCGCCTGTCGTACGATGAGTGCGTATCGGCAGATGGAAATCTAATCCTCGGTCTCGTCGCCAAGCGTTTTGACGAGGTCCAGGATCTTTTTGCGTACTTTCGGGTCCGATATCTTCACGAATGCCCGATTGAGCTGAAGCCCTTCGGTGCTGCTCATGAAATCGACGACGTAATTGCCGGAGCCATCCTCCGAAAGACCACGGGCCGGCTGGCCATCCTGGCCCGGCCCATCCTCGAAAAAGAACGAGACTGGTGCTTCGAGAATCGAAGATATGGCCTGCAATCGGCTTGCGCCGACGCGATTCGTGCCCTTCTCGTATTTCTGGATCTGCTGAAAAGTGATGCCGAGGTGTTCGCCAAGTTTTTCCTGGCTCATACCCATCATGTTTCGCCGAAGCCGGATACGACTTCCTACATGGATGTCGGTCGGGTCGGGCTTCTTTTTGTTTTCCACGGTAGTTCTCTTGTCGGTTCCAACAGCCTAGCCGGCTGCAGGCTTAAACGCGTATGCTTTCAATCAAGCAAGATTGTGCCAAATCTGAGCCATTTAGGGAAAAATACTCATACCACGATTTGCTAATATGCACTCTCAATTTGGCCGGAACTTACGCTGAGTAAATGTAAACGTCGATTCCAAACAAAAACCGATAAATGTGCGTCTGCCTTCTCAAGTGTTTCGCGACTGTGATGCCTGCAAAGCCATCCCTGGCCCGCGCCTGAACAACAGGATGGCATTTTTCACTCCACGAAAGCGGTCGTCCACGCTGCTGCAGTTCGACTTTGGGAACAAAATTGCACTTCGACGTCAATTGGATCTGCCAGCCAACGCCCCGGCGATATTGCAGCCCTGTCGAGATGGATCGTCGAAAGAACCGCTTGGGTTGATAGCCGGAAAGAAGATCAAGCCTCCGCCTAAGCGGTCCTGCTTGCTCTCGGCTACGGCAAAAGCGTTACCGCCGCTCTCGATCTCAGCAACCGCGAGCGGAGCTTCCGGCTCAATTCCGTGCTTGGCCGCTCGATCGGATAGCCGCGACTCATTTCGCGTCGAACATGCCTGGTTCTATCCCGCGATGGCGGATGATTGAAGGTGGAATGATTGGGTTGCATCTATTTTAGACAGGCGTAAAATACAGCCGGATCATTCAAATGAATGATTACGCGGCAGGTTAAACGCTTTAGAATGCGGGTCGCTTGGGCTGCTTATTGGGGGATATCATGGCTCCGCTGCGACGGACGCATTTGTTCTATTTGCTTAAGATTAAACAGGCAGAACAAAAACTGCCACAATATCATCGGCCTGTTCAGGACCTCGCCAAAAAGGGCTACGTTCGGATCTCCGATCCAGATGAACTCGGCGACTGCCTGGTCTCGATCACCAGCAAAGGTGTCAGAGCGGTTGAAGGCATGAATTCACTCCCAGACCACTTATAGCTTCGTAAGCTTTCATTGGAACAAATTTGCGGTTTTACTGTTCATGTGGATCGCAGCGTGTGCGACGCCCCAGAACCCGTCTCGCTGCGAAGTTGCTGCCGAGCAACGGAACCACGGGTGTGCCCCCTCGCTTCCCGTGGTTTTAATCGAAGCGAAGCATCTCCGGCAGCGTCCTGCATCGGCTCCATGAGTAACGCCCAAGGTATTGACGGCGCTCGAAGAGGCTGTTCCCAGCCCATAGGCAACTACTGATCAGTTTCATTGCTCGGTAATTGGAACTACTTAGAAATTCGCGTGTTGCATTAGACCGCAGCACGGGCGACGCTCCCACAAACAACAGCGCAGCGTCGTCGTTTCCCAGCGACTGGGTCACTGGAATGTCCCCTTGCCCGCGGTTCCCTCTTTTGTGAACAGTGCAGGCACTCTCTTTAATTGAAAACGCTGAACATCTGCGATACTTCAACCGCATGACGTATGGTCAAATCTACATCGTCGTCACTGCCACACTGGTTCTCTTTGCAACCGGCGCGGTGCTGTACGAAGCGATCTTGACTGACCCATGACGCCACAAGCACGCATTTTTGCACTCGTAGTGTTTGGTACCGTTTTAGGGGCAGCAATCCTGGTGATAATCATCAGTTAGGGAAATCCAGCCTCAATTGAGCCACTCGAATTCCCGCAACTCACCTGTGATTCCTCACCGGAAGGCTGCTCCCGTTCACCAGGAAGCACCTGTCGAGTTCGGCGTAGGCGTAAACCCAAACGGCATCGAGCCAAGCGACGAAGGCTTGCGCTCACGGGCCCATTCGGGATTTGTGCTGACAGCATAGGAGGCAAGCAAATTGTCATTGTGGGGTTAGAACAGGAGTCGTTCGGGCCGGCTTAAGAGGGAGGAGCGCAGGCGTGTGAGGGGCACCTTTCGGCCTTAGCTTTGAAAGTATGTCCGCACCAAACATTCCGCTGCCTCCATGCGCGCCAGTGCCTTCTGCCTTTTGGCAATGGCTTCCGGATCGTTCATGAAATCCGTCCGCCGACCGGGTTTGCGACCGCGCTTCTGATAACCATTGCTCTCGCTGCAATCCGGTATCCCAAACATATGATCCGGCTACCCAGTGCGGCGACGGCCGCTCTTGTTAAGCTGCTGTTCAGCGACGATCGACAGCACGTAGTCCAAACGCTTGTTCTCAACGACTTCCGTGGGATTAAGAATGAACAGCACCTTGTCGTAGCGCAGCGTCAGGGCCTGCGACTTCCTTCCGCACATGGCGCCGTAAAGGTTCTCATGATCGGCGAATGCGCGGTGCATATCTTTCGGATTGCGTGGCGGTTTTTTACAACGGGAATTGAAATCTGCAATGAATTCTGATGCATAAGCGTTGGCCGCCTCGATCCTATCGATGCCACGAAGCCGCAGCCTTGACCAGTCGATCCCGCAGCTTGGGCGATACGGTCAAGTTCTTCTTCAGCGAACATCGCGATCTATTGGCTGCCAAGCGCTTTTTATCCGGGAGGCGTTCTCGCGCCATAGCCGACCGGAGCACCTCGTCATCGACGGTAGCCAAACCAGTCAGAGGCGATCATTGCCTGTGATAGCGAAATCCACCTGCGAAATCGATCACGACGATCACTGAAGCCAATCCGCATCCGGCAAAGCCAATATCTGAACAGCCGCATCGAGCACCGTGTACGTTCCATGCTGGGGTCAAATCAACTGCCAACGCCGCGACGATCCTGAGTGGGACGAAATGGTTCACACGATGCGCAAACGACAAGCGTGGTACGTCTACAATCCGGCACCATCGCTCGCCGAGCAGTTTGGAATCCTCGCTGCCTGAATACCGGATCCGATCAACTTGGTGGTCAAAGCGGCAAGTTTGCGACAAAGCCTGATCGCCGGGTGGGCCGCGATACGCCCAACACGGTGATCGCAGGGGCTGGTGCGTCGTACCAGATCGACGAAAAGGCTAAGGCGACATCTGGGCTGCTTCGGCCAATGTTGCTTACGAGCTGGTACCTGGCTTAAAGATCACGCCAGAACTTATCTACGGGAACAGCAGCGATCTGACACCAGTTGGTAAAGACGAAAGCCAGTTCGGTGGCGTTCTTTGCCTCCCGTGTTCATTCTAATCAATCGACAGGTTGATTTAAGAAAACCCGTCGGGCAACCGCCGGGTTTTTATGCTATTTTGTTTCGCATACGCAAAAAGTCCGCCATCCCCTTTCGGATGAGGAAGCGTGAGTGAAAACGGCCGCGTGTGCGGATGGTTCTGTTCGAGGGACAATCTATGTCCATTACAGGAAATCAGATAAAAGCAGCCCGCGCTTTGGCCGGTCTAAATCAGTGGGAACTAGCAACTGCGGCAAACCTCGACATCTACACCATCAGAAACTTTGAGGCGTGGAATGAGAAGATTGTTCGAGGGCGACCCAACACACTGGAGAAGATTCACAAGGCGTTTTCCGACGCAGGGGTTGATTTGCTGGACGGCCAAGAATCGACCGGAGGTCGCGGAGTTCGTTTTAAGGGCGAGGCCCCATGACGGAGAGTGCGGCACGTGGCGAATGTCTCAGACTCCTCGTATCAGACCGTTTGAAATTTGTGTAGGGAGAGGCAGCTGCCCAAGTTGCGCGGTGAGCGAATCCGAAACGAATATTTTAGCTAATTGGAAATCTCTAAAGAGTGTGTTGAAATATTCGCTCAACGCGCTCATGGAGGTAAATTAACTGTCGTATCGAGCGACCAAGAGATCAGATTTACGTTTCGCTTGCAGATTTCGTAATCTGAGCGACGGGAGATTCTCTGTAGCGCTTGCTCTCTGCCCGTTGCGAGTGCCGCGACCAGCCGGTTATGCTCTTCCTTGCTCGCTACAGACAGATCGACAATATCTGTCGCGTGCTTCACGCGTTGCTCGTCATTCTCGTCCGGCCGTGAGCTCAGATTAATTGCGGATTTAATCGCATCCACTCTTGGCTTATTCCTATCTGCGAAAAAAGATATTGAACCGCCATGGCTCCCTCCCGATCTGGGGGCGAAAGCATGATCTTCGCTCACAGTCGGCAATCCCTTAAAAGGTTGCCGATAATTTATTATCACGTACAGTTGCCGGGTGAATGGAGCTGGGAGGACTAAGTTGTGTGGTTGTGCTGGTTCCAGCTTGAATGCAACGCCGGCCGAAAATCTACATGTTTTGCCTTTCCATAGCCAATAGGTGCTGGCTGAACATCTCCTTTGGCGTCTGGAACCCAAGGCACTTGCGCGGCGTGTCGTTGAGCCGGTCACACAGGGTACGGATCTCCTGATTGGTCACATCCAGTACGACTGTCTCCGGTGGCAGGTAACGCCGGACGCGCTTGTTGGTGTTCTCGACCGTGCCTTTCTGCCATGGCGCTTGCGAAGTGCCGCCGTCAGGAGAGTCTCGCCGATGCGAGGCCGGTTGGGATGGGACCGGTCGATCTCCGGACCAAGCGCTCGCAAAGCATCCACCTCCGGTGCGTCGCCGGCGGCTATGCGCAGCGCCATGTCGCGAAGCGGCTCTGGCGCAAGAGCGAAATCGAGCATTGCCATCTCGCGCCGTTCTTGTTCTTCGGTCGGCCGCGAATTCGAGGACGGCTGGATAGACACCAAGAGCGAAGCGCCGACAAGAGCGACGGCCGCGACATGAAAGACAGGTCAGTGTTTTCGATAGATGCGGATCAATGCCTTGAGTGCCATAGCCCTCATTCTAAACGCTCGTCAGCCTTTGCCAAACAACGGCATTAAAAATGGCACCTATTCATAGCGGTAGTCCAGAACCTGACGGTCTCTTTTCCACCCCGTTGCGGACACGCAAGTCCGTGAAGGCAACCGGCGAAGCGGTCGAGCGATAGGCGCCATTTCGGTTATCGGCTCGGGACTGGCCGCGGTTCGATTTACTCGGCCCGGCGTCTGGCGGCGAAAGCGCCAGGTGGTGTTCCGACATGCTTCGAGAAAGCCGTGCTGAATGCGCCGGGCGACCCGTAGCCAACACGCCGCGCCAAAGCCGCCCCAGCACCCTGTCGCGCGCCGCACGATCGCTCTGCGTCTCCTCCTGAATCATCTGAACAAGCGTAGTCAGGCGTCCGTGTGCGCGCACATGGATGACCGCCGGCAGGAGCGAGATAAGCAGGTCCCTGTCAGGTGAGGCGAAGCTGCAGGTGCCCACCAGGCAACTCACCTCGGTCGGTGCGTCCGGCTCGCCAAGGCGGAAAATGCCCGGGCCTATCTCCAGCGGTAGGTGCGGGGCGCCGTTTGGTGGCGGATTGATGCTCGACGCGGATGACATGGGACACCGCCGTAAAAGGATTTCGGGCACGATCGGTCTGCACCTACAGGCCTGAGATTGACAACAATTCGTCTTTCCACTAATCGATTAATCATGAACGAAGTCGTCGTCAAGGCAAACGCCCTGTCCAATGATAAGCGGCTCCAGATCCTGGAGTGGCTGAAGGACCCGTTGGGCAATTTTAGCCCACAATATCCAATCGACGAGAATGAGGGTGTTTGCGGCCTGTATATTGCCGAAAAGCTCCGCGTGTCTCCAGCGACAGCATCTGTTCACCTGAAGATCCTGACCCAGGCCGGCTTCTTGAGGCCGCTGCGGATCGGGAAATTCACCTATTTCAAGCGTGTCGAAACGTCGTTTGCCGACCTCGCCCGCGCCATAGAATCCATCTGAACGTCGGCTCTTACAGGCCCGCCGGCGACTCCCGGCGCCGTCCACCGGTACCAGGAAGGCTAGATCGATGACCGCACGCCCCCTCATCAAGCCCGGTGCTGGCAATGGAGTCTGGGGCATCGTCGCCCTCGGATTCATGACCCTCGCGCTCGCCTTCACGATCCGCGGCTCCCTTTCGCTCGCCATGCCCGTCTGGCAGGCAGAATTTGGCTGGTCGCGTGGATACATCTCCGGCATTGCCGCCATCGCGCTGATCGTCATGGCGGTCATCGCGCCCTTCGCGGGGGGGCTAGTTGACCGGCGTGGCCCTCGAGCGCTCCTGATCTTTGGAATGGCTGCGATCGGCGCCGGGGTGGCAATGGTTGCGTCGGCACAGCCGCAGATGACGTCCTGGCTGCTTCCGTTGGGCTTTGCCGGAATAGGCGCAATCGGGTTCGGTGCAATCGCGCAGCATGTGGTCGCGGCCGCCATCGCCCAGCGCGCCGTGGAAAACCGGGGTCTGGCCGTCGGAATCGGCACCGCCGGCTCAACCGCCGGCCAGTTGCTCCTGATGCCGCTGCTCGCATATCTGATGCAAAGCGGCGAATGGCGCTTTGCCTTCATGCTGCTGGCCGCCGCCTGCTTCACGGTCATCCCGGTGACCTGGTTCGCCTTGCGCCTGCCGGCGGCTTCGTCGGAAGTCGGCAGGCCGGCGTCTTACCGTCAAACGTCTGCGCCCAGCACCGTCGGAAGTGATTTGAGGGCGCTGGGACGCAGCCCCGCATTCCATGCCGTCTTCTGGAGCTACACGATCTGTGGGTTCACCACGAGCGGTGTCATTGAAACCCATTTGATGCCCTATGCAGCGCTCTGCGGCTTTGGGCCTGTACCGAGCGCAACCGCCTACGGCGTGCTGGCTGCCCTGAATCTCGTTGGCATGATTGGCGCGGGATGGCTGTCTGACCGTGTCCATCGCCCCCTTTTGCTAACCTTCATCTACACGGCAAGAGCCGGCGCCTTCATCCTGCTCCTGTTCGTTGCGGACAGCTATCCACTGCTGATCGTCTTCGCGATCCTGTTCGGACTTTTCGATTATTCGACCGTCCCCGTAACTGCGAGCTACCTGGCCAGTCGCCTCGGCATCAAGCTGCTCGGCCTGTCCATGGGCGTTCTCGCGGCAGGCCACGCGCTTGGAGGTGCGGCGGGCGCATGGGCAGGCGGCGCCATATTCGACGGGAGCGGAGACTACCGTATCCTTTGGCTGGGATCGGTGGCGCTGGCCCTCACCGCGGCCCTTCTCGTCATCTCGCTCGGAGACAGTGAGAGGACCAGATGGCGGAGGTCCGTTTCTGCCTGACAGGCTGCGAACTGTGCCGGTACTTGCCTCGCCTCAAGACGCCAGGACGTGGTGGATCGCTCAACCTGCCGCTTTCGTGGCGTGGGGCGCGAGCGGGAAAAGTTCTGGCGCGGCGAGGACATTGGCGGCAGCTCGTATCGGTGTCGTCCTCGGTATTCTATGCGCATGGCTCTGAAGAAGGTGGGCAGCGGTGCGGAGATCCACTGCTGGAGTAGAGTTTTCCCTGTCCCAGCCTGCAGCCCATTGCGAGGAGCTGGCCAGCCTGAACTTCGGTCTCGACCCCTCCGCAACCAGCGTCATGCCAAGATTGAGAGCGATGTCGATGATTCCCCGCGTTATCGCCGAACTCGGATCGTTGTCGCAGCCGCGATATGATCGTGTGGTCGATCTTGATCGTGTCGACTGGAACATCAAGCAAATGGGTCAGTGAAGCGCTGCCTGTCCCAAAATTGTCAAGAGCCACTCGGACACCCTTGTCGCGAAGCGCCTGATCTGGCGGGCGACGGTCGGATCCCGATGTCCAGCGCAAACGTTCTCGCTGACCTCGATTATCAGATGGGACAGCGGGACACTCTGTCGGCCGAAGGCTTCATCGAGCCGACTCATGGGGTATGTCTCTACGTCAGACGTGATGACGCAATGGGACTAGGAGGCGACGGCGGAAAACTGCGCAAGCTTGAATTCCTTTTGGGCGGAACCATACACAAAGGGGCTGACACGATCATTGCTGTCGGCGGTCGCCAGTCGAACCATGCTCGGCTCTGGCTGTTGCCGCTCTGCTGGCGAGCGGGATGAGTCATGGCGGTAGCGGCTTGGTTCGGGAGCCCTCTACGCCGACCTCGATCTTATGGCGTGGACCGGGTTCAGTTTCCCATTACCCGCGACATTGCAATTGCGAAGATCATCGAGGCGATGCAGCAGGGCTCGTCCGGCTCAGCCGGGCGGCCTCACGGCTTACTCGGCGTCCGGTCGCCGGCATCGTATTGTTCCTGGGAATGGAGCACTTGCTCGATATGCTGTTCAGACCACTGGCGCAGTTGGTCGACGAGCCCGCCGAGCGATCGACCGAGCGGGGTCAAGGAATAGTCGACCCTTGGCGGCACGCTCGGAAACACCTGCCGATGCACCAGGCCGTCACGCTCGAGCGCGCGCAGGGTTTGCGTCAGCATCTTTTGCGAGATGCCCTCGATTTTGCGCCGCAGCTCGCCGGTTCGCCTGTCACGTTCGAGCAGGCACCCGATGACGAGCACAGCCCATTTGTCGGAGATGCAGTTGAGTACCTGCCGTGTCGGGCAGGTCGCCTTGAAGACGTTCCAAGGAGTAAGCGGCGGATTGGCATTCGTCACCTTCAGGCCCCTATGGCACCAATTGGTGCCGTCTTGTATGCGGTTTCGCACCTTTGGTACTATAGCCACCCCAACCTACCAAATCGAAACCATAAAATATGAGAAGACCACCGAATGAGTAGCGAAAACATCAAGATCGTCCGCGACTACTTCGACGCTGTTGCCAATGGCGATCTGGCGAAGCTTCCAGAGCTGTTGAGCGACACGCTGGTCTGGCATCAGCCAAGTTCAAGCGATCTTTCCGGCACGTACAACAGCCGGGATGAGGTGTTCGGGCTGATCGGCAAGTTCATGGAGCGCAGCCAGGGCACGTTCAAGTTTGACAGCATTGGTAACATTCTGGCCAACGGCGACCAAATAGCGGTGACGCTGCAGTTCTCGGGCAATACCGACAGCAAGTCCATGTCGATGGCGGGCATCGACGTTCTGCGGATCGAAAACGGCAAGATCCAAGAAGTCTGGCTATTCTCCGACGACCCGGCGGCCGAGGATGCTTTCTGGAATGCCGGCTGACAGGTTCAATCCGCTGAATGGGGGCGGCGGCACATATGGGCCGCTGCTGTACCTTGGCGTTTGTCGCGCAAAGGTACATTCGCTATACTGCGATACAATTCTTCCACTTAAAAAAATATCCAGGATACTTCGCCCTGTCAGAAGGATGGCTGAAGCTCACCTAACCCGAGAGATCAGCAATGACCCTGTTCATAGTATCCTACCTTGCGGAAGGGCTGACCATCGTCAGTCCCTGCATCCTCCCGATTCTGCCCTTCGTGTTCTCCCGATCGGCGTTGGTGCGAGGATCAGCAAATGTGCGGGATTCGGTCTTTGATCGACCGCTTATTTGGTTGCTCCCGTCGAGGCTTGGCAACGAACGGATTTCGGGCGTCCGCAGGCAAGTATTCGGTTAAGGATGGCGACGTCGATCGCAGCCTCTGTCTGTTGAGCAAGGAATGACCGAGCGCGCAAACTCGGTCCAATGACGCCTTTGTATCGACCCATCGCGGTTTCAACCAAAGCTCGTTTGCCATAGCCGGTAGATGCCTGCCATTTCAGCCGGCCATCTATCTGCACGGAGGCGATGTGGTCGTCTCTCTGGTAGGACGCTCGGGCGTTGGGTTGTTTAATTGCGTTCGAGCGTGGTGGAATGACGACCTTTGCGCCTGGGCTGTGACCAGGACAGCGTAATAGGTTGGGGTGCTATCATACGCGCCATCGGCAGTAAAATGGCCCCTTCACTCTGGCGCAACCGCAATCCGAATACCATGCCCAGCATCAGCGTAGTTTCGATCGCCAGATCAGAGTAACGCGGCTGGCCTCCTCTCGTCTTGCGTCGTGGGGCAAGCGCTTCCGGCGTTACTCAAAAGATCATGCTGCCACGGCGACGAAGACCGGCCTCGTACTCCTGCCAGTTCCTCACTTTGAATTTCATCTTGGTGATACGGTGTCGACGGGAGGCGTTGCTTATGCGGCATGCTGGACCAATCAAGCTATTTTCGATCTCGGCCGCATAGATGCGAAACGTTGAAATTTGATCCCTGCACCAATTCTATGGCGCTGAGCTTGTCAAGGCGATCCTCCGCCATCCGAGCGACATCGAGGCTGCGCTCGCGGGTTATGAAGGCGACCTGTTTCCTCGCAGCGGTGAGATCGCCGAAGTGTCCGCGCAGAACCTTGCCCGGTTTTTTTGGTGATGCCGCGCCATGGAGCGTGGTCGAGCTTTTCGAACGTGTTGGGCGTGCGGAAACATGAAGCAGCTTGCCAGAACGCCCGCGAAAACTGATACTGCGGTCGCCCCAAAAAGCCGCAGTCCGCGAAATAGTCCGGCGAGCCGACAACAGTGGTTGTGAATGGCTTTGTCACCGCTACCATGCCCTCGCCACCTCATTGCCGTCGCGGCGGTTGGGATGATCACCACGGAACGGGGCCGTTTTCGTCGGAAAACGTGCATGTAGGACCGTCATCGCCAATCAGGGCGAGCCGCACCGGCTCACGCGCGCCTTCTTCGACGCTGCGGGTGCCGTTGAAGTTGTTGAGCGCCGTGGATGTAAATCCGGGGCACGCGGCGTTCACCTTGATGTGAGGCGCTCGATCGTTGGGTGCAGCGCTATGTGGATTTTATCGTGGCAAAACGCGGGCTTGCGGCAGCACTTCATTCGGGCGCCTCTGCCTTTACGACGGTAACCTGCGAGACGACCACTTGTGGTAAAGTGATACTTTCCTTCTACGGCTCTTGCGTAGCGGCGCGGAGTCCGCCGATGATGAAGCCGGACTTATGTCACATTGAAAGGGGGGAGGATGACGCGCATTGGCAGCCAGCTATGGCTCATGGCCGCGCTCGCACTGATCCCGCCGTTTATCGCCCCGGCTCATGCCCAGGAGGGCGTTTCGCACATCGATCTGACGCAGCATCCTGTCGGCTATCTGGCACTTCTTATTTTCTTCGTTGCCTATGGATTTGTTGCGGTCGAGAACGCTATCCACATGCGAAAGTCGAAACCCGTGATGTTGGCGGCGGGCCTCATCTGGGCGCTTCTCGGTGTTGTCTATGCCGCTCGCGGCGAGAGTGCGGCGCTCGAAGCCGCTGCCAAACATGTGATCCTCGATTATGGCGAGCTGATGCTGTTCCTCATCGTGGCGATCACCTATGTGAACGCGATGAGGGAGCGGCGCGTGTTCGACGCGTTGAGGTCACGGCTTGTCAGCAGAAACCTCACCTACCGTCAGCTTTTCTGGCTGGTTGGTGGGCTTGCATTTGTCTTTGGCCCCATCATCGACAATCTCACCACGGCGCTGGTCATGGGCGCGGTGGTGGTAACTGTCGGCGTGGGCAATAACCAGTTTATCGTGTTGGGCTGTATCATTATAGTCGTGGCGGCAAATGCCGGAGGCGTTTTCTCGCCGTTCGGCGACATCACCTCGCTGATGGTATGGCAGAAGGGCAAACTTCAGTTTCTGGAGTTTTTTAATCTCTTCCTACCAGCGTTTGTGAACTTCCTCGTGCCGGCGGTCTTTATGCATTTCAGCGTGCCCAAGGGAGCGCCAGATCCGGTAACTCAGATAACGCGACTCAAGCCGGGAGGAGCAGTGATCGTCGTGCTATTCCTTGCCACCATCGCGACTGCTGTCTCGTTCAAGAGCATCGTCGGATTACCGCCCGCGCTCGGGATGATGCTGGGTCTCGGGTACCTGCAGATGTATGCCTACATTCTGCAATCGATCGGTCGGCGGCGTCACGACGACACGATTGGCTTTGACTCCTTTCGGGCCATGCGGCACGTCGAGTGGGACACGCTACTGTTTTTCTTCGGGATCATCTTTGCCGTCGGTGGACTTGGCGTCGCGGGCTACCTAGCACTTGTGTCAAACTATCTGTATGGCGACCTCGGGCCGACATTCGCGAATATTGCCATCGGCGTGCTTGGTGCGGCGTTCGATAACATTCCGCTGATGTTTGCGGTACTGACCATGAATCCTGATATGTCGAGCGGTCAATGGATGCTCGTCACGCTCAGCACTGGTGTCGGCGGCAGCTTGGTTTCCATCGGCACGGCGGCTGGGGTGGTACTGATGGGTCTCGTACGCAACCACTATACGTTCATGAATCATCTTCGATGGGTCTGGGCGATTGCACTTGGCTATGTGGCAAGCATTCTCACCCATCTCTGGGTCAACGCTTCGCTCATGTAGTCTTCGGCAGCGACGGTGTGTTTTCGAGTAAAATCTTACAGACGTTTTGCTCGAAAACGCACAGAAAGCAAAGCCCCTCTAAATTTAATCAAAGATAATACTGTGACGAGTGGCGGCAGTAGATAGGTGCTGGCCTTTACTCGGCTTCTTATACGCCGGACACCGCAAACGATACACCTTTTGATTGACTATGTGGATGTCGGGTCGTGTGACATGCTTCAGTGCTGTGGGGTAGCGCGATGGCGATGTGCAGCGTTTGTTCAGGCTATGGTTGGACATATGGCGATTATTCGGCGTGCTATTCGTGTGGCGGAACCGGAACGGGCAGCTTTACCAACATCGCCTGCATGTGCTGTAGCGGTAGTGGACGTGCCTCCACCCGGCAGCAGAATACTTGCTTCAACTGCGGTGGAATGGGAACGGTTCCCTGCAACGAGATGTGGGAAACTTCTGTACCTAGCGGATCCCATTGCGCAAGTGGAACTGCCGGCACGTCTCCAGTGCCAGCCCGGCCATGGACCAGAAACGAGTTGTACGCACTCGTGCCGGTCGTAGTAGTTGAGGGGGTCGGCAAAGCCGTTCAGACCGCCATTGATACGGCGCGTAATCGTTTCGATGACGTTCCGATGGACAAGGACGTTCAGGCTCTTTCCGGTCGGATTGCGCTTCTGCCAGTACTAGATCGCAGACAGGTCAGCCCATTTCTCAGATACGATCACCTCGGGTTTGGCGATGAAGTCAGGCGGGTTCAGCCCTTCGGATTTACACCAGTTGTAAAAGGCCGTGACGTTAGCGCGCCCTGTGACCTGCATCGGCCCGTAGCCACGGAACTTGGACCCGACGCCCTTCTGGGTATTGCCAGGGTCCTTCCGGCCTTCATAGCGCTTCTGCTCCGGCCCGTTGCCGGGTGATTGAAGGTTTCAGGATGTGGGTTAAGGTGCGCAGAGGGAGCGCGCTTATGGGTGACAAACGACTTTACGCTGGAATGGCCGCAATGTTGGTTTTGTTCGTGCTGGCGGTCTTGGGTGCCTGGATATATTTCCCGCACCCGTTCTAGACGAAGGGCGGGAACAAATCAGTGTTTGGCGTGTTCAGGCGATAGCAGCGCACCCGCCCTCTGATGCCCCCGCGACCTGATGCGTTGCGTAGCCGCTTGAATGTGGCGGGAGCTGCGGGAATTGCGAAGGCCCGCAGCTCCTTTTTTTAAGGCCGATTCCGTGCATTCCCCGTGTTTGAGGGGGTACAAATCCAGCCGATCATTCAAATGAATGATGCCACAAAAGGCAGAAGCGGTTAGACTTCGCTCGCTTGGACGAATTCAAGGGGGATATTATGGCGCCGCTGCGAGGGACGCATTTGTTCTATTTGAAGAAAATCTTGAGGAACAAAGCCAAACTTCCGCATTATCACAAGCAGGCCAACGAGCTTGCCGCCAAGGGATACGTTCGGCTTTCCGACCCTGACGAACTGGGAGAGTGCTGCGTTTCCATCACGTCAAAGGGGCTTCATGCGCTAGAAGCTGCAAGCCCTCGGCCCTATCCCCCAGACAGCTAAATCTCCTTCGCCACCATCACACAGCGCCACGCACCGTTGCCGGGTGACTGAAGCTGTGACTAAGGTGTGTGGTTGGAGGCGGGACGATGAACGACGACAAGAAATCAGCAGATCGGTTCTATTGCGCGGCGGTCGCAGCGGCGATTTTCCTTATCGCGCTGACTTCGTGACGAAGCGATACCGGTGTGTCTGACTCGACACGCGCCCAGCCTGATGCTTCGATGCCGCGGGCTTAATGGAGCGGCGCTCAGTGGTAAATCTACCTGTAATTCATCTGGAATCTGCGACGACTGCCATTGATGCAGAGAAAGCACTGCCATTCGAATTTGTGCGCTCTCACCCGTGCGTTAGCATCGGATTTTTCTTTGATGAGAAGGTGTACTCAGGACAACCGAACGCCATTAATTTTGATACATGTTGGGCCCTCATAGATACGGGGGCGGATCATATTTATGTCGATAAACGTTTGATTGAAAAGTACCGATGCCCTGTGGCGGTCGGAGGTGAGAAGATGAACGTCAACAACCAACAAGGCGCAAAAGCTTATCAGGGAAGTGTTTTTGTTAAAGAAGAAGGCCGTATTATTAACATGTGGGTCATCGCGGATGACTTCGTAGCGAAGGCGATGCCATTTTCCGTCGTGCTTGGACGGCGGTTTCTGCAGTTTTGCGAACTCACTTGGCAGGGGCCTCAACAAAAAGTGTCACTTTCAATTGGCGAACATTCCACCGCTTATTAGGCTTGGGGATGAAGCTCGGCCCGCAAGCCGAGATCGCCGGGCGGCAGCAGCCGGTCGAGCAAAAGGGTGATGGCGACGGGAAAGGCCAGTTCCAGCAGGCCGCCGGCGACCGCGCAACTCACGTCGAGCGCGAGCCGCGATGGGGCCGGTACTAGGCGGCGAAGCACTTGATGATCGGAATGGCGTCGGGAGCGACCATTGGGTAGAACGAGTCGGTTTCTGACCAGCAACTTATGTGACATCTCGAGCACGAAGCATAAACATTTTAGACGGTGCTTGATTTCCAAAGGGTGTCACTGATTGACCGAGTCATCGACCTCTGCAAATTTATAGAAGGGGTGGAGCGGATATGGGGATTTTAAGCTGGCTGTTTAGAACGAGGCCACGACAATTGGTTAGTGGCCGCTTTGGCACAGATCGTCATCAACCGTTCGGACAATGGGTTCAGGCCACACACCTCGTACAAGTCGCAGGAATCAATCATCGGCGAACGAATGTCCTCGCCTTTTTTGACGCTGTTCAGGCCGCTGAGAGATCGAACGGACATTACGGGATAAAGTTTAGGCCGGATCCGAATAATGCACACGATCGTTACGCGATCGCTGTTGACGGTGTGGTTGGTAACCGGAGGTGGCACATCGGCTATTTAGATCGGCAGACCGCCAAAGCAGTACATGACGATCTGCTTTCCAATGGCATACCGATCGCCGGCGAAATCTATAATCTCTGGGCTTCAGGCGATGATTACCTTGAAGTCAAGATTTTCGTGCTCGCTCCTCCAGGGAATAGGGTCAAGGGCAGATTGAAGCGCGCAAGTCGAGAAGAAAAGACAGGTTGACGTCTCCTTCGTTAAGAAGGGACAATGACTACCTGCTGTTGTTGCTCACGGGAGTGCTTAGATGACCAGGCGAACGTTTGGGTTACTGGCGATAGTTGCTCTCTTGGTTGGCATTGGCGCGGCAGAAATTCAGTTACGATATGGCGACGAAATCGTCAGCGCATTGTCTGATCGATATTTGAGATGAAACCGGAGCGTCACAAAGTGAAACAGCAACTGCATTTTTTGTCCAAGGTCTGATGACGCCGGATCGACGCGCGCTTGTACCCGACCGGAAAGCGGACGCCTCGAACATGAAATGCATTGCAGGCTCAACTTTCTAGCCGCTTCATGCGTTGCCGTCTCTCCAAAGGGAGACAAAGACCATGGCCAAACAAAGCGAAACCTCAACAGCGGCGAGCGAGAAGCGCAAGCAGCGGCAGATACAAACCAAGGTGGACGCGAACGATCGCGCCAAGCCACGCGTGAAGCCGAAAGCTGCGATGCAGGCCGGGGCGCGAAAATATCCCGTCCCGCCCTTCCCCAAACAGCACCATTCCAAACCTGGTGAAGAATGGAAGATCGACCCTCAACCGCTTTACGATGCACCTTTCTATATCGGTTCCAAAAAGCTCGACGGAAAGATCGCTCTGATCACCGGTGGAGATTCTGGAATCGGGCGTGCGGTCGCAGTGCTGTTTGCCCGTGAAGGAGCTGACGTAGCTATCTCCTATCTTACCGAACACAAGGACGCCGAGACGACGAAGGCAGCGGTCGAAGCAGAGGGTAGAAAGTGCATTCTGCTTCCCGGCGACGTGAGCAGCCGTGCCTATTGCAGGAAAGCCGTATCCCAGACAGTGACGAAACTCGGTGGGCTTGATGTGCTGGTGAACAATGCCGCGTTCCAGATTCATTCCGCCGACTTCGAAGACCTGACGGACAAGCATTTCGATACGACGCTGAAGACAAACTTGTATGGCTATTTCCAGATGGCACAAGCAGCCGTCGCCGAAATGAAACCGGGATCGGCAATCGTCAACACAGGGTCGGTTACAGGCATTTCAGGCAGCAAGAACCTCATCGACTATTCCATGACGAAAGGCGGCATTCATGCCTTTACCCGCGCTTTGGCAGGCAATCTGGTCTCAAAAGGTATCCGTGTAAATGCGGTTGCGCCCGGGCCGGTCTGGACGCCGCTGAACCCTTCGGACAAAGAGGCTGACGATGTCTCAAAATTCGGTGCAGACACACCTATGAAGCGTCCCGCGCAGCCGGAGGAGATTGCGCCAGCCTACGTGTTTCTCGCCTCACCGCATTGCTCAAGCTATATCACCGGCGAGATATTGCCGATCGTAGGCGGTTATTGACGGAACTGCCACTCCTAACAGCTTCATGGAACGATTGATTCCGAGAACTGTTATCACCGCTCCAACAGAGGAGGATTGATCATGGACCATTCGAAACACATTCGCCTTACTCAGACTGAGTTAACGGCAGATGTTTTGACCGATGCTACCGTTTACGGTGCCGACGATGAAAAGGTCGGAACCGTTTCTCATCTGCATGGCAGCGGACCAAGTGCGGAAGCCATCATTGATGTCGGCGGCTTTCTCGGGATCGGTGCGAAGCCGGTCGCCGTGCCTGTCGCGGACTTGGATTTCATGCGCGATGAAGACGGCGACGTCCATGCCGTGACGACATGGACCAAGGATCAGCTCACGGAAATGCCGGAACATCAGCACTAACTTGAACGAATATCGAATTTATGTTGGGGCAGTCGAACAGGCTGCCCCTTTTTCTGGAACCCATTCGCAGCTTGCGCACCTCCAAGTCATCCAGCGTACAAATTATGACCTTTTAGCGCTCTTCAGCCAGCGACCCCGTGGCGCGAATGGCGCCCATTGATTAAAATGCCAGATAGATTGTTTTCCGGCATTCGATGCATCCGAAGAGGGCCGCCCAATGAAACGCATGTTTGTTGCGATCGCATCCTTCGGCGCGATCCTTGGGACGAGCAATGCGACGTCGCTTATGGACCGTGATCCCGACGCGATTAGCGACAGCCTCGCGAAAGCTCGCGGTCGCGGCATTCTACTGTGCAGGTAACTTCCGCATTCGCCACAACGTCGTTGATCTCGTGTGGGACATTTTGCAATTGAAGACGGGCATTGACCCGGACAGTGACACAGGCAAACGGCTTCGAGCCGATCGGGCAAACGCTATTGAGGCGGTCGCAAAGAATGAAGTGCGTTCCTTTTGTGAAGGAGTACTCGTGGACTACGGCCCTCAAGGCAAATCTATTGCAGGACTTGTAAATCCTCGCTAACCGCAAAAAAAGCGCCAGCCAGCCCCTTTTCTTATCTCGGCTCGTTTTGCAAACAAAGATAAGTAGGGTCGAACTCCGCCAGGGTGGAGAGTCGATCCCATGAACGGATTATGACCGTTCCATTCTTCGCGCTGATCAAGCCGGTGCGCCTCAGGGATTGCATCGATCGGTTGAGATGGACAACAGAAATGCCAAGAATATCGGCAAGCTCCGTCTGCCTGAGTGGCAGATCGAAACTGAGCTCCGTGGTTTTGCCAACGATCTGAAGTCGCAGAAACATCTCGCAGAGGAGATGAGCCAAGCCGGCGTCCGCCGACAATCGGCCCATCGCGAGAATCCACTCACGGTGGATCGAGGCATCAATGACCGTGTCCAGCTAAGCATGCGGCCAAGATGGGGAACGGTTTCCGTTATCTTCCTGACAGTCTGATGATCCATGTAAGCCACACGGCAGTTTGTCATTGCAACGAGACCGTGAGGGATGGTTTTCAGCAAAAATCCGTGAAGGTCGGCGAAATCACCCGGCAGGCTAAGGGCTGTGATCTGCCGTGCACCGGATTCCAGGACTTTGAAACGACCGGCAATGCCTTCCAGGATCAATTGACAATAGGTAGGCCTACTTCCGTCAACAACAATGTCGGACCCGGCATTAAAGGTCTTTTCGCCGGAAAATGAACCCAGCAACAAAGCCTCTTCATCTGACGACAGCGTATCGCGACGATTAAGTTGAAGCAGTAAAGAACGCATGGACAACCCCTTCATGGGCGAACCGCAAAGATTCGTTTGAAGCGGGTCGGCATTTGTTCGTACAGGTAGAAAGATACGCGCAAGGTCATCCTACGCGCTTTATGACGATTGGCCATGTCTATTCGCAAAGAATCAATCCCGGCATAACAATTGTTAATGCCAAGCGGCTGCCTCCGTATTTTACTAGAATAAGGAGGACGTCAGATGAGAACGAAACGCTCTGTAGAGGAACTTATTGAAGCCTATATGCAATCCCGGTCTCGGACTGCGAGTCCTGTTTCGGTAACGCAGGCAACGCGCGCCATACTGGCGCTGTGTGAACGGTCAGACGTCCTCGATGAAAATATTCTGCGAAATCGCATCGCGGAGGTAGCAATTCGCCATCAATATGCTGTGCACTTTGATCGCGAGAAACTGAAGCAACCTCAAATCTAGAGCACTTCCGTTTTCAGTTGCAAAGATGCCTGGAAGATGAATCGTCCATTGGCATCACGTACTTTAACCCAAAACAGCCGGTCGTTTCCATCGGGCAATTTTTCAACTGCTATGGAGGGCAAGACCGCTATCGCTTCTCTGCGCATATCATCCAAAGACGCGCATTCCATGCCTGTCGCATCGTCTGTGTATTCCTCACCGTCATGTATATCGAAATAATAGCGCATCGTGTGTTTCCGATCCGTCAAAACGACAATTAATTCACCGGTTCATCACCACTTGGGCTGCTGCCCTGCATTTCTCCACCTGAACCGGTGTCAGGCGTCGGATCTTGATCGACAGGAGCAGATTGTGGCGCTTGCGTTCCTTGCCCTTCCTGCTGCTGCTGAGTGGGCTCGTTGCAGCCCGATAGCAACAACGCAACAAATCCAACTGCTACTCCACGTTTCATCGTCATTCCTCCATGCCCTGCAACGGAGATGAACGACGGCAGTTCCAAAGTTTCTGAACGCAAAAAAGTGCCGCCGACCCCTTTCGGAGCGGCGGGCGCATTCCAGTGTTAATCTTGGTTCCGCCAAGTTTACGGAGCGGTCAGGCCGCCTCAGCTAATTGAACCTGATTGCGACCAGCAATTTTTGCCTTGTAAAGCGCAACATCGGCGGCCTTGAGAACGCTTTGAAAGTCGTTAAAGTTTAGATTGGTACCAGCGATCCCAGCGCTCAACGTCACTGTCAGTGCCGCATCAATGTGAGAAAAATCCAAACTGGAGATGCGCTCTCGAATTCGCTCGGCAGTTGCTGTTGCGGCTTCTATTGAAGTTGATGGCATCACGATCACCATTTCTTCGCCACCAAAACGTGCCACAAAATCCGTACTCCGAACAGACGTGCTTATAGCCGCCGCAACTTTGACCAGAACCTCATCGCCTACGTGATGACCCCACCGATCATTGACACGCTTGAAGTGATCGACATCGAGCATCACCAACGCTGCAGGTTTCGATGCCGACGAAGTGGACGCGAATATCGGCAATGCCCGGATTTCGAGGGCTCTCCGATTGGCCAGTTTGGTAAGCGGATCCGTGCTCGCAGCATCCTCCAGTGTTCGTTTCAGGCGCATTCTATTGCGCTCATTGTCCAGAAAATACCCCAAGACAATCACGCCTATGACATTGGCTGCAACAATCGAGACTAGTATTTCAGCGGAAACCGGACCGGATAAAAAGCCGCTAAGAAGAAACAACAAAAGAGGTCCGGCAGAGCCAGCTAACCCCAACACAGCAAGTCGCAGCCATTTTCGACGAAATAGACGTTTAGGCAATTGGGTGACCGCAACCGCAGCGAGCCCTGTCAATACGATCCCAATCGCACCAAACATTGCTCCGTCACCGCCAATTACCAAACGGTAAACCACCAGTACCACACCTGAAACTGCTGCGCCGATTGGACCGCCATAAGCTGCGGCTACCACAACCACGATTGTCCTGGCGTCGGTGATGCGTCCGGACGTTAACGTAATCGGGTCACTCATCGAGACGACGCCAGCGATTGCGAAGAGTGCGCCAATCGCTGCACCTTTTGCAATTCCTCGTGGGAGGTGGCCAACAACCCATGCAAAGCCGAGCGCGAGAAGCGCCGCATAACCCAGACTGCGTACCAAGCCCAAAATAAGGTGTGTCTCGTCCATCAATTTATCCGTACAGATTCAGTTTCCGACAAGCGGATTAAAAAGCTTCCTGTCCGAGCAAGAGGAGCTGACATCTGAGTTGCCACAGACTTGACCGCGGCGCACTATAATCTTTTTGATGGCGTTTGGTTCGGCCCCGTAAACTGGCGGCCCTTTCACTTCTCGCTACTTGAAAGGACACAGTTCAATTCGAGCACATCAGACAGGTGGCGTCGCACTTCCTCGGTTTCGCCGATCAACTGCACAAGCGCAACAGCTCGGGCGCGTCGTTGTTCAATGCTTTCCATAAGAGGTGGAGCTGATTGGTTGAAAAGAATCTGGATCAGATCATCGTCCGACAGTTCTTTGCCGAGCCTTGCCCGGATTTCGTTGAGCGGCATTGCTTCTATCCCTTGGGGCGAAAGCATGCTAGTCGCTCACAGCCGACAATGCCCTTAAAAGGTTGCCGATAAACTACTTTATACTAATTTCGATAAGGCATGGCGCATTTTTATGCGTGCTCGTGAAATTTGATCCACGGTAAGATTCAGACAGAGATCAACTTCGTCCATCTCCGGAAGTCTTAGACCACGCATTTCCCGCTTTGCTACATCCAATGCATCGCACAGTCTGTTCGGACTAGCGTCGATTTTTACATTGCCGGTCATTGAATCTCCAGTGCACAGCAACAAAGCCGGAGGATATTGGTTCCAAAAAGGATATGTCATTTGGTACAACGAAGTTGCGAAAATCATGAGATATTGATTCGTGGCGTATTCGCTACAGGAAGCCCGGTACCTACTTAACCCCAAAACCCGCCGGGCCTCTCTATCACATTGCTCTGCACTGCCCAACCGTTGATGTCCTGCAGACGCAAGAACGCCCGCCAACCCCTTTCGGAGCGGCGCGCCTGTAGTATATTGCGATTGCTGCTTCACGGCGGCAAGAGACCCGGAAGCCTAAGCCCCCAAGCGGATGCACCGGGTCTCACCTAATCGTGCTAAATTCGCGTGGACGCGGATTTTGTGAGGGCCTGAATAAGTTTTTCCTGGTCATGCTCTCCCGCAACGAAAAGACGAACCAGTTCTTCTGCACGTTTCCGCCTGGTTTCCTCGGTTTCGGCATGTCGCGCAGTCATATTGAAGATGGATTCCAGGAGATCCGCGTCACTAGGCTGATTTCTACGTCTTGCAGGGAGCGTTTAAGTGGCATTGTGACCCCAATATCTGGCGGGAACACATCCCATTTCAGGAGCTTTAGATTACAAGTTTCTTTTCGATCCACCAGACCCTGACATCGATAAAAGAACACGCGCCTTGCGCACTTCATCGAAGGCTGGATTGAGACAGACTTCCGCATCACCAAGTTCGGGTCGCACAACCTCTCGAATTAATCGACGCGCCTCATCCAGTGTGTCGCATAACTGCAGAAGTCGAGTGTCAATCTCTGAATTTTCGGCCACCGGTGTCTCCTGTGTGACCAGAAAACCAGACAGATCAGTTTACGTTCCCCAATCAGACCGGTGATAGCTACGTCATTTGATACAGACCGGTTTCGCTGTCTACGCTATTGTTTTATTGCTGCCTCGACCACAGCACGAGACCCGGCTGACGAGCCCCAAGCTTGCGTTGCCGGGTCTCACCCTTTGCCAGATTCCGGCTAAAACGTAAGCGGCAACTGATGGTACATGAGATACATCAACGACAAAAACACGCTGATGATAACCGCCAGCGAGGCAAATCGGCGAATGAGCCGAATTTTGCGGGTACGTTCTCCGCTCCAGTCATATCGAGAATTGTAAGCCATGTTTCGTTTCTATCCCGGACAGGGTCCTGCCTTCGGATGATGAACAGAGCGTGAGGCTCGGTTGCACTGCATCAACCGTTCTGACTTCGGCCAGGGCTACACCCGGACCGAGCGCGGTGGCCAAGGACGGATACGCCGTGGTCCAGTGTTAGGTCAGCCTAACCTTGATGTCGCTATCACGTTGAGAAAACGTTAAATTCTCCGTTTGCCGTCTTTCAGCTCTTTGTTTTCGGGTAGATTTGCAACTCTTGAATGACGTGTGTCACATGTCGGAAAACTCATCCTCACCCAGGACGGGACGACAGTGCGCGTTATGATCGACGCCGCCAGATGAAGCAGTCCATCGCAATGATCCAGGTTCAAGGCAGTGTCGATGCCGCGATATCCAGGCATGATGGGAAAATCCCTTGGACTGCGCTCGGGCGAGCTTCAGCTGCTGCCCGTCTATTCGGCTGCTAATTTGTCAAACCGTTTTTCGTCCCTGCAACCAACTTTGCAAGCAAACATTGTGCTAGCGAGCGTATTACTTTCGCTGAAGACGTCGCTTGACGATATGCAGATATTTAAAGTGAAGGATAAATGATCTCACGGCGCAAATATGATGGCTGGGAGGTGGAGCTTGGCAATTCGCCGGTCATCGGGACAGCCATTCATGCCGGGTCGCAACTGCGGAAGGATTGGCGGGAACTGATGTGTATTTCAGATTCCGACAGGTTGCGCGAGGAGGACCCATTCACCGACAGTCTCATCGAAGATTTTCCCAATCGGGTTGTTGTTCACCGCTCCCGGTTTGAGGTTGATTTGAATCGTGCCCGAGCAGATGCTGTTTATCAAAGACCTGAGCAGGCTTGGGGTCTTCAGGTGTGGTCGAATCCGCCGGACGAATCTTGCATTTCGACCTCATTAGGATTCCACGACGATTTTTATAATCGGCTTGAAAATATCCTTTCCGATATCGAGGCGCTTTTCGGAAAGTTTGTGGTGATCGACGTCCACAGTTACAACCATCGGCGAGCTGGACCCAACGGCCCATCGACTGCTCAGGAAATAGCGCCCGACGTGAACATTGGAACGTACTCCATGGACCGAAAACGTTGGTCGTTTGTTGTCGATCCATTAATTGAAATACTAGGGAACTTTGAATTTCGCGGGAGACCGCTAGATGTTCGCGAGAACATCGCCTTTTTCGGGAAAGGAGAGCACACGCGTTTTGTCCATCACCGATTTCCGCAGACCGGCTGCGCGATCGCCGTCGAGTTTAAAAAGGTCTTCATGGACGAATGGACCGGCGAGCCTGACGATGGTGCCATCTGCGAATTGCGCCGGATGCTGGCTGCAACTGTGCCGCTGTTGGAGACAACATTGTTGGCGGGCCGATGAAACCCGACCTCGTTTCATCTGCTCAACCGATGATCACCGACATCAAGCAAGAAATCGCCGCGCTGATTTCTGAAGGCAAACCGATCCGTCGCGATTTGCCCGATGGTGGTCGGCTTCACATTGATCGGCCGCTTCCGTTTCTTTGTGTGCATATTGGGCTGGAACCGACCGCAGCACGCGACGTGGTCTCTTCCAATGCGTCTTACCTGTTCACTTCCGACGCCACCCTTGCAAAAGAAATTTGTTGCCTGATCTCACGAATGCTCACTGAGCATTGTCACGCATTTCTGCTGCTCGATTTCGGCGAACTGGAAAAAGACCGCTTCCTTACCGATGACGCGCCGGTTTTGACCGCTTTTGAAATCGCTGTCACGACGGGAAGCAGCGCCCCTGAACATGCTGCAATGGAGGCGTTCACGGCTGCCGCCGTAGACCGAAAATCTAAATACCGCACACCCAGAATCGAGAAGCTGCCGAACCATTCGGTCCATGCGACCACTCCATTGAGTGGTCTGGCAGGCGTCTCGACCCTCACCGTACGTTTTGCGCCGATTTATCGTGTTCCCGGACACGACGGGATTTATCCGGATTTAAAGGACCGGGTCGTCGCCAACATGATGGATTCGGGGCTACGCGCAGTAGCCGCTTACGTCGAGGCCAGTGGATTGAAAGCGCCGGCGTCCCATCGTTCGCTTGGTCGCCGGGCGTTCATTGATGCCGTCACGCGAGCGGACCGCGCCATGGACAAGGTGGCTCGTGCTTTCGACCTCTTGCTTGCTGTGACACCCATCAATTCGGAAGCCGCATGGGGAGAGTTCGAGGCTGGTCGATACAGTGAGACACCAACGTTCCTCTACCGTCCCCTGGAATTCGAAGTCTCCGCACAAAAGAGAAAGCTCTTCGCGATATCACTCGACCAGTTGGAAGACCCCCTGCTCACGGAGCTATATCTGGAAAAACAGCAGGAACTAGATCTTCAACTCTCGATGATCGCTCTGCGCGAAGCACCTAAATTTGTCGAGATCGGCCGCGCCGTCTACGGTGCGGTGGAGCCAGAACTTCTTCATGTCGCGACAGCGATACTGGAGGATGAGGCGATGCGGGACAGGGCAAACAAACGGAAAACCCTGCTCATTGATTGCAATACGGTAGCTACAGCGGCGCGTGAGATGATCAGCGACTATAGACGGATGTATCCCCGTTTCGATGCGAGTATCGAAATCCGTAGCGATCTTCCAACTGGCCTTCTTGTTTCCGCTAACCGCTTGTTGGTATCACGGGCGACTACCATGCCGGCTGAACGCCTTGCAGCGCTTCTAAGCCACGAGATCGGCGTTCACCTGTTGACCTATTATAACGGCTCCGCCCAAGGTCTACACATCCTCAGTTCCGGCCTTGCCGGCCATGAGGGCATGCAGGAAGGACTTGCTGTATTCGCAGAATATCTCACTGGCGGTATGACACCCGAACGCCTTCAGCTGTTGGCGGCGCGGGTAGTGGCTTGCAACGCGATGCTTAAGGGCGCTATTTTTCCAGATACCTTCAGGTTACTGACAGCCGATTATGGTCTTGACGAGCAAAGGGCATTCAATGTCGTGCTACGGGTCTATCGGGGTGGCGGCCTCGCCAAGGACGCCATCTATCTTAGGGGATTGCTGGAGGTTTTGAGCCACCTCAAAAACGGCGGCAGCCTCACGCCTTTCTGGATGGGCAAGATCTCGGCAGGGCATTTTGCTGCCGTGGAAGAGCTGCGGACGCGAGGGCTTTTAAAGCCTCCGGCCATCCAGCCGACATTCCTGGCGAGCAATACGGTCAGGCAAAGGTTGAAGAAAGCTATGGCAGGGCTAACACCCATGGATATGATCGAGACATGAGGAAGGACTATGCGCATTGCGTTCTTCGTAAATTCCGTCGAGGGCGAGACCCCGGCATATACGACGACTTCGTTGGCCATTGCGGCGCAAGCCCGTGGCCACTCCGTCGTATACGTGACCCCGGGAGATTTTGTGCTGAAACCCGACGACAGTCTGGCGATTCTTTGCGTTGAGGCGCCCACGGCCAGACATGTGGAAAAATTCGTAGAGGCGCTAAAGGCCGCTTCGGATCGGCGAAGAACTTATAACGCCCCCGACATCGACATACTCTTTTTGCGAAGCGACCCCTCACTCGACGCCGCGGACCGCCCTTGGGCCGCCTATGCAGGCGTGTTGTTTGGTCGGTTGGCGGCTGAGCGTGGCATCCTGGTTGTCAATGATCCCGATGGATTAGCGATTGCGCAAAACAAGCTCTACTTGCAGAGCTTTCCTGAGCAGGTCCGACCACCGACCCTTATCTCGCGCGATCTTAGCGAGATTCGTGCCTTCGTGAAGGATCACTCGCAGGGTGTGATCATCAAGCCGCTTCATGGATCGGGAGGCAAAAACGTCTTCCATGTTGCCAAGCCGGACGATTCTAATCTCAATCAGATTGTCGAGGCAACAAGTGCCGAAGGATACCTCATCACCCAAGCCTATCTAACAGAGGCTAAATCCGGCGACGTGCGACTTTTCCTCATGAATGGAGAACCCCTCATAAGCGGTGGCAAATATGCTGCTCTCAAGCGAGTACCGGCGAAGGGAGATATTCGCTCCAACATTCACGCATCTGGCACAGCCCGAAAAGTAATAGTTACGGACTCGATGCTGTCCGTGGCGGCGACAGTCCGTCCCAAGCTACTCGAGACAGGGATGTTTCTGGTCGGGCTCGACATCGTCGGTGACAAATTGCTGGAGATAAATGTCTATACACCAGGGGGCCTGGGTAGATTGACGAAAATGTATGGCGTGAATTTCGAGGAAGCCGTCATCCTATCTCTCGAAGAAAAACTACGAATCCGCTCGTCATATGGTCGCGCGTTAACGAATGCGCGTCTGGCAACGCTCTGACGAGGCGCGCTCGGGTGTTGTCACATTGTCTGAATTAAGGCGCTGAAGGACATCGCTCCGGTTCGCAGATGAATTGAAGCGCGACGGCCTTCCATTCAACCATGGCGTTGCGCCGTATGGGCGTAAGATAAACTGTCTGGTGGTTTCCATCTGGTGGAGAAAAGTTACCGTCTCAAAAGGATGTCGAGGGCGCCATAAAGTCTATTCCAGACTGCACTTTATCTGACGTCGCATGAGTTTGCAGGTCAGGAGAAGTGGCACATCGCGTCTCTCCTCAACAAGATAAAGGCCCGCATGTCCAATGGACGTACGGCGACTTGTTGGCCCAGTGTATCACAGGACGACCTAACCGCTAAAAGCGACGCTAAGGACGGCCATTATCCCGGCAGAAGCGAGCGAAAGGCAGACAAGGCAGACCAACGGTTACTCCCCGAGACGCCTGTCGATATAAAGACGGCGGTAGACCTCCGAGTCCCGCGGCACTTCGCGTCCAGAACGTTCGATCAGGAGCTTTATCGCGAAGGCATTATCGCCGAGATCCCCGTAATAGGCTCTCGCGGGAGCCGCCTCGCCCAAATCGGTTGCGGTCTTGAGACGCCTGTTTGCCGATTGGAGGATTTTATCTGCCTGATCGTCTGTTATGTCGTCGTAGAATCCTCGTTCAGCCAGACGGTGAATGTAGGGCGTCGCGATCTTGCCGCTGTAAACTGCGAGGTCCATCAGCCAGGGATTTCCCGCAATGTTCCGCGACCACGGGTCGGCGCCCGCGTCGAGCAGCATTTCGAAGCCCGTCAGATTGCCGTCGAGCGTTGCGCCCAACGGAGGAGCCGCGTTTTCCGGTGGATAGTGGTTCGGGTCGCCACCATGCTTCAGATAGAGCGACAGCGCTTCGTTGGAGAAGGTGCTGTCGCGCCGGTCCTCGGCCTCTATCAATAACCCGCGATCAGTCAGAAGCCGGTAGAAGAATGTCCAGTGAACGACCTGCGAAGACGAACTATCCGGATCGATGAGGGCATGTGGATCGGCGCCCGCTTCGAGCAGTGCGTTGATTGCCTTCAGGTTTCGGTATCGAAGTGCCGCCGTCAGGAGAGTCTCGCCGATGCGAGGCCGGTTGGGATAGGACCGGTCGATCTCCGGACCCAGCGCTCGCAAAGCATCCACCTCCGGTGCGTCGCCGGCGGCTATGCGCAGCGCCATGTCCCGAAGCGGCGCGGGCGCAAGAGCGAAATCGAGCATTGCCATCTCGCGCCGTTCTTGTTCTTCGGTCGGCCTCGAATTCGAGGACGGCTGGATAGACGCAAGAAGCAAAGCAGCGATAAGGGCGGTGGCGGCGACAAGAAAAACGAGCCGATATCGTCGATAGATGCTGGTTATGAATTCAGGCGTCATCGTCCTTATCGTATACGCTCATCAGTCCTCCGCCAAACAACGTCATTCGAGGACATCAGCTATTGCCGTTCGTACTCCGAAACCTGACGGTCTCTTTTCCACCCCGTTGCGGACACGCAAGTCCGTGAAGGCAACCGGCGCAGCGGTCGAGCGATAGGCGCCATTTCAATTATCGGCTCGGGACTGGTCGAGGTGCGATTATGCGGCCTGGCGTCTGGCGGCGAAAGCGCCGGGTGGTGTTCCGACGTGGCGCGAAAAGGCCATGCTGAATGAACTGACCGACCCGTAGCCGACGCGCCGCGCGAGTTCGGCCATCGCGATATTGCCCCTCACCAGCATGTCCTTTGCCACTGCCATCCGCCAAGCCGCTACATATTCCATGGGCGTTGATCCGACCTCGCCGCGAAAGCGGTCAAAGAAGGTGGAGCGCGACATGCCCGCTGCAGCGGCCAGGCCTTGAACAGACAGGCTTGCACCGAGGTCTGCATGGATCTGCCGCAACGCCAGGGCAAGTTGGGGATCGCCAAGGCCGCGGAGCAAACCGGGTTCTGCCATAGTGCTTTCGGCGGAGCGCAAAGCCTCGACCAGCAGCAGTTCCAAAAGCCGCCCGAGAACCATGTCGCGCGCGGCACGATCGCTTTGCGTCTCTTCCTGGATCATCTGAACGAGCGCGATTAAGCGTTTGTGCGCGGGTGCATGGATGACCGCCGGCAGGAGCGAAACGAGCATCTCCCGGTCAGGCGAGGCAAAGCTGCAGTGGCCCACCAGACACCGCACATCGGTCGGTGCTTCCTGTTCGCCCAGGCTGAACATGCCCGGGCCGATCTCCAGCGGCAGGTGCGGGGCGCCACTTGGTGGCGGATTGATGCTCGACATCGCGAAATCCAAGACTTCCGGCACCAGCACGAAGTCTCCCGTTTCAAGGACAAGCGGCGCACAGTCCCGAATGGTCAGCAGGCAGGTGCCCTCGACCATGGCGCAGTAGAACGGGCTTGCCATGTTTGTACGCTCGACGCGCCAGCGGCCGGCGCCGTTGACAAGCTTGGCGATCGAGGGTTCCGGCTTGAGCAGCGCGACAACACTGGCAAGCGGGTCAGTTGTCGAAATAGCCACAATCCGGACTTTCTCTGAATAATTATAGACTTATGAATATAGAAAGTCCGACAATCTTTGTCCATCTCTCGTCGTAGCAACGACAGGAGACACACCAATGCCCAAAATTCTTATCACCGGCGCTTCGTCGGGCTTCGGTCTCGCGACTGCGGAACTGTTCCTCGCAGAAGGATGGGAAGTCATCGCAACCATGCGCACCCCGGCGGCCCACACAATGGCGGTGCACCATCGCCTGCACATCTTGCCGCTCGACGTCACCGATGCAGCAAGCATCGCGCAGACCGTCGCAAACGCCGGCGATGTCGACGCGCTTGTCAACAATGCCGGGGTCGGCATGCTGAACGTGCTGGAAGGCGTAGACACCGCCAAAGCCCGTGAACTTTTCGAGACCAATGTCCTCGGCGCGATGGCCTTGACCCAGGCTGTCTTGCCGGGCATGCGCACGCGCCGTGCCGGCGTCATCGTCAACGTCAGTTCCAGCGTCACGCTGCGCCCCTTTCCGGCACTGTCGGTCTACAGCGCCAGCAAGGCCGCCATCAATGCGTTCACGGAAAGCCTTGCACTCGAGATTGCGCAATTCGGCATCCGCACGCGGCTTGTCCTGCCGGGGTCGGCACCGACGACCGCCTTTGGAATGAACGCCGTGAGGCGCATGGGAATGAACGTCCCGGCGCCCTATGAGGCTTTCGTACAGGACTATGTTTCAATGATGCGCGGCTCGACTGAGAAAACAGAGGCCGAAGACGTAGCACGGGCAGTATGGCGCGCCGTGACGGAGCCGGATTCGCCAATGCGCCTACCCGCAGGTGCCGATGCTGAGACAATCTTCAGCCAGACAGCCACCCAGGCCGACAACTGAGCGGAATGGTCTTGTTGACCCGGTGCCGCACAGGGGCGCCAAAAGGATGACAACACATGAACAATCTCATCGATCTGTCGCACTCCATACCAACGCCCCAGGCCGAATTGACCGTGGCCTATGCCCCGATCACCCTGCCCTTGGCCGGACGCACCCCCCTTGAACTGCGCCTGACCGGCCCGGCCAGCGGCGGCGCAATGCCAATCGTGCTGCTGTCGCACGGGGCCGGACCGTCAAAGTATATTCCGTCGAAAGATGGATACGCCCCTCTGGCGCAGTTCTGGGCTGAACGCGGTTTCGCCGTGATCCAGCCAACCCATGGAAATTCTCCTGTAGGTGGCCTGCCGAACGACGCTCCCGGTGCGCCTTACTTCTGGCGCCAGCGTGTATCCGAGATGAAGGCAATTATCGACCATTTGGATGAAGTGGAACAGCACGCGCCAGCAATAGCGGGTCGCCTCGATCACCGGCGCATCGCGGCTGCCGGCCACTCTTTTGGCGGCCACACGGTTAGTCTGCTTCTCGGCGCGGAGCTTGCGGGGGAGAGCTTTGCCGATCCGCGCATATCGGCGGGCGTTCTTTTAGCAGCACCGGGGCGTGGTGGCAGCGAGCTCACCGCGCAAAGTGCGGCACGCTTTCCATTCTTCGACGTCGATTTCGCGCACATGACAACCCGCAGTGTTGTAATCTGCGGCGCGGACGACAACCCGCACTTTACGTCACGCGGCCCGGAGTGGCACGCGGATGCCTTTTACGACAGCTGGGCGATAAATCTTCTGCCGGGCGCATTAACAGAGTATCCAAACGTGCAGGCGCTGCATGATAGGCTCGCTGCCGATCCGGGAGTGCAAAAGGTGCTTGCACGCGAGGCAGGAAACTGAACTTCGAAAGGTTTTCAAGACATGGCGAGCGGCATCCATCACTTTACGGGCATCACAGCCAACGTGCAGGCCAACGTCGATTTCTACGTTGGCTTCCTCGGCCTCAGGCTCGTGAAGCGAACCGGAGGTTTTGCGGACGCCGAGCAGTTGCATCTGATCTATGGTGATGAACTAGGCAGCCCCGGCTCGTTGCTGACTTTCCTCGTCTGGGAGGCCGCCGGTCGTGGTCGCACCGGCATAGGGCAGGTTTCGGAAGTTGCACTTGCCGTGCCGCCAGCGTCCATCGGCGATTGGGTAACCAGGGCGCTCGCCAGCAGCATTCCGTTCGAAGGGCCTTCCCGCGAGTTCGCAGAAACGGTTCTTCGGTTGAAGGACCCGGACGGGCTGATCGTGAAGCTGGTCGGCGTCGACATGCCCACGCCCGCTCCATGTCCAAATACGCCCACTCGACTGCGAGGCGTAACGGTCCTTACCGACAAGGCAGCGGAAACTGCTCAGTTCATGACACGTTTCGGCTACAGGAACGACGAGCGCGTCGGCATGACACAGCGTATGGCTTCCGATACCGATATCGTCGATGTCAGGGAAGTTTCGGGCTTTGTCCCATCCGTGCCGGGAGCCGGCGTGCCCGACCACGTGGCTTTCCGCGCGCGCGACACCGATGCGGTCAGGTCCATGCGGCTTTCGCTCAAGGATCACGGGCCGACCGAGGTTCACGACCGCAAATATTTCCTGTCGCTCTATGTCCGAGATCCCGCCGGCATTCTTATGGAATATGCCACTGATGGACCGGGCATGACAGTCGATGAAGCGCCCGACAGACTCGGCCAGACCCTGTTTTTGCCGCCGCACGACGTGGACCGGGCCGAAGATCTGCGGGCCATGCTGCCGCAATTCGCCCTCCCAGGCGAAGAACGCTTTCCCCCGCGCGAACTGCCCTTCATTCATCGTTTCAACAGGCCGGAAAATCCGGACGGCACGACCTTAGTACTGCTGCACGGGACGAGTGGCAACGAGGCGGATTTGATGCCGATCGCGCGCCGTATTGCGCCGAGCGCTGTGCTTTTGGGCGTACGCGGTCGAGCGACCGACGACGGAACCAATCGCTGGTTCCGCCGGCTCGATGACGGCACTTTTGACCAGGCGGATATTCGCAGCGAAGCCGAAGCTTTCGCAGCTTTCGTTGAAGGCGCCGTGGGCGGTTACGGTCTCGATACGAATAGACTTGCTTTCCTTGGCTATTCCAATGGAGCAAATTTCTTGGCGGCCGTAATTCAACTTCACCCAGGCGTCGTCAACCGTGCAGTTTTGCTGCGTGGCATCCAAGTCGTGGAGAATCCACCCGCTGCGGCTCTTTCGGAAACGAGAGTGCTCGTGCTGAATGGAAGATATGATCGCGTTGTCTGTGGTGCGTCGGCTCTAGCGGGCGCCCTGAGGGCTTTCGGCGCAGACGTCGAATCCGTCGAACTCTCGACCGACCATAAACTCGCCGCGGCAGACGTCACTGAGGCAGCTGGGTGGGTTTTGCGAAAGCTCTCGCGCACCCTACCCGCTTAACGCGACGATTACAAAACCAGCACTCGAAGGTTTATAATAGATGTTCGGCATCAATGCAGGATCGTCGCGTCACGAGTGCGGGCATCTCGTATGAAATCCATGATGCTGTAGTTGACGTCGGCAGCCTCTGCTGGGCGGGTTCCAATCCTGCAGGATAGTTACCGGGCTTACCTTCAATCCGCGGGACCAATAATCTCGGCACCAGCACGATCAATGTCGGCTGTTACTGACGTTGAAAGGCATGTGGCGAAACCGACGTCATGGAATTCACACAAAATCTGCGAAAACTTCCGCCTCGCTGGACCGAAGAACAGATCTGCGGTGCATTCCGTTTAATAATTGCGGAAATCACAATTCATTGAAACGCTTTACTGCAATTAACGGCAATTGTCGTTGTTGCTAGTGATGCTGCCACGGAATTTCAATCTGGCCTGGAACCCGAAGAGCAAAGCTTCATGCTCGAATATAGAGGCCTGCATAACGTCACATCAATGGCTGCGAAAGCGCGCCAGAACATTGATTTCCGAACGTCTTTTAGATGCGACGAAGACCACAGTGAACTATGACGAGTAAAGACCGTGAGCCAGTTTCAACCATATCTGATCTCCCTTCTCGTAGGTCTCGGCATCGGCGTGATCTATGGGCTTGTTTCAGTCAGGTCGCCGGCCCCACCAATCATAGCGCTATTGGGATTGCTGGGCATGCTCGCAGGCGAAGCTGGCGTCCAGTGGCTGAAAGGCCATTCAAGCTTTGTGCAGTCACGTCTGCACGAAAAGTCCTTCGCGCATCACGCCTCCGATAAGGCGGCTAACAAAAGCGACGCGGCCTGAGACAAATCGTTTTTTCAAAGCACCAACAGGAGAAAATTAATGTCAAGCAAACTTGAAATATTGACACCTCAGAACAGCCAAGTCCTTTTTATCGACCAGCAACCGCAGATGGCACTCGGCGTCCAGTCAATCGATCGCCAGCTCCTGAAAAACAACGTCGTCGGGCTCGCGAAGTCGGCAAAAATCTTTGATATTCCGACTAGCATCACCACGGTGGAGACGGAGTGCTTCGCTGGATATACCTATCCTGAACTACTTGCCGTCTTCCCTGAAACTCCGATTCTCGAACGAACATCGATGAACTCATGGGATGATCTGAAGGTACGTGAAGCGCTAGCCGCCAACGCTGCCGATGGACGCAAGAAGATCGTCGTATCTGGCCTGTGGACCGAGGTCTGCAACGTAACCTTCGCCCTGTCCTGCCTCGCTGACACCGACTACGAAATCTACATGGTGGCCGACGCTTCAGGTGGAACCTCGGTCGATGCGCACAAATACGCAATGGATCGCTTGGCGCAGGTCGGCGTCGTCCCCGTCACTTGGCTGCAAGTGCTCTTGGAATGGCAACGCGATTGGGCGCGGAGCGACACTTACGACGCTGTCATCTCCGTAGTGAAAGAGCATGCCGGCGCCTACGGCATGGGTGTCGATTACGCCTACACAATGGTTCACAAGGCTCCCCAGCGCGTGACCCACGGCCCGACCCTCGCTCCCAAATCGGCGGCCTGACCGACGCGATAAGGTGGTTGGTCTGACGCCTCCGTCGGACCAACCACCTGCTCGGCGGATGAAGCAAATCGGGGTGAAACGCAATGCTTTCAACAAACGGGATCGGATCGATGTCGCTCAGAATTGAGAAGAACAGTCCCATATCGGGTGCTGTACGCTTCATCTCCTATCTCGGCCTTTGCGCGGCCTATCTCCAAGGTGGGTTGGTCAAACTGACCGACTTTCCCGGCGCTATCGCTGAGATGACGCATTTCGGGTTAAATCCGCCGGCGCTGTTCGCCGCTCTGGTGGTCGTTCTTCAACTGTTAGCACCGGCGATGATCCTTACTGGGTTCTGGCGATGGCTCGGCGCACTCGCCCTTGGTGGTTTTACACTGCTTGCAACCTTTATTGCATTGCGGTTCTGGGAGTTGCCGGACGGACAAGAGCGCTTCATGGCCGCGAATTCATTCTTCGGGCATCTAGGTCTGGTCGGTGGTTTCTTACTCGTCGCTTGGCTCGACCTGACCGAAAAGTCGTCTCGGACGACTGAGCAGGCCGGGAGGAACGTGCCATGAAGTCCCGCCAGTATTCCGTTCGGCGCATCGACACCGGCAATGTCAGCGATCGGTCGGATTCTCGCGCATCGCGCAAATGGCGTCATCAGCAGGCTGCTGGCGTCTCCGTTCTTCGACGTCACCTTATCTCGCCATGCTCAGTTTCAGCGTTTGGGCCAGCGATGTCTATCGCTTCCGCCAGCCCTGGCGTTGGCAGATCCCATTCTGGGGCCCAACAAATAGAAACAATCTGACTTCCGGCTACCGCGTGACCGCGTGGGCAAGAAGGAGAATGGAAAACATGGTCCAAACCACACGACGCCAAACCATCGTGGGCGCTGCCGCTACGGCCGTCTTCTTATCAAATCGATCGTACGCAAAGGACAACGCCATGCGCGATGCGGATCTAATTATCGTCAACGCCAAGGTGACGACCCTCGACCAACAAAATCCCACCGCTGAGGCAATTGCAATTCGCGACGGGCGTTTTTTGGCGGTGGGCTCAGAGGCCGAGGTCCGAGCGGCCGCGCCGAACGCAGAGATAATCGACGTGAAAGGACGGCGGGTCATTCCGGGGCTCATCGACAGCCATACCCATATCATCCGCGGGGGACTGAACTATAATATGGAGCTGCGCTGGGATGGGGTGCCGAGCCTGTCCGAGGCGATGACGATGCTTAGGGCACAGGTCGACCGCACGCCGGCCCCACAATGGGTGCGCGTGGTCGGTGGCTTCACAGAACATCAGTTCGCGGAGAAGCGCCTGCCGACGCTGGATGAAATCAACGCTGCTGCGCCCGACACGCCGGTTTTTATTCTCCACCTCTATGACCGTGCACTGCTGAACGCTGCCGCGCTGCGTGTCGTCGGCTACACAAAGGATACGCCCAATCCTCCCGGCGGCGAGATCGTTCGCGATGCCGCCGGCAATCCAACTGGCCTTCTCCTGGCGCAGCCGAACGCCACCATCCTCTATGCGACGTTGGCCAAAGGGCCGTCGCTGCCGCCCGAGTATCAGGTCAATTCTACGCGGCACTTTATGCGCGAGATCAACTCGCTCGGGGTGACCAGCGTGGTCGATGCAGGTGGTGGCTTTCAAAACTATCCCGATGATTACCAGATCATCGAGAAGTTGCACGCTGATGGCCAGATGACCGTTCGCATCAGTTACAATCTCTTCACCCAAAAGCCCAAGGAGGAGCTTGCAGACTTCTCCTCGTGGGTAAAGCAGGTTTCCCCGGGCCATGGCGACGACACCTATCGTCACAATGGAGCCGGCGAGATGCTGGTCTACTCCGCAGCGGATTTCGAGGATTTCCGTGTTGAGCGGCCTGACATGCCGCCGAATATGGAATCCGACCTCGAGCCGGTCGTGCGCCTGCTGGCTGAGAACCGTTGGCCGTGGCGGCTGCACGCAACCTACGATGAAACGATCAATCGGGCGCTTGACGTGTTCGAGAAGGTCAATCGTGACGTGCCGTTCTCAGGCATCAACTGGTTTTTCGATCACGCTGAAACCATCAGCGACCGTAATATCGACCGGATAGCGGCGCTCGGTGGCGGCATAGCCGTCCAGCACCGCATGGCTTTTCAGGGGGAGTACTTCGTTGAGCGCTACGGGGTGAAAGCGGCTGAGCGCACACCCCCCATCCGCCGCATGATGGAGGCTGGCGTGCCAGTTGGCGCCGGAACCGACGCAACCCGTGTGGCTAGCTATAATCCTTGGGTGTCTCTTTCCTGGCTGGTGACCTCAAGAACCGTCGGAGGCCTTGCGCTCTACCCGCAGCACGCCCGCCTTGATCGCGAGACGGCGTTGCGTCTGTGGACCGAAGCGAACACCTGGTTCTCAAACGAGCAGGGCAAAAAAGGGCAAATTATACCCGGGCAACTGGCCGATCTCGCTGTGCTTTCCGACGACTATTTCTCGGTAGCAGAAAGCGACATCGTCCACCTGCGGTCCGTTCTCACCATCCTGGGCGGCGAGGTCGTCCATGGCGACGGCGATTATGCTCCCCTTGCACCAGACCTCCCTGCGCCGATGCCGGACTGGTCGCCGGTCGCGACCTTCGGCGGCTATCACAAGACGAATGAAGCCCGTGCCAAGCTGGCGATGAACTGCAGTTGTGTGAATAACTGTGCGGTGCATGGGCACGATCATGCGGCAGCTCTTGGCACGCAAGCACCGGCTTCGGATGCCCGCACGTTTTGGGGCTCTTTCGGTTGCGGCTGCTGGGCGGTCTGACATTGACCGTGGTTTGACGGCTGGCGGTCTCGGTGCGCGCCGTCTGCAGTGCGGGCGGTTACGGAAACAAATTTGATGAAACTGATCTGCCAAGGGTGGACAAAAGGAGCCGGCATGACTTCGCCGCAACAGACAATTCCCGGCAATGAGACGACACGCGGACCGCTGAGCTATCCGGTCTTTCGGGCGCTATGGATCGCAACGATCATCTCTAATGTCGGCACATGGATGCATGATGTCGGCGCAGGCTGGCTGATGACATCGCTTTCGCCGAGCCCCTTAATGGTCGCCCTCGTGCAGACAGCAACGACTCTACCGATGTTCCTGCTTGCCCTTCCGGCCGGGGCACTGGCCGACATCGTTGACCGACGGAAGATGCTGCTTTCCGCGCAGATTCTTGGTCTGGTCGCCGCAGCAAGCTTGGCGTTCCTTACTTTAAACGACCTTGTCACTCCCGAGGTCCTGTTGGGCGCGACCTTCATACTCGGAGTCGCCGCGGCACTTAGCGCGCCGGTGTTCCAAGCGATTGTACCTGAACTGGTGGATAAGCAGGCCTTGCCGGATGCGATCGCGCTGAACAGCCTTGGCGTCAACATCTCGCGCGCGATCGGGCCGGCGCTCGGCGGTGTTATCATTGCCTTTGCCGGGACACCGGCCGTCTTCGCTTTAAACGCCCTTTCCGTCATGGCCGTGCTATTCGTGCTGTCTACCTGGAAACGTCCTGAAACCGTTCATACGTTGCCCTCAGAGCACTTCTTCGGTGCGCTGAAGGCGGGATATCGTTATACGCGCCATTCTCCTGCGATGCGTCTGGTCGTGATCCGGGCCATTGGGTTCTTCATCTTCGGAAGTGCACTCTGGGCAATGCTGCCGCTCGTCGCCCGGCGTGGGCTCGGGCTCGACGCAGCCGGCTATGGCGCTCTCCTTGGATGTATGGGTGCAGGAGCGGTCGTAGGTGCGATCCTTCTGAAGCGGCTACGGAAAAAGATTCCCGCCAACACAATTTCAGCCGGGGCGACGCTACTCTTCGCTTTGGCTACGTTGTCGCTCGCTCTTGTCGCCAATGCGTGGATCGCCGGAGCGGTCATGTTCGCAGCCGGCCTTGCTTGGATCGGCATGATGACATCACTGAACGTGGCAGCTCAAATGGCCTCGCCGGGATGGGTGAAGGCGCGCGCGCTTGCTGTCTATCTGCTCGTTTTTCAAGGATCAATGACCGGAGGCAGCATTCTCTGGGGCTCGCTCGCCGCCAGCAGTAGCGTCTCCACAGCTCTCGTGATCGCGGCCATTGGACAAGCGATAGCCCTACTGTTGGCTTTCCGTTGGCGCCTGCCGCAGGATTCGACCACCGATCTGGCACCCTCAAACCACTGGGCGGAGCCTGTCGTTTCGGTTCGACCCGCGGACGATCGTGGTCCGGTTCTGATCGAGATCGAGTATCGTATCGAACCTCAACGCCAAGCCGAATTCGTGACGGCCCTGCGCGGATTTCATCCTGCACGACAGCGTGACGGCGCGATCCGATGGGACGTCTGGGAAGACGTTGCCGAGCCAGGCAAGGTTGTCGAGGCTTTCATCGTCGAAAGCTGGCTTGAGCATCAGCGTCAGCATGCGAGAGTGACCCGCACCGACCAACTGAATCAAGAGGTTCTGCGGGCGTTCCATATCGGTGATCACCCACCCATCGTGCGGCATTTGTTGAGACCACTCTGATCGACCAAATGCTGACGCAGTCGCAAAGGTTTAACCCTCTTGCCTTGCAAACATTGCAGCTTCGACCGTCCGGATGCTTGCGAATCTGGTTGCGCACGAATGATCTGAAGAAACAAGAAGTCCGCTAAAAAGCCTACGGCAACAGCATATACTGGAAATCACAATGGAATGGCATGCATTAGAAGCCCGGGATGCTTTCGTGAACGGGATCCGTATCCATTACCGCATTGGCGGCACAGGCAAACCCCTTGTGCTGTTACATGGGTCGCCGCAGACTTCTTTATCTTGGCGAAAGCTGGTTCCATTGCTTCCCACCGACCGCACGATCGTTGCTCCTGACTTGCGCGGATATGGTCGCAGTGACAAGCCCGAACTGGGCTACGGAATTCTGATAATGGCGAAAGATGTGCGCCAGCTTGTCGAAGAACTTGAGCTTGGAGCGGTAGATTTGGTTGGGCATGATTTGGGAGGAATTGTCGCCTACGCCTATGCTGCCCAGCACATGTCCGATGTGCGCCGGCTTGGTGTTATGGAAGCACCCATTCTCGGAGTACCGTCGCCAACGCTCGACACTATTCTGGCAAACTATTGGCACTTTGGTCTCTATGCCCATCCGCGCTTGCCTGAGCTTTTGATTGCAGGCCGTGAGCGCGCCTACCTTACAGAGTTTTTTCAGACCTATGGAGATATCGGAGCGATCGAGACCGAGGCTTTGGTAGAATATGCCCACCACCTTGCTTCTCCCGGCGGGATCAGAGGTCTGGTTGGGGTCTATCGTGAGGTTGAAAGCGAACTGCCGACACTCGCTCGCCTGACGGAAAACAAACTGACAATGCCGGTTTGGGCGGTAGGTGGCGATCGGTCAATGGGTATGGGCCCCTACGAACAATTCCAACACCTTGCTGACCAAGTGTGTGGTGGCGTAATCCATGAATCCGGGCATTGGATCATCGAGGAACAGCCCTCGCAGGTCGCCAAAGCACTTAATAGTTTTCTTCGTTAGGTGAGGACGTAACGAACAGAACCTGATTAGGAGGCTGCTGCGATGCAAAAGTAAAAAATCGGGCAGCCGCTGTATGATGTGCAATGGATTTTATGCGATCGAATCCTCTCCGATTTTGTTTCGAAACGATACTTTGGCGTGCCTCTCGAGACCAAAAGGTCGGTGAATTTGGCGGTCGCGGCGGAGACCGTACTTGCTTAAGATCGACGGCAGCGTGATCGGCGGTGCGAGCTTTCTCACCTTAAAACCTAAATGCCGGCAGGTTGCCGTGAATGATACTCAGTTAGATCAAATCAGCTTCAGGATGTAGATCCGACGGCATGTTCTGTTCGAAGAATTTTGAGAACACTGCAATACGTGGTGGCAGTTTCTGATACGGAGGATAATAGAGCGTAAGCCAAAGCTGCGGCGGAACCCATTCTTTGAAGATATGCACCAAACGGCCACTTCGCAGGTGTTCCGCGATGTTGAAGCCCGGCAGCAATGCTACGCCTAATCCTTCCGCAGCCATATCAGCGAGAAACTCGCCGCTGTTAGCACTGAAGCCACGTCCGGCGGATACGTTGATTGTCGAGCCGCCATCTGTGAGTATCCAAGACTCGCGTTTGCTTTCTCCACTATATGCGAGACACTCATCCGGCTTTAGTTCGCTTGGATGGCTCAATGTGGCAAACCGACTGCCGGGAGCTGCTACGAGGATCCTCGGGATAGCGCAGATCTTTCGCCAAATTGTGTATTTGTCGGATGGCTGAAGCGAAATGCGTATCGCAAGATCGTAGTCGTCTAAGACGATGTCCACCAGCTCATCTGCCAGAGATACCTGAAAGCTCATCTTAGGATAGAGTTTTTGGAACTCGGCTATGATGGTCGGCAATATCGTTTTGCCAAGCCACACTGGAGCGGTGATCCGCAAGCGTCCCTCATCCACCTTGTTGGCGTTCATTACGTCGCGACGAGCTATCTCAAGCGCATCAAAAGCAGGCTTGATCTGTGCGGCGTAAACTGCGCCATCGGTGGTGAGCGATACCTGTCGCGTAGTTCGGACGAACAACTGCACTCCGAGATCTTTCTCGAGCGTGGCGATTGCGCGCGTGACGGCCGCAGGCGTCATGTCTAGTTCACGCGCTACTTGCGCGAAATTTTTCTTCTCAGCTGCGACGAGAAACGTCCGAAGGACTTTGAAATTGTTCATATTGTTTCACAATCAGCAATTCTTTCGTGACGATTATTGCAATTCTGTCACGGCCTCATTGCGCCTATATTGGTGACCACAAACACATCCACCGACCCGTCGGCAATAGTTACGCTGTGTTGAAAAGGATGTGGTGGTCAGTTGAATTCGTCAACTAAATATAAAAATATTTTCAAGGCAAACTATGGCCGGTTCAAGTGAAGTTATAGGCATGGTGAGCCTAATTGCTCCTGTACTAGAGCCGGTGGCATTAGGCCTCGAGTTTTTTGGCATTGCTGTCATCCTCATCGGCGTTGTCCTGGCAACTGCTATTTACGTTAAGGATAGCTACCAAATTTCTTCGGAAATAGCCTACGTGCGCTACCGAGCAAATTTAGGCCGCGGGATTTTGCTGGGGCTGGAGATACTTATCGGCGCCGATATCGTCGCGACAATCATATCTCCTTTGACGTGGGATAGCGTCGGGCTGCTTGGCCTCGTCGTAATCATTCGAACCTTTCTGAGCTTCTCACTCGAAGCAGAGATTGACGGAGAGTGGCCGTGGAACCGCCAGTCGCGGGAGATCCTCAAATCTCATCGCAGCCGTTCCAAAGGAACTGATTGATACTCAACGAACATCACAACCAAAAGGGACCACTATGACCGATACGAGATTGGACAAGAAGTTTGCGAACCACGGTGTGCCTTGGGAAACCGGCTTTGGTTACAACCAGGCGATTCAGGTCAAGGATACGATTTACCTGTCAGGACAATTGAGCCATGACAGCGAAGGTAACTTTATTGCTCCGGCAGAACTTGATGGGGATGGAAGACCCGTCAACTACAACCAAATGGAGCCGCAGATTCGCCAATCATACGTGAACGCCAAAAAGCTCCTCGCCAAATTTGGGGCAACGCTGGACGATGTAGTGGAAGAGGCTTTGTTCGTTCTGGATATGCCTGCGGGGTTCGCTGCCGCTGCCAAGGTTCGCAAGGAGATGTATGGTAGCGAAGTACCTGGATGCGCGAGCAGCATCGTTGGCGTATCCACGCTGGCTCAACCGGTGCAACTCGTCGAGGTCACGTTCCGCGCGGTGATCGATCGCTCCGTAAACTGACCCCGATCATCTCCCACCACCCAGCATTGTGACCTACGCGCCTCCGCGGGAATGGGCGTGATCCGTGACGTGCTGGGAAGTTCGCTGGCGCTCTCGCCTCCAACAGCCTGCTCGTCATTTCTATTTGTGGATGCCTTAGCCCCACAGAGTCGCAAAAGCGAATATTTGAAAGAGATGTCATGTCCAGAATTGACGCGAATCCAGACAAACCCACAATCGTTCTCGTGCATGGGGCATTTGCCGACTCGTCGAGTTGGAACGCTGTTATCGCCAATCTCCAACGCGATGGATATGCAACCGTGGCAGTCGCTAATCCACTGCGAAGCCTGTCCAACGACGCGCGCCAGGTTTCTGATGTCATCGCCAGTGTCGAAGGCGCAGTCGTGCTGGTTGGTCATTCCTACGGCGGACAAGTCATCTCCAACGCGGCGAGTGGGAATAACAACGTCAAATCGCTAGTCTACGTCGCCGCCTTCGCGCCGGATTTCGGCGAAGCTGCGATTGAGCTCGCTGGCAAGTTTCCGGGCGGAACGCTTGGTGAAGCCCTCGCCCCCCCGGTCCAGCTCACCGTTGGTGGCGTTGACCTCTATATCGATCAGGCGAAGTTCCACGATCAATTCGCTCACGATGTTCCGCCCGAGGTGACTGCGCTGATGGCCGCCGGCCAACGGCCTATTGCTGAAGCGGCACTGACGGAAAAATCCGGTGAGCCAGCTTGGAAATCGCTGCCATCCTATTTTGTTTACGGTGACGGCGACAAGAATATACCAGCCATGGCCCTACAGTTCATGGCCGACCGCGCCGGCTCAAAGCGAACGGCCGTGGTTGAAGGTGCATCACATGTCGTGATGGTCTCGCGACCGGAGATTGTCGCGGACCTGATTAAGGAAGCTGCTTGGTAAGGTTGTTGTAGATAACGGATTCGCGCAACGGGCCTGCGCCCTTCGCTTCGATTGCGTTCGGCGGCGGGCACGATCGGTGCAGATCTCGAGGCGGTCGTGCATGAAGTGGATGCAAAAACATTATCACTTGATGCGGCCCAAAGGAGTGACAGCAAATGCACGTGGACCTCATACGCCGTCATGGGCTCATACCCCATCCAGAGGGAGGTCATTATCGGGAAACGTTCCGTCTTCCTGTGGGGCCGGATGGCCGGTCGGTTATGACAGCAATCTTATTCTTGCTCGCCGAAGGCGAGCGATCCCACTGGCACCGGTTGGATGCATCCGAATTGTGGTTGTGGCATGCCGGCGCGTCTCTGACGCTAAGGATCGAATCAGAAAGTGAAATCCACTTGGGCGATCAGATAGGCGAAGGACAGCAGCTGCAGGCGTTAGTCCCGGAGAGAAAGTGGCAAGCGGCGGCTGCAGAAAGCGGATGGGTTCTTGTCAGCTGCGTTGTTGCGCCTGGCTTCGAGTTCAAAGGCTTTGAACTGGCGCTGCCAGAATGGGCTCCATCAACAGCCCTTGCACATCAAAACATGGAGTCGATTGGATGAGCAGACAAAAACAAAATAACTGGCCAGAATTGCCTTACGCCGGTTGGGCGCAGACATGCAGCGCACTGCATCTCTGGACTCAGATCGTTGGCAAATATCGTTTGTCTCATACTCCATGGGACAAGCATTCGTGGCACGTCACACTATACGTAACGCCCCGTGGTCTAACGACAGGCCTCGTGCCTGATGGCGAAATCGGTATCACTTTGACGTTCGATTTTTACGACCACGTTCTTATCGGCGAAAACAACGGCGTGCGTGACAGCTTTCCGCTGGAAGAAATGAGCGTCGCAGAGTTTTTGGACCGGACGACAGTCCTGGTCACAGGGCTGGGCGGGAGCATGGCCATTCACGGCACGCCGAACGAAGTCCCGGACCCGGTCCCGTTCGCTGAAGATACCGCGCTGCGACCTTACGATAAGGAGGCGGTTGCAAATTTCCATCGAGCATTGGTCAGGATCGACCGAGTGTTTAAACGCTTCAGTACTGGGTTTTTAGGAAAGGTCTCGCCGGTCCACCTGTTCTGGGGCTCCTTCGATCTGGCAGTGACGCGGTTTTCTGGCCGCAAGGCGCCGCGCCATCCAGGCGGTGCGCCGGCGCTGCCCGACGATGTCGCCGTAGAAGCTTACAGCCACGAGGTATCCTCGGCCGGATTCTGGCCCGGCGGCGGAGGCGTGGACGAGCCGATGTTCTATTCATACGCCTACCCGGCCCCGTCTGGCTTTGCCGACAGATCGGTAGAACCGGAAGCCGCGCGGTTCGATGAGACATTGGGCGAATTCCTTCTGCCCTACGAAGCAGTGCGGAACAGCGAGGATCCCGAGGGCGATCTCATGCGGTTCCTGCGCACGACCTATGAAGCAGCCGCGGATACAGGTGGATGGGACCGGCAGGCCCTCGAATGCGAATCCGGGATGCCGCGGGTGCCACGCAAAGTGCAGGACTGAACCAAACGTTACGGCAAACTAAAACGAAAGCGGAGAACTTCTATGAGCTGGAGCCCACAACCCGATCCCAAACTTGGCGACCGCGCAAGCGCTGAGGCCATCGAAACGCTGATCGTGCCACGCGCGGTCGATCTGGGGGAGATGATGGTTCGTCGAGCGTTGCCGTCGACCAAGCGCCAGATGGTCGGCCCCTTTATCTTCTTCGATCAGATGGGACCGGCAGAGTTTCTGACCGATCAAGGCATAGACGTTCGTCCGCATCCGCACATCAACCTCGCGACGCTGACCTATCTCTTCGAAGGCGAGATACTGCATCGTGATAGCCTCGGTACCGAACAGGCCATCCAGCCCGGCGCAGTCAATTGGATGCGCGCGGGGCGTGGAATTGTCCACTCGGAGCGCACCAGTCTCGATCGGCGCCGCGACGGACAGCGCCTGTTCGGCATTCAGACGTGGATGGCACTGCCCGAGGACCGGGAAGAGGACGATCCGGCATTCCTGCATCACGGCGCCGAGGCGCTGCCACTGATCGACGCGGACGGCGTGAAGGCGCGGCTTATCGCGGGAAGTGCCTTCGGCGAGACATCGCCATTGCGAACCGCGTCCCAGACGCTTTACGCCGACGTGCAACTTGCGGCCGGGCGATCGATGCCGATCGACCCCTCCTATGAGGAACGCGCGCTTTACACGATTTCAGGCGAAATCGAGGTGGCTGGCGACAGCTTCGAGCCGGCGCAGCTCCTAGTGCTGCGCCCAGAAGATCCGATCACCATCAAGGCAAAGTCAGACGCACGCTTCATGCTATTCGGAGGCGCGCCGATGGGCGGCCCCCGCTACATCTGGTGGAACTTTGTCTCATCGCGTCTTGAGCGGATCGAGGCCGCCAAAGAAGAATGGGCACGCGGTCGCTTCGACACGGTACCGGGTGACGAGGCGGACTTCATCCCGCTACCCGAAGATCATACGCAACCGCGCCGTGCGACAGGTGGGGTCAATTATCCCTGATCGAGAAGCGATCCAGATGGCCCCAGGATGCCGAAGAGCTTTATTTTTCGGGAGAGTCAGTGCCATAGTTATGGCTAGAAGATGATGGCCGTTTCCAGGTCACTGTCGAACAGAGAGGTCACTAGGAACCCCTACGCCATTGTTGCGCAGTGCGTCCGCGGCCTCCGTGGTGAGATCACGCACACCTGCCACGATCGCGTTGAATGCGCTTCAGGGAGCTGACAGCCCGATGGTATTCTTCATCAGAAACCTTCTCCTCGAACTCGACGCCTGAGTTGCTCTCGATTTCGTGGATTGCGACGTAGATCAGCGAGGTTTGTGGCTTGGCGCCTTCCCAATGTCGACATCCGGGCGGAAACCATATGATGTCGCCGGATTGTAGCTCGACGGCCTCACCACCTTCGACCTTTGCCAAACCGGCACCCTTCGTCACGATCAGGGTCTGTCCCAAGGAGTTTACCTTCCAGGGCGTCCGCGAACCGGGCGAGAAGTTTACGGTCGCCCCGGCCAGACGGCTTGGGACCTCGCGGCGAAAGTAGCCGCTGATAATTACACTGCCGGTAAAAGTCTCTTCCGGGGCGTTTACGGCTGTCATGGTGTCAATACGATCATTCTGCATGATCAGGTCCTTTTCTTCAAATCGAAGGGTGGAATCGCAAGGCTCGCGAAGCCGAACACTGGACTAAACTCAGGCGTAGTATTCGGGACGATCGATATCAGCGAGAAGGCCGATTTCCCGCGGAGTCCAACCAAGTAACGCCTGGGTTTTCTTGCTCGAAGCGACACCCGCGCCGGTCACCCATGTTGCTAGGCCGCCAAAATGCGCTCTGGCCTCCTCAAGGGTCAGCGAGGCCAAAGGGATATTCCGTTCGCACTATGCCACGAGTATAAAAGTGACAAACGCGATTGATGGAAAAGGCCTCAAACTTCCCGTCGACGAGGCACAAGTCTAGAACTGCTATCGCCTTACAGGAAATCGGCAAGATCGAGCGCACCCTGTTCATGCTCGACTGGCTGGAAAATCCGTCGCTTCGCCGACGCTGCCAGGCCGGGCTCAACAAGAGTGAACAGCGTCATGTGCTCACCCACGCAATCTGCACGGTCCGGCAAGGCTGTATCATTGATCGCAGCCACGAGGCACAGCAATACCGCGCCTCTGGACTGAATCTCGTCATCGCAGCAATCGTCTACTGGAATTCCACCTATATGGCCGACGCCGTGGCCCATCTGCGATCAACGGGCGAATTCGTTCCGGATGACCTCCTGGCTCACACGTCGCCGGTAGGATGGGAGCATATCGCCTTCTCCGGCGATTTTCACTCGGATCGCGCCGCGTTGGCAACGAACCGAAAGCTGCTCAACCTCTCGTCCAAAAAGCGGGCGGCATGACGACGTTCCTCACCCGTTCACCCTTGGAGTTGTTTAGCGTACTTTCAACGCGATGCCCTCTAGGGGTCAGAACAAGATGGGGTGGTTGCCGTCCTCCCCTAACGGCATCGCAATGTGCCAAGTTGATGTGGTGTAGGCCACAGGACGGAGAAGACGGCAAGATGAAAGATATGATGATCGGAGTGGATCTGGCAAAGAACGTTTTCCAGCTACATGGTGCGTCGATGGCAGGCGACATGAAGTTCCGCAAGAAGCTGTCGCGAGGGCAATTCTTGCGGTTCATGTCGCAACAGCCGCCAGCGCTTGTGATCATGGAAGCCTGCGGCAGCGCCCATTTCTGGGCGCGCGAGTTGGTCAAGGTTGGCCATGAGGTCAAGCTGATCGCGCCGCAATATGTGCGCCCTTTCGTGAAGCGACAAAAGAATGACGCGGCCGATGCCGAGGCAATCGCCATTGCGGCGCGTCAGCCCGAGATGCGTTTCGTCAAACCCAAGACGCCGGATCAGCAAGCTCGAGCGGTTCTGTTCCGGGCGCGCGAGCGTACCGTCCGCCAGCGAACGGAATTGGTGAACGCTCTGCGCGCCGTTCTTTACGAATATGGGCAAGTCATTCCGCTCGGGATCGGTCATATCAAACGCGTTGAGGCGATTGTCGAGGATACCGAAATTGACCTGCCCGAACTTGTGAGGGAAGAGTGCCGCGATCTTCTGGCCCAGATCGCAGAGAAGTCGAACTGGATCGAGGAGAAAACCAGGAAACTCGCAGAACTGTCCCGACAGAGCGAAGTCGCGCGCCGGCTTCAGACCATGCCGGGCGTGGGACCGGTGATCGCACTGGCCGTCGAGGCTTTCGCGCCAGCGATGGAAAACTTCCGGTGCGGCCGAGATTTTGCCGCTTGGCTCGGTCTCGTTCCCCGGCAGTTCTCGTCAGGCGGAAAGGAGCGGCTCGGCCGTGTATCGAAGGCCGGACAGGCCGACATCCGCAGGCTACTGATCATCGGTGCGATGGCCCGCGTTAGGTGGGCGAGCCGCAAACCGCCTGCGCAAGGATCATGGCTTTCGCGGATGCTCGCCAGGAAGCCGAGAATGCTGGTGGCGATCGCACTGGCAAACAAAATGGCTCGGAAAATATGGGCCATGCTGACCAAGCAGGAAGATTATCGAAACCCGGCCTCGGCTGTGACGGCGTGACAGGAAGCTGACCGCAAATAGCCAGCGCCGGCAAGGAGGTGTGAGAAGTCGATGACCTGAATGGGCGCATGATCGAACCGATCGGGATTGGGAAAACCAGTACAGCTCTTGGAGCTCAGAACTCGGGAACAAGATTTGGACCTGATCCGCAGATCACCATACTGGCCAGCGGCTTCTGAAAGTGCCGCGAGCGAAGGCCTGACAGAAGACCGCACTCGATCGCACGCCAAAAAGGTCAGAAACGACTTGCACAACGGACGGCAACCACAGAAGAGCAGTGCGAAATCGTACGCTAAGGTCGAACGGATCACGAACTCATGCGGCTCGCCGTAGCCCAGCCGGGAGTCTCAGCGATCGGAAACCTTCCGGCAGATGCTGCTCGCTGTCCCAGGTGTAGATGCCGGTCAGATTGATGTGTTCCCAACTCAGTGGCGAGATGTGCCTGAGCAGTTGATCAGGAATTTCGAGACGCACACTGCGTAAGTGCGTGACGGCCCGTCGATATAGATCGTGTTCCAGTGTACGATCGCGCTGACAACGAGGTTGAGACCGGAGGCGCGGAAGGCCTGACTTTCGAACGATCGGTCTCGAATCTCTCCGCGCTCGTGGAAGAAAACGGCACGCTTCAGCTTATGCGCGGCCTCTCCTTTGTTGAGGCCGGCTTGGCAACGCCGACGCAATGCCGGGCTCGAATACCATTCGATCATGAACAGCGACCGCTCGATGCGACCGAGTTCCCGTAGCGCCCTTGCGAGTTGGCTTTGCTTTGGGGATGCTGACAGCTTCTTTAGAATCGTTGACGGCACCACGGACCGCGCCGTGATCGACGCCGCCAAATGGAGCAGATCGTCCCAATGGTCGAGAATCAGAGTGGTGTTGATCGGTGCTCCGATATGGTTCGACAGTGCCGGATATGTATCGCCCTTCTCGAACGTGTGGAACTTCCTGTCCTTTAGGTTCCGCAGTCGCGGTGAGAACCGCTTTCCGATCAGGGTAAACAGCCCGAAGACGTGATCGCTTGCACCGCCTGTATCGGTGAAGTGTTCCTGGATGTCGAGAACCGTGTCCTGATCGAACAGTCCATCGAGCACATAGGCCGCCTCGCTTTCGGTGGGGCTGATCGGCAAGATGCTGAAGTAGCCATACTGGTCGGACAAATGGCTGTAAAACTTCGAGCCCGGTTCGCTACCGTAGTGCAGATTGACGTCGCCGCGCTTTGCGGCTCGGTCGCTCGCGCGGAAGAATTGGCCATCTGACGAAGATGTCGTGCCGTTGCCCCAGAGGCGAGAATGCGGATGTCGGGTGTGCGCATCGGTGATGCATGCTTGCGCGGCACGATAGGTCTCCGACCGGGCGTGGAATGTGCGCATCCAGCCGATCTGGTGAGCGCTGATGCCTTTGGATGCGCTCGCCATTCGCTTCGGACCGAGGTTGGTTGCGTCCGCCAGCACGCCGGCCAGCATGGCCGAGACGTTTCTCGGAATGTCACCCGTGCGGACGTGCGTGAAGTGATCGGCAAAGCCGGTCCAATCGTGCACCTCCCTCGAGAGGTCCGGCACCTCAACCATTGGGTACATATTTCTGATCGCAGCATTCAGCTCGTCTGCGGCGGCGGGGACTTCGCCGGTGGTCGGCGTTACGATTAAGGTACCAGCTTCAAGGCGGACACCTTCGAGCTTTCCGGACCGTGCTCTGTGCGCCAGACGCTTCAGGTTGAAGTCGAGCATCTGACGCGCTTCGGCAAGCCAAGCCGCGCCATCACCTTGGACGCCCAATCCGATCCGATCCTCTTCCTTCATCGTGGCGAATGTCGACCGCGGCATCAGGTACTCGTCGATCGGTCGGAAGGATCGGCTGCCGTCGACCCAAATGTCGGCAGATCGAAGTCTGTCTCGCAAGATCGCGAGCGTCGCAATCTCGTAGAGACGGCGATCAGGCTGTCCCTGTTCGACGATAAGCCGACGATCAGCTTGGCTGAGGTGGGTTAGCGGGACGCGATCTGGAAGTGTCCGACGCTTCTCGGCATAGATCCGTTTCAGCAGCGAAATTGCCGCAAGGAGCGGATCGTGTCGCCGTGCGGATTGGAACGAGAACGCCTGCAGAAACGAACCGGCATATTTGTTGACGGTCGCATATTGCTCAGCCGCCAGAGTCAATGACGATGCCTCGCTGTTCTCGACCATCGACTCAAGTTCAGGCTTCATTCGGAGCAACCGGTGCCAGCCAACTTCTTGATCGAGGACCTCCAATGCATTCTGGCCGTAGTCGTTCGCCGATTGCAGGGCTGTGATCGTGTCGAGGAACATGCGCAGCGCCTTGGCGGTATCGGGCCTGCAATCCATGTGCCGTTGTTTCTTACGGTTGCTGGCCTGAGAGAACAGCCTTCCCATCAGCTTGATGAACATCGTCACAGCATCGTCGGTGAGCTTCTGGCTGAGTTTGATGACCTGCGCCACGATCAGCGCGTGCCGGCGGCTGGCATTGAAGTCGTTGGCCAGCCATGCCGGCGTGGCGTTCCCTTCACGGATCATTTGATCCCATCGTCCCGATGAAATCCGCATCTGCAATCTCGGATCGATCTTCAGCGTGCGCAGAAAGGCAAGCCTGTCGGTCAGCCCGACAAGGTTCGACGCACCAGGCGCATCCGGTGCCGATCGCAGCCAATGAAAGCGCGTCTGGCCGATCGACGGATCAACCTCTAACAGCCTGTCCAATGATTGAAGTGCATTGAGCGGAATGTCTTCAATCAGAGTTCTCTCCGCCTGCCGGCGGGCTAAAGCACGGCCGGCAAGGCCGATGCGTTCGATCGTGTCGATTGCGGGCAGAAGAGATCCACGTTCACGCAATGTGGTGACAATGGAACTGGCTATCGCAGCACCGTCGTTGGACATCGCCGCCGTCCGAACTGCGGCCAATAGCGCGGCGCGACGATCTTGCACCGTCGCGCTTCTCATATTCAGATACGCCATCAGGCGAGCCGTGTGATCGCGACGAGTTTCTTCACGGCGGGCATAGAGCGCAAATGATTCTGGGTCGGCGCTGATTTGGTCAGCTACATATCTGAGCATCGCGCGAGGCGGGGCCTCTTCTGCTCCGAGCACTCGGCCCGGATATCGCATCAGACATAGCTGAATGGCAAAGCCGAGCCGATTATGCTCACGCCTCCGCGCTTCGATCTCCAGGCGATCCGCCGGTGACAACGAATAGTGTCGGATCAGGCTGTCCTCATCGACTGGTATGTCGAAAAGCTTCCGTCGATCCTGCTCTTTGAGAAGCTTCCGCTTTGCCATCTTTCATCCCTATGCGCGACTATCTGGCAGAAGCGTTGTCGAGTCGGGCAAAAGAGGAAATCAAAACTGACGCGTCGCGATAACAATCCACAGGGATCGGACGCCGCTGATCCATACGCCGTTCATGGTCCGTTCGACCTTAGCGTACGATTTCGAACTGCTCTTGTTCTGACCCCAAATTGCAGCCATTGCCAACGAAGTCTTCAACTCCTCCATCGCCGTCACGCACCTCACGGACGAGCAATTGTCGAACAGCCTCCTGGGCGCCGGGTTGCCAGCATCGCTAGCCGAACTGCTCGTCGCCATGGATGCCGATACGCGCGCCGGGGGCGTCGATATCGTCACCGACACTGTTGAACGTCTGACGGGGACGCCGGGGCGCAGCCTGCGCGAGTTCCTGACGAAGACCGCGCCACTCTGACTGCCGTTGGGTGGTCACCAATGCCAAGTTGGCGTTCGACCAGGCCTTCGTCGGTGTCATGACCACCGGCGCGATCATCCTGATCGTTTTGTCCTTCGTGCTGGCCCTGACCTTCCGGTCCAAGCAGGGCGAGCCTGACGTGGCGGCCTGGTCGCATTGACCATAATGAGATGGCGCACCCTAAGGGTGTGCCGTCTCGTCCATGTCCGCTTATCGTGCCTCCTCTCCAAAACCGGACTGGCAGGTAGCCACCCGATTGTGTTGAAAAAGTCCGGCGCGATACTTTGGATGGGCTTAGCCGTCCCAAACATAGAAATTTCATCCTCTGGCGCTGGAAATTTCTGGCTTCTAATGACTCTTCCGCAAAAAGCGAAGAACGATATTCTCAGCTGGACGTCAGCGCAGCTCAGTCATCAAGCTAGCCGGACTTTTTCAACACAATCCACCCCATGCCTGCCGTTCACAGCCAAGGCCTAGTTTCCCAAAAGCTGCCAGCCGTGGTCATTGAACGATGTGAGCCACCCGCCGCAGTACGGGCATCGGACGGGAAATGATCGAGGTGCGATTTACGCGGCTTGGCGTCTGGTGGCGAACGCGCCGGGGGGCATTCCTACATGCCGCGAAAAGGCCATGCTGAATGAACTGACCGACCCGTAGCCGACGCGCCGCGCGAGTTCGGCCATCGCGATATGGCCCTTCACCAGCATGTCCTTTGCCACTGCCATCCGCCAAGCCGCTACATATTCCATGGGCGTTGATCCGACCTCGCCGCGAAAGCGGTCAAAGAAGGTGGAGCGCGACATGCCCGCTGCAGCGGCCAAGCCCTGAACGGACAGGCTTGCACCGGGGTCTGCATGGATCTGCCGCAGCGCCAGGGCAAGTTGGGGATCGGCGAGGCCGCGGAGCAAACCGGGTTCTGCTATCGTGCTTTCGACGGAGCGCAGGGCCTCGACCAGCAGCAGTTCCAAAAGCCGTCCGAGCACCATGTCGCGGGCTGCACGATCGCTTTGCGCCTCTTCCTGAATCATCTGAACGAGCGCGATCAGGCGTCCCTGTGCGCGCACATGGATCACCGCCGGCAGGAGCGAAACGAGCAGTTCCCGGTCCGGCGAGGCAAAGCTGCAGTGGCCCACGAGGCACCGCACCTCGGTCGGTGCGTCCTGTTCGCCTAGGCGGAACGTGCCAGGGCCGGTCTCCAGCGGCAGGCGCGGGGCGCCGCTTGGCGGCGGGTTGATACTCGACATGGTGAAATCGAAAACTTCGGGCACCAGCACGAAGTCGCCCGCTTCAAGAACCAGCGGCGCACCGTCCTCAATGGTCAGCAGGCATTTGCCCTCGACCATGGCGCAGTAGAACGGGCTTGCCATATTCGTGCGCTCGACGCGCCAGCGGCCACCGCCGGTGACAAGCTTGGCGATCGAGGGCGCGGGTTTGAGCAACGCAACGACGCTGGCGAGAGGGTCCGCCGTCAAGATTCCCATAATTTCGGACTTTCACTGAATCAATGTGGATTTTTGAATATAGAAAGTCCGGATATTTTTGTCCATCTCTGGTCGTAACAACGACAGGAGATACCAATGCCCAAAATTCTGATCACCGGCGCGTCGTCAGGCTTCGGTCTCACCACGGCGAACCTCTTCCTCGCACAGGGCTGGGAAGTCATTGCGACCATGCGCGCGCGCCGGACCGGCGTCATCGTCAACATTAGTTCCAGCGTCACGTTGCGCCCGTTCCCCGCGCTGTCGGTCTACAGCGCCAGCAAGTCCGCACTCAATGCATTCACCGAGAGTCTGGCCCTTGAGACGGCGCAATTCGGCATCCGCACGCGGCTGGTCCTGCCAGGTTCAGCCCCGACGACCGCCTTTGGAAAGAATGCTGTCGCGCGCATGGGGATGAACGTCCCGGCGCCGTATGAGGCTTTCGTGCAGGACTATCTTGCAACGATGCGCAGCTCGACCGAGAAAACTGAGACAGACGACGTGGCACAGGCCGTATGGCGGGCCGTGACCGAGCCGAATGCCCCGATGCGCCTGCCCGCTGGCGCCGATGCGCAAACAATCTTTGCCCATACAGCTGCTCAGGCCAACAGCTGAGTGCACTGGCCCTGTGGGCCGACAGTGCGCAGGGACGTTAATAAGGATGAACAAAATGAATAATCTCATCGATCTATCGCGCTCCATCCCAACGCCTGAGGCTGTGTTGACGGTGGCCTATACCCCTATCATCGTGCCCATGGCGGGACGCACGCCGCTTGAACTGCGCCTGACCGCCCCGGCCAGCGGCGACACGATGCCAGTCGTGCTGCTATCGCACGGCGCCGGTCCGTCCAAATATCTGCCGTCAAAGGATGGCTATACACCCCTGGCGCAGTTCTGGGCCGAACGCGGTTTCGCAGTCATTCAGCCAACCCATGGCAATTCTCCTGTCGCCGGCCTGCCGGAGGAGGCACCCGGCGCGCCCTATTTCTGGCGCCAGCGTGTGTCCGAGATGACGACAATTCTCGACCGTCTGGATGAGGTGGAACGGCAGGCTCCGGCGATAGCGGGTCGCCTGGATTACGGACGCATCGCGGCTGCTGGCCACTCGTTTGGTGGCCACACGGTCAGTCTGCTTTTGGGCGCGCGGCTTGCGGACGAAAGCTTTGCCGATCCGCGCATATCCGCAGGCATCCTGCTGGCCACACCGGGTCGTGGTGGCAGCGATCTCACCGCGCAAAGTGCCGCCCGCTTCCCGTTCTTCGACGTGGATTTTACGCATATGACAACGCGTAGTCTTGTGGTCTGCGGTGCAGACGACAACCCGCATTTCACGTCACGCGGCCCGGAGTGGCATGCAGATGCCTTCCACGACAGCCCGGGAGCCGAGGCTCTGGTCACAGTGCATGGCGTTGGTCACGGGTTGGGCGGCATTGCCGGGTTAGACGCAAAGGAAACCGAAATTGAAGCGCCCGATAGTCTCGAAGCGACGCGGCGCCTCAGTCTGTCCTGGCTCCACACCGCATTTGGCGTTGATGTAGATGCCTGGCCGTCTTCAATCGCTTCACTCGAAGGAACCGCAAGCACATTGGCGCACGTAACCCTCGCTACCAACTGCCGAAGCTGCATATCCCCTTCCCATCCCTCCCTGGCTGTCGGTCAGCCTTCGACCCCCGTGCCGCCTGTTTGACCGAAACGATCCCTCGCCTAAAATAGACATTGTTATCGTCGGTAAGTTCACCGGTACTCAGAATCCGCATTTAAGGACGGTGGCCATGCCCGACGATGAAGGTGTTTCCTACGGTGTCGGTCTGGCACGACTGCGGCCAGGTATGTCCACATCGGACGTTGCCGCAGCTCTGGGGGCACATTGGCGAACGCCTGCGCCTCACAAAGGCGGCATCGTCGATACTCTTGAGAACAGTCACGGCGTTGTCGTGCACCTCGACAAGAAAGAGGCCATTGGCCGTGTCTCGTTCGACTGGCGCTTCCAGGCCATTCCGATCGAGGGAGTTCAGATGGGAATGACCATGGACGAAGCGCGCAAGGCGCTTCCGGACCTGGAGATCGGCGACGATTTCCCGATGATGCGCGGAGTTCGTGAAGGGGTTAGGAAATTACCCGATGGCGTGCTGATGCGGGTGCGTTTTACGCTTGAAAAGATCAATGCCATATCATTCAGCGCGAACGACGCCGAATATCGCGAGGCTTACGCGCCGCCTTACGCATCGCCGAGCGGACGCCCCGGCGCTCCCTTTGCCGATGTCAATTTCAAGCTAATTGTCTTGTCCTCTCTTGTGGAGAGGAAAGCACTCAATCTGGGAACGCCGCAGGATCTTGCATCGCATGTCCTGCAGCGCGACGTCGATCTTGAGGAGGAGGGCTATGACCTTATGCCCGAGGTGCTGGACTATCTGGCGCGCTATCCGTTGACCGAGGAAATGCTAGCTCAGGTGGATTCGATTAGGTTCGATGCGGGCAATAAGCTCTATCGTTTCGCATGGCATTACTGGGGAGGCGCAGACGACACTTTCGACGTGTCCGACATGGGCGGTATCGACCTATGCCCCAATATAACCAGCGTCTCGGCAACATCGATGATCGAGCGGACCGATATCCGCAAGCTGTCCCCTTTGGCTCACCTGACGCATCTCTCGATTTCTACCGCCGTCGACAATCTGGAGGCGCTTCGCGACCTGAAAGCTCTCAAGCAGCTTCGGTTGCTCGACAACAGGACCTATGCCGACGCAATGACGCCTGCGCATCCGACGAGAGCCTTGTTCGAGGAGGTGAAGACTGGCGGCGTCACGGTCTGGCTCGGTCCGAGTTCGTGGACGGGCGACCGTCCGCCACCATTCGAGTAAAGCCTTCTGGTGATCTGCCTCATCGGACGCACATGAATAGCTGACCACAAATGGCGGTGATGCCTTATGTGAAGATCGCTATCTGGACAGCGCTAGCCCAATTGGTTCTGATAGGCCATGGCAAGTCTCGTAAAACCGTTCGCTGTAGGGGTCCTGGTGATCGCCTGTGCCCTGTTGATCGGGTTGGCAATGTATGCGGCCTACTATTTCTCGATAGGTCGTCTGATCGCTTCGTTTTTTGACGCTGGGGACAGGTCTCTGTGGCATCTTGTCCTGCACATCGCCGGTTTCGTGCTTGTCTACATCGCAATCGGATATCTCGGGATGGCGGTGTGGCGCCGCTACGGCCTGGGCGGAAGCTAACGCCGGAAAACACCACAGAAGCGCGTTTCCCGCAGGAAGCAACAAATCGGCTTGACAATTCATGCTAGTGAGTGTTCACTATCAATATGAAACCGACACAGAAAAAACAGCGCGTTGGCGCCGATGAGCGCAGAGAACAGATTCTGGCCGCTGCTCTCACCGAGTTCAGCCAGAAGGGTCTGCACGGCGGCTCGACCGTGAATATCGCGCAGGCTGTCGGTATCTCGCACCCAAACGTGTTTCGGCTCTATCCAACCAAGATTGACCTGTTCACCGCTGTTCTCGAACAGGCTTTCGCCACTGTTGCCAGGACCATGCTGAAAACCGGCGAAACGACCAAAGACGAACCTCTTCAAGCCATGGCGAATGCGTGGGGCGTCCTTATGGACGACCGAGAGCTAATGCTGATTTTGCTTCAAGGCTATGCAGCGTCCGCAGATACTAAAGTTCGAGAACTGATGCAGGGCTGGACGCGCGATGTGTTCGAGCGAATGGAGGCCCTGCCCTCGGTTGGGACCGACCTGGCCCACGACTTCTTTGCGGCAGGGATGCTCTATATGATAGCCGCCTCCATGGATTTGCCGGCCCAGACCAACAAGGTCGATTGGATTAAACGCTTCCTCGAATCTGGTCGCTGACTGGCAAGGAAGCCCCTTTTTATTTGCGTGGTTAGATAGTGACCACTCACTAGCATGAGCTAAAGCATGAACGATCATTCAACCCAACTGACCTCGCTACCATCGGAACCATCCGCTCTCAAACGCAGCCTCCCCCGCTGGGTCGCCATGACCGGACTGTCCATGTCCATGTTTCTGATCGTCCTCGATGCGACGATGGTCAATCTCGCTACCGTCGCTATCCGGGACGGGCTGGGGCTTTCAGCCACAACGCTGACGATCGTCGTCAATGCCTACCTTGTCACCCTGGCAGGCCTTCTGTTGCTGGGCGGCCGCCTGTCAGACGTTCTCGGCGGCCGTCGCATCTTTCTGGTGGGCATGGGCATCTATCTGTTGGCATCCATTTTCTGTGCCGTAGCCCTCGACAGTTCGATGCTGATCACAGGGCGTATTGGTCAAGGCGTGGGAGCGGCCCTCGTGGTGCCTTCCGCCCTCGCTCTGGTGCTCGATCTTTATAACAGCCCCTCTGAACGCGTGCGGGCCATGGGCATCTGGGGCGCTGTTTCAGGTACGGGCAGTCTCGTGGGTGTTTTCCTTGGCGGGATGTTTACGGACATGTTCGGATGGCCCTCGGTCTTCTGGGCTCCAGTACCGTTCTGCATCGTCAGCGCCTTCATTGTGCTTCGCGCTGTTCAATCCGGAAAAGGACGCGCCGGCTCCTTCGACACCCCGGGTGCCGTGACCATCACACTCGGAATCGGATCGCTTGCATTCGGCATTATCTATGCCGCCGAAGCGCAGTGGGCCGCACCCGGCGCATTCGCCGCAATTGCTGCTGGTTTCGTGTCCATAGCTGGCTTTGTCGCGATTGAACGACGCGCTTCTCATCCGCTGGTGCCACTGGAGATTTTCCACAATCAAACCGTCGTCGCAGCCTGTCTGGTTGTACTGCTGATGGGGGCGACGCTGGCGGGATTGTTCTTTTTTCTTCCTCAGTACCAGCAACAGATTCTCGGCATGGACGCGCTGACAACCGGCATGTCGCAAATTCCCCTTGCACTGATGACCATCGTCGGTAGCGGCGTCGCACCTGTGCTGGCTCGCGTCATGGGTCTGCCATCTGCCCTTGCGGCCGGGATTACCGTGCTTCTCGCCGGCTTCCTCATCCTGGCCTTCAACCCGGCCACGACCGGCCTCTCAATCCCCCTGATGGTAGCATTCATCCTCATCGGAGGCGGTCTCGGCGTCGGGCTTGTTAACGGCATTGCACTCGCTGTTCGAGACGCATCAGAAGGACAGTCCGGGCTCCTGAGCGGCTTGGTGAATACAGCACAGCAGATCGGTGGCGCCCTCGGTATCGCTCTTATCGCTGGCATCGCCATCGGAGCCGGGAGCGGCGAGATCGATTTCACGGCTGCATTCGCCGGCCAAGCCTTCCTCATCCTCATCGCGCTGGGCCTTGCCCTCACCGCGATCGTCAAATCGCGGCGCGAACCGAATGCGCTCGATCCCTTCTGAGCCCTCGTCAGAAACACATTCCACACTCAACCAACGAAAGCCTCTCTCCATGTCCACCCCTTCGATCCTAGTCACCGGCGCGAGCGGCGCAATTGGCTCGACCCTCGTTCCTGAATTGCTGGCCCGGAATGCGACAGTTGCCACCATGTCGCGTAACCCTGCCTGGTCACTCCCGGGCGCACGTAAGATTATCGCTGATCTTGGCGATGAAAATGCACTCCGGAGTGCATTGGAAGGTATCGATGTTGCCTTCCTGAACAGCCCCTCGGGCGAAGACGCAGCCACCTTGCAGATCAGATTCGCGAACCTCGCCAAGCAGGCCGGCGTGACAAAGCTCGTGCTGCTCTCGCAGTACGGCGCGCGGGAGGTTTCGCCAGTCCGGTTTCTACGCTGGCACGCCCGCGTCGAGGATGCTGTGGCCAAGCTCGAGTTCGACCTCACCGTTTTGAGGCCAAACCTCTTCATGCAATCCCTGCTCGCATTTGCTCCAACAATTGCGAATGGCGCCTTCGCGGCTCCGATCGGCATCGCCGCCGTGAGCACCCTAGATGTGCGCGATATTGCAGCTTCGGCGGCTACTGTTCTGACGGGAAGCGGTCATGAGGGAAGAACCTATACTTTGACGGGTCCGCGCGCTGTAACCCACGCCGAAATGGCGCAAGCAATCGGCGAAGCGACCGGACGCAACATCACCTTCCACGAAATCACACCAGATCAGTTCGCCGGCGCTTTGCAAGGCTACCTGCCGGAGTGGCAGCTTGCCGGGCTGGTCGAGGACTATGCCCATTATGCGCGGGGCGAGGCATCCGACGTGCACACAAGCGTCGCCGAACTGACCGGCCATGAACCGCGCGATATTGCCGACTTCGCCCGCGATCACGTCGCTGCGTTCGGCCGAGCCTGACACCCAACCCCGAAAGGACCCAAGATGATCTATCATTGCATTCGCATGAGCATCAAACCCGAAGTTTCCAAGGAACAGGCCAATGCCATCCTGGAACGCATGCGCCGAGAAAGCGTCAGCAACCCCCTCGTACGCTCATTGGTCATCGGCCCTGATTATGGGGGCGAATTTGACTATGGTGCCATCACGGCCGTTGAGAATCTTGCCGATTATGAGGCCATGATGAACGATCCAACGCATCGCGAAATCGATCGGATCGGCCTGCCTCTTGTCGAGAAATTCATGTCATTTGACATCACCGACGATGCCGATCCCGATATGAATGCAAAGATCGCTAATATCCATAGGCGGCGTTACCAGGCGATGCCTGACGTAGCAGGTCTGGTTTCTGGTCTGGCTGGCTATAGCGGAAGTTCTGCGCCAGCTTCAACTGGCATTTCTAGCAAGTCGCGCTGAAGCGACGGCTTCACGACCAACTTCTAAATCAATCTCTATCGCAATCACCTTGTCGGGAGCGTCGTTTTTCGGCGAACGCCTCCGGCATGGCTAAAGGGCCTCATCCCATGAACTTTTGCAAACGGACGCTGATATCTTCGACCATTACCCTGGCGTTTCTCGCCAATATACCTGCCGTCGCTCAAGGGCAGGACTGGCAGTTTGAAGCCGGTGCCGGTGTGATTTGGAGCCAGCAGGCATATGGCACTTCAACGACCAGCCCAGTTCCGATCATCGACTTTGACAGCACCTATTTTCGGGTGCGAGGCGACGCCGCGGACCTGAAGCTGCCGTGGTTTTCATCGGAGACCCTGAACGTCTCGCTGAGATCCCGCTACATGTTCGCCGAGGGCTACAAGCCCGGTGATGCCGACATTCTGGACGGCATGGACCGTCGGCGAGCCGCGCTTTGGAGTGGACCTGCTATTGAGTGGAACACACCTCTGGTAGATCTGAGCGTTGAAGGCATGTTCGAAGTGTCCGGCGACAGTGAAGGCAGCCGGATCAAATTGGCCGCATCGCACACGTTTTTCCTCAACGGGATCGGCCTGACCCCGAGGGTTGGAGCCACCTGGCTCGATTCAAACACCGTCAACTACTATTACGGCGTTCGCCCCGAAGAGGCGACAGCCACGCGCGCTGCCTACGAAGGATCGTCAACGATCAATTTTGAAGCAGGTATCAGCGCCTTTCACTCGCTTGGCGAAAACCACCACGTAATGTTGGACGCCAGCGTCACCAGAGTTGGTGACAGCATTGCCGACAGCCCGATCACTGTCGACAAGACCCTTGCCTCCTTCATGTTCGGCTACGCCTACAAATTCTAACCCCTTCAGAAAACGCGCTCTACGTTCCAAACTTTGGTTGTTTGGGCGCGGCTCGTATCTGCCACCACGAAAGGTTTTCCATCATGCAGACGACCAAATTCCGAAATGCCCTCTACTTTCCCGCATTGGCCTCGCTCTACGCGCGCCTCGACACACCGGCAGAAACCGTTTTGCGGGTCGTGTCGGGAGTTGCCCTCGTGACCCACGGCTTTCCGAAACTGATGAACCCTTTTGGAGCCGTGGAAATGGTTGAAGGGCTGGGATTCTACCCGGGCATATTCTGGTCACCACTGCTCGCGGCGACCGAGTTTTTCGGGGGCATCCTCATTGCCCTGGGCCTCTTCACGCGTCCGGCTGCGGCAGCAGCGACCATCGTTCTGCTGGTCACTGTCTGGTTTCACTGGATCACATTGGGCCAGGGATATGCCGGAGCCGAGAAGTCGATTCTCTGGGCCGCGATAATGGCCTTCCTTGTCATCCGCGGCGGTAACGCGCACTCGGTCGATGCACGAATAGGCAGACAGTTCTAGAGCGACACACCCGTTTGCTCCATGAGACCAAGCGCTTTCAAGCGCTTGGTCTCAGGATACGAGGGGCGGGCCACACTCGGGCGTCGAGAAAACCTGTCGAACCAGCCCTGAAGCTTCATGCATTCAGATGGAATCGGCACGTCGTAAAAGTCGGCCACATATTGCAAGGTGGCCATCGCAACGCAATCGGCCACAGTCACCCGATCGCCGGCAATAAATTCATCCTTGCCCATCATACGGTCGATGAGCCGAAGCTGATCGAAATACCGCGCCGCACAGATTTCAGCGACCTCCTGGCTGGTTCGCACGATGCCGTGGCCGAGGACGCTTCCATGTCTTGCCCATAATCCAAAGAACGTCAGCGCTTCATCGAGCATATGGACGAACTGCCGGGTGCGAGCCCGGGCGGCCGGTGTGGCGCCTAGCATGTCAGGGCCGGAGGCCGTGTCTTCCAGATATTCGAGGATGGCGAGTGACTGGCCGACGACCGTACCATCATCGTCTTGGAGAATTGGCATCGAGCCTGTCACAGTCAGGCCCTTGACCGCCTCCGGCGGAAAGCCCGCGTTCCTGTCCGGCTCGCCATACAGGACAAGCTCAACATTGGAGGGCTCTTTTTCGGCCAGATAGATATTGAGGCGCTGCGGATAAGGTCCGAAGGCGAAGTTGTAGAGCGTGATGGGCAATGTTTCGATCTCTATGTTGTCCTGCGTGTGGCTTGTTAATGCTAGCTCGCGGTCGCAACCCAACCGCGGAATGAGAACGCAGCGTAGAACAAGGCTGGGTTTCGAAAGCCCGCTTCGACCAACAACGCTTCCTCGTCGGCAGAGGGCAGGAGCGGCAGGCGTTCAGCCATGCTTTTTGCGGACGCGGCGGCGACTTTGGGGTCGAGCGCGGCACGATTGGCGAAGGCGGCCGATCTCGCCAGCCAGCGTTCGGCCTCGTTGTCAGGCGCTGCGTGATGGGCGACCACGAGAACGCTGCCGGGTCTTAGACGGCAGCAAATTTCCCTGAGAACATGCAACCGCGCGTCCCGGTCGAGAAAATGGAGTGTGAGCAGGCATGTCGCGCCATCGAAAGGACCGCCTGGAGCTTGATCGACCGTCCCAGGCAAAAGTTCTATTTGCTCGGCAAAGGGCTTGATCGTCTGCCGGGCAATGTCGAGCATGGCTGTGGAAGGGTCGACACCGACAAAACGCCAACCGGGCTGCGCCAGCGCCATAGCCTTTAGTTCCAAACCGCCGCCGGCGCCGACGACCAGAATGCGGGCGGCATCCGGCGCACGCTCGGCAAGGAGGAGCGCCACCATCCGGTGCAGGTCCAACAAACCTGGCACCTTCTTTGGCGTTTCCTCGGCATAGGACGCGACAGCAGCCGGGTTCATGAACGGGTTCACGTTGGCGTTCATGCCGCTGCCTCGAAGGCCAGCGAACGATGGATCGCCATGGCGGCCATGACACCATCGGCGCAGGCAAAGGTGACGTTGTGCGCGATTCTGGTAATATCGCCTGCGGCGAACACATTCGGCACGCTGGTCATCTGCATCTCATCGACCTTGATCATCGGTCCAAGTGGGCCTGCCTCGATCGCGCATCCGATCTGTTCGGCAATAGCGCTGTTGAGATGATGGCGTGGACCAATGAACAGCGCGTCGAGCAGGCGGGACCGACCACCGGCCAATTGGATCTCCGAAAGGGTATGACCTTCGCCGGTCAGCCGCTCGACGGGTGCAGCCTCGATCTGAACGCCGCGGCGTTCTAGATCTTCGCGTGCTTGCTGGTCGATCTGGCTGCCATCGAGGTAGAAAGTCGTGGGGCCCCATTCCGAGATAAGTGCTGCCTGATGAACCGACATGGGGGTGACGTTGAGAACACCGAGATTCTGACCGGCAAACTCATAGCCGTGGCAATAGGGGCAATGGATGACCGACGATCCCCAGCGTTCCGCCAATCCGGGTTTATCGGGCATGATGTCGGAAATGCCGAAGGACAGGAGCAGCCGGCTCCCATTAATTATTGCCCCGCTCCATAGGGCGAGCGAAAAGGTGCCTCTATTGTTGCAGGCATCCGCGGCGGCATCTTTGATGAAAGTCACCGTTGGATAGGCCGCGACCTGCTCTCGCATTGTATCGAGCATGGCTTTGGGATTGCTCCCGTCCTGAGCGAAAAAGCCGTGCGATTGTGCGGCGAACCGATTTCGGGGTTCGCCCGTATCGAGCACGCAGACCGTCTTGCGGGCGCGCGCCAGATACATGGCGGCGGAGAGGCCGGCAAAGCTGCCGCCGATGATGATGGCATCGTAGTGCATGAAAACCTCCAGCGATCAGATTTCGGCCGGAACCGGAACGACCGGCACAGGCTTTGCCGGGCCGCGCATGACGACGAAAGCGAAGAGAACCGCCATTACCGCGACCCCGGCCCACATGGCTTGCTGCCAGCCCTGAACGAACGCTTCCTGCGCTGTCCGATAGAGGGCATCGGCATAGGGAAGCCCTTGCTCGACGATGGCCATGGCATTGGCGATATTCTGGCTAGCGGCTGCCGCCGCATCGTCGGGAAAATCCGATAAAAGCGGCGCGATCGCGCTGCCATAGCCAGCCGCGAACACCGCACCGAGCAGTGCCACACCAAGCGAAGTGCCCAGCTCACGAGTCACGTCATTGAGCGCGGATGCCACGCCCTGCTGTTCGCGCGGCAGAGACGAGGTGATGGCTTCGGTCGATGGCGCCATGGCGAGACCCATGCCGATGCCCATTGTGATCATGCCAAGAAGCACCGAAAGGTAGCCGCCATCGACTGAAACGAGCATCGCCATGAGTGCGAGGCCGGCGCCACCGAGTAGAACACCGCTGGCAATCGTCGCCTTGGGGCCAATCTTTGCGGACAGTCGCGGCGCAACTCCGGAAAAAATCATCATCAAGAGCGCCATGGGCATCAGTCCAACCGTGGCGAGCAGGCCCGACCAGCCAAGTACAGCCTGAAAGAAGGGATAGAGGACGATGAACACGCCCGCCTGAACACCGAACCAGGTCATCAGTGATACTGAACCGCTCGTCAGGCTGCGCTTTCTGAATAGGCGGATATCGAGCAGCGGTTCGGGGTGACGCAATTCCCACCAGATAAATGCACCAAACGCACCGACGCCAAGGGCTAGACCGGCAAGCGTTTCAGGAGCTGACCATCCGATCGCGGGGCCTTCATGCAAAGCGAAGCTGGCACCCATGATGGCGACAAGCGACAGGACCGATCCAACAGTATCGAACCGATGGGGCGAAAACTGGCGTGAGTTCGGGACTGCGCGCAGCGCCATCACGGCCGCAACGACGGCCAAGATGGCCGGTAGGGCGAACAGCCAACGCCAAGACAGAAAGTCAACCAGCACGGCGGAAAGGAACATGCCCAGAATACCGCCTGCACCGGCAACGCCCGTCCATACACCAATAGCTTTGGAGCGTTCCTCGTCAGGGAAGACCGATGTGATGACCGAGAGCGTCACCGGCATGATCATTGCCGCGCCGACGCCGCTCATAAACCGCGCGGCGAGCATGATTTCGGTATTGGTAGCCAGGCCCGACGCGATGTTGGCAATACCGAAGACACCGAGACCGATCAGCAGCACTGGCTTGCGGCCCCACCGATCTCCGACCGCGCCGAGCGGCAGCAACAGGGCTGCGAGGCTGATCGCGTAGATGTTGATCATCCAGAGAACCTGGCTCTGGGAAGCACCCAGATCGAGGGCGAGGTGCGGTTGCGCGACGTTGAGCCCGGTCACTGCGGCGATCACGGCCATCAGCGCGATGCAAACGGTAATCAGAATGCTTCGCCGTCGGCGAGGATCGTGAACGGTGGGGTCGCCCGATTCAACCGAGGATAGAAGGGGAGGAAGCGAGGTATCGAAGCTGGACATAATGGCACCCAATAATGTATCAGTTGATGCTACATAACAGGACGCCTATTATGTATCAATAGGTGCTACATAAGATTGTGCACGATGGTTGACGGTGAGGCCCGCAAGGATCGGATCAGGAAATGAACAAGGACACCAGGTTATCGGACGTACTGCATGTGCTTTTGCACATGGGCCAGGTTGATGAGCCCTTGACCTCCGACGTCCTCGCCAAAAGCATGGGAACCAACCCGGCTGTGTTTCGCAGAACGATGGCCGGCCTCCGTGACGCCGGCTATGTGAGATCGGGAAAAGGTCACGGTGGAGGATGGCAATTGGCGCGACCTCTGAACCAGATCACTTTGCTAGACGTTTACGAGGCTCTCAACCGACCGAATCTATTTGCGATAGGCAATCGGAATGACCATCCGGATTGTCAGGTACAGAAGAACGTCAATGTTGCACTTTCCAGCACGATGACACAGGCAGAGGCTTTATTCATCAGGCGGTTCGGTGAGCTGACGCTCGATCAGCTTGTGCCAAGACGACCAGCATCAGGCCGCAACGCTTCGGAGACAAGTGCAACGTGAGAATATCGAAAGGCGCCGCAGGTATAGAGCTGATGATAGGCGGTCGAGACCAGCCCAGCATCTCAGCCTCGGCAATGTGTGCGTCGCGGTCGTTTCGCGAAATACGGCCGGGAGTACCTCTCTGTAACGAAGCCGCGTCCGGAACTGACAGCCGCCGGTAACGACGACGATTGCGTAAGGCTGGCCAGCTTGTTGTCGATCGTCAATCAGGAGGTCGGTGCTGCATTCCTGCCAAGGACGCGAGCAAGAAATGCGTGGGCATCACTGGATGCTCTTACACAGCGTTCAGAGCTCCTTGCAAGCTAATCGCCAATGCTTTGACACTCGATACCGATTAATTGTCCGCAGGAAACTCAATGTGCGGCACGAGTTCGCGTAGCACGCTGCGTAGCAGTGGACGGATGGCAATCGTAGCGGGTGATGCAGCGCGATCGCGCGCTGTAATGATAGACACGTCGCGTGCGATGACTGGCTCTGTCAGCGGCCGCGCCAAAATTTTGCGACCGTTGAGCCCGGCAAAGGCATAGGTTGGTAGAATGGCAACTCCAGCACCATTTTCAACGAGTGCCAGCGCGGTGTGAATCTGATGGACTTCGAGATGCGGTCGAAGGGCAAGCGCGGCAGATTCAAAGCCGAGCTCTGTGAGAAGACGGATATTACTCTCCCTCGTCAGCGCTATGATAGGAATGTCGCGCAGCGAGCGCCACGGAATCTCGGAATGTGTACTGAGTTGGTTGTCGGGCTGCATGAACAACATCAGGCTGTCTCGCAACACGCGTTGTGTTTCAATACCGTCTTCATCCTGGGCGAATGTTCCCACCCCCAGATCGCTCAGGCCGGTCCGTACCTTTGTCACGACCGCGTCAGCGGCTACGTCCTCAATTCGGATGCGCAGAGTTGGATAAGTCTCTTTCGCTATCCGCAAGAGGCGCGGGAGCACTGTAGCGCCAATCAATGGAGGAGCAGCGATTCTTACCAATCCTGTGCGCAATTGGCCGAGATCGCGCACCGCATCCACCGAGCGCTCTATCTCCGCGAGCCCCGCAAGCGCACCGGCTGCGAAAACCCTGCCAGCTTCCGTCAGCTCGACACGGCGCGTCGTACGGTCGAACAATCTCGTGTCGAGCAGGGTTTCGAGATCCCGGATAGCATGGGAAACGCCGGCCTGGCTGGTGTGGAGACGTTCGGCGGCGCGTGAAAAGTTCCCCAGTTCAACCACCGCCTGGAAACATTGTATCTGTCGAATGCTAGCCATGCCTGAATTCATATCACACTGCGCATGAATATATATGGAACTCGTAGGTTAATGCATAAAAAATTTTGCTGCTTACTACGCTGCAGGTCGACTGCAGTAAATCGGTATCAGAAAAATTCATACCTAAGCACGTGAGCCCGTTTCGGCTTGGAAAAGGAAACGACGTTCGTAAGAAAACGCGCCGCGGAAGACGTTAGGAAATAGCATGAAATACACGCGCAAAGATGCAAAAGCTCATTCAAGGGCCACCATGAAGGGCGTGTGGGCAGCCGCTAACACGCCCTTTAAAGAGGACGGCAGAATCGACGAGAGCGGATTCCGTCAGAATATCGATCATTGGATCAACGATCTGGGCATCGACGGATTGTTCGTCGCCGGAAAGCAGGCCGAATTCTTCTCTATGTCGCTCGACGAGAGAAAGCGCATGTTCGACGTCGCAGTCGATGCGGTCGGCGATAAAGCGCAAACAATTATGTCCTGCTCCGACCAGAACTTGGATATGGTAATTGACCTCGCTAAGCATGCACAGGCCGGTGGCGCTGATTACATCGTGGTTCATGCGCCTGTGCTGAGCTTCTTTCGCGCACAGGACGAAACGCTACTACGCTATTACGAAACCATTGCCGAAAAGGTTGATATTGGCATCGCACTATGGTCGCATCCAGATAGCGGTTATCTGATGAGTCCCGAGCTCTGCAGCCGCCTTGCCGACATCGAAACGGTCGTTGCAATCAAATATTCCGTACCGCGGGATATGTACAAAAAGCTGACGCAGCTTGCCGGCGACCGCATCCTGATTTCGACCGCATCGGAAGACGAATGGCTCGACAACGTCCTCGAGCTCGACTGGCAGCTTTATCTGTGCTCCTCGCCGCCATACACATTCCAGACGAAGGCAGACCGCCGCATCCGCGCTTATACCGATCTCGCTTTCGCAGGGAAGGCTGAGGAAGCCCGCGCGTTACGCGACAGCCTTAAGCCGGTGCGGGACGCGTTCGGTAAAACGCGCCCAGCCGAAAAGCCGCATGCGCATCAAAAATATTGGCAGGAGCTGCTCGGTCAGGTCGGTGGCCCCGTGCGGGCTCCGTTGCTCGAACTTACCACGGATGAGAAACGGGTGACCAAGCAGGCCTTCGAGACCTGTGGCCTGGAAGTCAATTGAACTGGAAAATAAAGGGAAAATTTAGATGGCTAAACTGGGTGCCTTCAATCTGCAGAAGTGGATCGACGAACATAAGCATCTGTTGAAGCCGCCGGTTGGCAATCAGCAGATTTGGAAGAATGCGGATCTCATGGTGACCGTGGTTGGCGGACCCAACCAGCGGACTGATTATCATGACGACCCGGTCGAAGAGTTTTTCTACCAGCTTAAGGGCGATATGCTCCTCAAACTATATGACGGCAAAGAGTTCTATGACGTGCCGATCAAAGAAGGCGAAATCTTCCTCCTGCCGGCACATGTTCGACACTCTCCCCAGCGTCCGCAGGAAGGATCGATCGGACTGGTGATCGAGCCGGCACGTCCCGAAGGCGCGCTCGATGCGGTCGAGTGGTATTGCTTCGAATGCCAGGGCCTGGTGCATCGAGCCGAAGTTGACCTGGAATCGATCGTCGACGACCTTCCGCCGATTTATGCGAAATTCTATGCGGACGCAAAGCTGCGGACGTGCTCGCATTGCCAAACCGTACACCCGGGCAAGGCGCCGCCGGAAGGCTGGGTCTCGCTCTGACAGTCGAGCAGACCGTTATTTCAATCAAAACAACAACAATGGGGAACGGAATGAAGCTTTCAAAATGGATTCTGGCGTCCGCCTTTACCTTGAGCTCGGTCGGGCCTACCCTCACACAGGATGCTGTCAAGATCGGTGTCATCACGACTCTGTCGGGGCCTGGTGGTTATCTGGGACAAGACGTGCGCGACGGCCTAAAACTCGCGATTGATCATGAAGGCGGAAAACTAGGCGGTGTGCCGGTCGAACTGGTTGTCGAGGACGACGCCGCCAAGCCGGCCAATGGTCGCCAGATCGCCGAGAAGTTCATGGCCGACGACGGCATCAAGCTGTTTACAGGTATCATCTTCTCAAATATCGCGGGCGCTACGGTTCCAGATATTGTAGACAATGATGCGATTTACATCAGCGCCAATGCGGCTCCGTCGAACCTGGCCGGCAAGGAATGTCACCAGAACTATTTCGTCGTTCCATGGCAGAATGACTCGTTGCACGAAGCCTCGGGGCTTGCAGCCAAGCAGCTCGGCTACGACCGCGCCTTCGTTCTCGCGCCCAACTATCAGGCAGGCAAGGATGCGCTGAATGGTTTCAAGCGCACTTTCGAAGGCGAAATCATTGGCGAAATCTACACGCAACTCGACCAAACCGACTATGCTGCAGAAATGGCCCAAATTCGTGCCGCAAAGCCCGACGTCGTGTTCCAGTTTCATCCGGGCGGCCTGGGCATCGCCTTCATGCGTCAATATCAGCAAGCCGGACTGCTCGGCCAGATTCCCATGGTTCTTTCTGAGCCGTCCAGCGATGCGGTTGGCCTCAAGGCGCTTGGAGACGCCGCGATCGGCCTGATGGTAACGTCGCATTGGAGTCCAGATTTCAACAACGCGGCAAGCAAGGAACTGGTCGCCAAGTGGAAGGAAGCCTATCCGGACCGTCCACTGACCTATTACGGCACGCAGGGCTATGATGTTGGCAAGCTGATCGCCTCAGCGCTCAAGGTTACCGGTGGCGTGGACGACATATATGCGGTGCGGGAAGTTCTGCGCAAGGCGGATTTCGAATCCGTTCGCGGCAATTTCAGCTTCGGCCCCAACCAGCATCCTGTCCAGGACTGGTACTTGCTCGAGGTGGTTGAAGGTCCTGACGGCGTTCCCACGACCGTGACGCGCGAAAAGCTCGTCGAAGACTATGGCGATATCTATGCCGCCGACTGCCAGATGTAAGGTGCTGTTGCGGGTGTGTCGCTCGAGCCGCGGCGCACTCGCCTAGCTTTCTGTCGCATTTCCTTAGTTTTCCAAGTTATCTTTGATAGGTCCGATGACGCTCGTTATAGAACAACTTCTCAACGGGCTGCTTTACGGGATCATGCTTTTCCTGATGGCAGCCGGCCTGACCCTCATCTTTGGAATCATGGGCGTTATCAATCTCGCCCACGGCTCGCTTTACATGGTCGGCGCCTTTATCGGGACTTGGGTCGCTCAATATACCGGTAGTTTCTGGTTAGGCCTGCCGGCGGGCTTGCTTGCAGCTACGGCGACCGGCTTTCTCATCGAACTCGGCGTCATACGGCGGCTTTACAACCGTGATCACCTCGATCAGGTTCTCGCTACCTTCGCCTTGATCTTGATTTTCAACGAACTCATTGTCCTGATGTTTGGACGCCAGCCGCTGTTCGTACAGATGCCGACAGGTCTGAGCGCTCCGGTCGAACTGCTCCCTGGACTGTTCTACCCGGCGTATCGTCTGCTGACGATCGTCGTGGGTCTTATTGTCGCCGCCGGGCTGTTCTTGCTGATAGACCGCACCCGGGTAGGAATGCTCGTACGCGCTGGGTCCACGAACCGCGACATGGTGCGTGCGCTCGGGGTCGATATCCGCCTTCTCTATACCGCAGTGTTCGGGCTGGGCGCTCTTCTTGCGGGGCTTGCAGGCTTCATGAACAGTCCGATCCTTGCGGTTCAGGTAGGGATGGGCGAGCAGATCATCCTCGCCACTTTCGTCGTGGTGGTCATCGGTGGGATAGGTTCAATCAAAGGCGCGTTTATCGGCGGTCTGACGCTGGGCGTTCTTGATACCTGCCTACGAGCTTTTCTTCCTGGTCTGCTGCGCCAGATCATGACGGGTCCAGAGGCCGACGCGCTTGGTGTCGGCATTGCTTCCATGGGTATATATCTTCTGATGGCGATCGTGCTTTTGTTTAAACCTAGAGGTCTTTTCCCGGCGGGAGGTGCGTGATGCGCGTCTGGATTTCCGCCGCTCTGATAATCATATGCTTCGTTGCTGTCCCTTTTGCGGCCGACGCCATTGGCCAATCAGCGCTGACTAGCTTGGTCGCTCGCGTCATGATCTACGCTATTGCTGTCGCCAGCCTAAACCTCGTGATCGGCTATGGCGGCATGGTTTCGTTCGGTCATGCGGCCTTTTTTGGTATCGGCAACTATGTAGTCGGTATTCTATATGCCCACTACGCTGATGGCAGCCTTCTGTTCGGATTCATTTCCGGGACTAACCAACTCCTTATCACGCTGCCGGCCGCAATATTCGTATCGGGCCTCGCGGCCCTGATCATTGGCGCACTTGCGCTGCGAACCGGCGGCGTTCAGTTTATCATGATCACGCTTGCATTCGCCCAGATGGTGTATTTCTTCTTCGTGTCCCTTCAGGGTTATGGCGGTGAGGACGGCATAATCGTGCGGCAAGCCAACACACTGTTTGATCTCAACCTGCGCGATCGCACAACGATGTACTACGTCATCCTCGTTGTGACTGTTGCCTATTTCGTGTGGCTTTGGCGCGTGGTGAATTCCTCTTTTGGCGCTACCCTGTCCGGCATTCGCCAAAACGAGGAGCGCATGACGGCAATCGGCATCGCGCCTTTCAGGTACAAGCTTTACGCGTTTGTTCTGGCCGGCATGGGCGCAGGCCTTGCAGGTGCGCTGCTTGCAGTGTTTATGCGCTTTGCAAGCCCTGACACACTGCACTGGACCAAGTCCGGCGAGTTGATGGTGATGCTCATTCTTGGTGGCGTCGGCACCTTCTTGGGCCCGCTGTTTGGCGCAGGAGCGTTCCTCGTCCTGCAATCCTACCTATCCGCCTGGACGGAACACTGGCAGCTTGCGCTCGGCCTCGTTCTCCTGGTGATCGTGCTGGGCACCCGTGGGGGCATCCTCGGGCTGATTGCTTTTCTCCGCGAACTGTTCCGGAAACGGGGGGCCACATCATGACCGTCGTTCTTTGCACAGATAAGCTGGTCAAGCGGTTTGGAGGTCTGCTCGCCACCGACAATGTCGACCTCACGGTGGAGGAAGGCGAGATTCATGCGGTGATTGGACCCAACGGCGCCGGCAAGTCGACGCTTATCAACCAGCTTTGCGGAAACCTGCAGCCGAACGAAGGCCGCATCTTCATGGGCGGCTCGGATGTCACAATGACGGCACCCGCCGAGCGAGTCAGGCGCGGACTTGGCCGTACTTTCCAGATCACCAGCCTGCTCGGAGAATCCACCGTGCGGCAAAATCTGAGCATTGCCTTTCAAGCGCGCCTTGGCAATACTATGCGTATCCTTGACGCGTTTTCAAAACACCGCGAGGTCTGGCAGGAAACCGATACGATGCTGGCGCAAAGCCCATTGGCGCACAGGGCCGATATCAAGGCCGAAAACCTGTCCCATGGCGAGCGAAAGCAGCTCGAACTCCTGATGGCGCTGGCCGGAAAGCCAAAGGTGCTTCTGCTCGACGAGCCAATGGCAGGCCTCGGCCACACCGAAAGCCGCGATATGGTCGAAACGCTTAAAGCGCTGCGCGGTGCGGTATCCATGCTGCTTGTCGAGCATGACATGGATGCCGTCGCTGCTATGGCGGATCGCGTTTCCGTCCTGGTTTACGGCAGGATCATCATGACGGGCACCATGAAGGAAGTCAGGGAAAGCGCCGCCGTGCGCGAAGCCTATCTCGGCGAGGACATCGAATAATGCTGAGTGTAAACGGACTACAGGCCGGTTACGGTCACTGCCAAGTGCTTTTCGACGTGTCTTTCGAGGTCAAGAAGGGCGAACTCATCACGCTCATGGGACGCAACGGGATGGGTAAGACAACCTCGATCAAAACGATCATGGGTCTGGTATCGGCGCGCGGCGGGAAGGTAACCATCGACGGGAAGCCTGCAACGCGGCTTGCGCCCGAACGGGTAGCGCGCCTCGGCGTCGGCCTCGTGCCTGAAGGTCGCCAGATTTTCTCCAAGCTCACCGTTCGTGAAAACCTGGTGGCTACAGCGGCCGATCGAGATAAAAGACAGGATTCTTGGACACTGGAGAAGGTTTATGACCTTTTCCCTCGTATGCGCGAGCGAATGCACCAGATGGCCAACACACTATCGGGGGGCGAACAGCAGATGCTCGCGATCGGCCGAGCGTTGATGACCAACCCGCGCCTGTTGATTCTTGATGAGGCGACTGAAGGTCTCGCGCCGGTGATCCGCGCCGAAATCTGGGAAGTCATCCGGCAGTTGCGCAAAGCGGGTCAGTCGATCTTGCTTATCGACAAGAACATTGCGGTTTTGAAGACGCTTGCCGATCGTCATTTCATCATCGAGCGCGGTAGAACTGTCTGGTCCGGTACTGGCGTAGATCTGGAACGGGATTACGACAAGGTCCATTCCTATGTCGGCGTTTGAACGCATATGCCTCATTGGCTGGGGTGCGATCGCCCAACGGGTCTGTGAACTTCTAAGAGAGCGCAATGCGTCTTGCAGGATTGTGGGCGTTGCTGTCCGTGATGCCGAACGTGATCGTCCGGCCTTTCCGGATGGTGCAATGCTGCTGATTGAGCCGGCGAAGTTAATGCAATGCGCGCCAAGCCTGGTCGTCGAAGCGGCTGGTCGCTCAAGCGTGAAACCGTGGGGAGAGGCGAGCCTGCGGGCGGGTCTTGATTTCATGATTTCATCCACTTCGGCGCTGGCTGAGAACGACGTGCTTCAACTCATGACAGACATCGCCGAACGGAGCGGTGGGCGTATCATCGTGCCGCCGGGCGCGCTGGGAGGAGTAGACGCCTTGTCTGCAGCCAGCCGTGTCGGCCTCGACCGTGTGGTGCATCGCATTGTGAAGCCGCCGGCGGCCTGGAGAGGCACGGCTGCCGAACAGGTTTGCGACCTGACTGCGTTGACGGATGCAATGGTATTCTTCGAAGGTAATGCAGCGCAGGCGGCATCCGCATATCCGCAGAATGCCAACGTCGCGGTAATCACCTCCCTCGCCGGCGTCGGGTTTGAAAAAACCCGTATCGAACTGGTTGCCGACCCGGACACACAGCGCAACGTGCATCAGATTCATGCCGAGGGCGATTTCGGTGTACTCGATGTTCGGCTTGAAAACCTGCCGCTGAAGACCAATCCGAAGTCATCTGAAATGACAGCGCTCAATCTCGTGCGCGCCATCGAGAACCGCTCCAACAAGCTCGTTCTTTAAGCGGGGTTGTACCGATGTTTGATCTGCCAGGGGATTTTATCGCCATGACTGAAAACGCTGTCACAAACGCGTTAGGATCCCTTAGGTTGATCGAGGAAGGCAGCTGGCTTCGCGCGCAGCTGAATGCCGATTACGACGCGCGCGCCACCGTCGGTGAACGATTTGCCGACGAAATGAAGGCATATCGTTACGCTTCGCAGGCGCAGCGGGAGTGTTGGCTGCGCCATGAGGATGTGGTCTATGACGAGACCAGCGGTCAGACGCTTGACATCTATGGCTCTGTCGGCGCGATCACCCCACAGCCGGTGTTTCTTTTTATTCACGGCGGCTATTGGCGCGCCCTATCCAAGCACGACTCTTCAATGATGACGGGGCTTTTCGCCCAACACGGTATCTCCACCGCAGTAATGGATTATTCGCTGGCGCCCCACGCATCGCTTCACGAGATCGTACGGCAGGTTCGGGCTGCTGTACGCTTCCTGTTCGATCACGGTGGGCGCTTTGGTCTCGATCGATCTGCGATTCATATCGGGGGCAGTTCAGCTGGCAGCCACCTCGCCGCTTCGGTGTTGACGAACGGCTGGTTTGACGAAGGCGGGTTGCCAGTTCAAATGATCCGCTCTGCTGTACTGCTCAGCGGGCTGTACGAGTTGTCGCCCTTGGCCGCTGCCTTTCCCCAGGAATGGCTGTCGCTTGATAAGGCGGACGTCGTAGCCTTGAGTCCTATCCGTCATCTGCCGGAGGAAGGATGCCCAGTGCTGATTGCATGGGCAGGTTCTGAGCCCGCAGGTTTCAAGCGCCAATCCCGTGCCTTTCACGACGCTTGGATGAAGCGAGGCTTCGTCGCGCAAGCTCTCGAGATCAAAAACCGCAATCATTTTGATCTTCTGCTGGATCTGGGTAATGCTGATACGGCGCTTGGCCGCGAAGCGTTGAGGATGATTGCCGCTAACTGATTTGACTTATTGCCGGCAGCCCTTTGATATGCCTCGAAGCAGTCTCGTAGCTTCAATCGATTTGGTGGGACACGTTCTTGACCACCATGTAGTGATGCAGGCCTTCCGCACCGCCCTCACGACCGAGGCCGCTTTCCTTTACACCACCGAATGGCGTTTCAGCCACGGAGGCTTCGAGTGTGTTGATCGAGATATTGCCTGCCTCGATACCGTTTATGAGCCGTTCAACATTTGCGGCCGATCGCGTGAAGCCGTAGGCGGCAAGGCCAAATGGCAGGGAATTCGCCTTTTCGATCGCCTCATCAAGCGACGAAACCGGATTGAGCAGTGCGATAGGCCCAAATGGCTCTTCGCTCATCGCGCGTGCATCGTCCGGGAGTTCGGCGAGCACCGTCGGCGGGAAAAAGTAGCCCTTGTTGCTCTGCCGGCTTCCACCTAGCAGCACCTGCGCACCTTTCGCACGTGCATCTTCCACCAAGTCTTCCAAAGCCGCGATACGACGGTTATTCGCTACAGGCCCCATTTGACTTGCAGAGTCCATACCGTCTCCGCAGCGGATCGACGCGGCTTTGGAGAGAAACGCCTTCTTAAAACTGTCGTAAACGCGTTCATGCACGAAGAAGCGCGTCGGCGAGGTACAGACTTGACCGGAATTGCGATACTTGCGAATTGCCGAGGTCACACCTGCAGCTGCTGCATCCGTATCGTCGCAAACGATCACGGGTGCATGGCCGCCAAGTTCCATAAGCGCTGGCTTCATGTATCGCGCGGCAATCTCGGTCAAATGCTTGCCAACCGATGTCGATCCGGTGAACGCGATCATCCGGATTTCCTGGCGGGGGATCAGGAACTCGGAGATCGTCGCGGGAATGCCGAAGACTAGATTGAGCACACCCGCTGGTAAACCCGCATCCTCGAACGCCTTTGCGACGTGGATCACGCCGCGCGGGGTTTCTTCCGAAGCCTTGATAATGATAGAGCAGCCCGAAGCAAGCGCGCCGCCAATCTTGCGGGCAGGCTGACTCATCGGGAAATTCCACGGCGCGAACGCAGCAACAGGTCCGATGGGCTCGTGCAATACGATGTAACGAATGCCAGGAGCACTGGGTATAACGCGTCCGTAAAGTCGCACGCTTTCGCCCGCATCCCACTCAAAGAATTCGGCGCCACGCTGGACTTCCCGCCGTGCTTCGCTCAATGGCTTGCCATTTTCCAATGTGATGTCGCGTGCAATCTCTTCCATACGTTCGCGCATCAGAGCCGCAGCATGCAGGATTATTTCAGCCCTCTTGGAAGGCGGCGTCCTGCTCCAGATCTTGAAGCCATCAGCCGCAGCAGATAGTGCGTCATCGAGATCGGCTGTGCCCGCTACGGCGACCTGCCCAACGACTTCTTCCGTCGCGGGATTGATCACGGGGATTTTGTCGACAGTATTTCTCCAGTATCCACCAATATATAGCCGGATGTCTTGGTCCGTTGGCATGGACGGTCACCTTTTATAGGAATGCTCGCAAGAATTGGCGCTGTCTTGCCAATGACCGAGAGATGCAGGAGGATCGTCCATGCCGCAATCCTCATAAATAGAATGAATTGATAAGCCGTTCTTATGAAGAGTGGCGATGTAGTTTGCGCCAGCTGAAACCGCGACCGCATTGCTGCGGCCCATGCTCTCGTGCGCCATACCGACAGCCTCATTTATGGGAATTTCCAATAGATATATCGTTCCATCGACGATTATCGACAAGAGTTGCTTCTGTTCTCATTCCCAGGACCGATGAGTGTCGCATTGCATCCAAATGAGTAATCCGCGCGACACGATCAACAACAAGAATCCGGGGGCTCCATGAAATCCACACGTCTGCTTTGCATCGCAAAGGCCACTGTTCTTTCGTGCGTCGTTCTGGCTGCCAGTTCTGCAATGGCCGAGGGCACGGTGAAGATCGGCTTCATCACAACGCTGTCTGGTCCTGCCGGCTATCTCGGCGAAGATGTCCGCGACGGCTTCAATCTCGCCGTCAAGGAAGGCAATGGCACCTTAGGCGGCGTCGGGGTCGATATCGTCATTGCTGATGACAATTTGAAGCCGGCAACGGGGCGTCAGCTCGCTGACCGTTTTCTCTATGACGAAGACGCCGACCTGATCACAGGTCTCATTTTCTCCAACGTTGCGGCGGCGGTGATCCCCGAGGTGCTCGACGCCGGAAAGATCGTTGTCAGCCCCAATGCCGGCCCCTCCGAGTTCGCGGGAGCCGCCTGTAACGCGAACTACTACGTTATTTCCTGGTTGACCGACAGCATGCAAGGCAGTGCCGGCCAGAACGCCGAAGCGCTCGGCTACAAGCGTGCAATGGTTCTTGCGCCGAACTATCAGGCGGGAACGGATGCAGTCGAAGGCTTCCGCCGCTTCTTCAAAGGCGAGGTAGTCGAGGAAATTTATACCAGTCTCGACCAGACGGACTTTTCCGCCGAAATGGCCCGCATCCGCGCGACTGCTCCGGACGTCGTCTTCCAGTTTCAGCCCGGCGCGCTCGGCATTGCCTTCCTGCGCCAGTATCATCAGGCGGGTCTTTCGAACGCCATTCCTATGGTTGTTGCCGAGCCGTCGCTCGACCACGCCATATTGCGCGCAGTAGGCGGTGTCGCAGAGGGTCTGAATGTTTCGGGTTCCTGGAATACCGATCTGGATAACGAAGCAAACAAGCATTTCGTGGCGTCCTTCCAGGAAACTTTCAATCGCATCCCGACGATGTATGCTGCGCAAGGTTACGATACAGCCCGCGCAATTGGCGCCGCACTGGCGCAGACCGGCTCAGATCTCAACGACACGGAGGCATTTCGCGCGGCCATGCTTAAGGCCGACTTCGAATCCGTTCGTGGCAACTTCGCCTTTGGTAAAAACCAGCATCCTGTTCAGGATTGGTATGCCATGCGCGTGGAGAGCGACGGCGATGGCGGCTTCCGGCTGGTGACACGCGAAAAGATCAACGAGATGTATGGCGACGCCTTCGGTCAGCATTGCGCCCTGGACCCTTTAGAATGATCTATCGTCGCACCCATCTCGCCGAACTGGGACTGCACCTGGAGCAAATCCAACTGCAGGATGGCACGCTCGTTACCTGCATTCCGGACCTCGGACCGGTTCAGTGGCTACACGACCAGCTTTTGCGCAGCCCGACTGATCCGACGCTGCGCAACGCCAACGATCGTGCCCCGTCCGGCATGCTAAATCTCAGTTTCAACATCTATCTGATCCAGTCGAGTGCGGGGACGACATTGGTGGATACCGGGATCGGCAACAACAAGACGCGTAGTGACCGCCCTGCCTGGCATCAGTTGCAGGGGCCATTTTTAGAGATCCTGCGGCAGTTGGGCATCAGCGCCATCGATGTCGATCTGGTGATCAACACCCATCTTCATGCCGATCATGTCGGCTGGAACACGATTGCGGACGGCAATGATGGCTGGCAGCCTACTTTTGGGGCTGCAACCTATGTTACCTCCTGCGCTGAACTTGAGGCGCTTCGGGCGAGGGTCGAACAATCCGACAATCCCGAGACGCTGCTCCATGGTGCTTGGGCCGACAGCATCCGTCCAATCGTTGAAGGCCCGGGTTATCGGACGGTAAAAGCAGGTGATATCGTATCAGGTCTGGAATTCATTGCGCTTCCGGGACACACGCCGGGCATGCTCGGCTTATTGTTTGAAGTTGGCGAAGACCGGATCGTGTTTTCAGCCGATGCTATACACCATCCGGTCCAACTTGGTCTGGGCACCGGGGCATCGAAGTTTTGCGCCGATCCCGCACGCTCGATCGCGACACGTGTGGCGCTGTTGGAACGCTGCGTTGGAGAAAGGCTGGTAATGGCTCCGTACCATTTTCCGGCACCAGCCTTTGGGTATATCTCACAGGCAACAACCGGGTTTGAATTGGTGCCATTGGACCTTTGTTTCTAGATGTGTCAGGCGTGGAATAAGGACCCTTTAGTGACCGACGGGCTCCTGCTGTGAAGGGAAAATACCGTCATATCCGTCAACGTTCTCTGAAATCTCAGCGTTCAGCTAGCCGAGTACGAAGGGGCTAACGATCCGAATGGTCACATCGCGCTCCAGATGTAGATTGTAAGTGTGTTTTGCTCGGCTGCACCCCCGCGGCGAGATCATAAGGCAAGATCGTCACGCCAACTCGGGAGGGAATGGGCATGTCTGTGCGTCGCGCCCGGGTTGTAGAGCGTGTTCTGACACGACTGAAATTCCGGCAACTCCGACTTCTGGTCGCCATCGTGAAATTCGGCAATATCCAGAGGGCTGCACGTGAGGTTAATGCGTCTCAACCCGCTGCAACCAGAATGATCAAAGATCTGGAACTCGATTTCGAGGTCAGGCTTTTCGAGCGGACCAATCGAGGGATGGTTCCGACGGTCTTCGGGGAAGCGCTGGTAAGGCACACCCGACTCATCTTTGCCCAAGTCGCGAATGCAGCGCAGGAACTGGCCGACATCAATGAGGGTACCAGCGGACGGCTCGTTGTCGGAACACTTCTAGCGGCTTCAACGCAACTACTGCCGGTGGCGATAGACATACTGGTGGAACAACGACCCAATGTTGCAATCAAAGTTGTCGAAGGAACAAACGAAATTCTCATGCCCGCACTGCAGTCCGGAGAGATCGACATGGTGGTGGGACGCCTTTCGACCTACAGACATCGCGCCGAGATCATTCAGGAGAAACTTTTCGACGACAAGGTGATTGTGGTGGGGGGTGCCCGCCACCCTCTGGTGGGCCGTGCCAATCTCACCTTCGATAAACTGAAGCCCTTTGGATGGATTCTGCCCCCCCCTGAAACAAATCTCCGCCGTCAGGTCGACAAGTTCTTCGTCGAGAATGATCAGTATATGCCGCCAGTGATTCTCGACTCCGTATCATATCTGACGAATCGGACGGTCCTGCAATCGCGCCACTTGATCGGCATCATGCCGAGCCAGGTACCTGCACAGGATATAGCGACTGGTTTTCTGTCACACATCGACTGGACGATTCCATTTGGTTCGGGGCCTATCGGCGTTTCCTATCGCTTGCACGGCGAACTGAGTCCCGCAGGCAAAGCGTTCCTGAAGGCTTTGCGAGAGGCAGCTGCCAAACTTCCCATAAACGTAGCCATTTGAAATCTGACGTAGCTGGCGAGACGTCCTTGAGCGAGGTGCGTCGCCGTTAGAACGACGCAGTCTGTTCTGAAGCCATCTCCCCTTCGCGAAAACGCGTATCAATTCGGTCCCGCCCGAAATGGGTGTCTTTGGCTGTCGGCCGCACGATCAGATATCAGCTTTTCGGATATCCAGTTTCGGTAAAAATGCTAACCGTGATCCCTCCCCGCGCCATAGTCTACCAAAGTAATGGTTCCAAATTAACTGATGGCCGACCCCGAGAGGATCGAAGCAATGTACGAGAACTTAAATCTCTCCAAGAACTCATCAATTGTGAACTGCAGTATAAAACGAACTAGGATATTGTCGGCTTGGAAATCGATAGATGACAGAATTCGACGGGCTGTGACCATCTCGCTGATGAGTTTATCACTTGTGACAGGCGCTGCTGCGGTAGAAGCGCAGCAGCCCGACCCTGCGTCCTATGGCCTTGATCCTGCGACCGGCATCTTCAAACATCCCCAGGCAGCACCATACTACACCTACAGTGGTCCGCGACCGTTCGAGGGGAGTTTGGAGCAGCTCGAAAGCGAGACGTATATCAAGAATATGAAGGTAGAAGCGCATTGGCCCATAGTGGTCAAGCCTGGCCATTCCTGGCAGCACACTGTCGACATGGACGATCATCGATATATGTTCCACTACTATCGTCAAATTCTGAATATCTACGACATCACCGACCCGAAGAATATGAAGATTGTCCTCGAAAAAACCTACGAGGATGGGGATTGGTTCGGTGCTGCGTCGATCGCCTACAACGAGAAGCTCGACAAATGGATCATGATCCAGTCTTTTGAAGTCCCGCGATCCATAGGCGGGCTAAAAGGCAAGAAGTATGATGACCCGAAGGCCGTCAAGGCAATCAAGGCAGCTGAAGCATTCCGTGGAGTGCGCATATTCGAATTGGTGAGTATAACCGAGTGGAAACAGATTTCAGAAATCAGTACCAACACGCTCAATCCGCATGGAAAGCTGCAGGAAGGCTCAGGTGCGCTCGACGTGCCGAACTACAACGGCGGCAAATATGCATTCATTACCGCGGCTCCCGACAATACATTCACCAACATTGAGTACCCAAATTACATCTACTCTCCGGCTCAGATGATCTTGGATGTCGAGGATCCCTACAATCCGAAATGGGTATCGACGTGGTGGGTGCCGGGTCAGCGCCTCGGCGAGGAAGAATACTACAAGGGATGGCGCCAATACGGCAACCGGGTTTCCTGGACTGCAGCCCGCTTGCCGATTTCAACACCTGTGCCCATCGAGGATGGCGGAAAATACGGCTACACGGTCATGGGCGGCCTGGGCTTTCACATTCTCGACCTGACTGACCCATCCAATCCTACTGCCGTGGGCAGTGTGGACCTACCGCTCAATGCCGGCGGCGTTGAAGGAGACAACGTCGATGTTGCCAGAGTGCAAACACGGGGAATCGCCCTGGCCAATGGCTATCCGATGAACGAAGATTGCTACGAGCCCTACAAGGACATTTTCCTGATCGACGTCAAGAACCCAACCGAACCGGAAATCATTTCCGTTTTGCCGCGCCCAACGCCTCCTGAAGAGGCCTCGTTTACGGATTACTGTCAGCGCCGTGGCAAGTTCGGTCCGAAGCGTCCGACGCCCGCCTTCTCGCCAGGAGAGGCTCATGAGAATCTGGCCATCTACCCGTTCAACAATGCGGGCGTCCAGGTGTTCGATATCACTGATCCAACGAATGCCGAGATCGTCGCCTATTTCGTGCCGCCTATGACTGACGACCTCAACGATCCACAATCCTACATTACGCCAGTAGAGAGTATTTTCGTCGAATGGGATAGAAATCTTATCTGGGCTTTTGCAAATTCAGGCATGTACCTGCTTAGTACAAAGGCTCTCGGAGAACCGAACTTTGGCCTTGGCGGACTCGTTCAGGATTAGACTGTTTGCGGGACACAGACTGAGATCAACGTCTGAGGGGAATCGAAGCGTTGTCAGAAATGGCGACGCTTTGATAGTGCAGCATAAATCCGGCTCTGTTGCAAAAATCCCGTTGATGTCAGAAAGAGCGCCTAAGATTTCCGCGAGACTATTGATGAGCGATTTCAAGTGGCGTCATTTTCAGGATGAGATGGTATTGCCGCTATGGGTCAGCTATCGCGCCCTTGAGCAAATCATGGGCGAACGGCGTGTGCCAGTCGATCATTCCACGATTTTCGTTGGGTTCAGAGATATGCACCAGAGATTGAAAAGCGGCTGCGCTGGCACTGGCGCCGGCCGCATTCAACGAGTTGGCGCGTGGACGAAACCTATGTGAAAGTCCGCGGACAATGGACATACCTTTACCGGGCCGTCGACAAATTCGGCAACACGATCGATTTCTATCTGTCCCCGACCCGCAATGCCAAAGCGGCCAAGCGCTTTCTCGGCAAGGCCTTGAATGGCCTGAAGGACTGGGAAAAGCCAACCATCATCAACACTGACAAGGTTCCGACTTATGGCATTGCCATTGCGCAATTGAAGGCCGAAGGCAAATGTCCTGGAGACCTTGTGCACCGGCAGGTCAGATATCTGAACAATGTCGTTGAGGCCGATCACGGCAAGCTGAAGCAACTGATCAAACCGGCGAGAGGGTTCAAGACGCTGAAAACGGCCTATGCGACGATCGAAGGCTTCGAGGTCATGCGCGCTTTGCGCAGGACAGGTCTAGCATTCGGTCGTTGACTGCGTCCAACGCGGCGAGATCGGCGTCAGTGGCGTGCAGTATGATGTGTTCGCCGATTCCCGTTTCAACGATGCGTCTAAAACCCTGCACGTCACGGAAACCTTCGACCGAAACGACGCCTTGGTGAAAGGACAATAGTCTACGAACAGCTTCTGCATGACCGTCAGCGACAATTGCGCCGCTTTTAGGCCGCGTTTCAACAAGGCCAAAGGCGCGCAATACACCCAATGCTTCCCGTACCGTGTTTCGTGAAACTCCTGTCTCTGCGCAGAGCTCGCGTTCAGTTGGAAAGGGATTGCCGACTTGGAGACCGCGGGATTTATTGGAACCACGACGATTACAGTGCCAACCCCGCCGTGTCTCGATATCTCAGAACCCGGCAAATGGGATGGGACGTGACAGACTTCGGCAGCGGCGACTTTCAGAAGCGAGGACTGACCATCCTTTGCCTGCGAAACGGTATCCAAAATGATCCTTGTGAACGGTCTTATGCGGAAAAACTGCTTCTGGTCGGGGAGATGCAGGAGACGCCCTTCCACTTCCATAAGTTCAAGCTTGAAGACATCATCAACGCCGGCGGCGGAAATCTGATGATCGAGTTTCTGCATCCAGAAAATGAAAAGGCACCCGTCTCAGTGCAGGCGGACGGTCAGGTGATAGAGCTCCGTCCCAAAGTGCCATTTCGTTTGCGCCCGGGCCAAAGTGTTACGGTTGAGAGGGGAGTGCATCACCGATTCTATGGAGAGAAAGGTACTGGGCAATGCCTTGCCTGGGAGGTCAGCGCGGTCAACGATGATCTGACAGACAACTACTTCCTTGAAGATCTAGGCCGGTTTGCTTCCGTTCAGGAAGATGTCGATATAGCGACGCCTCTCTGGAGCGAGATCCCGTTACTATCATCCTAGAAGTAATGATCGGCGCGTGGCTCATATCCGGGTATTCAGTCATGAAACATGGGCCGTTCCCCTGAGCTTTTCCACGAAGCTGTCTCGGCGACCGACCCTGCTGCCGCTATCGTGGCAAATCTGGCGCCTCGCCCTGTATGCTACCCCATATCCATGACGACACCTGCCCGGTCTGTCACCGTGATTTCAGCGAAATTCCCGGGACGAATCTCAAGACCCATGTCGCGGAGGAGATTGCACGGCTCGTCGGGCGATCCGAGCGGCTCAACGAACTTGTCGGCGAGCGCAAGCAGGTGCAGGATCAGATCGCGCAAGCCGAGCGCGCACGGAGCGCCGACCAAGCTCGTGCCTTGCCCCAGACCGAACTTACCAACCATCAGCAGCGGCTTGCGACCTTGCGTTCGGCCAAACCCGAACTTGAGGAACTAGCCGGGCTAGCTCGGCAGGGAGCACAGCTTCGCGATCACCACGCCGCGACCGTCAGCCGGACCGGTCAAGCTCGGCTCCGCGTTTCGACCAGCGGCGAGATCCGGGCGGCCCTTGCGAACCTCGCAGTCACGATCGGCGCGCCCGAGGTCACTGACGCCGAGCCTACACATGACGTGCTCTCCCGATTACTGACCGCCGCCGAGGCCGTGCGCGATACCGCCAAGAAGCAGGCTGAAGATCGCCAATCGCCTGCGCGTCGCCGCCAGCGAGGCACGAACCTCGATAGTCGGCCGGGTGTTCAACGACCGGCTCAACACAATTTGGCGTGATCTCTTCGTCCGGCTCGCGCCCAACGAGCCCTTTGTGCCCGCATTTGTCTTGCCGTCGAAAGACGGCGATCCAATTTCTGCGCTACTCGAAACCGTGCATCGGGATGGCGGCACCTATGGCGGTCCGGGTGCCATGCTGAGCGCGGGCAATCTCAACACTGCCGCGCTGACCCTGTTCCTGGCGCTCCATCTATCGGTCAATCCCGACCTACCATGGCTGGTGTTGGACGATCCGGTTCAGTCGATGGACGAACTGCATGTCGCACAGTTCGCCGCGCTGTTGCGAACGCTGGCGAAACGCGAGGATCGCCAGATCGTTATCGCGATCCACGAACGGCAGCTGTTCGATTACCTAACGCTCGAACTCAGCCCAGCATTTCCTGGCGACAAGCTTATCACCGTGAGATCAACAAGTCGGCCGAAGGCTCGACCGAATATTCGACAAACGTGCTTGGCTTCGAGCCCGACTGATTGGTCGCCTGAGCCTGCCGATCCTGGCGGCGGTCAGAGCGGAAAACGGCGTCTTGAAGTCTTTTTGACGGTTGAGACCGGAACGATCGAGCGGCCGCATCGCCCCGGATGGTGGGAAGACCAAGCCGCCGACCGGCAATGACCCCTACCTTATCTATCGGTCGACGGTTCCGATTGTCCGCAATTAGGCCGTGCCGGGTGACCTGAGCCGTGCAACGGCCATCGAATGGCCCGCAATGATGTGATTAGATTACATTCCCGGAAGGAAGGCCGTCAGCAACCCGCGCTGGTGCTGTGCGGTAATGTTAAGTGAGGTTTGTAAAAACCGCACAGCCTGTCGATGCCATTTTATGTCCGATAAGATTGCATTATCGGACGTCATGCAATAGGCTTGGAAAATGACCGTTTCAGCGCGCAAAACCGCAAAAACCGGCCGTCTGCACGCTCACCTCGATCACAGGGCGCATTCTGATATGTCGGCTTCGCAACCTCCTGCCTCCGGCAATGCGTCTGATCCGTCGGCCGATGATGCGTCGGCCGACGCTTTGCCGGACATCGTCGATGTCGTCATGGCGATGGGCGAGCTGCCCAAAAATGTCCCCTCGCCTCTTCCGGCACATCCGACGGGCCAAAATCGCCTGGCCGGGCATCTCGACGCGCTGGCCGATCGCGCCCGCGATTATGTCGAGGCCGCGAGCTCGGCCAACACGCGGCGCGCCTACGCCGCCGACTGGAAGCATTTTGCCGGCTGGTGCCGCCGCCAGTCGCTTGACCCGATGCCGCCGGATCCAAAAATTGTCGGGCTCTACATCACGGCGCTTGCCTCCGGAAATGCCGCAGCCGGCGCCGTAGGTGCGGCCTCAGGGAACAAAAAATCCGTTTCGACGATCGAGCGCCGCCTGTCGTCGCTGAGCTGGAATTTTGCGCAACGTGGCCACGCCCTTGACCGGAAAGACCGCCATATCGCCACGGTGATGGCCGGCATTCGCAATTCCCACGCCAGGCCGCCGGTGCAAAAAGAAGCCATTTTGCCCAACGACCTGATTGCCATGCTGGAAACGCTCGATCAGGCGGGTTTACGCGGCCTGCGCGACCGCGCCATGCTGCTGCTCGGCTTTGCCGGCGGCCTGCGCCGCTCCGAAATCGTCGGGCTCGACGTCGGCCGCGACCAGAGCGAGGACGGTCGCGGCTGGATCGAATTTTTTCCCGACAAGGGACTGCTGTTGACCCTGCGCGGAAAAACCGGCTGGCGCGAGGTCGAGATCGGCTACGGATCCACCGATGCCACCTGCCCCATCGTCGCGACAGAGACCTGGCTGAAATTTTCCCGCATCGCGCGCGGGCCGCTGTTCCGGCGCGTTTTGGGACACGGCAAAAATGTCGGTCCCGACCGGCTGAACGACAAGGAGGTCGCCCGCCTCGTCAAGAAAACAGCACTTGCCGCGGGTGTTCGTGGCGACCTTTCGGAGGGCGAGCGCGGCCAAAAGTTTGCCGGACATTCGCTGCGCGCCGGGCTGGCCTCGTCGGCTGAAGTCGATGAGCGCTACGTGCAAAAGCAGCTCGGACATGCCTCCGCCGAAATGACCCGCAAATACCAGCGCCGCAGGGATCGGTTCCGCGTCAATCTCACCAAGGCGTCAGGGCTGTAACCCCCCTGCCCTGCCGGATGCGGTGTGGGTCCGAGAGCGGAGCAGTTTCCCTTACACCGTGCGACCCACGCTGGTGTGATGCCTCTCTCGGGCGAGTTCAATGAATCTGCGCTTCACCTTTTCGAACAATGCCGGGGGAATAGCGCCATAGTAGCCGCTCTCTGTAGCAGTCGGCCGAATATCCGGACCTGGCCAGACAAAGCGGTTGCTTTCGGTCAGTACGATCCACGAACGATCGTCATCCAGTCCCAACCTGTTTTTCACAGGCTGCGGGATTTCGACAGCGTCCGTGGGATTGTCAGGGGCAGCGTGTGTTACCGGAAGCACCCGAACGACCGGCGTGCCGTCTTCCTCCACCGTGACGATGGCCAGCACCACACACGGGCGATCCTTGTCGCCCTCTTCACGTCCTTCAAGATGTTGCCACTGCCAAAGATAGGAATAACGGAAGATGTAACCGACTTTGATTTCAGTCGGCAGCATGCGTCACGAGCTCGTCGTCCAGATGCTCGTGGCCAGGCGCCATTTCCGAACGCTCGACTTCGCTGATCTCGGCTGCGCTCAGTTCATTTGTCATCTGAACGCGGCGGTCCCGTTTCGACAACCGAACAAAATCCTCATAGGCCATCAAGACAGTCCTGGGCCGGCCATTCTTGGTGATGATAACGGGGTCCCGAACGGCGGCGTCTTGGTAAGCACCGAAATTCTTGGAAACTTCAGCGGCAGTAACAGTTGAGGTCATGACGATCTCCTTTGTTCCGTAATATACGGAAATGCCGCAATTCCCGCAAGTTAATTTCGTAATGAGGGGGCACAGACGCTCCGCCAAGCAATCGTCGACTGATCGAGGCGTCGACGGTCTCACGGTCGAAGAATAAGCTACCGATTGGCCCTCCGCCGGTCTGCATCAACGGAAACGGCGCCGGGCTCCCAATCCGGCGCGTCTCTGAGGTGGCTATATATCTTCATAAACTGTAGTTTATACCTTACATGTCCCCATGACGATATTGAAGCAGACCGCCACTTTCCAAAAGTGGCAAAGGCGGCAATTGCCATGCGCCTGCATCGTCTCGCATCTGGAAATCCTGGGGACGTCGCTCCGGTCGGAGAAGGTGTTAGTGAATTGCGTATTCACTATGGTCCCGGCTATCGCGTCTATTTCCAAAATCGCGGCGAAACTATTGTCGTGCTTTTGTGCGGTGGCGACAAAAGTACACAGGAAACTGACATTAGAGCGGCCAAGCGGCTGGCCTCAGAATGGAGTGAAGACAATGGCTGAAAAAATTCTCGATTTTGATCCCGCAGAGATGCTGGATTCAGATGAGGCAATCGAGGCGTTTTTGTCTGAAGCAATGCAAACGGGCGACGCAAAGTTCATTGCATCTGCATTGGGTGTTGTCGCTCGATCCAAGGGCATGAGTAAAATTGCCCGACAGACCGGACTGGCCCGCGAGCACCTTTACACATCGCTCAGTGAAAACGGTAACCCTACCCTGGAAACCACGCTGGCTGTTATGAAGGCTCTGGGCTTTCATCTCGAGCCTAAACACAATGTTGCAGCCTAACCTTTTGAGCGGACTCCTGTTACGACGATCCGGTTGGCTCAAAGTTCTGGCTGGAGCCCTCTCCCACCGCGACGGCTGAAGAGAGCGTCAGATCTAGGTCAGTTCCCCCAGGCCTTGAATGATTTCAACAGATGAAGCATGGCGCTTGGTCGCGCATATGAAACCTCTCTGGGGGTGACATTTGAGTCTTGTCCGCGCATCGTGACAGGATGCTTCTCTATATGGCGAAATGACAAGCCATCCGCATTACTTTTGGGGATTTCAATATTTTCGGGTACGGGATCTGCATAGTATGGCGAAAGCAAAGAAAAAGACATTACCAAATGACTTTGAGGAATTGCTGAAGATCGGCGATTTTACGGCGATCAAAGCCGTGTTCGAGACAAGCGACGTCAATGCGCGAGGAGGTGTCTTCAAGAGAACCGCTTTGGCTTTCAACGAGCTTCCTGATGACGTTGCGCGATGGCTGGTAGATCAGGGCGCCGGCATAGAAGCAGCAGGCAATTATGGCGAGACTCCATTGCATGACCGTGCTGGTCACTGGCAGGGAAAGATCGATATCTTGCTGGAACTGGGCGCGGATGTGAACAGCAGCGATACCAGGGGTGATACTCCGCTTCATAAAGCTGCTTCAGTCGGCAATGTGCAAACGGCCCGGATTCTGCTTGAGCACGGTGCCCGCATTGATGCCACCAACAATAGTGGCCTGACCCCATTGGAGCTTGCGCTTCAACGGTGCAGCAATGCGAAAATCCAGCAGATCGCCGAAATGGCAGAATTGCTGTTGGCCGCACAGCCGCACCAGCAGACGGGCCTCCGTTCGTTTGCCTCACGTTTTCTGGGACGAGGTCAGAAAGGTGATGATCGGATTTCCTCGAAAATGCGGGATTTTGTCGAGCGTATCGGGACGGACTTCGAGTTCCACCGCAGCGGCTTCAATCCAGAAAGCCGGGATGCAACCAGTACTGCACTCGAGAAGCTTTATGCCTTGTTCGACGTCTCACCTGTACCGCGCCGGAGCGTGCATGATGGCAAGTCACCCATTGTGGCGAAGGCAGCCAAATGGGAGGATCGGCATCAGGAATTGTGGGAGCTGCTGGTCCCTTCGAGCGGATCGGCGAACACCGTGCAAGGGGAAGTCATCCGCATTTCAGGACGCATTGCCAGGGAGCTTGATGGCAATGGCGGCACAAACTGGGATGCGGAGTTTAAGCAGATGGCGGCCGCGCTGCTGACGCACCTCGGTTCCGGCAAACCTCTGCCACCCTCTGAGCTGAAAGAGGCGACGACAATCGTCAGTGAGGTGAAGCGGAAATACGGCGATACTCGGCGGTTATGCGAGTTGGCTGTCGAGTGGGTGGCGCTGAACCCAAAGCCAGCCGCACTCCCGGCACCTTCATACAGCCGCTGACAGCGCCACATAACGCTGATAATCAGTGCCAATTACCGATCAAAGTCACAGCAACTGGACCCGTTCCGTTTAAAAACCCATATTACAATCAATGTTCACATACGGATGGCCGGTGACGTAGACTTTGAGGTCAGCGAGTTCCCTATTTCCAGCAAAAGCCCCTTGATGAGAAAAGCTGATAGAGCACGGGCATGAAGCGATAACCCAGTGTTCTCTGGCATTGCAAAATAGTGAAGTCACTTACCCTCAGGATTCATTAGAATGGAGATTTTGATTAATGCACTGGTTGTTTGCTGTCGGAATATTGGGTTCACTTCTGGTTGTTTCTGCTGTGTTCTTTCTGAACAAACCACCGGAAGGTCGAAACCGTTTCGGGGTAAAGGCGCCATCTGTGAAATTCGTATCCGCGGTACAAAGATTCTTTTCTAACTACTTCAACTTCACGGATAGAGCGAGTCGCTCTGAATTCTGGTACGCGATGCTTTTTTATGTGGTGGTCTGCTTCCTGTTGGGGCTTGTGAATGTTCCTGACATTCTGGTCTCGTTATTTCTCCTCGGCACCTTGATACCGTTTTTTTCCGTCACGGCCCGCCGTCTGCACGACACAAACAGAAGCGGATGGTTTCAGCTCGTGTCGTGGTTTGCGCCTGTTGGCACGATCATTGCTGTGTTGTGGTTTAGCGAACCGCCGCGCGATTAATCAGTCGCCGGATCAAGCGCAGGATTTCGCTCTCTACTCCAAACGACCCAAGACGTTTCTCTTCCTCAATCCGGCCATCTTAACACACTTGCGATCGCAGCCGTGGCCATGTCAGCGCCATCACAAGTTATGCCCGCCCGGTTTGAAATCCCTTAGGCGCTAGCATGTGCATGCGCTGCCCTTCAGGCCAGTAAATCAGAAAGCATGCATCGCCGAATTCCTTCGTCTCGCATCGTAGCTCGACAGCTTCGTTCCGGACGATGGCAATGCCGTTCTTCGCCGCCTGATCCCTTAGTAGCCTTTCCAGGTCAGGAGGGACTTCGATCATCGACATTTCCGAGAGCGGCAGCCGTTGATCGATGAACGGATATTCGCCGTCAGGCAGATTGACTGTCATCCTATCCTCCTTACACCGCGTTCCCAGCATGCTGTGAATTGCCTGTCAGAATATCAGAACATATACAGAACATTTATTGCTCCTTAGGACATTCAATGCCATTCTGACAAAAATCGACACAGCTAATGATTCGGATGGGTACGCATGCCTAGCAGGAAACATACAGAATTCTCCAGGCTCAGGCAGAAAGCTGCCATGACAATTGAAGAGGCGGCCGATTTCCTGGAGGTTTCCCGCCGCAGCGCATATCGGTACGAGGATGGCGGGAGAGTCCCCAAGCTCGCTCTTCGGACGCTGCGAGAACACGTTGAAAGACAGACAGTGAACCTTGGAGATCCGAGCTTTCGGTTCATCGACTTGTTCGCTGGTATTGGCGGTTTGAGACTCGGCTTTGAATCGGCCGGCGGACGGTGTGTTTTCACTTCCGAATGGGATGGTGGTGCGCGCAAGACCTACTCATTGAATTTTCGCGACAACCACGAGATCGGGGGCGACATATGTGAGTTCTCCGCAGACCCGTCGAAGGTTCCAGAACATGATGTGCTTCTTGCAGGATTCCCTTGTCAGCCCTTTTCTATTGCGGGCGTTTCCAAGAAGAATTCACTGAACCGCCCGCATGGCTTTCTGTGCGATACGCAAGGAACCCTGTTCTTCGATACGGCGCAGATCATCGCCCATCATCGCCCGGCGGCCTTCGTCCTTGAGAACGTCAAGAACCTCGAACGCCACAATGGCGGGCAGACGTTCTCTACGATCATGCATGCTCTGGAGGAGGAGCTGGGCTACCACGTCCAGCATCGCGTCATCAGTTCGGAGCCGTGGGTTCCGCAGAAGCGAGAACGTATTTTCATTGTCGGGTTCCGCGAGCCGACCGACTTTGACCTCGCAGCGCTTCAAATCCCCAATGCAAGCTCTGGTCCGAAGCTCGGCGATATTCTCGAATCGCATGAAAATGTCGATCCAAAATACACGTTAACGCCTCGTCTGTGGCAATATCTCCAGGACTACAAGGCGAAGCATCAGGCAAAGGGCAACGGATTCGGCTATAGCCTTTTCGGGCCAAACGATGTCTCGCGCACTCTGTCCGCCCGCTATTTCAAGGACGGATCGGAAGTTCTGATCGACCAGCCGGGCAAACGGCCTCGCCGCCTGACTCCATTGGAATGCGCGCGATTGATGGGCTTCGACCGGGGCGACCGCCGCTGGCGAATTGAAGTTTCCGATACGCAGGCATATCGGCAGTTCGGCAATGCTGTCGTCGTTCCGGTCGTGGAGTTCGTTGCCAAGGCAATCGAGCCTTACATCCGTCAGGCTATTACTGCTGCACAGAACAGGCCGCAGAAGGCGCGCACCGTGTCAATCATCACCCGGCCCGATCGCGCGGCCGTGGCGGCATAGGTGCCCGACGTAGTATCCCCGGAAGTCCGCAGCCGGATGATGGCCGGCATCCGGGGCACTAACACGAAGCCAGAACTGACGCTGCGGCGCGGCCTGCACGCGGTGGGATTTCGGTTCAGGCTGCATGACAGGACCTTACCCGGAAAACCGGACGTGGTATTTCCGCGTTATCGGGCTGTCCTTTTTGCCCATGGGTGTTTCTGGCATGGCCACGACTGCCATCTTTTCCGGCTTCCCTCGACCCGGGCAGACTTCTGGTCTGCGAAGATCGACAGGAACCGGGAGGTTGACCGGAATGCCGTCGAGGGGTTGCTCCGGCTTGGATGGAGAGTTGGTGTCGTCTGGGAATGCAGCCTGAAAGGTCGCACGCGGCTCGACCTTGCAGATGTCATTGATCATTGCGCCGACTGGCTGCGGAGCGAAGCGCCGACACTGGAAATCCGGGGGACATGAATGGCTATCAGGCGGGGACTGCTTTCGGAGCATTTCGAAGGTGTTGCGGTCAAGCGGCTGGCTGCTGTCGATGCCAACCCGGACTCTTCAAACCAGCATGAAGTCACGGGATCTGAGCCACTGCTGAGAATTCTCGGCAGCGAGGATCGCAAGTTTCCCAGAGGTGGAACCGATCATCGTTTTCCCGCCACCTACATCTGGCTGGGTGGAGAGCAGGAGGCAATGTCGGAAGAAGGCTTTCTGTCATGGTACGATTCGCGCCGGAATCAGCCGAAGCGAAGCGCCGAATGGCGGCTCTACTACCAGAGCAATGCCGTCACCGAGTTGATGAAGCCCGGCGATGTTCTGTTCCTTGCTCGCAAGCCAGACGGCCATGTCCTTTTCATCGTGACACCCGACGAAAGCACCATAAGGAACCAGCTTATCTGGCTCTTCGGGCTGGACGATCAGATAGGCATGAAGTTCGAGTCGCACGAAATTGGCGATGGCAACGATGCCGAACTGGACTTTGCAGCTCGCTACATCCTTGACGAGCTTGGTATCGAACTGGAGGAGAAGGAGGCAGACAAGCTCGACCGCCTGATCGAGAAGTTCGGCCTGAAATTCCCGACGACCATCGTTTTTTCCGGGCTGGCACGGTCCTCCCTACCGGAAGTCAATGCCCGTGACGATCCGGACGAGGCATTGTTACTATGGATGGAACGGGAAGAGCAGCTTTTCCGCCGGCTTGAGAGGCGTATCGTTGCCGAGCGTATTGCGCAGGGCTTCACGCTCGATGACGGGGCCGACGTGGACGGATTTATCGCGTTCTCACTCAGCGTCCAAAATCGTAGGAAGGCGCGTGCCGGAGCCGCCCTTGAAAACCACATCGCAGCAGTACTCGAAGCAAATAAGATCAGATTTGCCCATGGTGTCGAGACGGAAAACAGAAACAGACCGGATTTCCTGTTTCCAGGCCAGCTCGAATATCGCGACGCTGCCTTCCCGACCTCACATCTGACAATGCTCGGCTCAAAATCCACCGTTAAGGATCGCTGGAGGCAGGTGCTTTCCGAAGCCGTCCGCATCGAGCAGAAGCACCTCCTCACCCTGGAGCCGGGCGTTTCTGAAAATCAAACTGATGAGATGCGCACCAAGCTGCTGCAACTCGTCGTCCCTCGCAAGCTTCATCAGACCTACAGGCCAGCCCAGCAGGCTTGGCTAATGGACGTTTCCCGATTTCTTGGACTGGTAGCCGCGCGCCAGTAGGCAGATCAGAGAACCATGCTCGAGCGACCGACGACGCGCGGCATTTCCGAGCCAGAGATGCTCAGCGGACGGTACATGTCGGTGCCGTTGATATTCACTGCCTTTTCGGACCCATTAGCTTTCACGTGAAGGACGCCTTCCTTGTTCGTGTGGTCGGGCATACAGGATTTCTCCTGTCAGCAATCCTGGCGCAAATGGTTCCTATGCTCCAGGCGCCAAGGCCTGGTGCGTCGGCCTTGGTGGTCTCGACGTTGTTTGGCCCGGCGCAGGCGTTGGTTCGTTTCGTGAACACGATCTTCGGCGTACGCCGTCATCCGCTGTTCATCAGGATCTGACGGCGATTTTAACAGAACCTGAAGTCGTGGTTATCGGTGCTTGCGGACGACAAGCGGGCCAATTTTCAGGCTGCAGCACAAGCTCAGCTGGCCGTCAGTTTCCTGCACGCACTTCAGCCCGAAGCTGACGAGAAGGCAGCGGTGTGAGCTTCGGCATTACGAGCGGTCGTCACTGTCGGTGGCGACCAGCTGATCCGTTTTCTCTGCTGCCTTGGAGGTTCGGCAATGTCAGCGCCCGGCCTTCTCCTTATCGACGGTGTGAGCATTTGGATTGGTTTCGCTATGGCTTGCGCTGGACAAAGAAGAATTTGTCTCTTGACCCATCAATCTTCTGGCCACCGCTTCGCAGCCAGGAGATATCGCACGTGGTATTGCAAGGACGAGCCAGCAGCCGGAAGCCGATATCTCGCGATTGATTTGCGCACAGACGATGGCTTTGGTGTTGTAACGGGGCTAGATTCCGCGCGCTCTGGCGACGTGGCGCGCTGCCATTGCCATACACCTTCCGTCAGAGTTTCCGGCGACCCATCTGCTTGCTCGATGAGGCATGTCTGACCGGAGATCGGCTTCGCCTCGATCGTCCTTCCGCAACGGCAGTCGCAGATTTCTTACCCCGGAGCCCTGCGGTCTCCTCCTCGCACACTAACAAATCTGCGACTTGCCGCCCTCCATTTCATTGCGGCCTACTCAGGTGCGGTCCGATCGTCGCCGGTCTTTGCGACAGCCATCGAGGCCGCGATGGGCGCGGCCCGAACAATCGAAAGGAACACGACAATGGCAACCATCGGCACTTTCACCTCCACCAACAACGGCTTCGCCGGCTCTATTCGTACCCTCGCCCTCAACGTCAAGGCACGCATCGCCCGGGTCGAGAACGCTTCCGAGAAGGGGCCGCAGTTCCGCGTTTACGCGGGTAGCGTTGAACTTGGCGCAGCTTGGCAGAAGACTTCCGAGCAGGGCCGCGACTACCTCTCCATCAAGCTCGATGATCCAAGCTTCCCTGCTCCGATCTACGCAACTCTCGCAGAGGTCGAAGGCGAGAATGAGCTGCAGCTCATCTGGTCCCGGCAGAACCGGGACTAGCACACTGAAGGCTCCGCGCACTGCGCGGGGCCTTTCCCGGCAAATAATGCAATGCTGTATTTGCTGTATCAATGCTCGGGGATTCATTCAGCGAGAGATCGAAATAGCCGAAAATACTCGATCCTGTTCGACGAGTGACCTGTCTCGCAAATCAGTAGACCTCATCGTAGAAGCCTTGCGCCATCCGGTGACAATTACCCAGCGCAATATGCCGCGTCTCGTACTTCCCAACATCGAAGATTACTGGCGCTTAAGCGACAGCCTGATGACCGTGTCCGTCGGCACACTCCGGCATGCAAAAACAACCTGCTCGACGAGTTCGAAGAAGTGGTCGACACCTATAAGAATAGCGACGAGCCTGGGCCGTGAGCAATTATGACAGCTGAGAGACTTGATGACGCGCGAATGGACAGCGTAACAGCCTGGTGTTGGCTCGAGATCTTGGAGCCGATGGTATTGAAGACGCTTTGTTACTCAGTGTGGCGCTGACAGACGACGAAAGCGGTTTTGCCTGATACAGGTTGTCATATCGTTGCGACGGAACCAGATCGCCCTTCCACACCGAAGTGGCGGGTTGCCAGCAGTGAAAACGATCTGCTCGTCGGCGCGCATGAGCAGCACTTCATACGGCTGTATCAATGGCCGTGCGGCCAGTTGCTTTGAGCGCGTTCGCGACGACCCGCGCGACTGAAGACTGCGGCTGACCTGGTCGATCTCGATCGTGGTGGTGCCGCATCTTCGTGAGACGTACTCGGCCGTCTCGATATCGTTGATGGCCGCAAACGAAATCCAGCTTGCGCTCTCGAACCATTTGCTGGACGCATCGCGACCCCCATAGGTTTCGCGCAGCTGGCCGATAGATTGATAGATCATGGTGAGCGTGATGCCGTATTTGCGTCCCGCGTCCCGCGCCGTCTCCAGAATCCGCATGTAGCCAAGTCGAGCGACCTCATCGAGAAGGAACAGAGCCCGTCGCTCGGTTCCCCCACCGCGATTGTAGATCGCGTTGAGGAAGGACCCAATCACGACACGTGCGAGGCCAGCATGTGTCTCCAATGTTTTCAGGTCGATATTGATAAACACATCTGTCGTTCCCCGAGCGATATCCGCCGTCTGGAAGGTAGACCCCGACACGAGCGCCGCATAATTCTGATAAGAGAGCCAGTGTGTTTCCTTAACCGCATTTGCGTAGACGCCGCTGAAGGTTTCAGGCGTCATATTGACGAAAACGGCCACGTTCTCTTTCACGAAATCGGATTGCGAATTGTTGTAGATCTCCTGCAGTCGCTGACGAAGCTTTGGCTCAGGCTCAGCAAGATTGGCGCGTACTTGGCGAAGCGTCTGCTGTTCTGGTGGTATTCGCCCTGACAGGCAAACGTCGGCGATGATTGCCGTCAGAAGTTGTAGACTTGATGCCCGAAAAAAGTCATTCCGGGCGCCACTGGCTTGGCCGCTATCGCTCATGATCCATGATGCAACCGACGCGATGTCCTCTTCCTTTGTGCCGCCGTACTGGCCAAGCCAGTCGAGTGCGTTGAAGCCGGTCGATGGCTCGCGCGGGTCAAGAATACGGATGCGCCGACCAGCATTTTCCCTGTGTTTCGATACCATTGGAGCAACTTCATTCGATGGATCGAGCACGATGAGGGAGCCGCCCCATTTGAAGGCGGTTGGGATCGTCACCGAGGTGGTCTTGAAGCCACCCGATCCGGCAAAAACGATCCCGTGGGACGATCCGAACGAACCGTCGAAGCAAAGGAGCGGCGATCGCCCCCCTGACCCCCATGTCTCTTTTGTGTCAGCCCGGAACGAGATGCCGGCAACGCTGTCGCGGTCGACGCGATATCGTTCGCCAACCACGATGCCGCCTGCACAGGAAAACAGTTTCTCGGCCTGTGAAAGTTTCATCCAATTGGCTTCGCCATGCAGCGCACGCTTGCCGATAATCAGCTTTGGCGCAGCGCGTGCAAAGGCGGCATTGCCGACCACCGCAACGCGTATTGCAAAGCAGCCCGAGATCAACGCTGCCGCCGCGCCGACCATGGTCGCAGGATCAACGTAAGAAAGCGCCGACTTGCCTGCGGGCACCTGGCCAGAAAATTCTGACAGCCGCATCGCTTCTCGTGTACCAGCAATGATGATGATCCCCGCGTTCCCGACAACCGCGCTCCAGCCGGCAGCGCGAATGCCAGCCGCTCCCGCGGATGCAAACAGGAAAATCAGACCGATCGTTGCAGCCGCCAGGTAAGGTGCAGCGATGCCAGACCTGCCCAACATGAGCTTTGCCGCTTCTGTTTTCCCTAAGTCGGCCAGCCACGTCTCCATACCCGTCATGGAGAATAGTGTAATGGACATCAGTGTCACTGGGACAATAGCCAGAGCAGTGCTATTCGGTTTCACGTCCGAATGCCTCTGCCCCGATAACCGCCAGCCGTACCCGTTCGCTTTCGTCGACCTTGAGGCGCTGCCCAAGTTCAATGAGGGCGCCGAGCAAGACCGCACGTTTCTCAAAGCGGAGTCCCGCCTTCACGATCAAGCCCCCGAGCTCGATCTTGTCGCGGGTATCCTTCTTCCGTGCGTCGTTGATCGCATTCCTGCTCATCCGCTCAAGCCTCGCCAGCGCTGCCTTGAACCGCGCCAGACGCGAGCGTCTTGGGATGCCCTTCGCCAGAGCCGTCCTCCCCTGCTCCCTTCTTTCCGGTCGGGCCGGGGTTGGCTCCGCAAAAGCGTTTTGCCAGTTCCTCGAATGCTACCAGGAGATCTGCTTCCTCGATCTCGATATTGCCAAGGCCGGCTCGCAAGGCGACGCGTCCAATGCGCTCGGCTTCTCTCGTTTCCGCCTGTTTGAGCTGTTCTTGGAGTTTGGCGATCTCTTTGCGGATCTTGGAGGCTGGCTTCTTCATCTGTGGTTGTCCTCAATTGCTACTGCGGGTCGTTCACAGCATCAGACTTCTTCAGATCGGCGTGCCGATCCACTAGCAGAAATGCGAGTAGGCGCAGCCTAGGCTTTTGGGAATGATCCCGACCGTTCCGAAGGAGCGGATCCAAAGGGCGCAATTATACGTCGCGGCTGCGACGTCTTGTTTTCGAGCTCTGAGCGCTTCCGCGCCCGACGAACACATCAAACTTGTCGTTCGGAAGAAGTGTCGCTACCCATGGCTGTCCCGCATTTCTCAGTCAGCATCGTCGCTCGCGGCTCCGGCCGTAGCGCCGTACTGTCGGCAGCCTACCGGCATTGCGCCAAGATGGATTACGATCGCGAGGCGCGCACGATCGATTATCGCGCCAAGCAAGGCTTACTCCATGAGGAGTTTGTTATTCCTGCCGATGCACCGGAATGGCTGCGTCAGATGATTGCTGACCGCACGGTATCCGGTGCCTCTGAAATTTTCTGGAACAAGGTCGAGGGTTTTGAGAAACGCTCGGATGCGCAGCTTGCAAAGGACGTTACGATCGCGCTGCCCATCGAGCTCTCCGCGGCACAAAACGTCGAGCTCGTTCGGGATTTTGTTGCCAAGCACATCACGGCCAATGGTATGGTCGCGGACTGGGTCTTTCATGATGTGCCCGGCAATCCACACATTCATCTCATGACCACTTTGCGGCCGCTGGCGGATGACGGGTTCGGCGCGAAGAAGGTTGCGGTGACAGGGGCGGACGGCAACCCACTCCGCAACCACGCCGGCAAGATTGTCTACGAGCTTTGGGCAGGTGGGCTCCACGACTTCAACAGTTTTCGAGACGGCTGGTTCGCCTGCCAGAACCGCCATCTGGCATTGGCCGGGCTCGACATTCATGTTGATGGCCGTTCGTTTGAAAAGCAGGGTATCGACCTCACCCCGACTATCCACCTCGGTGTCAGCACGAAAGCAATTGACCGCAAGGCGGAGGCAGTTGAGGAGAAAGCCGCCCTCGAGCGGGTGGAGCTGCAGGAGGAGCGCCGCGCCGAAAATGCGAGGCGAATTCAGCGCAATCCTGACATCGTGCTGGATCTGATCATCCGAGAAAAGAGCGTCTTCGACGAGCGTGACATAGCCAAGATCCTCCATCGCTATATCGACGATGCGGACCTGTTTCAGAGGCTGATAGTGCGCATCCTGCAAAGCCCTGAGACATTGCGGCTCGATGGGGAGAGAATCGACTTTGCCTCAGGTCTGCGTTCACCTGCAAAGTACACGACGCGGGAGCTGCTCCGGCTGGAAGCAGAGATGGCAAATCGTTCGATTTGGCTTTCGCAACGGTTCGCGTTCGGCATTCGCCATTCGGTGCTCGCAACAACGTTCTCGCGGCATGATCGTCTGTCACACGAGCAGAAGATGGCGATCGAGCATGTTGCGGGGGAGGCGCGCATCGCTGCCGTAGTCGGTCGCGCCGGCGCCGGAAAGACCACGATGATGAAGGCCGCCCGCGAGGCTTGGGAAAGAGCGGGTTATCGCGTCGTCGGCGGCGCGCTTGCAGGTAAAGCAGCAGAAGGCCTTGAGAAGGAAGCCGGTATTGCGTCGAGCACGCTTTCTTCCTGGGAGCTTCGCTGGAACAAGGGGCGAGAACTGCTGGACAGCAAGACCGTCTTCGTTCTCGACGAGGCCGGCATGGTGTCGTCGCGGCAGATGGCGCTGTTCGTCGAAACGGTGACCAAAGCCGGCGCCAAGCTCGTTCTTGTCGGCGATCCCGAGCAGTTGCAGCCAATTGAAGCAGGTGCGGCCTTCCGTGCAATCGCAGATCGAATTGGCTATGCCGAGCTGGAAACCATCTATCGTCAGCGCGAGCAATGGATGCGGGATGCATCTCTTGATCTCGCCCGCGGTAATGTCGGCAAGGCAATCGAAGCTTATCGCGCCAATGGCAAGGTGATCGGCGCTGAACTGAAGGCCGAAGCGGTCTCGAACCTCATTGCTGACTGGAGCCGCGAGCACGATCCGGCAAAGTCGTCCCTGATTCTTGCGCACCTTCGCCGCGACGTCCGGATGCTAAACGAGCTCGCGCGAGCCAACCTCATGAAGCGCGGGATCATCAAAACCGGTTCGAATTTCAAGACAGCAGATGGAAACCGCAACTTCGCCGCCGGGGACCAGATAGTCTTTCTGAAGAACGAGGGTTCGCTCGGCGTCAAGAATGGCATGCTGGCTAAGGTCGTCCAAGCAGCCCCCGGCCGAATCGTCGCTGAGATCGGCGATGGCGAGCGTCGCCGCCACGTTTCGGTCGAGCAGCGCTTTTACAACAACGTAGATCACGGTTATGCAACCACAGTGCATAAGAGCCAGGGTGCCACCGTCGACCAGGTCAAGGTGCTCGCATCGCTCTCGCTTGATCGTCACCTCACCTATGTCGCGATGACGCGCCACCGCGAGGACCTTGGCGTTTATTATGGGCGCAGATCCTTCGACAAGGCGGGTGGCTTGGTGTCGATTTTGTCCCGCAAAAATACCAAGCAAACTACCCTCGACTATGCTGGGGGCAGTTTCTACGGACAGGCACTGCGCTTTGCCGAGGCGCGCGGACTGCACATCGTAAATGTGGCGAGAACCATCGCACGAGACCGTCTCGAATGGACGGTGCGGCAGAAGAACAAAATTAGCGACTTCGCCCGACGGCTCGCAGCCATCGGTGCCAGGATTGCCCTCGCAACGAGCAAGGCGAAAGCGATTGCCGATAGCGCAAATGGGGCCAAGCCCATGGTCGCAGGCATTACCACGTATTCCAAATCAATCGACCAGGCAGTTGAGAATAAGCTCGCGCTCAATCCGGCGTTGAAGAGGCAATGGGAAGAGGTGTCGATCCGCTTTCATCACGTCTACGCACGGCCGGAAGCAGCCTTCAGAAAGTTAGACTTCGACGCGATGCTGCGTGATCAGGTGACCGCCACGAAGACGATCGCGAAGATCACCGCACAGCCGGAAGCGTTTGGCGCTCTCAAAGGCAAGACGGGTGTTTTTGCTGGCAGCACGAGCAAGTCTGACCGCGAGCGCGCGCTCAAGAATGTCACGCCACTCGCCGATAGTATCAGCGATTATTTCCGCGAGCGGCGCAAGGCAGAACGGTATAGCCACTCCGAGGAACGCGCCTGCCGCAGAAAGGCTGCTCTGGAGATTCCTGCCCTGTCAGCCAATGCGATGAGCGTGCTCAAACGGGTGCGTGATGCGATCGATCGTAACGATCTGCAGTCGGCTCTTGAATACTCGCTTGCGGACAAAGTGGTGAAGGCGGAGCTCGAAGGTTTTACCAAGGCGGTTTCAGAGCGGTTTGGAGAACGCACCTTCCTGCCGCTTGCAGCCAATGACACGACCGGTCAGGTGTTCAGCCAAATCACCGCCGGTATGAACGCCACGCAGAAAAGCGAAATGCAGCAAGCCTGGAATACGATGCGGACGGTGCAGCAGCTGTCGGCCCATGAGCGCACCGTGACGGCACTGAAAGCATCCGAGGCAATGCGTCAGACCAAAACGCAAGGAATCACCCCCAAATGACGGTTTCATTTCGAAAGCCACTGTCGTCTTCGGCCAAAAGGAAAATCCTGGCGATCTGGTTAATCGGCGGGATTTTGGCCACCATGGTGACGATCGTAAGCTTCGGGATCGCTGGCTTCAGGGTCAACTTGACGCCGAGCGAACCTATTGGCCTGTGGCGGATTATCTCGCTGGACCGCGCTGTGCGTAACGGTGATCTGATTTTCGCTTGCCCTCCAGACACAGACGTCATGCGCGAGGCGCACGCACGCGGCTATCTTCGCCATGGGCTTTGCGCTGGCGGTCTTGCCCCGCTCATCAAAACGGTTGCAGCGATGCCCGGTCAGGTCGTCGCGATCGGCGACGAAGTTCACATTGATGGACGGCCGCTACCTAACTCCCAGCTAGCGCTTAAGGACGCCCACGGTCGGCCCATTGTGCCGCATCGTGGCGGCATCGTTGCGCCAAGCGACGTCTATCTGCATTCCAATTTTCCGGGTTCTTTTGACTCGCGCTACTTCGGTCCGCTCCCGATCGAAAACGTCCTCGGTCTTGCTGAGGAGGTATGGACCTTTGCGCCGTGATCATCTTCGCTTCATGTGGCTCATCGCGATCTCGGCGGGAATCGGCTGGGCTGGTTGGAGCGGAAGCGTCCTCCTGCTTCCATTGGCTGTAGCGTTCCCCGCGGTCTGGTCCCTCGCGAGATCGCGGTTGCAGGCGGCCAGTGTATCAGCAGCCTACTTCCTTGCAGCCTCGCGTGGATTACCGCAGGGTGTGGTGAACTTCTATTCGTCCGATATCTGGCCCGGTCTGCTGCTTTGGCTGATCGCCTCGGCCGCGTTCGTGATCGTGCATGCGGCACTTTGGACGAGCAGCAACGGATGGCGACGAGTGGCCCGCTACCTGTCCGCATCTATCGCCATGGCAATCCCGCCCTTCGGGATTTTGGGATGGGCTCATCCGGTTACTGCGGCCGGCGTTGTGTTTCCGGCCTGGGGGTGGTGGGGCCTGATTGCGATGACAGCCGGCCTGGCGTTCATGACGACACGCCATTGGCCGGCTGCAGCCCTCGCCATAACTGGCTTTTGGCTTTGGTCCGCTGCTGAATGGACAACACCGACACTACCAGCGTCGTGGCAAGGCGTCGATCTGGAATTGGGCGCGTCATTGGGGCGTAATACCAGCCTTGTGTGGCAAGAAGCGCTTATTGAGTTCGTCCGCAGTCATCCGCCTGGATCGACGGTCGTTCTTCCTGAAAGCGCCCTTGGATTCTGGACTCCGACCATCAGCCGTCTTTGGCAGACGAGGCTTGCGAAAACGGGGATTACCGTCATCGCCGGAGCTGCGGTCGTCGACGACGGCGGGTATGACAATGTGCTTGTGACGATATCGTCTGATAGCAGTCACGTTCTCTACCGCGAGCGCATGCCTGTTCCCGGATCCATGTGGCAGCCATGGAGGAGCTTGATTGGAGGAAGCGCTGGCGTCCGAGCACATTTTTTCGCAAACCCAGTTGTCAGCGTCGGCAGGGTGAAAGCTGCGCCATTGATCTGCTACGAGCAACTTCTCGTCTGGCCGATCCTGCAATCCGTTTTCCATCGTCCCGACGTCATCGTCGCGGTTGGGAACGGATGGTGGGCCGCAGGGACCTCGATCATCGCAATCCAGCGGGCAAGCAGTTCGGCATGGGCACGGCTGTTCGATCTGCCACTCGTTGTTTCGTTCAATATCTGATCTATGAAGTTCGCATGTTGAATGCAGCGTTTATCAGATCACCAACCGGTGTCACGCTCTCGCCGAGAACGATGGGCATTGAAGTCCGTCATCAGAATGCCGCTCCGTCCAGATCGACGGCATCTGGATCCTGAGCCGTTTTACCCTTCGCCTTCTGCCTGCGCAGTGTGGTCGCGAAAGACCGTCCGCGCCGCGGCTGGCGTTCGACAATCAACGCTAAGCCTAGATCGTCTTTGCGTATGTCAATCAGGTCGGCCAGTCGGTCCACGAGACCAAGCACAATCAGTATATCGGCGAGCGTGCCGATTCCGACACCGGGGTCTCCCTTTTCCAAGCGCGAGACGGTGCTCGGTGATGTGCCCGCTCGCACCGCCAGATCACTCACGGCGATTCCGCGCCGCAGACGAGCGCCACGGACGTCTTGCCCAAGCCTTTCTAAGGCGGATTTTGATTTTGGCGATCCCATAGGAACTGTCCAGATACGACAGATAAAAACAGTTATCATGTCATATATGACTAGTTGATGGATCCGACAAGGGGCGTCGGGTGACGGAAATGACGACTACCGCTCGTCGTGAAGTCATAATGTGGAATGACCGAGATTGGTGGGTATGCGGTCAACCTGATACCGCGCGAAGATCGGCAACAGCCTGTTGCGTTTCCTTAGGCATGTCAGGCAGTCTTCCATCTGCAATAGCTGCGGTCATAATCTTGGTGGCAAGAGCCGTTTTCTCTGCTGGATGCTCCAACCAGTAGCTGGCAGGAACGTGCGCAAGGCTCGCCAACAGATCACCCTCGAAAAAGTCGCCGGGGCGAAATGGGTCTTCAGCCAAGCGTTGCAGCATGCGTGGAACCAGCCATTCCAAACCTATTCCTTGTCCGACAGCCAGCCGTAGCTCCTCGTCGGTCAACGTGTTCAGGGGCTTTCGACGGAGGGCATGACAGGCGCGAACGACATAGGAATCGAGCGTCGGTTCGCTCCACCTCTCTCCGTCGATTTCCTCCAGCGTGTGCTCACCCGTGGTTTTGGATCGACGCTTGGCGGATCGACCCATCCGAGCTCTCCATTATTATTGCCGTTGGAGAACCTACTTTGCGTGATAGCACAGTGTCGAGGGTCCCCAAAACGTCGCTTCTCAACTAATTGAAAATGCCCCCGTGACAGGCCTCGCCCCTCAATTTCGAAATGCAGACGCTACACGTCGATATGAACAATCTTTCCCGTCGCTATCCAGGAAAGATCATAACGTGGAACGGCGAGTAAGCCGGACCCCTGCCCCACCGCCGTTTTCCGGTATGAATTCTACACCACCAGCCTCCAAGGCACGCCGTAGCGCGTCAATCGTCACCTTGTTGGCTCGAATTGCACCGGATATCGGCTCCAATCGCTTGATAGTAGCGATTGAAACTTTCGACCGATCAGAAAGTGTCTTTTGATCCCACTGCAGCAATGCACGGGCAGCGCGGACCTGATCGCTCGTTAAATCAATCATACCAGAAGTATCATTTGATGCCATAGGGCTTGAAAGTTTACCTAATCTAGTTTAAACCTCGGATGTTCACTCCAATATTGGCATCCGGGCGGAGCTATGCGCGCCCGAGGTCTTTATTGGCGTGAGTGGCCGAACAGGGTGCGCGAACACCCCGCTCGACCTAACCAGACCTAAGCTATCATGGAGCTCGGATCATGGCTGATTCCGACAATACCATGACTTTGCCCTCCGTCACCTACCGGTTGCGCAGGAAGCGAAGTCCTGTGGACAAAAGGCAAGCGGGCGCTTCTGATCGGAATGAGCGCTCGGCTGCCGATCCGGTGGTGGCGCTGCTGCATGAGTGGCGAGAGGCACATCACGCTGCACTTCTTCTTTGCCGTCTTCAGCAGCGTTGCGAAACGCGCCTGCTGAAAGCGAACGCGGACCCAACACAGAACCGGATCGGCTATTCCACGGCCCGCTCGTTGGAAATTGACGCCGTGGACGCGGAACAGCGCCTGCTCGATGCAGTTGCGACGACGCCCGCGCACAGCCTGACAGGTGTGATGGCGAAGTTAGAGATCATTTCTGGCGGCGGTGGTGGCGAAAATAGCGAAGTCCCGGACGCTTTTCCTTGGCCACAGCTGCGTTCGGCGCTTGCCGATTTGCGGGATATCGCTGCACGCGAGGGGGATCATTCTGCCTCCGAAAAGAAAAACAAATAGCCATCAAACGGATGTCCGGTCGCGCCGAAAAGAGGCCGCGCCCGCGCCAATAGTTCACGACAGAGGGAGAAGAGAATGAACAGTCGATTTCGCAAGCTGGGAGGAGCCCTGTGGATAGCTTTCGCATCCTTTATTCTGGTCGCTGGTAGCAGCACCGCTAATGCCGAGACGACCAAAGAGCGCATCTTGCGGGAAGGCAAGATCGTCATCGGGATTCACAATCGCTCGCCTTGGGGGTTTCGCGATGAAAAAACTGGCGAAGCGACAGGCTGGCACCCGGATTTGCTGAAAGCCGCTTTCTCCAAACTCGGTGTCGATGAGCTCGACATCCGCGTTACCGAATTCGGAGCTTTGGTTCCCGGTCTGCTTGCCGGCCGTTTCGACGCCGTTGCTTCGGGGCTGGCAATCACTCCTGAACGCTGCCAGCAGGTTCTGTTTGGAATGCCCGATCTCAAGGTTCCGGATGCCGCGGTCGTTGCCGCCGGAAATCCGAAAGAAATTCACGGCTACGCGGATATTGCAGCACAGGCAGAGATCATCATGGGTGCCGGACGCGGAAGCGTGGTTGCCAGAAACGCCATCGAGGCGGGTGTCCCGAAAGATCGTATGCTGCTCTTTCCCGATATCGAATCGAACGTTTCTGCACTCCGCGCCGGACGTATCGATGTTGCGGTGCTTTCTTCGCCGACGGTGATCGGTTTGCTTTCCGGGCGCACAACTGACGGCATAGAACGCGCCCTTCCCTTCGATGTCGCGGACGAGCAAGCCAACTTTGCAGCTATCGCATTCCGCAACGACGATGGCGATTTGCGCGCCCTGTATGACGAGCAACTGGCTGGGCTGAAGGCGGACGGGACTCTAGCGAAGATCATGGACAAGTACGGCTTTGGCGGGCCCGAGTCCGTCCCCGACACGGCAACCGCCGAGTCACTGTGCGGGGCGCGTAAATGAGCCTTCTCGATATATGGGTCGGTATCCTGCATGGGCTCGACGTCACGGCAAAGGTGACGGGATATGGTCTGCTTTTCGCAGTTCCCTTCGCACTTGTTTTTGGCGTCGCCCAATACCTGACCACCGGCATTACACGGTTCATCGTTACCTGCGTCATTGAGTTCTGGCGCAGTTCGGCGGTCATCATCCTGCTGTTCGTCTTCTACTACGCGCTACCCATCGCCGGCATCATGCTGTCTGCTGTGACTGTCAGCGCGATGGTGCTGGGGCTAAATATTGGCGGCTATGCCAGCCAGGCGGTTCGCGCCGGCTTGCAGTCCCTGGATCGCGGCCAAAAGGAAGCGGGACATGCACTTGGCCTTTCGCGATCGATGATCCTACTTCTGATTGAACTCCCACAGGCTCTAGTGACGATGAGTCCGACGTTCATCAATCACTTCATCCAGCTCGTGAAGGCAACGGCCCTCGTTTCACTGGTGACGCTTACAGACATGACGTTTCGGGCCAAGGAGCTCGCGCAGATGGAATACAACCCGGTCGGTATCTACACCTCCCTGCTGCTTGCCTACTTCGTTGTCTGCTACCCAATCGCAATCCTGGGGAGATGGCTTGAAACGCGAATCAGTTCAGGAAGGGAGCTTGGTCGTGGGCTTTGATTTCACATTCGCGCTTTCGACCGTGCCGACGATCATTGGTGCTATCGGTACGACATTGCTGGTTGCTCTGGTCAGTTGTTTTGGTGCGGCAGGCCTGGGTTTCGGGTTCGAGATGCTGCGACGCTCGGGAGGGCCAGCCGGATTTGCCGTTCGCTTCCTGATTGACTTTATCAGGGCGACACCGATCCTGGCGTGGCTGTATTTCCTGTATTTTGTGCTGCCTTTCTACGGCATCCGGCTTGGTGCGCTCACTGTCGGTATCCTCGGCTTGAGTGTTTATTTCAGTGGATATCTGGCTGAGGTTTTCAAGGCAGGGATCGATGCCATTCCGAAGGGGCAGAGAGAGGCGTCGAGAGCGGTTGGGCTCAGCCTCATAGACACGATCTTCTTCGTCATCGCCCCGCAGATGCTGCGCAACATTGCAGCGCCGTTGGGCAACTATTTCGTGTCGATCCTCAAGGCGACGCCCTATCTGGCCGTCCTTGCCGTCCCGGAAATGCTGGGCCAAGCCTTCGACATCGCGTCCGACACTTATCGGTATGCCGAGCCATTGGCTGTTGCTGGCCTTCTGTTCCTCGCTCTCGCGCTGGCAATCTCACTTGCCGTAAAACGCCTCGAAATGCGGCTTCTCGGGGCTACACGACGCTGAACTGACTTTCACATCAATCTAATCAAGGAGTTTCGATGCAAGAACAGTCTTCGAACATGGCTGCAAAAATTCATGCCCTCAACAAATGGTACGGCAACTTCCACGTGCTCAAAGACATCAACCTCGCGGTTGAGTCAGGCGCGCGTATAGTCATTTGCGGGCCGTCGGGGTCAGGGAAATCCACGCTGATCCGATGCGTAAACGGGCTTGAGACTTATCAGGACGGATCGATCGAACTTGGTGGCGTGACACTTGGCGAAAACGCCAAAAAGTCGGCCCTTGCTCGTCGCGGCACTGGAATGGTGTTCCAGAATTTCAATCTTTTCCCACACCTGACAGTGCTATCCAATTGTACGCTCGCCTTACGCCGCGTCCTTGGAAAGTCGCGTGAGGAAGCAGAAGAGATCGCATTTTTCTACCTCGAGAAAGTGCGCATTCCAGAGCAGGCCGAAAAGCACCCAGCGCAATTGTCAGGCGGTCAGCAGCAGCGCGTCGCGATCGCACGCGCGTTGTGTCTCAGCCCCCGGCTCTTGCTGTTCGATGAACCTACTTCGGCCTTGGACCCGGAAATGATTAAGGAGGTCCTCGACGTGATGGTGGATCTTGCCCGTGATGGAACGACAATGATCTGCGTAACCCATGAAATGGGATTTGCCCGTGAAGTCGCAGACCGGGTTATCTTCATGGATGAGGGTCGGATTGTGGAGAACGCGCGACCTGATGAGTTTTTCCGAAACCCAAATCATCCCCGCGCCCAACTGTTTCTCGAAAAAATACTCCACTGAGGTGATACGCGAATGAATGCTGCATCACGAATTTGGACACCGATCGATTATGATGTCGAAGGCAAGCAATGCGATTGTTTGAGATTGCCGTTCTCATCCGATCTATCTGCGTATGGCTTCCTGCCGATACCGATATCGTGCATCAAATCCGGGCCAGGACCAACGGCCCTTTTGGTGGCGGGAAGCCATGGTGACGAGTACGAGGGCCAGGTAGCTCTAAACAACCTGATCAGGGAACTGGACCCTGGCGACGTTAATGGCAGGATAATCATTCTGCCGGCGCTTAACTTTCCCGCGGTCGAAGCGGGGCGCAGGGTGTCGCCGCTGGATGATGGAAATCTCAATCGCTTGTTTCCTGGTGATCCATTGGGTTCACCGACGCAAATGATTGCGCACTATGTCAGTGAAATCCTGATTCCGTTGGCGGACGTTGTTGTAGATCTGCATGCCGGCGGTCGCTCCCTGGACTATCTGCCGAGCGCTTTGATCCGTGCTGGTCGAACTCCGGAAGAAACGAGAAGCCTCCTCGAATTGGCCAAGGTGTTCGGGGCGCCAGTAAGTTCAATAAGCGACGGCTCAGGCGGAGGCGGAGCGACAACGTTGGCAGCCACTGCGCAGCAATTAAATGTGCCAGCAATTACTGCCGAGCTTGGCGGAGGCGCGGCGTTGTCCGACAAAGGGAAAGACCTTGCCGAACAAGGTGTTCGGCGAGTGTTGAAGCGCTTCGGTATCGTCAAAGACGCTGCAACGCAACGTATGTCAGCAGTGACACGATTAATGAAGGTGCAGGGGCGCGACGCTTTTACCTACGCGCAAACCAATGGAATTTTTGAGCCTGCAGCTGGTGTTGGTGAGACTGTCATCGAAGGTCAGTTGGCAGGCAAGATACATCCCATCGGCTGGCCTATGCGGGATGTAGAAATGATCCGCTTCAAACAGTCCGGCCTGGTTGCATGTCGCCGAGTCCCTTCCCTAGCTAAGCCAGGCGATTGCCTGTTCAAAGTCATGGCCGATTTGAATGCCGACGCGGGCGTCGTGGTTTGAGGCAATGGCTTTGCCAAAGAGCAGAGCTTTCTGAGCATTTATTAACGACAACGGGCGGGAGCTTTTGCTTTATATTTCGATATCGTGTTTTAGAACATGTTCGCGGCCAACGCGTCCGTTGAGTGTTTGCCTGCAATCGCGGAATCCGCAGCGCAAGTAGAGACGGATGCTCGGATTTCCTTCGTTCACGGACAACATGAGAAGCCGGATATCGGGACGGTTTTTGATTACCCAATCACTGGCCAGCTTCAGTCCGGCCGATCCATACCCCAAACCTTGGTAGGCACGATCCACTCTGAAATTATGCAGCGTGACTGCGTTGCTGGGTGCCCAAGCCGGCAACGCTGATTTTTCTCGCAGGACAAAGAACCCAACGACTTTGTCGTCTGAGGCAATCGCAAAGGGGTGATAAGCGTCAGGATGCACACTGGCTTGCATCACTGAAAATATCTCATTCAGGCTGCCGCCGGCGTACTGTTCCTGGTCGGGCTCGAGCTCAATCGATCTGACAACATCTAGTCGCGATAACCCAAGGGATTTTAGGTCTACACCCATGACGACCGTTTTTGCCTAATATGACGTTGCTGCGCTTTGGCAGACGTTGGAACTCGGACGTCTGTCGTCAGCTCTTCAGAGAGAATCGGCGCACGCACCGCCGTTACCAAACCACCGACTCCTCGATCTGATAGGCGTCTCGTGTACTTTCGAGTGCTGTTGGCGTTATATCGATCAGCAGACCTACTATTGGGCCGTCGGCTTGCTGGAGAATTTCTCCAAGTTCAACGACATTCCATCCCAACGCCTTAAAACGTTGTGGCCAAAATGCTTCGCAAACGACGCTCAGCTGGCGAATGTTTAGCCTTAAGCACGCCTCGAGCAGGGCACAAAGTACGATCCCAGCCGCCCGCGAGCGGCTACCAGATGTGCGTAGTGATGGAGCGACAAAGAAGCGCGTCCATTCATAGACATGCTCCCCCTTTGGTGGATTGCCGCGTGCAAGCACCGGATAGACATCAGCCAACAGATGCGGCTTCGTGCTTGGTACGAGCCGGGAGCCTCCAACCACCTCTGAATTCAGATCAATGCCCAGCAGATAGATCGCATCTCGTGTGTCAAACGCATCGATCTCCATGTCGATAGGTCTGGAGATTTCGTCCCACCCACGCTCCGCGACATATATCCGGTGACGTAGTCTGAAATACTTTTCGAGGTAACTCTTGTATTTATTTCTGTTTGCCCAGTCGACAATGTGAACTCGAAACATTGGCGCGCCCTCCGAGATTGTTTTACGGCGCTGCCTTCGAAAATCAGAATACCTGAATTTAGCGATAGCTATATTTGGATCTCCTGCCGGCGGAGGGCTTCCGCTACCGCGTGCGTCACATTGAGAACATCGAGCTTTTCGCGGATGTTGCGTATGTGTGTTTCTACCGTGTGCCTCGAAATTCCAAGAATACAGGCGATATCCTCCGTGCCCTTCCCCTCCGAGCTCCACTGAAGAATCTCTCGCTCTCGCGAGGTAAGCGAGGGGCGATGTTGACGAGGCGAGTTGTAATCCAAATCGCACACTTTTCTGTAGGCCTGGACACAAGCGACTTCGACCATGGGCAGTGCGGATGGCGACAAATCAATGTTGTCACCTGCCGCTGTGACGACCGCCGGTCCACAAAGTGGTGTGTGAATTGGTACGCAAGCACCATCCAGCATGCCAAATTCGCGCGCTTCGTCCATCACGAGTCGGCCGCGCGGATCCATATCGCCACGCTCTAGTTCACTCCAGAAGAACGCTCTCCCAGTACGCCTGCTGGTCCCTGCACAAGGGTCATAGAAGTAGTGACCTCGCTGATTGTATCGCGCATGCCATTCCGCTGACCAACCGTTACAGAGAATTTCGCGGTGCCATTGCCGATCGTGAGCAACGGGCAATCGTGTTATGAGAATATCACGCAGACCATGCTGCATTAAAAGTGCATGCAGTCGTTCCAAGACACCTTGAGGTGACGTAGCCCGTTCAATCTGTGAGATTGTGCGGAGAACCTCTGAAATGACCGCATGATTCATAAAACTATTTCAACGCATGAGAAACCGTCGTACACTCAAGGTGAAAAGACTATCCCGTTGCTGTCGAAACGCTCAACGCTGTTTGGCGCGAATGTTCATTATAGTTTTCATATTTTTATAATTCTTCACTGCACTCGGCCAATGGCGCGGCAATATGTCAGATTAATACTCGTGTGCGTTTTCGGTCTTCAGGCTTTGTGCTGATGACGGAGTTGCAGGCGGGTTAAGAATTGTCGGTTGGTCTGTCACCTTCAGGTGACCTGTGTGCAGAATGATGGCTAATTAATTCACACGGTTCAACTTCCAACGCCTCCGCCAAAACCTCGAGCGTCTCCAGGGTGGCGTTGCGCCGACCGGCTTCGACGCCGCTCAGATATGCGCGAGAACGACCAGAGCGGAAAGAAAGCTGCTCTTGAGAGAGCTTCTTTTCCCTTCGTAGGCGCTGCACATTTAGACCCAAGAGGTCGCGAAGTTTCATGCGAGAAAGAAAGCGGCATGTTCACTTTAGTGCGACACCCTATAGTGAACATTTTGCATTGACAGTTGGTTGTCCGGCTGTTTTTAAGAGTGCAGGAAATGAACGTGTCCCAACCTTAGGAGGAGTGATGGGTCGTCGTCCTTTCGCATTAATATTGCGCAAGTTTAGCCGATATTTATATCCACCAATCTCTTGCGATACACGGCATTCAATTGTTCGCACGACTGGAGTTTGCCAATGACCGCACTCAGTAGAATTGCGGGCTTTGTTTGCATACGCTGTGGCGCGAAATACGCTGCCGATGTCCATATCGACTCCAAGGGTTGCCCGATTTGCCAAGACACCGCACCGGCGAATCTCCAACCTGTGTATCCTGGTACAGGGGCAAACCTCACTGCGTTGCAGAAGCCAACTAACGCCTCGCTGTGGCGACACGCTACATACCTGCCTTGCCGGGCGAACGACGCCGTATCGTTGGGCGAGGGGGACACCCCGCTCCTGAAAGCTGAAACAATCGGGCAGATTCTAGGTGTGCCCTATCTGTCCATAAAGGATGAGGGCCGAAACCCTACCTGGTCTCATAAGGATCGTTTTTCCACGGTCGCTGTGTCTGTCGCACGCATCCAGGGAGCTAAGGTGATAGCAACGGCCTCGTCGGGAAATGCTGGTGCGTCGCTTGCTGCTTACGCTGCGCGAGCGGGGTTAAGATGTGTCGTCGCCACCTTTGCGGGAACCGCGGGACCGATGCTTTCGCAAATTAGGCGCTACGGTGCGACGGTTTTGCCACTGGTCAACAAGATGGATAGATGGGCGCTTCTCGCGGAAGGCGCAGCCCAACTTGGATGGTTTGTTACATCTCCTTGCTATGCTCCGGTTGTGGGAAGCCATCCCGTCGGAATAGAAGGCTACAAGACAATGGCTTACGAGATCATTGAACAATCTGATGGAGAGGTTCCAGACTGGTGCGTTATGCCGGTCTGTTATGGAGATGCACTCGCCGGCCTTTGGCTTGGCTTCAAGGAGCTTTTTGAGGCAGGACACATTAGCCGGCTCCCTAGGCTGGTGGCAGCAGAAGTGCACGGTTCTCTTTCAGATGCCCTCTCGCGAGGCGTGGACCGCCTTGATGAACAGCGCATTTCGTTTGAAACGCTGGCAGTATCGATTGGGACTCCGCGCAGCACTTACCAAGCGCTAAACGCAATAAGAGAGTCGTATGGTTGCGCCGTGCCGGTCAACAACGACAGCCTTTTGGAACTGCAGAAGCTGCTCGCAAGTAGCGAAGGCGTATTTGCTGAACTCGCGTCAGTAACGCCACTTGCCGCCATCCGGGAGTTGCGAAAACAGAATGTGATCTCTGCTGAAGACCGGGTCGTTGCCATCGTCACTGCAAGTGGTCTTAAAGACCTTGACCGCTCAAACGATCCATCCAGCACATATCCAACTTTTCCAACGATTAAAGACGCGTGGCATTCACTCAAATCCGAACAAGGCAGCTTGTCCAGCATTTAAAGGGATGGAGAGCTGTGGCCGTGATCAATCTGGCGAGATGAATTCACATCCTCTAGCCGTCGCTGCGCCCACGCAAAACGTGTCCATTCCGTTTCGTCGGCTGGGGCTATGTGGCGGAGCGTGATCGGTTCAACCGGTATTTTGGATGGCCAACCACTCAAATTGGCCAGCCACATATCGTTGTAGATCGTATCCGAATGCCGATGGCCTTCATCGGGCATAATCACTGCGACGCGTGCCGAGCGCTCTTTCTTGGCTACCCATTGTGCAACAAGGGCGGCGGCTCCGCTTGTCGGGCCCATAAACAGCCCGTTTTCGCGATATAAGGCATGTGCCGATTGGTAGGCGGGATGGGCACCAACCCAGTGTATCTCGTCGATGAGTTCATGGCGAACGTTCTCAGGCAGCACACTGTTGCCCAATCCCCGCAACATCCGCTTTCCAACGGGTTGTCCAAAGAGAATGCTTCGGTGCGTATCGACTGCAAAAACCTTTAGCTCCGGAAAGATCTGTCGCAAAAACCTGCCAGTGCCACAAAGCGACCCCCCGGTCCCCACGCATCCAACCAAGCAGTCAATCTGTCCGAGCCTTCGCACCAGAAGCTCGGCAAGATTGGCGTATGCAAGCCAATTGCCATCGCTGTCGTATTGTCGTGTCCAGAAGCTTCCCGGATTTTCTGCAAGAGTTGAGGTCAAGTATGTCAGCCTTCCGGTTTGATTTCCGTCACCCAAAGGATCGGCAATTGCGGCGACGTTTGCCCCGAGGCGTTCTAGGCGAGCTTGATATTTTTGATCGATCAAGCTCGAGGCCGTCACAAGAGTAAGCGGATAGCGGCGAGCGGCCGCAAGCAACGCGACAGCCATACCGAACGTCCCTGATGTCGTCTCGACAATGTGCGTTCCAGGCGTCAATTCACCTGCCTTCTCTGCGCGATCAAGAATGTAGCGCGCGGGCATTAGCTTCATTAACGGGAAAGCGGCAGCGACGAGATTGGGCGCAAGGGTTGCCAGACGCGGTGTCTCAAGAAAGCGGAAATAGTCAGCGTCAAGGAGCATTTTCGAACGCCTCCTCGGTATTTACGGAATGGATTTCGGCGTCTTTGAAACCGCCATCGCTCATCGATTTAGCGATTTCGGAAGCTTTGGCCCGAGCATCTGTCGAAGTCGCGTCCAACAATATGCCAATCAGCGAGCCGCTGTGAGCAACCTGCACACCGCACGCTCCATGATGTCGTGCAATGTTCAAAACGGTGTCAAAGCGCGACTTCGGTAGATAGCGTTGACTGATTTGAGCGCTGACTGTCGAAGCACGGCCCAGCAGGAATGGGTCTTGGCACGCAATCGATCGTGCGACCAATCCTCGTAATGTGTGGAAGGTTTGAATTTCCTCAGCATTATATCGTGCGCGGGGCATTGCAATCGTGTCGACCGGCTTGCCATCAGATGCCTTGAACCCAACGGAAATAAGCGGTGGCAGCGGCCCGTTGAAGTGCTCGATGATGGAGCCATCGCGATGCGCGAACAAAATGGCTTGATCTTCGTAGGTTATAGCGTCACTGGCGCCCTCGGCAGCCACTGCAAGCTGGCAGATCGTGGATCGGCGCAGTTTGATGCCGTGCGCGGCGGCAACGGCCCGTATCGCCGCAACCACATCGGCGGTCGACGAGCCATACCCGTGGCCGACCGCTATCGAGCTTGTAATGGTAAGTTCACCGCCGATTTGCGAACAAGCCATATGCTTGAGCGTCAGGCGGGCTGCCTTCTTCGCCTTCGTTCTATCGGGCGGGATAACGTCAATGCGCGCGTCGGCCGAAGGTTTGAATTTTGCAAGCGACCGAATTCGATCTAGCGGAAGAGTTACGAGTCCTCGTTGCAGCCCCCCGCTGGCGTTTTCAAAAACGCCTTGCACCAGCTCCCCGTGATGAGCGGTTGCCTGACCTGTTCCTACTCTGTCCGAGTGCTGTGCCGTCACTTGGCTTGTTAGATTTTCTGAAATGACCACGTCAGTTCCGATCTCAGACTTATCTCGAGGACCGAGAGCGTGAACTTGAGGATGGGAACTGTCACTCGCTGTTTTCAGGTATTGAAGGCGTTAACTTCGAATCTCTGCCCTCATTGAACTACGTCGCATCGCCGGAAAAAACGGATTCACCAACTGATAAACTGCCTAACAACATTCAAATTTTCAGCGTTGGTAGGGAAACCACCACTTCGAGTTTTTTTGACGTCAACGGCGGACGGCGAAGATTTCGGCCGCGGTGGGGCTGAATAGTCGCGCGGCGGACTATGCGTTCACATCGTTCCTCGCAGATTCAGAAACATGAATTAAGCTGGGCGCCTAACGCAATGAAATTCGCCGCCAGAGACCCGCGGCGCAAAGCAGCGCCTTAAAAATAAAAGGGGATGGTACCCGACCCCCGACCGGGAGAGTAATGCGGGAGTAAAGATCTGATCGGGAAAGCCGCCCGGTCCAATGCCGGGCACATTTTGTAAGGGTTTTCCGCCGAAGTGTGGGTCGTGAGTATCGCGCGCGGGGGATTAAGACGCTGCGGTTTGAACGGCGATCCTTCTTCATCCGGTTTCCGCCCAGGTTTATTAACCAGTGCTATTTTCCGCGTCAGGGCTGCAACCGGTGTTGGCTTTCGATCACCGTGTTCAAATGAGGTTTTCTGAGAAATCGCCAAGCCCCGCTGATGGAGATGGAACGGGCGTATCAGGGTGCAGGTTCCCGGTTTTGTCCGGCTAGAGTTTGCGTTCGCGATGCTGCAGTCCGACGACATCACGAACGCTGTGAAGCACTTCTGGAAATTGGACTATTTCAATGTGACCTGAGCGACACTGTCTTTATAATCCTCCTTTGGGTCGCCCATGCCCAAAAACATTTTCACGCCTGCAACAACACTGGATGCGTCTTTCCAGATTTCTGCTTCGGCGGGTTCGAAACGCAGTAGGCAAAGCTTGGGATCATCCTTGCCTTGTTCGAACCATGCCGCAACAAATCGGTTCCAGAGTCGATCAATGACAGCGCGATCATTGTCGATCTGCAATTTGCCCTGAACGGTGGCAAAGAGATCATGGCCTTTTGAAGCGTAGATCAATGTTGCTTCTGTAGGTCCAGAAGCGCTTCCGGCAAGTTCTGCATCTTTGGCAGTGAAAAAGTAGATTACGTTCCGGTCGCTATCGAATTGAGCGGTCATGGGACGTGGATGGACCCCTGCCACACCAATCATTGCGGTCATATCGGACCTGATGGAATCCCAGAATTTTTTCGCGAAGTCTTGATCGTTTGACACGGCTTGTCTCCTTTGAACGGGACAACGCCATGTCGGTATCAAGGTTGCATCAGGCTTCGAGCATTTCTTGAGTGCGCATGGACAGCCGGAATAAACGGCAACACTTCGGCCCGAGTTATGAAACGGCGACGGTCGGACCGAGGCCCCGGAGCGGTCATTGCCGTATTCTGCGACCGCGCCATAAGATGAACAGCCCGGATAAAACAATCATCACGGAACCTACAATCATCGGCGTATCCAACGCCTCACCGAAGGCAAGCACTCCTAGCGCAAGGCCAAACAGCAAGCGCGTGTAGCGAAATGGTGTGACTACCGAAATCTCGCCAGAGCGCATAGCCTTCATGAGAGCAGAATAAGCGATCGTTCCGAACGCAACCGCTCCGATCAAGTTTACGCAGCTCTGCCCATCAGGGAGAATGAAAGGCTTACCCTCCCATGCGCCATAGGCAATGCCGGCTACCGTGATAGCAAGATAGCCATAGAAACCTAGAGTGGCTGTTCCCAGGGAAGCTGGCGCTGCACGGCTGGCGAGATCACGAGCGGCAAAACCAAGCATTCCAATAAGTGCCAGAATTGAGAGCGCAGAGAAACTATCGGTGGTCGGCCGCAATACCACCAGCACACCGGCAAGTCCGAACAGTATGGCGCTCCACCGGCGCCAACCGACTTTCTCGCCGAAGATAACAGCGGCTCCCAGCACCACAATGATCGGTGTAGCTTGCAAGATGACGGTGGCAGACGACAATGTGGTCAGGGCCAACGCTAAAACGTAAAATAACCTCGCTACGACTTCGAAGCAGAACCTCCATCGCATGGTAGGTGAGAAGGCGTCAGGCGAGGCGAGTTTCGCACCTGTTGCTGCTGCGGCGCACCAGAAGACCAGCATACCCCCAAGTCCGAAAAGGATCAGCAACTCGCCAGTTGGCAGATTTGCAGCAGCGGCCTTCACGAGGCTGTCTTCCAGTGCAAATGCGAACATCGCAAAGATCATCCACAAGCTTCCGCGAAAATTTGCGGAGCTGGTGTTGCTGGACTGAGGCTGTGGGAAGATTCTCGACATTTGCATGCGATTCCTTGATGTCGAGACAAACCGGAAGCCCCGCACGTCCTTTGTGCCGGAATGCACGGTGCCTGATCCCTAGTCCAGAAGAATGCGGAAGATTGCTAACTGCGCTTTTGCGCTTCTTCGCCAATTTTCTGGTCGTCTGTCGCATCGCGATTGAGTTCGCGCTCTGCGGCCTTGTCGGCTAGCTTCGCCGCCTTCTTGGCTGACTTTGCGCGTTCGCGCTGCGTTCGTTCGAAGTCGTAGTTTGGTTTTTTGGCCATAAGCGTCTCCTGTGAAGGCTGTTGGTAAGGCGCTCGACCGCAAATGCCAACCCCGTGCGCTTTGGCACGGTCAGAACGGCGGGTTGAAGAGGCAACTGCTTACTGAAATTCGGGCATCGTGGAAGTCCAGATTGCTAGTCCAACGATCGCGACGAATATCCAGAACAGCGAGTTGACCAGCATCCTGACCAATCCTCGGTTTTCGTCCTTCGACACCTCAAGGCGATCCGAGACCCAATCGCCGGGAGCTATAAATATCCAGAGAATCGCGTCCCAAAGCTTCCGCATGTATCATCATAGCAATGCCGGGCTTTAGAAACGAGCGGTGCCGCCTCTGTAATTCGCTCCAGTGATTTTCAGAGCGATAAATCAGGAGCGTGGGGCCACCAAGAGTCACGAAATCCGTCGCCAGAGAACGGCGCGGCGCAAGGCGGCGGCATGAGCGTTCAGATCTCTGCGGTTCGTCTCACACGCTAGAGGCAAGGATTAAAAACAGGAGGCCGCTCTACCTCCAGCAACTTATCTATGTCTTGAGTAAGTGCGTCTCCGCCCCTCTCTCTTCCAATTTCGTACATTCGCAGATGATCAGAGGAAGGTGCGCACAAATCCCGTTGGTTTTCGCGCGACAGGCCAACTAGATATTTATCTAGGTGCGCCCGCGTGATTTCGGAATTTCGAAAGATAAAGGCTTCCATTCGATCGACATTGGATTGAAATGTCTGAAAGAATTTTGCATCGCGATTTGCGGTGCCGCATTCCTCGACAATTCGCTCTAGCGAAGCGTAGACCATCCATACGCACATCACCGCGCCATGGGGATCCGGCTTATCTTGCTGCGCATAACTTGTGTGCGTCGAAAAGAGCGACATCAGCAGTGATGCGATCAGAGTCTTGAACATAGTGCCCCCATCTGCTCCCAGACCTTCGCCATGTTTATACGCGGGTCGCCTTAATAAAGGGGTAGCGGCAGAGTTGAGCCGCACATTAATTCAGCCCGAGGTGAGGAATGCGCCTCCGATCTAGGCGTCGTGAGCGCAAGCCGGCCAATGATGATCAGGGGAAGCCGTTCGATACGGCGACGGGCAACAGTTTCAGGGGTAGAGGACCGTGCAGAGGCCCTGCTTGCGCATCTGTTTCCCCGCACGTAGGATGTCCCTTTAGGCTAGCAAATTGAGTCTTCAAACCGCGAGGGCGCCAACCGCAAAAACGATCATCTGACCGCACGCTCCGTGCCAACCGCGAACAGTTCATGGCCGGTTGCAACAAACAGTCTTACGATTTTATGGCTTAGGCGACACATTATAGGATTGGGCACATGGCGCTTAAATGGATGGACAATATATAGGCAGACGAGCCTCAAACTGAGTAAGAGGTGATCAGCGCAAGAACCCATCGCTTTCGAACTCTTCCCAGCCCTCTGGTTTCTGATCAGACATGTCAGATGTCTGACTGCCTTTACCGCCCTTTTTGGCCCGCGTCAGGGCTGCCTTTCCTGCTGCTCGCCGCCTATTCTCTGCGGCTGTCAATGCGTCTTCCTGACGCCAGACCGTAGCCAGATCGCGGTCGAGTACATCCTCGATGTGACGGGGGTCGAACACGTGGAACGTTATCTTCCTCGCGCGCCCACGAAGTTTCACAGTACGTGTTCCGGCGCTTTGCAAGCGCCCGTCATTGAGCCACCTATGCCGCTCGGTCGTGGAAATCGCCAGGATGTCCTCAACCTCACGGGGAATTACCGGCAGTGTCTCAGCGCCCTTGATTACTTTTGACACGATCGCCGACATGGTCGGAAAATCTTCAACGGCGTCCTCCGGTATGCGCAAGATGAGCACGCCGGCTTCCAAGTTCAGCAGCTTTTTCGCCGCCGGGGGTAAGTGAGCACGTGCCTCGAGAAGAATTCCCTTCGCTCGAACTGACGACCCAAATGTGGCAGAAGGCGACAGCTTCCACTCTTCCACTCGCAGTATAGATTCGTCTATTTTTCGGCGTGGCGGCATGAGTCATAGATATGTCGCTCTTTCCATTGAATTCAACAAGCTCGAAAAACGCTTCTAGGGCTCTTTCCCCACGCAAAACTGCATGCGAATGGTCTTGTGATTTCCTAGCTGTAATCGGTCGATCGACCATGTTTGGAAACCTTACGGGTTCAGCAGGCTTGCACCGGCTAGGCCTCTGTCGGTAGACGACCCGACAGGTCACCAAAGTTTACGGCTCGGAGCCAGCTTTGCGCCAATCTCCTCCTGTTTCCGGGCTTGGTGGAACAATAATTGGATGCGCCGGTTGGGCTTCGGTGTTCTCTGGTTGTGTAGCCAGACGATTGCGGTCGCACGACTAGAAGTTTCATACCGCGTTAACCCCTACTCTAAATGCAAAAACGAGCATCTTCCTTCGGAACCTTAGTATCAACGGCGTATTGTTGGCTCATGAAAACACGTCCGCCTTCGTTAGACAGTAGCCATCCAGAATATCTCACCGCTTGCGCGGAAGCCCTTGACGACGCCGTGCGCGAGTTAGTTGATCTTGCCATCGTATCCGGCTGGGAACCAGCTGCCGTATTTGCTTCGCTCGTTCAAATCGTGAGGAACCAGAGGCACGCATACACTGAAGACCCCGACCCGGCGGATGATTGAACAATCACATCTAATCAGGAGGATTTGCTATGTCTGAAACTGAAAATAATCGAGAGACCGGCGCACGCAAGCCAGAGGAAGTTAAGGAAAATAAAAAAGGCGAGTTTTCCGAGGATGCTGCAACCAACAAAAAGCCCGCTCATGGCCAAGGGTTGTCGCGACCTCCGGATGAGGTCAACGACAAGACCCATCAATCAGACGGCGTAAATCCGAGTGCTGGTGAAAAAGGTAACGTTCCTATCGAGAAGACGACGGGTGCCGGTCCTGGAATCGCTGCGCATTCAAAGGATGCAAGCATTCCGTCAAAAAAAAATCATAAGCCATCGTAAGAAGATTATCCGCAACCCAAAAAGCCCACCGCGCCTTTCGGGAACGGTGGGCAAGCTCTTTTCGGCCAAAAATTATTTGGTGACGAAAGCCTCCACCAGGGCAAGCCAGTGAGGTCGCAACAAAGGCCGACTGTGAAGGCTGTAATGCTTCGTGTCTAGACCAGGCATGCTTGAGCTAACGCTTTCTGATGAGGAACAAGGGCGATTGGCGGTTTTTCGCATTTCCTCAACTTGTAAGATAAGGCCGCCGTCCAACTAAACAGAAAGTTGACAGTGAGGACGATCTTCTCTATTAACGGAAAATCGATATTTTCTTGCTGAGCTTTGGTTGCCGCGCACTTGGCACTGCGCATTGAACAAACCCTCCCTTCAAAACATCGCTAACACCATCTGCTGCGCAGTCGCGTGGCGGTACTTCAATATTGCTATGAAAGGGTTTTTCATGACCACTGGCACAGTTAAATGGTTCAATTCCACTAAAGGCTTCGGCTTCATTCAGCCCGATAATGGCGGCGCTGATGCGTTCGTTCATGTCTCGGCCGTCGAACGCGCTGGCATGCGCGAAATCGTCGAAGGCCAGAAGATTGGCTACGATCTCGAACGCGACAGCAAATCGGGCAAGATGTCGGCTTGCAACCTGCAGGCTGCTTAATTGGTTTTAGCCGTCGCGTGACCACGGATGTACTGGCACACTGACAGCTCGAGACCAACAAAGGTCAGGCAACATGCCTGGCCTTTTTTTATGCTGGAAACACAGCGAATGATGCGGAAATCAGATGACAGAAACACAGAGCAAATCCCGACAAAGAGCTGAAATTGCATTTGGTGATGTAACGTCTCAGTTCTTCGCACGCAGCCAAGCCTTCGAAGAGATAGACATGTTGGCGCAGGCCCGTGACGAAAAGACGATGCGGCTACGTGAGGCGCGCAAAGCGAAAGAGGCGGCCGAACTTGCCATAACGGTAAAGCCCGCTACAAAAAAACGTACAAAAACTCCAGTTTCTTAACGGCAGCGTGCTCACATCGATAGTTCGAACGCTATTCTTTGGCGGCTACCCATTAAGTCGCATCAGCCTCGAAGGCTCTCAGCTCGAACGCGGCGTCTGACTTCCATCGCTTTGGTAGATAAGACCCAAGTTTTCTGGAAAGGTTGATTGCTGCTGCGGCGGCCAGCGCGCCAAGAGGCTTGATGTGATGCTCGAAAAACCCTCCGCCCGGTTTCAGCTATTCGATTATAGACCCGGTGTCGACCTGCCACGCCGGACCCGCCTCTAAATACACGCTTACGCAGAGGCGGTGCCCTTGATGCTGAGCCTGCCTTGGCGACAGCCGTGCTCGACCGCCCACATAGCGGGGTTGAGCGAATCGTCCGGCTGCGGTTGCAGAATTTCGACTGGAATTGCCACCAATACATTGTTTCGCGTTCTACAAAGGCAGAAGTGGGGACGCCCTACGCTCGATCCGCGAACGGCTGGACACCCTCGAAGTCGAAAATGCGAGCCTGCGTGCGCAGGCCGAAGGCTTGGCATAGAGCACTCAAAGGCCCGTTCGGACGGTGCGGCTCACAAACACTAACTCGCCGCTGCACACACCAATCAGAAGGTAATACTACGGCAAAAAAGCCTTAGAATCACTTGATGGTCAATCGCGTGGATGACCATACAGAGGGCACGGGACAGCCGAAGTTGAATGTTGCGATGACCCACGCTTAGAAGAACCATACTGTCTTGAAGCGACACAATCGGCTCTCCTTGATTGCGATCATTCGCTGCCTAGATTCTTAAATATGGTGGCTGAACAAAACACAGAATCGTTCACAGCAATCGCTGCGCCTTTGCGGGAAATTCCTCAAAGCTTGAGGCCCGATACTGTGGACGATGTCGAGCGCCTGCTGGGCGGTCGTACGCGTGATATTCGGCTGAATGGCGAACTCGGCGGGCTCTTTCTCGAACGCTCCTGGCGGCAGACTGCGAAGATCATTCGCGCCTGGATGGTCTGGGTTATCATCCTCGACGTGCTGACGTTGGTCCTGTACGCAATATTGCTTCCGGCCCAAACCGTAGCACTGATGCTGCTCCCCGCCTCGATCCTTCCGCCAGCGGCCTTTGTCGCCGCAGTGGCTTTTCGCAAGCGGCGGAGCTTTTGGCTGCAAGGCGTGGTCCTCACGACAAGTATGTTTTTGATCTTGCTGTCTGTCGCTCTTGTGGGCGTCAGTGCCGGTGGCGAGTTTTATGAGCGACACTTGACGATCATGCTCTTCGTGGCCGTCACCGCCATTGTTATTTTTCCTGTTCCGCTGCCGTGGGCAGGCACGGTCGCGGCTACTGCTCTTAGCCTCTACCTTTTTTTTCAATTGCAAAACCCGGACATCGAGGCAGGAAGTGCTTTGGCAGGTACACTATTTTTCGCAAGTGGAATGGCTGCCACATTAGTTGCTCGCCGCACCGCGACCATCCTTGCGCAGAAGACGTTCCTGCTTGAGTTACGAGATCGAATTCGGCTTACTGACCTTACCGAGGCTAACGCGAGGCTTGAATCACTTGCACGGACCGATCCACTGACGGGTGTAGCGAACCGGCGGGCCATGATCGAAACACTTCACCGGTTTTGGGAGAATGACAGCGTACCGAGAAACGGCGCGGCGATGCTGATGTGCGATGTGGATGATTTCAAGCACCTTAACGACAATCTAGGGCATGCCGAGGGTGACCGGTGCCTGGTGAAAATTGCAGGGATCATGCAGAGCTGTATGAGAAGCGATCTGGACCATGTCGCCCGTTTCGGAGGCGAAGAGTTCCTTGTCTTTCTTCCTGGATGTGACGACCGGGAGGCCTGTGCCGTCGCAGAGCGTATCCGCGGCCGGGTAGAAGCTGCATTGCTTTCGAATCCTACATCTCGCGTGGCACCCTACGTCACTCTCAGCATCGGGGTAGCGACAATGAGGCGAGGCAACAACCTGATGTCGGTAGAGGAACTGCAGCGCCGAGCGGACGCTGCGCTCTATCTTGCAAAGAAAAAAGGTAGGAACTGCGTGATTGTCGAAGCTGTGAGCAGCGCCTCAGACCCCGAATAATGTTGGATTCCTCGGTGTGGAAAGTTACTCTGCGCGCCTTGGAGACTTGTGGGAACTATCTCGCGGGCTATGAGTTACAGTAAACTTAAGCGGCACTCCGGGGCAACTATCCAATGAAGAAACCGTCGATTTCACGCGTTGATATTGACGATGAAAAGTTCGGTAGCCTGCAAAAATCCCCGCTTGGCCGCGTTGGTGGCGGCGCCCTGGACTTTGAAGAGTTTTTCGAGAACGGTACTCTCGCGCTTCACATTATTGGGCCGGACGGCACTATCCTCCATGCCAACAAAGCGGAACTCGACCTTATGGGATATTCTGCTGAGGAATATTTCGGGCGCCGCATCGCTGACTTCTATGTCGATCGCCAATCCATCAATGACATACTGGCGCGCCTGACTCGTGGCGAGAAGATTGACAAATATCCCGCCCGTCTACGCGCAAAGGACGGCTCTATCAAGCATGTTGAAATCACGTCGAGCGGACAGTTTCAACAAGGTCAGTTCGTCAATAGCCGGTGCTTCACCGTTGATGTCACTGAACTGACACGCGCACGACAAGACCTCACTCAGAAGGACGATCAATTCCAGCAAATCCTGGATAGTCTTCCCGTCGCCGTTTACACGACGGACAGCCACGGTAGAATCAATTATTTCAATCGTGCTGCGGCGGAGTTCGCCGGTCGCGAGCCGGAAATCGGCAAGGATGAATGGTGCGTCACGTTCCGTCTGTTCACTGCGGACGGTCAGAGACTCCCTCACGCCGAGTGCCCCATGGCAATCGCGCTACGGGAAAATCGCCCAGTACGAAACGTTGAGGCAATAGCCCAGCGCCCGGACGGGACGTTTTTTCCATTCCTGCCCTTCCCGACGCCGATACGGGATGCGAACGGCAATCTCGTTGGCGCCGTGAACACGCTGGTCGACCTCAGCGACCGTAAACGTATAGAAGATGCTGGGCAGCACCTGTCGGCTATTGTTGAATCGTCGTTCGACGCGATTGTCAGCAAGAATTTGGATGGTGTCATTACCAGCTGGAACCGTGGAGCAGAACGCTTGTTCGGGTATTCGGCTGATGAAGCGATCGGCGAATCGGTAACGTTACTCATTCCGGAAGACCATCAAGACGAAGAGCCCCGCATAATGGAGCGTATCAGGCGTGGGGAGCGGGTTGAGAGCTTCGAGACCGTGCGTCAGCGCAAGGATGGCAGCCGGATACCGGTTTCTCTTACGATTTCTCCAGTGCGCAACGCTGCGGGACGCATTGTCGGGGCGTCCAAGATCGCTCGAGATGTTTCAGCTGCCCGAGAAAGCGAGCACCGCATCAGGATGTTGATGCGGGAGGTCAACCATCGCGTGAAGAACCAATATTCGGTAATTCTGTCGATGATCCGTGAGACCAACAAGCGCTCGGAAAATCCTGACGACTTCGAACGTCAGGTCCGGGAGCGGATAATGGCGCTGGCGCGCTCCCACGACCTTCTTGTTTCGGCAGACTGGAAGGGTGCTACGATACTCGAACTGCTCATGGCGCAGGTCAAGCCATTCGGTGATGAAGACCGGATCGCAGTGTCAGGACCGCCATTCACGCTAACCCCAAATGCTGTGCAGTATCTTGGGATCGCGTTTCATGAACTGGCCACCAACTCGGCCAAATATGGTGTGCTCTCCGCCAACAAAGGCGAAATCTCAGTGGCGTGGGAGGTGGATGAGACCCCCTCCGGCAAGCGCATCAGGTTAACTTGGAACGAGACTGATGGGCCAATGGTGCAATCGATCGCAAATAGCGGTTTCGGCACCGTAGTTTTGAAGCGCGTCACACCACAGGCCGTAAGTGGTACGGGCGATCTACAGTACGGTCCAAATGGCGTTGTTTGGACGCTTGAAGCACCGATGGCCTATGTTGAGGCTTCAATCTTTAACGAGGACATTGCATAATTCGTAGCTTCGCAGCGGCTCGCCAGCCGAATGCTGCGGGAATCAGCGTCAGGCTATAAGCTCACCTCCATGGCATCCTCGCTGTGGATCGAGTGCATTGCTACCGTGCGCTGAGAAGCAGACAGAAATTCTGATGGTGACAAGCGGCTCGGCCTCCTTGCCGAAGGCAAGCGAAAAGCGAAGCTTGTCACAGAACGCACAAACCGAAGAGTCTCTGGTGCCAGAGCGGCTGCTCCCAGCACCATCGTACTGTGTTGGCTGCTTCTCTCTAGAATAGCGTCGACTATGGCTCCGCCTCAGCTTACGTGTGGATCACTGTCTAGCTGTGGACCGGGAGAGACCAGTGCTTTTGGGTCTCGCGACAACAGTTCGTGTTTTTCTGCAAAGGCGACATATAGATCGCGCGCGGTCTCGGGTTCGATCTCACCGCGAAATGATGCGCGACAGGCTCCGAGGGCTTCCGAATGCGTGGTTTCTCTCAACGATGCTGGCCACTCAGTGAGATGATGGTAGGCGTCCATCACGTTGCGAACCTCTGCCGGAAAGCCAAGGCCGACAAGAATGGAAACAGGTTCTCTGAACGTATCGGGCTTCATCTTTCTCTCCTTCCCAATCTGGATATTGGGGGCACCGGTGCGCGAACCGGTGCCTCCGCGACAGGGTTTGCGTTAAGCGGCCTTCTTCTGACCTTCGATCTGCGGCGTCGAGGCAAAAGATGTTAACGGGGCTGCACTCTGGATGGAGATTTTCCGTGGCTTCAGTTCTTCCGGTATCTCGCGAACCAGATCGATCGACAGAAGACCGTTTCGCAGATCGGCTCCGTTGACCCTCACATGGTCAGCGAGCTCGAACCGATGTTCGAACGGCCGGCCAGCAATGCCCCGGTGCAGATAGCCGTCTGCGGACGTCTCTTGTTTCTTGCCGGTGACAGTTAGCAGATTGGACTGAAAGGTGAGATCAAGATCATCCTGTGCGAAGCCTGCCACTGCGATCGAGATCCGGTAACTGTCGTCACCAGTCTTAACGATGTCGTAGGGCGGCCAGTCACTGATCGCACGGGCGCGCTGGGCGTTCTCGAGGAGATTGAAAACCCGATCGAAGCCGACGCTTGACCGGAACAGCGGTGCATAATCGTAAGATGTTGCCATAGCCATATCCTCCTTGAAGCAACATGGTTAAGGACGCGCCGATAAGCGGTGCGTTCCTGCAAAGCCAGCCCTTCATCAGCGGCTGGCAGCAGTCGATTTGGTTTTTCAGATTCTTGGTTTCAAGAGCAACTTGAGAAAAAATTGGGCTGTTTTTCAACTTTCGTCTATCGGTTTGATCCAGCTTGGTAAAACGGCAGCACTATCCTGGACCTCGAACGCGTCGTTTTAGATGGACGAAGCAGATTATTATCAGAAATCTACCCCATAAATTCCCTCTAAGCGACCAGCGTCGGTTGATCGAAGACAACCTGCTTTCAGTGGAGCGGCGAGCGTAGCCTATCCGATCAGAGGTACTTAGGCAGCGCTGAGCCTAGAAGCGCTGACTTTCTTGTGGTTTGGTTCGCAGCTGGGGGCAGCGCTGTCACGCTCAGCCCAATCGAGAGGAAGTGTGCGACAAGGCATCGGCCTGTCGAGTACAGTTAGTCTCCAGAACTCCGATAAGGTGGGCTCGCGTTGCCGATGTGCCCCCAAACAAATCAATCAGCGCTTCTGCCTGTTTACGTTTCTCATCACCGCCCTCGCGCTCGGATGTGACCTGATTGAAAAGCAACTGAATCAGTTCAGCGTCAGAAATATCTGGATGCTCAAGTTTGGCTTTTTGAAGCGGCAACGTACCCTCCCAAGGCGAGAGCAAATATACGCTGGCAGACGGTCCTCGCTATTCCGTTGACAGTTAAGGATAGTACCACACTCACTTTTTACCGCGAGTTTCCGCCAACGCAATGCGGATTTTTAAGCGGACTCCTGTGATTTCGTCGACAGTCAGTCCCGCGCCCAGATCGGATCATCCATTCAGGGCGCGCCATTCCACGTGTGAGGCGCCATGCTGAATCCAGAACATGGCACAGTGCCAAAAGCTGACTGTCATCTGGGGGTCATGTGAAGCCGCCAGCGAGTCCAAATGCTATTTTGCGGGCTGATTTGGGCTGCTGCCGCGCGCCGCTCCGCCCAGCCCCTGTGGGCGGACGATTTGGACCACTCTTGTCAACCGGCGCGGAATTCTGACCCCATATCGGCGTCCAATATTCACCCCCTGTAGACGATCAGCGCTTGGCCTGCCCGGCGCTGGCCGGGGTTGCAGAGGGTAGGCCAAGTGCGGGTGATAGGTA